>JAIQZQ010000069.1 GCA_021777105.1 Candidatus Anammoxibacter sp.
AAAAAACAATTAAATACATGAAAAGTGATTAGAAATTAATCAAAAACGGAAAATATTTTCTATTCTAACCAGAGTTAGGGCACAGGAGGTTTTTCGGCCAAAATTTTCAAACAAAATTACCCTTTCCGCAACAGATACTACTTACTTCCGGCAGGAGCAATCTTGTAAATTGCTCCTGCCAAATCTGCTCCAGCCAAAGTGAAACTCCAAATATAAATATCTCCTTCAAACGTCATGGCGCGGGAACGCGCCTGCGCTACATCAAGAATGTGAATGTAGATAGCCTCAAAACCGTGCTCTTAAAAACAAAAATATTGACAAAAATGTTTTTTTGGATATAATCTTTCCTTTGTTGCCGATTAAGTCAACAATGTCAAGAAAGTCAAGAATGGTTTGCGCTCATGCGCGGATGGGCGTTACGTTAAAACATGAAATTATCTAGCAAGACAGAATACGCGGTGTTGGCTCTCCTGGAGCTTGGGCAAAAATTCGGCAAGGGTTTTGTGTTAAGCAGGCAGATAGCTGAAAAACGGAACATTCCGGTGTCGTTTCTTGATAAGATACTTTTAACGTTGAAAAACGCGGGGATTATTATAAGCGTAAGGGGCGCGGCAGGAGGGCACTACCTGGCCAGAAATCCCGATGAGGTTGGAGTTAGGGAGATTATTGAATTGTTTGAGGGGTCGTTGGCTCCTTCGGACTGCGTGAATGAGAGGATATCGTTTTCACCTTTATGCCCATCGGAATCGTCGTGCGTGGTTAAGAAGTTGTGGCAGAAGATGTATGACGCCATGCTTACAAGCATGGAGGACGTGACTTTGCAGAACCTTATTTCAGATGAGACGTCGGCGAAAAAGAGCCAAAGTAAAACCGTTAAGGCTGGTTAAGACTGGCCAATTAAGCCTCCCTGATTTTATGGCCGGCTTGAATTTCTTTGTTAAAAGTGACTAAAGTTAAAAGTGAGCTAAAATGCCTAAAGTTTTGGTAAAAATCAAAGATTTTTGGATTTTAACAAATTAAACATCAAAAAATTGAAAATTTTTACATAAACTTTAGATCACTTTTAACTTTAGCTCACTTTAGTCACTGCTTTTAACAGGCAAAATAGATGGATAACAATATAAAAATAAAACGTTTAAGAACTGATGTGTTGATTGTGGGCGGGGGCGCTGCGGGATGTTTTGCGGCGACGGAGCTTAAAGATTCGGCTCCGGGCCTGGATTGCATTGTGATGGAAAAGGCCAATGTTGACCGTAGCGGCTGTTTGGCAATGGGGATAAACGCTATTAATGCCTATCTTAATCCGGGGGAAACGCCGGAGACGTTTGTTGATTATATAAAGAATGAGTTTATGGGGCTTATCAGGGAAGATTTGGTGCGCTCTATTGCGCTTGGCGTAAACAGCGCTGTTGACAAGGTTGAGCAGTGGGGATTGCCTATAGAGAGGGATCGGAACGGCTATTACAAGATGAGGGGGCGTAGGAGCATAAGGATACATGGGGAGAGGTTGAAGCCGATCCTTGCCGAGGCGGCAAAACGTTCGGGGGCGAAAATTATTAACAGGGTTGTGGCGACCAATTTTATATATGACGGGGATAGGGTGATTGGGGCGTATGGGTTCGGCATAAGGGATATGCAACTTTATGTGGTGGAGGCAAAGGCTGTGTTGGTGACGACGGGCGGCGCTTCAAGGCTTTATAAGCCGAACAATGAGGGGAGCGCGAGGAATTTGATGTGGTACTGCCCCTGGAATGTGGGAACCGGGTTTGCGATGGGCATACGAATAGGCGCGGAGATGACATCTTTTGAGAACAGGTTTGTGGCTTTGCGCGTTAAGGATGTTAATTCGCCTACGGGAACTTTGGCTGTCGGCGTTGGGGCAAAGCAGGTGAACGCTATCGGGGAGTCGTATCTGGCTGAGAGGTATGAGTGTTTTGGCGGGCGCAAGTGTGTTACGCCATACAGGTTGTACGCGACTATTTTGGAAAACAAGGCGGGCCGGGGGCCTTGCTATCTGGACGCTTCGCATCTTGATGAGGTTGCAACCAGGAAGTTGAAAGAGGACTTCTTAAGCATGAGCCCGGCGATTGTGCTTTTGTGGGCGGATGAGGAGCTTGACAGGAAGCTTAGTTGCGTAGAGATAAATGGTTCGGAGCCTTTTGTCGAGGGCGGTCACGCGGAGGCCGGGTACTGGGTGGATGTTGACCGCAGGTCTACCGTCAAGGGTTTGTACGCTGCGGGCGACGTGGCGGGCGGGGCTCCGAAAAAATATGTTAGCGGGGCGTGGGTTGAGGCCAGGATTGCGGTAAAGACGATATTGGAAGATATAAAAGGTTTAGAGAACGGCCCGGTTTCTGAAAAAGATATTGAGATGGAGAGGGCAAGGGTTAGCGCGCCTTTGTTAAATAAAAAGATGAATTGCATTCGCCCCCGGGAGATGGAGGAGAGGCTTCAAAAAATTATGGATGAGTACGCCGGCGGTATATCAACCAATTATGAGCTTAACAACAAGAGGTTGAAGCAGGCCGGCGATCTTTTGGTTGAGTTGTCGGGCCATATAAAAGATTTAACCGCCGAGGATAGTTATGAGCTGGTTGGCAGTCTTGAGATAGTTGACAGGATTGATGTGGCAAAGGTTTTGGTTGAGCATCTGTGTTACAGGAAGGAGACGCGATGGCCGTGTTATCAAACGCGGGTTGATTATCCTGACCGTGATGATGGTTTCTGGCTGAAATTTGTTAATTCTGTTTATGACGCCGAGAGCGGCAGGATTAAAATAATTAAAAGGCCGTTAAATTGATAAATTGTTAAACTGTTAAGTTATTTCGGGTTGGGTGGTTATCATGAGCATATTAGTTGATGAGAGTGTTTGCAATGGGTGCGGGAATAGCAGGGAGTCTATGTGCGAGAGGATCTGCCCGGGCGATCTGTTGTACCGCAAGGAGAATGGGAAGGCTACGATCCGCGATCAGGGGGCGTGCTGGGTTTGCGCGGCTTGCGTAAAGGTGTGCCCGAAGCACGCGATTGAGCTGAGGTTGCCGTTGCAGATTGGGGGCAATGGGTCGTCATTAAAGGCTCGCATCTCAAAAGGGAACACTATCTGGCAGGTTAAGGATTCAAAAGGGAGGATTGAGGAGTTTGCAATCAAATCGTGGCTTGACCGCGATAAACAGGGGTGTCCTGTTTTAATTAACGAGGGAGATGGTTAGATAAGGGAAAAGTGACTAAAGTTAAAAGTGATTTAAAGTTGCGGTAAAAATCTGCGATTTTTGTTTTACGTAAAGAAAAGCAAAAGGCTTGGATTTTTTTAATAAATTATAATCTTATAAAATATAAATTTGTGCAGGGTAATTATATAGGGATTTTTTATGAACAATATTGACTTGGCCTATTTAAAAAATTTGGAATCGGAATCTATCCATATAATAAGGGAAGTGGCTGCGGAGTTTAAAAAGCCGGTTATGCTCTATTCAATCGGCAAGGATTCGGGGGTAATGGTCAGGCTTGCTCAGAAGGCGTTTTATCCGGGCAAGATACCTTTCCCGCTTATGCATATCGATACGGGCTTCAAGTTTCCGGAGATGATTGAATTCAGGGATAAGCTTGTAAAGGAGATTGGGGCTAATCTGATTGTTGAGCGCAATGAGGAGTGGATAACAAAAGGCACGCATCCTTCTAAAGTGGGCACTGACAGGTGTTGCGCTAAATTAAAGACTCAGGGGCTTTTGGACGGGCTCAGAAAGCATGGATTTGACGCTGCGTTTGGCGGCGCCAGACGCGAGGAGGAGAAATCAAGGGCAAAGGAGAGGGTATTTTCCTTTCGCGACCAGTTTGGGCAGTGGAATCCAAAAGACCAACGTCCCGAACTGTGGAACATTTACAACTGCCGGATTAATGAGGGGGAGTCGATACGCGTATTTCCTTTAAGCAATTGGACCGAGCAGGACATCTGGCGTTATTTGCAACTGGAAAAGGTGCCGGTTGTTCCTATTTATTACGCGCAGGAGCGCGAAATTGTTAGAAGAGGCGGAATGCTTGTCCCATATAGCCGGACGACTATTTTAAAGCCGGACGAGAAGGTTGAGGTCGTTAAGTGCAGGTTCAGGAGCCTTGGCTGCATGCCGTGCACCGGGGCTGTGGCATCGTCGGCCTCGAATCTGGATGAAATAATATCTGAGCTTGAATCCGCCAGAAAATCCGAACGTGAAAACCGCATAATTGATCATGGCTCGGACAGCTCAATGGAAGAGAAGAAAAAAGAGGGGTATTTCTAATTATGACTACAGGCAAAAATGAGGGTCAGGCAGAGTTGTTAAGGCTTACCACTGTTGGAAGCGTTGATGACGGCAAGTCTACTTTGATAGGCAGGTTGCTTTGCGAAACTAATAATATTTACGAAGACCAGCTTGAGGCTGTTGAAAAAGTGGCCAAACGCAAAGGGTCGGGCGAGGTTGATCTGGCTTTGGTCACTGATGGGCTGGCGGCTGAACGCGAGCAGGGCATTACTATTGATGTGGCTTACCGCTATTTCCAGACGCCGAAGCGAAAGTATATAATTGCGGACACGCCGGGGCATGTGCAATACACGCGCAATATGGTGACCGGGGCATCGACCGCGAACCTTGCGATTATACTTATTGACGCTCGAAAAGGGGTGTTGGAGCAGTCGAAAAGGCACGGTTTTATCGCAAGCTTATTGCAGGTGCCGCATTTGGTTGTGGGCGTTAACAAGATGGATTTGGTTGATTATGATGAGGATGTGTACCTGTCGATTGTTGATGACTATAACAAATTTTCAAAAAAGCTTGAGATAAAGGACGTTACTTACATACCTATTTCCGCCCTTAAGGGGGATAATGTGGTAGCAAAGGGCGAGAATATGTCGTGGTTTGACGGCCCGACGATGCTTCACGTTCTGGAAAATGTGCATGTAAGCTCGGACCTTAATTTATTGGATTTTAGATTTCCGACTCAGTATGTGGTAAGGCCGGACCTGTATTTTCGCGGTTACGCGGGCAAGATTGTATCCGGGACAATTGCGGTAGGCGAGGAGGTTGCTGTATTGCCTTCAGGCAAAACTTCAAAAGTAAAGGAGATTGTGACTTTTGACGGCAATCTTGAAGTTGCCTGCGCCCCGCTGTCTGTTACGCTTACGCTTGAGGACGAGATTGACATCAGCAGAGGCGATATGATTGTTCGGCGGCACAACATTCCTGAGATAAGCCGGGAATTTAGCGCGATTATTTGCTGGATGTACGACGAGCCGCTTAAAATCGGCAAGAACTATGTTATTAAACACACTACAAAAACCGTGAAGGCTTTTGTAAGCAAGCTTGATTATGTTATTGATGTAAACACGCTTCATCGCAAAGAGGCTGAGACGTTGGGGCTTAACGAGATCGCGCGTGTGGAGATAAGCTCCACTCAACCGATAATGTTTGACAGCTACAATAAAAACCGCGAGACCGGCAGTTTTATAATAATTGACCCGGACAACAATTTTACAGTTGGCGTTGGAATGATAAGGGAGCCGTTGCGCAGCCTTGAAGAGTCGCTCAAACCTGAATTGACTGTGGCCGGCGTTGTTGACCGGTCAAGCAATGTAACCAGAGAATCAATTGCCGTTCCTCTTGACAAAAGGGAGGAACGCAACAAACATAAGGCTGCGGTAATCTGGTTGACCGGGTTGTCCGGAGCCGGCAAATCCACTATAGCAAAGAGTCTGGACAAAGCTTTGTTTGACCTTGGTTGCCACACTGCCGTGCTTGACGGAGACAATATGCGTCACGGATTGTGCAGGGACCTGGGTTTTACGGACAAGGAGCGAAACGAGAATATACGTAGAGTCGGCGAGGTTGCAAGGGTTCTCTACGATCATGGAACTATTGTGGTCTGCACATTTATATCGCCTTCGCGGGCGCAAAGGGATATTGCCAGGTCTCTTTTGCCTAAAGGGAGGTTCTTTGAATTGTTTGTTAAATGCAGTTTGAAAACATGCATTCACCGCGATCCAAAGGGCCTTTATAAAAAAGCGATAGACGGCAAGATACCTGAATTTACAGGCATCTCTTCACCGTATGAAGAGCCTCTTGATCCGGACATTATAGTTGACACCGAGGATAAGACAATGGAAGAGAACATAAAGATTATTATTGATAAGATTCGCGAATGCGGAATAGTTTAATTGTTGAAAGCTTATTCAAGTTGAAAGATTAATGCGGGCTATTTAAAAATTATGAACTGGTTTAGTTTCGCGTTGCTTTGCGCCCTAAGCGTGGCAGGCGCTGACGCGTTGTGCAAAGGGGCCATGGCCAAAAGCGGGACGTGCCTGGTCGCATGGGTAAGGGTCGCGTACGCCGCGCCGTTTTTGTTGGCTCTTATACCATTTATTGAGATGCCGGCTCTTGATTTAACTTTTGCCATGGTTTGCTGCGTTCTTTTGCCTATAGACCTTCTTGCGCTGTTGCTTTACATAAAGGCGATTAGTGTTTCTCCGTTATCATTAACCTTGCCTTTTTTAGCGTTAACTCCTGTCTTTCTAATCGGAACTTCATTCCTGCTGCTTGGCGAATTTCCTGGTAAAATTGCGCTGTGCGGCATTTTTCTGGTTGTAGCCGGCGCGTATCTGCTTAATGTCCATACTAGACGCGAAGGATTGGCCGGGCCTTTCAAATCAATTTTCCGCGAAAAGGGCTCGGTTTTAATGATAATCGTGGCATTCCTTTTCAGCATATCGTCATGTCTCGGCAAGATAGCGGTCAGCCATTCAAGCCCTATGTTTTTTTGCATGTTTGACCCCGTGGCCGAGGCGGCTATAATCTTTCTTATATTAATATTTAAATACAGGACGCCTATGGTTGATATGGTTTCAAGGCCGGCGTTGTTTTTTGCTATAGGGTGCGTGGCTGCCGTTGCCATAGGTTGCCATTTTAAAGCTATAAGCATGGTAGATGTGGCGTATATGATATCTGTTAAACGCACAAGCATGGTCTTCGGAGTTATTTTTGGGGCAGTGTTTTTTAAAGAGTCCAATATCAGGGAGAGGCTGTTGGGTTGCGCTGTAATGGTTGCGGGCGTAATGCTAATAAGCATGTTTTAATTGATATACGCAGGGTTTTGTTTTATCATATCAAAAATTATAATGACTGTTTCTTTAGGCTATGTGTTTAGATTTATTTAAGGGAATAATGAATATTAAAGTGTATAAAATTGTAGCGGTTGCGTTGATTTGCGGATTTGGGTTTTCTTCATGTTTATGGTTTTCAAAAAAAGACGAACCTGAAAAACCAGTATATTATGAGACTGAAATTCCCAGGCAAACTCCAATGCCGGCCATATTCTCTGATATTAAGGAGTCAAAACCTTCTAAAGTCATGGAACCTGATTTTGAAAGCTCCGGGACTCCGTATCCTGAAAGCTCTCCGATTTTGAAAAAAGAAACAGTTGCGCCTGTGTCGTCTGAAGGCAAAAGGTTTGCCGGGAATTTTCGCGTTGGCGAAAAGGTTGTTTATGACGTCAGGTTATGGAAAATGAAAAACGCGTTCGGGCTTAACAAAGGCAGCGCCGTTTTTGAAATAGGCAAAGAGAAGCAGGGAGAAAAGGATTGCTATGTGATTACCGGTTCGGCGAAGGGCGATGGGTTTGGATATAAATTAAATATTGACTCAAAATCGTATATTGACAGCGAAACCCTCTTGCCTGTTTTGTCAACCAATACTCAGTCCGGGTCTGAAAGGCGTAAAAGGAAGTTGGTTTTTTATAAGGACAAGATAGAGTATGTAAAGATGAAGCACTGCAAGAATCGGGATGGGTGTAAAATTGACGCGCACTATGTTTATAATGAGGAGGGGGCAAAAGCTCATTGCAGGAAATGCAAGGATTGGGCCCATTACACTTGGAGGGTCAGGTCCGTTCATGAGAATGAAATACCTACATACGACCTTTTGTCCGCTTTTTTTCTAGCCCGTAGCAGCCGGTTGGAGGTGGGGGCTGTTAGCGACACTATGAGGTTGGTGGATGGGCGTGATTTATGGGAGATGAACGTTCACGCTATCGGCGAGGAGACCATAGAGACTGAAATAGGGGTGTTTGACACTTTTTCACTAAAGTTGGAAACATATCCGCTAAACGCTCACGCAAAGAAGCAGAAGTCGTTTAGGGGGTTGTTTGGGCTTAAGGGTGATATAGGGCTGTGGGTTGATAAAAAGAGCAAGGTTCCAATCAGGATAAGGGGTGTTTATCCGCTTCTTTTTGATGTGCAGATAGAGATAATTATTAAATCCATTGAGGGGCGGGTTATTGACCGGAAATTATAATTATGACAATAAAAAAAAACGCTTGTAATGGAAAAATGAAATCAACGGTTAAAAAAGGCGTAATCCTTGCGGCCGGCTATGGGACGCGTTTTTTTCCCGCGACTAAGACTGTGCCTAAGGAGATGCTGCCCATTATTGATGTCCCCAGTATTGAATATATAGTCAGGGAGTTTGTAGATTCGGGCATATCCAAAATACTTTTAATTACAAGCAGACGTAAAAAGGCGCTTGAGGATTATTTTGACCGTGAGGTTGAACTGGAGTGGTTTTTGTCGTCCAATAAAAAGAGCGGTTTGATTAAAAAGATATCCGGATTTAAAGCTGAATTTACATTTATTCGGCAAAGCAGCATGACGGGAACCGGAGACGCGTTGAAATTGGCCCGTGATTTTACGGGAGGCGAGCCATTTGTGGTTGCTTACCCTGATGACGTAATTGTTTCAGAACCCCCGCTTTCCTCAAATCTGATCTCCGCTTTTATGGAGACAGGGAAGAACGCTATTGCAATAGAGAAGATGCCCGCCGCCAAAGGAAAGAGGTACGGCGTTGTTTATGGAAAAAAAACAGGGGGCCTGTTTGAGGCTGAAAAGATAGTTGAAAAACCTGAGACAATAAAGAGCGGTAGCGTTATGGTGTCGATCGGAAGGTATCTGTTTACGTCCGAGATTTTTGATTTGCTAAAGTCCAGAGGCTCTAAACGGTCGGCTGAAAATAATTCGCAAACGGTTATGCTTAACACCCTTGCTGAAAACAGCCGCGTTGTAGGCGTTGAAATTGAAGGGGCGCGTTATGATTTGGGACAACCTGATGGTTATGTCAAAGCTATTACTCATGCCGCATTGCAACGCGAAGATATAAGGGATGATTATATAAAATATTTAAAATCTTTAGGGATTTAGAGGGCTGCAAAGGTTTTCTCTCTTTCTAGTGGGTTCAATGTATCAGGCTTGAAACATACTGTCGTAAACATACTTAGTTCCATATTGAGTATTTCATTTTAGATTGCCATTTTTTCATAATAAACGCAATGGAGATTATTATAAACCCAATAATATTGTTTTTTTCCGCAATAGCCATATATTTAACCGGGGTATGCTATTTTTACAAAAAGGTTAAACTCGCTATTCTGTTTTCAATTTTGTTTTACGGGCTCAACATTTACATGTCGGGCGAGATATTTTACCGGGATCATTTAGTTGTCTTTTGCGTCCTCACAACATTTACATTCCTTATTCCTCTTTTCTGTCTAATAACATTTGCGTTTGATGTGAAATACGCTCTTTTTTGCATAGACACATCATTTCTTGTGCCGCTGGTGTGGTTGATTGGGCCTATAATATTGCCTGTTAATGCGTTGTTTTACTTTATTATTAAAGTTTGAAGCTCTTCGAGGTTTTTCCGCAACATATTATGAAAAAGATATTTATTAGCGCCGGCGAGCAATCAGGCGACCTGCATGGGTCTAATCTGATTATCGAGCTGCTTAAGAAAGAACCGGAAATCGAAATACACGGTTTGGGAAATGAAAAGATGATTGCCACAGGGATGCGGTGCGTTCACGACATGACAAAGCAATCGGTAATGTGGCTTCACGCGTTGGCAAAGATACCTGAATTTTTTAAAATCCTTTCTGACACTAAAAAGTTTTTTAGGACGCAAAGGCCTGATCTTGTGATATTGATAGATTTCTGCGGGCTAAACTTCTATATTGCCAAGGCTGCTAAAAAGTTAGGCATTCCTGTTATGTACTACATTAGCCCACAAGTATGGGCTCACGCAAATTGGAGGGTAAAAAAGGTTAAAAAGCTTGTGGACAAAATGGTTGTTATCTACCCTTTTGAAGTTGATCTTTATAAAAACGCCGGAGTCAATGTGAAATACGTTGGAAATCCGATTGCGGATTACATGCGGAATGAAACTTTTGATGAAGAATACGCGGCCGGCCTTAAGTCTGAAAACGGGGATGATATTATTTCATTATTCCCGGGCAGCCGTAAACAGGAGGTGGAAAAGTTTTTGCCTATTCTGCTAACAGCCGCAAAAATGATACATAAAGCCAGGCCGGGCGGAAAATTCTTAATCTCATGTTCTGAAAGGCGTCATTTGGAGTTCATGCAGAGAGAGGCCGGCCGGTTTTCAATTCCATACAAAATAGTCGTCGGCAATTTGCAGGAGGTTGTAAGCGCGTCAAAAATCTGCCTTGCCTGTTCAGGTACCGTTACCTTAAAAATCGCTTATTATTTGAAGCCCATGGTGATAATTTATAAAATATCATCTCTCGCCTATTTTGTGGTAAAACCTTTCATGCATACTCCGTATTTAAGTCTTGTGAATAAATACGCGGAAGAGTTTATTGTGCCTGAACGTTTAATGCGGAAAAATGATTACAAATGGATGGTCTCATCCGCGTTGGAACTTATGGACAACGCAGGCGCGCGTGAAAAGTGCGTCAATAAATTAAAAGAGGTTAAAAAGATAATAGACTACCCCGGCGCTTCGGCGAAAGCCGCAAATGAAGCCCTGGAAATGATTGCTGTGTGAAATATTGATCTTAATCCGCAATTACTGCAAATGAGATTAATTTGTGAATTTACGCATTCATCGGTCACTGCTTAATCTACTGTAAATGTAAAACATATAACAGTTTAAGGTTATATTTTGGTATTGACATATTTAGTAGCCTGGATATAATTGTATACAATATTTGGTAAATAATGGTTGCTTGCTTTGTAATACAATATTTGGTAATCATCGCGTTTTTAATGACTGATTGCGTATTAAATGTTTTACATCAAAGCGGTTTTGCATTCCCGAAAAAGTTCTAAAACCACCATTTGGCTGTTTATTATGTAATTCACGGGGCGGAGCTGTGTTTGTAGCGAGCAACACAATTGCCATTTCTTAATTTGTCCCCAAGTTATTTTTTCCAAACCCTTATTGCGACAATGAAAATAAAAATGTAAAATTGTTGTAGTTAGGAAGGGTATGAATTTTTGCGTTTGAATTTGTTATTAAATTTGAAGGTGGCTCTATAATGTATATTCTTGGTATTTCCGCGTTTTATCACGACAGCGCGGCTTGTCTGTTAAAAGATGGGGAAATTATTGCCGCGGCTCAGGAAGAGCGTTTTACCAGGAAAAAGCACGATTTTAATTTTCCTTCAAACGCCATATCTTATTGTTTAAGCGAAGCGGGAATAAATGTTAGCTCTTTACAATATGTTGTGTTTTATGATAAGCCGTTCATAAAGTTTGAACGCATATTATACACTGCTTTGGCTTATGCGCCATTGGGGATAAATATGTTTTTAAAGGCGATGCCGACTTGGCTCAAAGAAAAAATATTTATTCGCAAAACAATTCAAAACAAACTGGATTTTGAAGGCGATATCCTGTTTACCGAACACCATGAATCGCATGCGGCTTCGGCGTTCTATCCGTCGCCTTTTGAGAAAGCCGCAATTTTGACTATAGATGGAGTTGGAGAGTGGGCTACCACAAGTTATGGGGTTGGGGACTGGAATAAGATTGATATTATGTCGGAGATCAAGTTTCCGCATTCGCTGGGCCTTTTGTACTCGGCGTTTACCTACTATACAGGATTTAGGGTTAATTCCGGCGAATATAAAGTCATGGGGCTCGCTCCTTACGGTGAACCGAAATATGTGGATCTTATACTTGACAATTTAATTGATCTGAAAGAGGATGGATCATATAAATTGAACATGAAGTATTTTAACTATTGCGCCGGGCTTACAATGACGAATAGCAGGTTTGACAAGCTGTTTGGCGGGCCGCCAAGAAAGCCGGAATCAAAAGTGGGGCAAAAGGAGATGGACCTTGCCAGGTCGGTTCAGGAAGTCACTGAAGAGGTTATGTTTCGCATGGCAAAACATGTGTTTAAGGAGACCGGCCAAAAAAATCTTTGCTTGGCGGGCGGCGTGGCTCTAAATTGCGTCGCCAACGGCAAAATTTTGAGGGAAGGACCGTTTGACAATATATGGATACAGCCGGCGGCTGGAGACGCCGGCGGGGCTCTTGGGGCTGCGATGTTTATATGGTTTCAATGTTTAAACAATAAGAGAGAGTTGGCCCCAAATAGCCGCGACAGCCAACGCGGATCTTTTCTTGGGCCTGGTTTTGCCGATGACGAGATAGAAAAGGTTTTGATTGAAAACAGCGCGCATTTTGAAAAATTGCGAGATGGAGAATTGCCTGAAAGAGTTGCCGATTTGATTGAGCAAGGTAAGGTGATTGGTTGGTTTCAGGGTAGGATGGAATTTGGCCCGCGAGCGCTTGGAGCCAGAAGCATTATAGGCGACGCCAGGTCAAAGGATATGCAATCAACCATGAACTTAAAGATAAAATATCGAGAGTCTTTCCGTCCTTTTGCGCCGTCTGTTTTGAGGGGTTGCGTTTCCGAGTATTTTAACGTAGATAGCGACAGTCCTTATATGCTTATAGTTGCGCCGGTAAATAACGAAAAAAGGGTTGAAATGAGCGCCGAGCAGAAAGGTCTGTTTGGAATTGATAAATTAAATATTGCCAGATCCGAGATACCGGCGGTTACACATGTTGATTATTCCGCCAGGGTGCAAACAGTTACGAGGGAAGATAATTCTTTGTATTATGACACTATAAATGAATTTCATAAGAAGACGGGGTGTCCTGTCGTTATTAACACATCGTTTAATGTGCGGGGAGAACCCATTGTTTGCAGCCCGCAAGACGCTTTCAGATGTTTTATGCGGACGGAAATGGACTATTTGGTTGTTGGCGGTTTTTTGTTGGATAAAGCTAAGCAGACTGCTGTTGAGAGCGGCAAAGGTTGGCAAAAAGAGTTTACTTTAGATTAAATTAGTAATTGTTTTTGTGAGGGTGGGTGATAATGGCTAAGGTTTCGATTGTTAGGGAATTCTGGGACTTTATGAAAATTCGCAAGAAATTCTGGTTAGCCCCTATAATAATAGTTTTAGCGCTTTTGGGGTTTTTGATAGTATTTACACAAAGTTCCGCGTTAGCTCCTTTTATTTATGCATTGTTTTAAACTGTTGTTCCAAGGGGTAAGATAGCCGGCTAGATAGCGGTGTAAAAAGATATGATGAAAAACGGTGATGAAAAGAAGCATATTAGAACCTTTGGGTTTGGTTTAACAGGCCTTCTATCGGCGATTGCATGTTTGCAACTTTATAAGGGCCATTATGGAAATGTTAAATATTATTTCATTGCGTCCTTTGTTGTCTTATGCGTATCGTTTGCGGCTCCAATTGGTTTAAAGCCGGTTTACATACCTATGATGTTTGCGGCGCGCGTATTGGGTTGGTTTAACACCCGGGTGTTGCTGGGGATAATATTTTTTCTTGTTTTTTCTCCAATAGGTCTGTTTTTGCGACTGATCAGGAAGGATTTATTAGAGCGTAAAATTGGAAAATCATGTGAATCATACTGGTGTAAACGTGATAATAGCGCAGTAGAGTTTGATCGATATAAACAACAGTTCTAACGCATCGTAGCCTCAAATACGAGCCGGTTCACCGTGGCAGCCTAATCTACTGTAAATGTTAAAAATATCATAAGTTAAGCATGTATTTTGGTATTGACATATTTAGTAGCTTGGGTATAATTATGTACAAGATTTGGTAAGTAAGGACTGGTAGGCTGGTTGCTTTTTAGCACAATATTTGGTAATCATTGCGTTTTATTGTCTGATTGTGTATTAAATGTTTTAAATCAGAGCTCTTTTGCATACCCGAAAAAGATCTAAAATTACCCCTTGACTGTTTATTATAAAAATGTTTTAATATAAAACGTTAATTTTATTAAACATTTTATTTTAAAACGTTTAGTATGTAACTTACGGGGCGAAGCTGTGCTTGCAGTTAGTTCCAATCCTTCCATCCCTTATACATCAACGCTATATAATATATCAACGCTATATAATATTAAGTCCAATATTTGAATCAATCTAGGGAATTACATTTTTCCGCAATTCTAGCCATAAAGAGTAATACATTTCATAACATAACCAATATATGAAACGCGAGTCCGTATTAGCTTACCAAATCCTGTCTCACATCGAGAAAGATGAATCAATATCCCAACGCAAGCTCTCCGTGCGTATAGGATTGAACATATCATCAATCAATTACGCCCTCAGAAAGCTGGTGTCTAAAGGGTACGTAAAGATGCAGGGGATGAATCCCAGAAGGATAACATATCATTTAACTCCAACCGGTTTTAGCGAAAAAACACAACTTGCCTACAAATACTTTATAAATAACTACCATCTTTTTCAAGACATCCAGATTGACATCTTTGAAAAGATAGACAGGATAGACAAAAAGAAGGGCAAGCGGATAGCTATTTATGGTTTATCGCCTTTTTTAGAGATTACATATACCGCGCTTATTGAGAGAGGGTTTAAAATAGCGGGTATTTTCGATGACAAAAATTCGGTAAATGAGAGCCAAAGCATAAAGTATGATCTAAAAGAGATAGGCGCGTTAAAATCAGGCGACATTGACGGCATTGTTGAATTGAAAGATTTTGACGAGTATTTGAAAAGTTTCAAAAACGGCAGCAAGTTGGGGTTGGGGAATATCGCCAGAGTAAAACTGTTTTGATTTTTAGGCGGCGTCAATTCGTTTGTATTTAAGGCTTAAGGCTGTTTTGTTGCGTGGGGAAGCTATAATTTGTTGAAACAAAGTTAAAATGAAGATTATAAATGTAGTTGGCGCGCGGCCTCAGTTTGTTAAATATTTCTCTGTGTATAACGCAATCATGAAGTCTAATTCCGGAGCTTCAAGCGGAATTATCAAAGACGTTTTAGTTCATACCGGGCAGCATTATGACTACAATATGTCAAAAATATTTTTTGATGAATTTGGGATAAAAGAGCCTGAATATCATCTTGGCGTTGGGTCGGGTCCGCATGGAGAGCAGACAGGCAGGATTATACAGGAAATAGAGGAAACGTTAAATATTGAAAAGCCTGATGTTGTATTAGTGTACGGCGACACTAATTCGACGTTGGGCGCGGCGCTTGCCGCAGTAAAACTCCATGTTCCGGTGGCGCATGTAGAAGCAGGATTACGCAGTTTTAATATGTATATGCCTGAAGAGGTTAACCGGATTCTTTCGGATAATATTTCAACGTTTCTATTTTGCCCTTCAGAGACAGCGGTTGCTAATTTAAGAAACAGCGGATATAAAGGTGTTTTAAATAACGGCAAGCTTGTTTCAAGTGAAAGTTTTCCGCTAAATGACAATGATTCGAAGATTGGGGCTGACAAGAATAATCCTTTAGTAATTAATACAGGGGATGTGATGTATGACGCGCTTTTGTATGCCGTCGATGTGAAGGAGAATGGAGCGGACATTTTGAATAAACTGAATTTAAACGGCAATGAATATTCCCTTTTAACTATACACCGGGCTGAAACTACGGATAATCCTGATAAATTGCGGGAAGTTGCCGGATTTGTCAATGATATGTCTGCAGAGATAAAGGTTGTTTTTCCTATGCATCCAAGGATGAGAAGCGTGTATGACGGAGTAAATATTAAATTTTGCGACAACGTAAAGGTTGTTGATCCTTTGGGCTATTTTGATTTGTTAAAATTAGCAAAAAGTAGCGTTTTTGTGATGACTGATTCCGGCGGATTGCAAAAAGAGGCTTATTGGCTGAAAACGCCGTGTATAACATTGAGAGATGAGACGGAATGGATCGAAACGGTTGAAAGCGGCTGGAACACATTATATAAGGATTGCAAAGGCGCGCCTTCACGACCTGTTAAAAGCAATGATTGTTACGGAGATGGAAAGGCTTCCGACCGAATTGTCGCAACATTAAAAAGAAATTTTTAGACGCAATATCGAATATGGAAATTAATGGAAAATTTATAGGCCTTGTTGGGTTTGGTTATTGGGGGAAAAACCTTTTTCGTAATCTTTACGAGATGGAAGTCCTTCACACTGCTTGCGATCTGGACGCGGGAGTTATTGCGGAACATAAAGAGAAATTTCCTGTTATTAATTATACAACATCGTTTGACGCCGTTATAAATAATGAATCCATTGACTCCGTCGTAATTGCGGCGCCTGCGGCAACACATTACAATCTTGTAAAACAGTCGTTGCTTAAGGGCAAGAATGTGTTTGTGGAGAAGCCGTTGGCTTTGACTGCAAAAGAGGGCGAAGAGTTGGTTGAAATAGCCGAAAAGGAGAGCCTTGTTTTAATGGTGGGGCATATTCTGCAATATCATCCAGCAATTATTAAACTTAAAGAGATTATTTCGTCCGGCGAGCTTGGCAAGATGCAATATATATACTCAAACCGTTTAAATATAGGCAAGTTGAGGACAGAGGAGAATATTTTATGGAGTTTCGCCCCTCATGACATATCCGTTATCCTTTCTCTGCTTGATGAAGAGCCTATGCATGTTTCCGCTTTTGGCGGCGATTACCTGAACAACGGCATTTCAGACACGACTTTAACTACGCTGGAGTTTAGAAATGGGGTTAAGGGACATATTTTTGTGAGTTGGATACATCCTTATAAAGAGCAGAAATTAATTGTTGTCGGCTCTAAAGCAATGGCTGTGTTTGACGATCTAAGCGATGAAAAATTATTTATTTATCCACATAAAATAGAGTGGAAAAACGGCAAAGTGCCGGTTGCGCAGAAAGCTGATCATCAGGTTGTTTCAATTGATAAAAAAGAGCCGTTAAGGCAGGAGTTGATTCATTTTACCGAATGTGTTCGTAAAAAAGAAAGACCGAAGACTGACGGACGCGAAGGCTTAAAGGTTTTAAGGATACTAGAATCTGCCGAACGAATGCTTTTAAGCAAAGGAGAGCCCGTCAAAACTGAAGCGGCGGATTATTTTGCCCATAAAAGCGTTGATATTGATAAAAAGGCACGGGTCGGTAAGGGAACAAAAATATGGCATTTTTCACATGTTTTGAAGAATTCCACAATAGGTGAAGAATGTATTATTGGTCAAAATGTGTCTATTGGGCCTGATGTTAAAATTGGCGATAGGTGCAAGATTCAAAATAATGTATCAATATATACCGGCGTAACATTAGAGGATGGCGTCTTTTGCGGCCCTTCATGCGTTTTTACAAATGTATATAATCCCAGAGCGTTTGTTGAGCGGAAAAATGAGTTTTTGCCCACACTTGTTAAAAATGGGTCTACAATTGGAGCAAATGCGACAATTGTATGCGGTGTTACAATAGGGCAATATGCTATGATCGGCGCCGGGGCCGTGGTAAAAAAAGATGTTACAGATTATGCAATTGTGGCGGGTGTTCCGGCAAAACAAAAGGGGTGGGCTTGTCAATGCGGAACAACTCTTAAATTTGAAGATAAGAGATCAATTTGCCGTTATTGCAATAGCGAGTATGAGATAAATGATAACAATGTGGTTATGCCTAAGGGGTATGCCGATAAAAGCATATCATAGTCTGGGTTTTCGTTATAAAAATATTTTCTAAGAATATTTTTTTTAATTAAAAGCAATCGATTGAAAAACATATTGTTAAAGAAACCAGATAAAAAACTTTGCTGGCCGGCGTTGCGGCTTTAAATTATGTCGCCAATAGGAAGATTTTGCGGCATGATCCGTTTGGAAAGAGTAGGATACCGCTGCTGCCGTCAGGCCGATTCGTCTCTCAGTGTCGCTTTATTTATATGCATAGCTATTCAGACAATAAAAGAGGATAAACCGGAGATTGGCGTGATAGCCAATCAAAAACTTTTTCAGAGCCTGTTTTTATGGTCGAAGAGATAGAAAGCTGTTAAAAAATGTGGACGTTTGTGAGAAACAGTTATAACTCGCATCAATCAGACAGTCAAAAGTTAAGCTAGAGCTAAATGGAAAATTGAAAAGACTCTTTTGAACCGGCGATAAGCGTAATTGGTTTGTTATTAACGTGGATTATAAAGATGAAAATGTTATAGATAGAGCTTTTAGTTACGCGCAATATAACCTTTGTTGGATGCGCAAGTTAGCGGAAGTTGTGCCTAAAGAGTTCATTAAATTCGTTATTTTAGGAAAAGATAAACGCTGGAAAGAATTTTTTTGGGAAAAGATAGGATTTTATTCCGGAGGCTTTGGGGAAAAGAAAAAAATATTAATACATACAAACGCGATTGGGGAGGTGCTGGCTTCTATAAAATTGATAAAACTGATAAAAGAAAGGTATCCTGATCTAGATATTGTTTTGTCCACTCTTAACATCCCCGCTAAAAAGAGAGCAGAAGAGATAGTTGGTGTCTATAAAGCAATTTTTTTGCCTTACGATATTCCTGTATTTATAAAGAGATTATTTTGTAAATTAGATCCAATCCTCATAATTTTTGTAGAAATTGATTTATATCCTAATATTATAAAGATTTCTAAAGAAAAAAACGTGCCTTGCGTTGTGATAAATCATAGATTTTTTCCTAAACGGTTCATTTTCAATTACGTTTTTCCTGTTTCTAAAGAAGTTTATTATGGTATAGATCTGTTTTGTATGCAGTCGGAAAAAGATTCGATGGAATTGAGAAATTTTATAGGAGAGCGCGATAACGAAATAAAGGTTACCGGCAATTTAAAGTTTGATCAAGAAATGACTGTCGCGTCCAGTTCTGATATTTTAAAACTTAGAAACTCGTTCATCGTCCCTTCCGGCGACAAAGTAATGGTTGCGGGAAGCGTGCATCCGGAAGAGGAAGAGATATTAATAGGCGCGTTTAAAAGCATTTTAACCAATATGGAAAACATATTTTTTGTCATAGCCCCAAGGCATATCGAAAGGGCCGGCTTTATTCAAAGTTGCGCGCAAAAAAACGGCGTTATATTAATAAAGAGGACGCAAATAGACGATATGGACACTATCGATAAAGTAAACGGCGTCATATTAGACACATTTGGTGAATTAGCAAATGTCTATTCTTTTAGTGATGTGGCTTTTGTTGGAGGCAGCTTGGTATATTTGGGGTACTCATTTGGAGGGCACAATATATTGGAACCGGCTTCTTTTGGCAAGCCGGTTTTATTTGGGCCACATATGCATAATTTTAAAAGCCTTTCAGAATTGTTTATTAGCGAGAAAGCAGGATTTGTTGTTCACTCTAAAGACGACATTGCTGATAAAGTTTTAATGCTTATTAAAGATGGGAAATCCGCTATTTATAATGAGTTTGCCGGCAACGCAAAGAGAATTATGAAAAATAATATTGGCGTTAGTGAAAAGACTATGAAATCCCTCCAGCCGTTTTTGGATGGCGTTAATTTTAATTAGCCATTATTGACAAACAATAATATAGAAATAATGACAGTGATAAATAAAGGAGTTCTTATTACCGGCGGTTTAGGTTTTATTGCCGGTCATTTAATTAAGCAATTGCTTAGTGAAGGTTTTACCGTTTATGCCATGGATAATCAACCATTTAAAAACGGCGAGCCTTGTTCGAAAAATTTAATTGGATTGCGCGCCGATATTTCGGATGAATCATCGCTTAATAAGGTTGCCCCCGGGTTGAAAAATAAGGTAGGGTTTGTAATACATCTGGCGGCTATGGGAAACAGGTTTGCCGCAGGCGAGGATCTTTATCAAAAGGTGAATATTGAGGGAACTAAAAATGTGTTTAGAATGACGCATAATATCGGCTGCGAGAAATTTATTTTTGCAAGCTCTGTGGATGCCGTAGGGCCTTGCGAGGAGTATTGCGTTCCGGTAGGCGAGTCTTTTAATCTTCGTCCGATAGATCTTTATGGGAGATCCAAGCGCGACAGCGAAATGGATATAGCGGAACTGGCAGAAACATTGCCGGTAAAGTACACAATTTTACGTTTTGGAAACGTTTATGGTGAAAACAATCTTTCATTTATTAAATTTATAGCGGACGCGCTGGCAACGAGGAACCTTTTCTTTCTGAACCAGACAAAAGATGTGCGCATGTGGCACCCTGTTTTTATAGATGATCTGGTTGACGCGATTGTTATGGTTGTGCAAAAGGAGCATTTTAACAACCAAATTTACCATTTAACCGGCAATGAGCAGCCTACCAATAAATATTTAACTGAAGTTGTCGCCGGTAGCCTTGGCTATTCGCTTGACAAATTCAGTATGAGCAGAAAGGAGAGTTCTGTTTTTCTGATTCGTAGGCTTTTAAGTTATTTATTAAAAGGCCCATTAAGCTATCGAAGAATCAGCAAGGCGTACTCAAATAGCAAGATAAAGAATGAACTGGGTTTCTCACCATCTGTATCTTTAAAAGATGGCGTTCCCAGGGTTATTCGTTGGGCAATGGAACAAGATGCGCTATCTTCAAAGCCTGTTGGAAAAAATGTTTTAATAGTTGATTTTATGGGAGGCGCAGGCGAAAAACTGGTCGAAGCTTTTTCTAATGTCGGCGATAACGCAATATTGGCGACGTTTGGCTATATTGCAAAAACCGATGAATCTCGGATATGTGAGAAAGAGTTCAAACAAATAGATTTGGACGGTTTTGGTTGGGATGCAATTAAAAAACTAAAAGAAAAAGTTATGGACTGTTTTTCAAAAATTGACATTGTGGTATTTAATGGATGTGTCGATTTTGCCGAGCCTTTTTCGTCCGCAATGCCTGAGTCAATAAATGCGCTGATTGACAAAACCGTTAAAGGCTCTTTTTGGGTCGCCCGCGCTTTTACGCCGATATTTCTGGAACAGAAAAGCGGCCAATTGATCAATATAGTTGATTCAGATTCCGGCAACCAAAGTTGGACCAATACTATTAATGAAGCAATTTACGCAATGTGTGAATGTTTGAGAAACGAGACAATGAAGAGCAATATAAAAATTGGAATAATCTTCAACGAACCGGAATTAACAGAAATCGTAGTTCGCGAAACCCCTCCGCGTTTTAAAAACAGGAATTATGACAGCCTGGTTAAATCAGTTCTGTTTGCCCGCAATCAACCTCCACAAGCGAGCGTTGACGAATTGAAATTATGTTTATCCGCGAATTCAGGCGGTAATGAGCTCTCCGGTGTATTAAGGGATAAGGTTGTTTTAATTACAGGCGCAAGCCAGGGTTTGGGAAAAACGCTTGCACGTCAATTTGTAAATAATGGGGCTATTGTAATAGCCGTCGCCAGAAACAAGGAGAAGCTTGATTTTCTGGCGCAAAAACTTAACAATGATGGCGGGCGAGTAATAACCGTTAAAACGGATATATCTTGTTGGGAACAAGTTGAGAGGTTGCGGAAAGTCTGCATTGATAAGTTCGGCAAAATAGATATATTGATCAACAATGCCGCTGCCTGGACCGGCGACGGCATGGATCATGTTTCTCCAAAAAAAATTGACGAGGTTATAGACACATCGTTGAAAGGTCCGGTTTTTATGGCCAAAGCTTTTTTGCCGCATTTTAAGGCGCAAAAGCAGGGGCACATTGTCAATATTTCCGCGCTTACCGGCAAAAAAGGGCACTTGCGGTCGGCCCCATACACATCGGTCAAAAGGGCCTTGGGTGAATTTAGCGGTTTTTTAAAAAGAGAACTTTTCTCTAGCAGCGTTAACGTTACGTGCGTTTACCCCGGGTCAATAGCCAATTTTGAAGAAAACAATGTTGACGCCTATAAGCTGAAATCTTTGTGGGGATATAGCCAGATAGTTTACCGGGATGTGGCCAAAACCGTGCTTTTTGCCGTTACACAGCCTTTTTGTGGATCTGTTCAGGACATTGTTATTCGGCCGGTAGCGGAGCGTATTGGCGCAAGGCCGCATCAATTACAGTCGAGATTGGAGTTGTATGCACATTTATTTTTGTCAAAATGCAAACTCCGTAAACTTGTGAATGGATAGCCGGGTTTTATTCGAAATATATGGTTGAGGAACTTTTATCAAAAACAGTTTGTAATAGTCTGAAGCCTATGCATGGATATAGAGGTCTTGCGGAAAAGTTTATTGTCAGGTTTTCAAACCCTGTAAAGTCGGTTTTGCGCGCGTTTGGGAATGATAAAAGCTCTTTTTTACCGCAATATGTAAAGATTGAAACCACCAACGCGTGCAACGGTCGGTGCGTTTATTGCCCTCGGGATAAGATGAATCGCGAAATCGGCGTTATGGATGATGTGTTGTTCGAGAAAATTGTTGATGAGTGCTCGCGCCTGCGCATTCAAAGCGTGCATTTGCAGAATTATGGCGAGCCTTTGTTGGACAGGAAACTGGTTGACCGCGTTAAGTATATAAAAAACAGGAATATACCGCATGTGATGATTTTCTCAAATGGTTCGCTGTTAACTCTGGAGAAAGTAAGCGGCCTTGTTGACGCAGGCCTGGATGAGATAAGCGTCAGTCTTGATCCTGGCGGCTCGGATCGTCATGACAAGACAAGGCTAGGGTTGCCTTATGATACTATAACAAAAAATCTTGAAGCCCTTGCTTCATATAAAAAAGAGCTGGGAAACGCAAAGCCCTCGATAATAATTACGTCCGCAATTTCCGATGACAATGCCGGCAATGTGGATTTGTTTTTTGAAAAATGGAAACCGCTTGTTGATAGGATTGATTTACAACCAACACATAATTGGGGGCAAGGAAAAGAGGTTTTAATTTCTGAAAGGCTTCCATGTTCCAGGCTTTGGAACACTTTCACAATACTTTGGGATGGGACTGTTTCAATGTGTTGCGTTGATTTTGATGGAAATTATATTATGGGCGATGTTTCAAAATCAACTATAGAAGAGATATGGAACGGCGAAAAATATAAAAATGCCCGTTGGGAAAACCTGGGCTCTGTTGAAGATATGAATCCTCTTTGCAATCTCTGCAAACTGCCTTTAAAAGATTCACCGCTTTGGATAAAAAAATTGTTGCCCGTTTTTCGCAAATAACTGTATGCCTGATATACAAATTAAAGAAAATACTATAGTGAATAGCAATTTTCCAGATGTTTTTCATGTCGGATTTCACAAGACAGCATCAAGTTTTCTACAGAAAGCTGTGTTTTCAGCGCATCCTGAGATAGAGTTGCGAGGGACTCAAAAATATTTCCTTAACAAAGAGTTGTTTAACAGAGGAATTGGTTATTATGAGCAAATGTTTACAAAACCCTTTGATGAAAAAAAAATGATAGTTGAAAGCGAGGAGAAGCTATCAGGGACGATCTTTAATAAAGGCGACCGTGATGAGAAAGCCAAGGTTATAAAGGAATATTTTCCTAGTTCAAAGGTGGTTCTATTTATAAGAAGTCAGCTAACAATGATAGAGTCTGTCTATAAACAATATCTTATTGAAGGCGGCTCCCTTTCTTTTAATGATTTTTATAAAAGCGAACAAGGCTGCGGCTCCAAGGAGTGGTTAAAATATTTTGACATAATAAACTTGTACAATGATTTATTTGGCGTGAATTTTAGGGTGTTTATATACGAAAATATTGTTCGGGATTTCGACGGAACATTGAACGATTTGTTCAATTTTATTGGTGTTAAGCCTTTTCTTGTAAAAAATGAGCCTATGAATAGGGGCGCTACTGTTTTCGTCAGCAATTTTTACAGAATGCTTAATTTTTGCTCGCAAAAGCATCCGATTATCAAAGATTGCTGTTTAAAATTGAGACATGTAATAGATTTTGCAGACAACAATATTGTAAAGCACTTGTATAAAAAAACATACCTGTCCGGCGAGCAAAAAAAGTTTCTTTGGGATTTTTATGAACAGGACAACCTGTCACTTTCAAATTTGATCAACGTTGACCTGTCACAATATGGATATCCTATGCCAAAAAACAAGTAATAAATTGGCATAAAAGGATAAATTGTTATTAATGAGCAAAAATTGTTGATCCTGTTATTTTTTTGATTATAGCGGTTTATTTTATTTATATGAATGGCGTTTCAGCCATAAAAACTGCGTGAAGTTGCAAACAGAAAAGTTAAAAAAGAGTAATTTGGTAATTATTGTGATTGCCTTATTGATAGGCCTTATTTTTTTATCTCACCACATTTTTATAATTTGGGATTTACACGGGGTAAATAAGCAATACTATCCGCTTGTTGTTTATAATGGAAACTATGATGATATCCTTGGATATGCTCCCAGGGTTAAAGAATTTCTTGAAGGCCGTTGGCTTGTTTCCGATATTTCGCTTTATGAATATAAAGATTTTCCAGCGGTTTTTTCAATATTAAATCCTATTGTATTTGGGATTTTAACTTACATTTGCGGTTCGTTAACCAATTTATTTATTGTTTCTGATTTTATTTTTCCCGCGTTTACATTTCTGGTTTTATATTATTTTTGCTATATATTATGCAAAAATAGGTTGTATAGCGTTGTTTTTGGATGTTTAATCCTATTTCAGTATAAAATAGGCAATTTCCTGCCTCCAATTAATACATATCGTTTAAAAATGTTGATTTCAATGTTTTTGCCAAAAGAATATGTTAATAGACCGTTGGAGTTTACAAAATATGAGGCGCCGCAACTTATTTTCTTGCCGTTTATGTTGGCGATTATATTTACTCTGTTTGGAATGAAAAAAGACGAAAAAAAATATTATATTCTAGCGGGTCTTTTTTTTGGCTCTTTATTTTATTGTTACATTTACAGTTGGCTCTATTTTGCAATTTCATTATCATTTATTTCGTTTTATTTTTTACTAGTAAAAAGGAACCAATTTAAAAATATCTTAATTACTTGGGGCGTGGGAATTTTTGTTTCTGCTTTTTATTGGATTAATTATCTAAAACTAAAATCATTGCCTCAATATAAAGATATTGTTGAAGGTTTTTCGATAGGAAAGGGTCACTATTTTCGTTTTTTTTTCTTTAAGGATTATATTATTTGGATATTGTTATGCGTTGTTCTTTGGTATTTAGGCAGAAAAAAAGCCAGGGAAGCAGCTGTTTTATTAATAAGCATGATATTGTCCGGCATTTGTTGTTTAAATTTGCAAATTATTACAGGTTTTGTGCCGCAGGCTGATCATCTTTTGACTCGGGCTGTGAATTTTGGCCTAGGATTTGGATGGCTAATAGCTATTTTCTGGGGATATGAATTTATTTTAGATTTTGCTAAAGGCGAGAATAAAAACAGGATTAGAAAAGTGTTTTCCATTATTTCTGTTTTCTTAATTGTAATATCTTGCGGATATGGAATTGTAAGCCATTGGAGGTTTTCAAAGCAACATTTTAATGAGTTTACTATCTCGCCAAAACTAGCCGAGTCGTTAGAGTGGTTGAATAAGAATAGCGATAAAGATTCTGTTATAATAACATTATCGCCCGTTACGGTTATGTATTTATTAACGTACACGCACAATAATGTGTTTGTTCCAAATTCAGTATACACATTGGCTCCTCGGGAAGAAACGCGGGAACGGTTTATATTTGCGGCTAAAATTTTGTCTTTGCCGCAAAAAACTATCCGAAGAATGTTAAGCAGTGAATCAACCGATTATGAGCATCCTGTAAATTTTTTTCTTGGTTGGCATGAGGTTCAATTTAAAGAGGACCTTAATATTTTTTTAGATTATCCTGCTAGGCTTAAAATAAGGGATAAGGTGTTAACAAAATTTTCTCAATATGAGTTAAATGTTGAAAAAATTAGGAAAAAATATAGAGCTGACTATATTTTTTACGGGCCGGATGAACGTCGAATGCAGAGGTCTACTTTTTCTTATTTGCCGGTAAAGAGAGTGTTTTACAATGGTGAAATAGAAATTTATAAATTTCCCGGCTAAAAGATGGTTGTGCCTGATTCTTTTGTTAAAATAACGCGTGATTTGATAAATGAACGAGTAGCAGTTTGCCTGCTTTAGCGCGAATTATCATAGGAATGGATAATAAAAATTATTAGTTTTCTAAGTCAAACAATGTTATATAAGGAAAATATTAAATATAAATATGGATATAATATACTTGCCTAAAATAGTTGAATAGGATTTTTATACGTTAGACTTAAAATGGTTAACAATAATCCTAGCAAAGTTTTTAACGATATAAGCGTAGTGGGCGGTTTTCAGATTTTTCAGTATGCCTTAAACTTCGCGTACATCATAATAATAGCAAAGTGTTTTGGACTAAGCAGCGAAACAGACGCTTTTTTTATGGCATTAACGGTAACAACTGCTTTATCAAAACTTTTATTGGAAGATTCATTTGGGAAATTGTGTGTTCCACTGATGATTAAGGCCAAAGACAACATTTTGAAGTTGTCGGAAATTGTTTCACAATTTATTAGCTTTATTGCCGCGTCTTTTTCAATTTTATCTATTATAGTTTTTGTTTTTGCTAATGACATAAGCCGCATTATGGCTCCTGGTTTTGATGAACATACCAAAATTCAGACCTGTTGCATGTTAAGGATTGCATGCCCGTTGATTTTATTAAGTTATATGACCGGCGTTTTTCGGGCGTTTTTGCATGTAAAGGGACAATTTAAAAGAACATCGATTAGCGATACTATTCAAAAGGCTGTAAATATTTTTGTAATTTTGTCACTTTTTAAATTTTGCGGGATTTTGTCTTTAGCGTATGGAATAGTAATTGCGAGCGTTTGCAGTTTAGTTTTTTTAATTATTTCCAGCGCAAAATTTGGTTTAAAGTTTAAGCTGGTTTTTGATTTAAGGAATTCGAATACAAAGGAAATAATATCGTTAATGCGCCCATTATTTTTTGGAGGCATAGCTTCGCAGTTTCCAGTTTGGGCGGGAAGAATAATGGCGTCAACGTTGGGAGTCGGCAACCTTTCCGGTTTTATATATGCTTTGCGTATAAGGGAGGTTTTGTTAAAACTTATCGGCAAGATTGCGCCTGTAATTATATTTCCAAAACTTTCCGAAAAGATAGCTTTGGGGAAAACAGAAGAAGTTCATGATATTATAAGGAAATATATAACCGCTAACTGTTTAGTTTTTTTGCCGATTATAGTGTTTATATGCGCCAACAGCATAAATATTATAAAAATTTGTTTACAACGAGGCAATTTTTCTAGTGAAGATTCTTTTAAAGTTGGCATTGCCCTCGTTATTTTGCTTGTCGGTATTATCCCATATAATGCCAATACCTTTTTATTAAATGCTCTGTATGGCTATAAAAGAACTGATAAAATAGCGTTTACACGCATATGTCAAAGTGTTATACAAGGATGTTTTTATCTGTTTTTGGTGCCTTGCCTAGGTTTTGTTGGACTGCCTTTTTCCAGGTCTACGGCTACGACAACTAATTTTATTTTTTATAGTATTCAACTAAGAAAAACTCTGTCATTGAGAACGATTTTGTTAAATTTGGCTAATTTCAAAATATTTTGCATGAACATAGTTATGTTTATAATTTGTTTTTTTGTGTCAAACCTGCCATTTTTTAATAATGAAGAAGGTTTTGCGTTTATAATAATGCGTGTTGTTTTGTCCGGCTCTCTTGGTATTTTAGCTTATATATTTCTTTGCAAGATTACTAAAATAAAAGAAGCCAAGATAATTGTTGATATTTTTATAGATAAAGCGCGGCATTATAATTTTCGATTCATTGCCGACCGTTTACAAAAAAAGACATAGGCCTTTGATTTGCGGCGTTTATAAAATATTATCTAATACATTGTTAATGAAATTATGGCAACGTTAATATTTTAATATTTATTTAATTATGAATGAAGGAGGGCATATGGATTTAAGCATTCTTCACCAAGAGCTTTCGGCAATAATTGAAGAACAGAAAAATAATTGGAAATCATTGGTATACGCGGAAAAGAAAGGATTTTATCAGGGGTATGATAGAATTGGAATTGAAGGCGCTCGGCCGGCGGAAGAAAGATTAAAGCATTATGATATTTTACAATATTTTTCTAAAGATAAAACCGCGTTAGATATAGGGTGTAATTGCGGTTTTTTTCTGATTCATATAGCCGGTTTTCTAAAACAAGCTGACGGCGTTGAAATTAATCCATATTTGATAAGAATTGGAGAAAAAACCGCTGGTTTTCTTAATGTAAATAATGCGGGTTTTTATAATTCATCATTTGAGAATTTTTCCGACGGCAAGGATTATGATTTGGTTTTCTCTCTTGCAAATGATTCAACTATAGATGGAAACACTAAGTTTACATTTCAAGAATATATGGATAAAATATATAGCCTTTTAAAGGCTGGCGGGCTATTGATATTTGAAAGTCAGGCAATTGATGTTGTAAAACCTGAACTTTTCGAGCCTAAGCTTAAGGTCTTTAACGAACAATATAAAATATTAGATGATAAAATGGTCCCTTCAAATTATCCTGTAAATGTTAAAGAAAGAAGGTTTCTGGTTCTGAGGAAGAAATGATTTTCCATATGAAAAATAGAAGAAAGAAAGAAATTTGTTTTAAGTTTCTTATCTTTGTTTCATTTTTTTTTACAATAGAAGTGGTTTTACGTTTATCGAATCCCAGGCTTTTTGAGCATCAATATTGGGTAAATTATCCTGATAAATATGGTCAAATGGCTCCAGACAAATCATTTATTGCCAATCTAAATAGAAGGCTTCCTTATTCTGTTCAAACTGATGACAATGGATTCAGGCGTGATCTGAAAGTCTCTCAGAAAGATCCAAATTTTAAAATACTGGTTTGTGGCGATTCTCTGACATTTGGAGCGCATTTGCATAATAGCCACACATACACAGCTATTTTAGAATATTTGTTAAACGAAAATGCTATTAAGAATTATAAATTTGGAGTTTTTAATACAAGTAAGCCAGGGCTTACTATTCCAGATTATATATCATATTTAAAAGAAAAAGGGCTTGCATTTAAGCCCGATTTAGTAATTGTGCCATTTTTCCCTAACGATATTTCAGATTTAACTCCAGAGCATAGAAGAAAATTTAGTTATAAAGCAGTTAATATTGGTTTTTTGGGAAATGTAAAAAAGCAATTTCGAAGATTAGCCATTTATAATATTGTATACTCGTTAAAATCATCAATCCAAGTAAAAAAAACAAAGAAGGAAATAAAAAAAAACAAAAAAAATGTTAAAAATAAAAAAGTGTCGGATAAAATAATTTATGACGTTGGTAGTGAAATAAGCAAGAAGTATTACGGGCAATATAATAAATATTTTCACGAAATGCTTGATTTATTAAAGAAAAATAATACTAAAGTGTTGTATGTTTTAATTCCTTCTGATAAAAAACTAGACGTTAAATTAGAGGCTCCGCGAGATTTTGTGAGAAAATTATGCATAGACAGCGCAACGCAATATGTTGACGTTTTCAATACATTTTCTGCTGTCAACGATCCAAGGGCATTATTTTTGTTGCCTGAGGATAGGCATCTTAGCCGGTTTGGAAACTTATTAATAGCCAGAGATATTGCTAAAGAGATATTTAAAATAGCGCAAAGAGATCAGATTTGGTGATTTCTTATATAATTTGTAAAAGTTGGATAACAGGCTATGCTTTTGCTGATTAAATAATAACATCAAATTATATTGAGAAACATCTATCTAAATGGAGATAAGGTATGGAAAGAAATGTAAACGGCAAATTGACAATTCCTTCAGATCTGTTGGCAAACAACAACAATAATAATCAACGATCAATTGTTTTAGGTTTTGACGGTTTAAATTTTGATATTGTTCAGGATTTAGTTAAAGAAGGAAAGTTGAATAATTTCTCGCGTTTAATTGAACAGGGGAGTTTCGGCATTGTAGATTGCCCTCCCCCAACAAATAGTATTGCTGGGTGGACTTCTTTTCGAACAGGCACCAATACAGGAAAACATGGCGTATATAATTATGAAACGTTTGTGGAAAAAGATTATAGGTTTGTAGCAACAGATAATAAAATGTGCGGAGCTAAATCAATATGGGATATTCTTAGCCGAAACGATAAACGCTCAATTGTATTAAACATTATAGGGACTTATCCGCCAACTTCAATAAAAGGGGCTCAAATTTGCGGTCGGCCTATCCGCGAAGATGGCGGGAGCTACACTCACCCGCCTGAATTAGCGAAAGAACTGGAACGTATTAATTACCGCGCTCCATTTCCGCGAAAGTATAAAAATGAAGATGAATATTATGAAGGAATCGATTGTGTGTGTGAAATAGCTGATCACTTTTTGCAAGAATCAACTTCGTGGGATTTCTTAGCCCTTGTCCTTATAGAACCGGACGCTTTTCAACATGTATTTGCGGATGACTGCGAAAAAATAAAAAATTTGTATCTGAAACTTGATTCTGTAATTGGGAAATTTTTGAAGCATTGCGATTCACGCACGACCCTGATAGTTTGTTCCGATCATGGAATTGCAAAAGTAGATAACGCGTTTTATATAGAAAGGTGGTTGTGCAAAAATGGATATCTAAAACTTTTGCCATATAAAGAGCAACGGAAAGAAATTAAATGGGAGAAGTGGAATGATAAAAACAAAAATGGATTGTTGAAATTTATACTTTTTAAGCTTTTTAAAGATTATATTCATACGGTTTATTATTGTGGTGTCGGCGCGTTGGCGCCTAAAAAGATAAAAGATTGGGTTAAAGGAAAAGAGAGAGAGCTTGGTTTAGATCCGGTTGATTGGCGAAAAAGCATAATTTTTAGATCAAAACGAGACGGCAGCACTTCTAACAACACAGGTTTTAGAATTAATAAGAATTGTGTTAATATTAGGCACACAAAAGCGGAATATGAAAGGATAATTAACCAGATTAATGAAAAGTTAATTGAATTTCGGGAAGAATATACGAACAAGAAAATAGTTAAAAATGTTTTAAAAGACAGCGATATATATCATGGCAATATGATTAACCGTTTGCCGGATGTAATTGTTCAAGTTGACGATAATTATTATTGCGCTCCGTATTCATCAAATAATGAAGATCTAAAATATGGCCCTGTTACAGAGAAATTTGCTGAAGTGAAACGTTTTCATACAAGAGAAGGCTCTTTTTTTGCGCTTGGACCTTGTATTAAAAAGGGGCAGAAAGTAAACTGCAATATAGTAGATATTGCCCCGACTGTGCTATATATTTTAGGCGTCCAAATTCCAAGTTATATAGACGGCAAAGTGATTGACCAAGCAATTGAATCACAATATTTAAATCAAAATCCTGTTGAAGTTGAAACCACGCATGATGATGGTGTTTTATTAGATGAAGATGATTGCAATTTCAAAGATGCAAAACAATTAGACCAAAGTATAAGGGATGAGCTTATTAGGTTAGGTTATGAATAGATTTGAGATATCAGCATAAGGCGCGGGCTAACAGCCGGGGTGTTCTGCTTCTGCTCAATGTTGCTCTAGTATGGGATAACAATTACCCAAATCAGGCGATTTTAACAATGCAGAAATTGGTAAAACAGGCTGTACGCCTGTTTTGAGTGTTTACCACAGGTAAGATGCCTGTAACGCTAATTTCACCCATTAGGTGAAAACAACCTCCATCGTGTCATTTCGAACGGAAGTGAGAAATTTTATGACACTGACGGGTTTTAGGATTTCTCACTCCGTTCGAAATGACAAACATTTTAAAGAATCGCTTGATTTAGGAATTAGTTAAAAGCTAAATTATTATGTGGAAATTATTTAAAAAAGAAACAAAACCAAATATTGTAATGATGCTTATAGATCAATTGCGGTATGATCGCCTAGATCAATCTGGAATATTTGAGCAGTTAAAGAGTAAAGGTGTATTTTTTCCGGAAATGATAACATACGCACCTTATACTATAGCGTCAATGTATGCAACATTTACCGGGATTTATGGATCTGAAACGGGTGTTAATTCTAATTATGCGACTATTGATTTTGATAAAGATCATTGCTTTACTTTGCCTCAATATTTAAAGGAATCTGGTTATTGCACATTTAGCAATCTATCTTCAGAACTGCATATTCCTCTTCAGGATATTGATGATGTTAATGTATATGATGAACAAGACGATAACTGTTTTGGAACACATTTACAACAAATAAATAAAGCAGTGAAGAAAAAACCTTTTTTTCTTTATTTACATTATTCTGATATTCATAGACGTATGTTAAAAGACGTAATCAGAAAATATGATAATTTTTCTGAGGAATATTTTAACAATATAAAAGCTAATTCTGATCGTTACAATAAATATGTGGCAGAAATAGGAGAAGAGATAAAAATCTTATGGGATTTGTTTCTACAAAAAAATCTTTTGGATGAAACTATATTCATTATTCTTACTGATCATGGATGTAGCACTGGCGAACGGGTTGGTGAAAAATGTTATGGTGTTTTTACTTATGAATATACTATTCGCGGATTTTGTTATTTAATCTATCAGAAAATGCTTCCTCAGGGAGTAGAAATAAAAAATGCAGTTCGCACTGTAGACATATTGCCTTCAATTTTAGATTTGTTAGGGATTAAACAGAAAAGCGACTATAGGAAATTGCATGGAGAAAGTCTGTTGCCTCTTATAAATGGAAAAGAAAATGCAGACCGTGAAGCATTTATTGAAACAGGGAGTATCAGAGGTCCGTATCCATCGGAAAAACCGAATATTAAATGCATACGGGCTAATGGCTGGAAACTTATTTATAATACAACTATTAAACAAAAGGAACTATACAATCTAAAGCAAGATCCACTTGAAGATAACAATGTTATAGATCAATATCCTGATATTGAAAAAAAACTTTGGCTGCGTTTAAATGAATATGATGCAGTTGAATAAGTTGCAACTATATGCATAGAAACTGTAAAAATTTGCATGTTGATAGGAAGATAAATATTGTCGATGAAGGGGCGAAGTCTGACAACTAACAAAAGATGGTTAATATCCGCGCCATTTATATTGTTTCAAGAATACCGTTTTTTTAATTAATAAAGAAAAAGAGAATAGTAACTTATGCTGAAATTAGGAAAGTTAAAAGCTAATCCTTATTTGTACGGATGTTATCAATTGTATTCACGCTGGAAAGCGCGACAGGCCGGGGATTGTGGCGATGTCCCGCGATTTCCGCTTAGAATAGGCATTGAATCCACGAATGTTTGCAATCTAAAATGCGAATTCTGCGGTTACAGGTACGCAAAACGGAAAAAAGGATTTATAAGCGTTGAGCTCTACGAAAAAGTAATTCTTCAGGTAAAGGATATGGGCATTCCAAGGGTTACATTGCATACGGTTGGAGAGCCGCTTCTGCACAAAAATATTGTTGATCTTGTAAGAATAGCGCATGAAAATGGCGTGCAGGTAGGATTTAGCTCTAACGGACAGTTCCTGACAAAAGAATTGGCGAGGGAATTGATTAAAGCCGGCCTTGACGGCATCAGTTTCTCGGGAGACGGCGGTACCAAGGAAACATTCGAAAGGCTTAGGAAGGGCGGCAAATTCGAGACGCTTATTGAAAATATGCGAATCATGAAAGAGTTAAGAGATGAGCTGGGCGAGGTTAGAGACGGTTTTTTCTATGGGAAGCGAAAACGACCTCAAATAGGCATTGCATGTATTTATACTAGTTTAGTTGAAAAGGAGATAGACGAGTATGTTAGAATTTTCTCCCCTTATGTGGATTATTTCAAGTTTGTGCCGGTTGAAAATCAAGGCGCGCAGAATCAAGGCGAGGAGATGATTTTTCCTGAATGGAAAGGCGTTCATAATCCAAAGTTTAAATTTATGCGGAAACCTTGCGACCTTTATTGGAGCACACTTTTTGTTTTATGGGACGGCCGTGTGACGCCGTGTTGCATTGACCATGACGCGAAGCTTGTTGTTGGCGATGTGAATCAACAACATTTAAAAGAGATTTGGCTGAGCGAAAAGATGTCTGAACTTAGAAGGAAACATTTGTTAAACAAGATGGAAGAAACAGCAGACTGCGCAAAATGCGACCGGTTGCATCGCAATGTGTATAGAAGCTGGTTTTTTAGCGAAGACTTAAAGAAAAAATTTAACCTTAAAAAGTTAAAAAATTAAGATAAGAAAAAAGTTATAAAAAATAATGGCTGAATATCAAAAAATTCTGGAAAAATATTCGTTGGAAGATATGGAAGAAATCCCTTGCGGCATTTGCGACGGCAATGAATTTGACACATTGGCGTTTAAGGATAAGCGTGGAGTGCCTGTTCATACAGTTATATGTAAAAATTGCGGGCTAATATTTCTTTGTCCAAGATTATCTCAAAAAGCTTTAGATAATTTTTACAAAAATGACAACTCTGCATATGTGCAGAAGATCCCACGTACCATGGAGGAAATTCATGCTTCATTAGTTCGGAAAGGGATGGTGTATCTGGATTTTGTCAAGGACTATATTGACGCAAAATGCAAAGTTATGGAAATAGGGTGCGGATCAGGTGGAGTTCTTCAGCCTTTTAAAGAAGCTGGTTACGAGTGTGTTGGTATTGAGCCAATGGAAGATTATGGTGATTTTGCAAGAAAGCATGTTGGAATTGAGATTATAACTGATTTTATAGAAAGTTCCGATTTTAATTACGGCAAAGTTGATCTTGTCATTATTTCTGATGCTTTAAATCATTTTCGTTCTCCCTCAAAAGTTTTCTTTAAAATTAATGAGTTGCTAAATCTGGGCGGCAAAATATTTATTGCGGAAAAAGACCCTGTCAGTTTCGCCACATGGGACAATTTTAATACTATAAGCCACTTTGACCATCTTTACGCATTTACACCAAGATCAGTGTTTAATTTGTTAAAGAAAACAGGATTTTTTTTGGTAAAGCATAAAGATAAAGATAAGAAGTACTGGATCCTTGCCGAACGGAAAGATATAGATTATGAAGTAAATTTTAGAGATTGCAATCTATATCGTGAACTAAAAAAAGAGTTAAAAATAAAAGGGCTGACTTGGTCTATAAAAGGGAAAATAAAGAAAATATTTCGTTAATCGATTTTGAGGCAAGCTATTGACAATACTTGGCATTATTCCCGCGAGGGGCGGATCGAAAACTGTTGCTGATAAGAATATTAAACTTATTTGCGGAAAACCGTTAATTGCCTTTGCCATTGAAGAAGCGAAGAAGTCTAAATTTATTGATCGAGTTGTTGTTTCAACGGATTATAGTAAAATAGCGGAAGTCGCAATTGAATACGGAGCTGAAGTTCCTTTTATAAGGCCTGGTCATTTAGCAGGCGACTATGTTACGGATTTGCCGGTTTTCGAGCATTGTTTATGTTGGCTTAAGGAAAACAACGGATATTCGCCTGAAATTGTTGCGCATCTAAGACCCACAGCTCCATTGCGAACAACAAATCATATAGATGAAGGGATAAAGATTCTTCTGGATTCCGAGGAGGCTGATTCTGTGCGTTCCGTATGCGTTGCCCCAAAAAATCCATTAAAAATGTGGAAAATTAACGGCAAAGCTATAGAGCCTTTTATACCGGAATCCTTTAGCGGCATAAAAGAAGCGTATAACTTTCCGCGTCAGAAATTGCCGGAAGCATATGTGCAAAATGGGTCTGTAGATATAATTAGGTCTGAGACTATTTTACAAAAACGCTCTATGACCGGCGACACAATTTTTCATTTAATAATGGATGAGGACGAGTCCATAAATATTGACACTGAATTAGATTTTATTGTGGCGGAACAATTAATGAAAAAAAGGCTGGAGTAGAGAGATGATAAAAATGAAAATATATGGAGCCGGCTCTATTGGCAATCATCAGGCGTATGCAGCTAGGTCTATGGGATGGGATGTTTTAATATGCGATAATGATATTATGGCTCTGGAAAGGACGAAGAATGATATTTATCCGGGACGATACGGCGCGTGGGATAATGATATTCAATTAAGCCTTGTGAAAGATTTGCCAAATGAAGAATATGATGTTGTAAGCATAGGCACACCGCCGGACAGCCATCTGGAAATAGCCTGTCATGTTGTGGAAAATGATAAACCTATAGTCCTTCTGGTTGAAAAACCGTTTTGCGGCCCGTCTCTTAACAAGGCTCAATCTTTTTATGAGCTTGCGGCCCGGTCGGGAACTGAGGTTTTGGTTGGGTATAACCATGTTCTTTGCAAGAATACATTAGAAGCTGAAAGGATTATAAAATCAGGCGCGATTGGCGAATGTTTGACTATTTATAGCGGGTTCCTAGAATATTGGGGAGGCATATTTAACGCGCATCCTTGGCTTAACGGCCCAAAAGACAGTTATCTTGGATTTTATAAAAGAGGAGGGGGCGCAAGCGGGGAACATTCGCATGCTATTAATATCTGGCAACATTTTGCCGGCGCCACAAATATTGGCAGGATTAAGGAAGTTTCAGCCATGCTTGATATTGTAGATCATGGCGGCGTCGAATACGATAGGATATGCCAGTTGAATGTAAAGACTGAAAAAGGAATAGTTGGGAGCATTGTTCAGGATGTTGTCACCGAACCATCTAAAAAACAGTTGCGCATACAGGGGACAAACGGTTTTCTGGAATGGCATGTAAATTGGAATAACGGAAATGACGCGATCTTTTATAGCGACGGGCAAGGCGGGGTAAAGGAAAATTTTATTCCAAAAACACGGCCGGATGATTTTATGGGCGAGATGCGCCATGTTCAGGATGTTATAGCCGGCAAAGTGGGCGAGTCTCCAATTTCACTAAAACGCGGGTTGGAAACAATGTTGGTCATCGCCGCCGCGCATGCGTCTTACAAACTAAAAAAGAGCGTGGAAATAAATTACGGTGCTGGTTTCTGCCAAGGCGCAATTATTCACTAGCCGCTTATTTATTAAAAGAGTTGCCGGCAATCTCTATTTTGATTAATTGTCGTGAAAAGGAAATTATGGCAATCAGGGCAATTGTCTTTGATTTTGATGGAACGCTGGTTGATTCAAATGAATTAAAATATAATGCGTTTTTCAGCCTTTTCCCGTCTAATGCTATTTGTCTAAAAATAATCAAGGAAGTGTTGGCTGAATTTCTTGAAGAGACACGTTTTGTGATTTTGCGGGAAATATTGCAAAGACTTGAAAATAAAAATATAAAGGAATCTGAAATTGAAGCAAAAGTATTGGAATTAGCCGATAAATATAATGAAAACGTTGTTTCGCTTGTAAAAAATTGTAGAGAAATGCCGCGCGCGGAAGAAGCTTTAAAAAAGTTAGGAGGCGAATACAGTCTTTATCTAAGCTCGACAACCCCTAAAGAATCACTGGTTGATATTGTTAAGTTTAGAAAATGGGAGCGTTATTTTGTCGGCATATTTGGACGACCTAATACGAAAATATCAACTTTGTATAAAATTATGGATCTGGGATCATTTAATCCAAGCGAGATACTTGTGGTGGGGGACGGGGTATCGGATAAGGAATCCGCTTTAAAAACTGGGTGCCGGTTTTTTGACGCAAATAAAGACGGCGGTATTTTTAAGGATTTGTTAAACTCTGCATCTAAATGTTTTTGTTAATCCGGCAATGAATCCGACGTTGTAAAATGTTACGTAAAGCGTTGCTCAAATTATTCATTATATAAATCTAATGTTTACATAGGAGAATAAATTTGAACGAATTCGATTTTAATGGACTGTTTGTTTATGATCTTGCAAACAATCACCAGGGCGATGTAAAGCATGGAATCAAAATAATTAAAGCCATGGGCGATGTAACGAAAAAAGGCAATGTAAAAGGATGTCTAAAATTTCAGTTTAGACAATTGGATACGTTTATTCATCCTGAATTTAAAGACAAAAAAGATATACCGCATATCCCCAGGTTTATTAGCACTAGTTTGTCAAGAAGCGATTATGAAATCTTGACAAAAGAAACGCGCAAACAGAAATTAACAACAATAAGCACCCCGTTTGACGAAAAGTCTGTTGATATGATACTGGAGATGGATATCGAAATTATTAAAGTCGCCAGTTGTTCAGCCTGCGACCGGCCGTTAATAGAAAAGATAGCCGAGACCGGCAGGCCGATAATTGTGTCCACTGCGGGTCTGAGCCTGGATAAGATAGATAAATTAGTTAGTTTTCTTGAATATAAAAACGTTCAATTTGCGTTAATGCATTGCGTCGCGCTATATCCAACGGAAAAAGATAAACTCTGTTTAAACCAGATAGAATTGCTAAAGAACAGATTCCCTAATATAACAATAGGCTTTTCAACGCATGAGGATCCTGATAATTATATCGCCGTTCAGTTGGCGTATGCAAAGGGCGCAAAACTTTTTGAGCGTCATGTTGGCATACAGACTAACGATTATAAGCTTAACGCATATTCATCAAATCCGGACCAAATTGCTAAATGGATAGAGTCGTATTGTGACGCTAAACAATCTTGCGGCGGCGATGAGCGCGCTCCGTCAAGCGTAAAGGAGAAAGAATCTCTCAATTCTCTTATGCGTGGAGTTTTTGCAAAAAAAGCTATTAAAAAAGGAAACGTTATTAATAGAAATGACGTGTTTTTCGCTATGCCCTTGTTGAAAGATCAATTAATTAGCGGCGAGTGGTATAAGGGGCTAATCGCTGATAAAGATTACGCCAGTAATAAGCCTTTGCGCAGAAGTTTAGCTAAACATGAATATTCAAATGAGGAAACGATTTATAGGATTATGCTTCAGGTAAAAGGCATGTTAAACAATGCCAGGATATTTATTGGCAAAGAGAGCGACATTGAGATATCGCACCACTATGGTTTGGAGAGATTAAGAGAATTCGGGGCTATAATTGTTAATTGCATTAATAGAGAATATTGCAAAAAACTGGTTGTTCAATTGCCGCGTCAAAAACATCCTGTTCACTATCATGAAAAGAAAGAAGAGACGTTTCAACTTCTATCCGGAGATCTTGAAATTGTGTTAGACGGTTATAAACACAAACTTACGCCGGGCAATTGTATTCTTGTTAAACCTGGTCAATGGCATAAATTTCATACTCTTGACGGCGCTATTATTGAAGAAGTGTCAACAACTCATTATAACGATGATTCGTTTTATGAAGATGAAAAGATTGCGCAGCTTCCAAGGGAAATGCGAAAAACTGAAATGCCTAATTGGGAAGCCGCTTTAGAAGAATGATTTATTAATTATTCATATAAACGGCCATAGTCAATATAAATTAAAAGAATAAGAAAACAAATGAAAACTATATTTTACAGTATATCTCTTGGTGTGTTTTGTAGGAATCTGCTTAGAACAGGGGTGATGGACCGTCTATTGCAAGACGGCGATACTAGGATAGTGTTGTTAAGCCCAGCATATAGAGACGACAAATTTGTTAAAGAGTTTTCCCGTGAAGGAAAGGTCTTTTTTGAAAAATTGTATCCCGCCAATCAACATTTTAATTTGGCGGAAAGGGTTTTATTTAAAATATGCTCTGTCTTTGGACGTAAATTTTATGTCAAAGGATTGTTCCTTTTTTTTATGGGTGTAGTTGACAATTATTATAAAATATTTACCAATAGATATTATACTGAAGTCTTTCTTAAATATAAACCTGATTTGGTTGTTACAGGGTCGCCGGGAAACACTTCGGCAATGGATACACTCGTTGTAAGAGAAGCGAAATATATGAAAATTCCCACTCTTTGTCTGGTGCATTCATGGGATAATATTTGCGGTCTGAAAGGCATTATGCCCACCAGGCCGGACAGGCTGGGGGTTTGGAATAACATGCAGGAAGAAGAGGCCGTTAAAATCAATTTCTATGAGCCGTCCAGAGTTGATATTGTGGGGCCTCCGCATTTTGATATTTATCAAAACAATGATGTTTTTATGGAGAGAGAAGTTTTTCTAAAAAAGATAGGTCTTGATCCGTCTAAAAAACTTATAACAGTGGTAGTGGGCTCGACTAAAAGCAGTGAAAGCGCGTTTATTCTTGACATTATACTTGATGGAATGGAGAGAGGTTTGTTTCCTTTTGCCGCGCAGCTTTTAGTGAGATTGCATCCTAGGGTTAAACCTGAAAAAAACAAAAAAGATTTTGCTAAATATGAAAACAATCCTTTAGTTAAAATTGATTATCCATGCAACTATGATGAATACTTAAAATGGAATCCTGATTGGCCGGAGATGGTTCATCTTGCAAACATGCTTAAACATAGCGATGTTATGGTAAACATACATTGCACGGTTACTATTGAAGCCGCGATTTTAGATGTGCCGGTAATTAATTTAGGTTTCAGTTTGTCAGACCCTGATAAATTTAAAGAAAGAGTTGTCCTGGGACATTGGAAACATCATTATCGTTATGTTCTTGAAAGGGATTGTGTGTATCTGGCGAAAGATTCAGACGATTTAATAAAAGGGATCAAGGACTATATTGATAATCCAGGTCTTCATCGGGATGCAAGAAAAGCAATGGCAACAGACCTCTGCTATAAATTAGACGGCAAATCTGTTGAGCGTATCTATCTGCTTATAAATAAATTAATTAGCAGGCTATAAGGGCAAAATACTTAAAATCAATTTTATGCCAATCTAATATGCAAGAAATGGAAGGCTAAAAAGAGTTGTCAATAGTTTTTCGTTAGAACCTGTTATTGAACATTATGTTATCGAAGGAGTTTCTATTTATAGTCCTTCAAATATTCTGGTTTGAGGCGCATTGATCTTCAGATTCATAGTTCTGGAGTTGGCATATTATTGCCATTTAAAAGTGTTAAAATTATTTAAACAAAGATGGCTGTCATACTATCTTTATTACACGATGGTTGTTTTATGTTTGTTCTGCGCAAGCGAAACTCCGTTTATTTATTTTCAATTCTAATCAGCGAAACTAACAAATCCATTTTAATTCGTTAAATTCATAAATAAAGAAAATAATAGTTGGAGTTTTATGTATTCTTTTTTTCATTATTGTTGATACTTTTGCCGCCTCCTGTTTTGTAAAATACGGGGATTCGTAGGGTGGTATAACTTTAGAATTTAAAAGATCGCGCTTTACGGTAAATGAATTGATAAACGATTCGATCAAGAAGATGGCTGGAAATATTATTGAGTAATTTTAGTTGTAAAAAAATGCAAGATAAAAAAGAGTTATCTATAGTTTTTCCATTATTTAATGAGGTAGAGAAAGCGCGTCCTGTTGTTCTGCCAGCTGGAAAAAATAGCGAAAACAGGACTGCCTGTAAAAGCCTCTACTGGTTTGAGTCTAGATAAAATTGGCAAATTTGTGAGTTTTCTTGTATATAAAAGCGTTTGATTTGCGCTGATGATTGTGTTGCTTTATATTTAACGCCGGAAGATAAACTTTGTTTGAATCATATATAATTATTAAAAAACCGATTTCCTAATATCTAACATAAATAAATTTTTATTTTAGACATTGAATATATTCCTGTAAAAGCAATTTCATGATATTTAACTCATATCAATTTATCATCTTCTTTTTTGTGGTTTTTGTTGTCTATTGGAATCTGGCCCGTATATGGCAAAACAGGTTTTTGTTAGTTTCAAGTTATGTGTTTTATGGATGGTGGAGTTGGAAGTTTTTGTTCCTCATCTTCCTTGCCACTTTTATTAACTATTTTTGCGGCTCTTGGATACACAAAACTAATAATCCTCGAAAGAGGAAATTCTTTCTGTGCGTTAGCCTTGTTACAACGCTAATGACGCTTTTTTTCTTTAAATATTCAGGCTTTTTTGTTTCTGAATATTACGATTTCCTAAATTTTTTCGGCGTCGAGAATATTTCCAAACGTTTTTGGAGAATAGCATTGCCGGTAGGGATATCCTTTTATACCTTTCAAACGTTGAGTTATACAATTGATGTTTATCGTGTTAAACTAAAACCTGTTTTCAACTATATTGATTTCTCGCTGTTCGTTGTTTTCTTCCCTCAACTGGTTGCAGGGCCTATTGAACGCGCATCCCATTTGCTGCCTCAAATAACATGCAACCGAACATACGATTACAATAAGATTATATCAGGGCTTCGCCTTGTATTATACGGAATGTTTCAAAAGATTGTGATTGCGGACACGCTTGCTAAAGTTGTGGATACGGCTTATAAAAAGCCATATACACAGACTTCAGCAACTTTAATTGCGGCAACTTGTTTCTTTGCTTTTCAGATTTATTGCGACTTTGCGGGGTATACTAATATTGCGCGCGGTGTGGCTAGAATGCTTGGGTTTGATATTTGTCTAAATTTCAAGGCGCCTTATTTTTCAAAAAATCTGGTTGAATTCTGGAGAAGATGGCATATGTCGTTAACCGGATGGTTTCGGGATTATGTGTATATCTCTTTAGGCGGAAATCGTGTTTCACAATATAGACATTTTTTCAATGTAATGGCGGTTTTTTTGTTAAGCGGGCTTTGGCATGGAGCAAACTTGACGTTTATTATGTGGGGATTTATCCATGGTCTGTTTTTCTTGCTTAGTTTGATTTTGACCAAGTTGATTGGGAAGGCGAAACATGAAAATATTGCCGTTCATATCGTTAAAATATTTGCGACATTTTCTGTGGTTTGTTTTGCGTGGATATTCTTCAGGGCGAATTCGTTGAGTGAGTCTTTTTACATTGCAGGAAAATTGTTGGCTTTCAATAGTTTTTCGTTAGAACCTGTTATTGAATATTATGCTATCAAAGGTGTTTCTGTTTTTAGTCCTTCAAATATCCAGGTTGGAGTTGCCTTGATCTGCGGATTGATGGCTCTGGAGTTGGCATATTATTATTACCCTTTAAAAGTGTTAAATTTATTTAAACATAGATGGATATCATACCCGCTTTATTATACGATGATTGCTTTATGTTTGTTCTGCACAAGCGAAACTCCGTTTATTTATTTTCAATTCTAATCAGCGAAACTAACTAATCCTTTTTAATTCGTCAAATTCATAAATAACAAAAATAATAGTTGGAGTTTTATGTTTTCTTCTTTTTTTATCATTGTTGATACTTTTGCCGCCTCCTGTTTTGTAAAATACGGAGATTCATAGTGTGGTATAACTTTAGAATTTAAAAGACCGCGCTTTACGGTAAATGAATTGATAAACGATTTGATCAAGAAGATGGCTGAAAATATTATTGAGTAATTTTAGTTGCCAGAAAATGCAAGATAAAAAAGAGTTATCTATAGTTTTTCCATTATTTAATGAGGAAGAGAATGTTCGTCCTGTTGTTCTGCCGGTGGCGGAAGCCTTACGGTCTAATAATATAGATTACGAACTGGTTCTAGTGGATAACGGTTCTTATGATAGCACTGGAAAAATTCTGGATGAGTTAAGCTCTGAGAATTCGAGAATAAAAAAAATAAGAGTTGAACGTAATCAAGGGTATGGTCATGGAGTTATTTGCGGCTTAAATGCGTGTTCAGGAGCTTTTGTAGGATTTATGTGCGGAGACGGTCAAGTTAAGCCTGAAGTTGTGGTTGATGTTTATAACAAATTGATAAATGACAATTTAGACCTTGCTAAAGCCGCTCGCGTTGAAAGAAAAGATGGATTAAAAAGGCGTGTAATATCAGGTATATATAATTCTCTTTTTATTTTATTCTTTAATGTGGGAACTAAGGACGTCAATGGCACTCCAAAAATATTTAAACGAGAATTACTAAAGAAATTTGAGCCTTTCTTCAAAGATTATTTTATTGACGCAGGAATAATGATTAAAGCAAAAGAATACGATTTAAGAATTGGCGAAGTGCCTGTCCTTTTTTTAGCTAGGGAAAAAGGCGAATCCAACATTAACTTTGCGGCTTTAATTGAGTTTCTAAAGAATATTATTTACAGTAAATTCTTAAAATAGCGTTTCTAATGTTTTGTTTAACATTGGTATTAGACGTTTTTTTAAAATAAATTAAGGGTATGTTATTTACTAAATTTGGAAATTGAAAGCGCAAGTTGGAGGTTTTTGATTGGCGGGAACAGCATTGAGAATGGAGTCATAATTGACGTCGCGGATTCCGGGTTTCTAAAGAAAATTAAGACGGGCGGTGATCGCAAGAAGAATTATATATGTTTTGACGCTAAACAATTTTTTAAAGAAAAAGATAGCTCTGGAAATACTAAACGCATATGTGTAATGGCCGCAGATGCTTTGCCTTTTAGAAAAAAATCTCTGGATATCATCTTTATCAAAAGTATTTGGAATATGTTAAATACTTTTGATGTAAAACATCAGGAAAATATTAAAAGTCTATTGTCGCAAATTCATGTCGCGCTAAAGGAGAAAGGGCAGCTTGTTATAGAAAGCTCTCCAAATAAATTGTTGTTTTGGGATCTTTTTAATCAACACGTTAATTTAAAAAAATACAGAAATTTATTAATTAAATCTGGGTTTGATAATTTGCGTTTTTTTTGGTTGCATCCTGATGTTAACGATTTTACATGGGCGATTCCTGCAAATTCCGAGGCCTGTTATATTGCGCCTCGCGCAGGGATGATTAAAATAATCTTTAGAGAAAATAGTTTTATAAAGAAATTGTTTGTAAATTTGTTGTTTCGTTTAAATTTGTCGGCATTAATTTTTCCAGTGTATACAATTATTTGCAGAAAGTCCGTTTCGTAAATGGTTGGCAAGATAATTGAATGTTGTTTTTTTAATATTGAATAATACCTTATAGATTAATATTAACCATACGCGTTGTTGAGACAATTAGAACAGAATATTATTAAGAATTGGGAGCGGATTATGCCTGGAATTGCTAAGCCGGCGTCATTTGCGAATCTTTTGCATTGTCGGCGCAACGCCGGCGGAAAAATTTATTTTTTTTTAATTCCAAGCGGTAGTTCGCATCCTTTATTTTTAGTTAAAGCGTCTTGCTTTTCAAGCGGGCGGAGCTATTTAAAAAATGAATATGAAAATCTTGCGCTTCTTTATTTTACAGAGAAATTTAATGCCTTAAAGTCATCCATTCCCATGCCTGTTTGTTTGGACACCTATAATGGAAGCACTATGTTGGTTGCGCGGTTTGTGGAAGGAAACAGGTTTAGAGACTTGTTTAAACTGTTTTTCATAAAAAAATATTTTTATAAGGCCGCGGACTGGTTGATTAACTTTCACACTAAGACTAGCCAGGTACAACACGGCGAAAAAGACGCGTTAAAGGATGAGTTTATTTCGTTAAAAGAAAAAATTGCCTTGCAGTTTAAACTTGAGGCGAAAACAGAGCATTTTTTAAACGAGCTAACCGATTTTTTGTCAAATTATAACATATTAAATATGCCTATGGTTTTTGCCCATAACGACTTTACGCTTGATAATATATTTTTTGCAAAAGAACAAATATATGTCACGGATTGGGAATATGCTCAACCTACAGGCTTGCCTTTTGTTGATTTGTTTCATTTTTGTCTTTTCTATGGCGTTTGGCATGGACGGTTTACTGCGGATGAAAGTTTGCTTGAAATGTATTCGTGCAAAGGGAAATATTTCTCGCTTGTTAAGCCTGCGCTAAAGAAATATCTAGAATCAATTTTAATAGAAGTTGATACGCTTATGCCGTTGGCTGCTTTGCAACTGATGCGTTGGGCTTTAGTTACTAGAATGCGGGGCCATGAAATGATTAATTGCATAAATTTGCTTGCGAACGGCAAAACTATATTTTCTCTTACGATGCGGGAGTTTAAAGAGTCTATTGGCTTAACCGCCGCATAATCTTTTGTTTAATGTTTTAAGCTCAAAGGAATAAGATCGTTAACAAAGTTATGGATTTTAAAAACGGAAAAGTGGAATTTGGAACTAAAGCCGACACGTTAAATCGGATAAAACCTTTTATTTCTTTATCGGAAATTCCGGAATCTTATAGTTTTTATGTATATGAATGGCGGGAGAATCCTGAAAAAATACGTAAAAACATTTTGGATTGTTTTGGAGAAACAAATGTTATAGTAAGATCTAGCGCTTATTCCGAGGATAAAGAAGATAGCACAAAAGCCGGCGCCCACACATCCAAAGGCAATATATTCACAGGAAATTCGTCGGAGTTAAGTGAATCTATAGAGGAAGTTGTTTTAAGCTATAAAAATTTCGGAGATTCCGACAACGCAAAAGATCAGGTTTTGGTGCAGCTCATGATATATGATGTTTCAATGAGCGGGGTTGTTTTTACGCAGGATATGAAGACCGGGGCTCCTTACTATGTTATAAATTATGATGATCAAACCGGAAGAACCGACACCGTGACGTCAGGAGGGCAATACAGCAATAAAACATTATTTGTGCAACGTGAAGCTGTGAATGATCTGCATTCACCAAGATTTAAAGCTTTGCTGGCGGCTGTGCGGGAAATTGAAGAGGCCACGGAGCATGATTCTCTTGATATAGAGTTTGCCGTGAGTTTGGATAATAAAGTTCGGCTGTTCCAAGTTCGCAAAATTACAACTCGGCCAAATTGGAATAGAGGCATTACTTTAAGAGTAAATGACGCCATAGGAAGGATACGGTCTTTTGTGTCGGATCGTTTTAGACCGATGACGGATTTATATGGATCGCGTTCAATCTTTGGACAGATGCCGGATTGGAATCCCGTTGAAATGATAGGCATCACGCCGCGGCCTTTGGCTTTGTCGCTTTACAGATATCTTATTACTGATAGAGCCTGGAGAATAGCAAGAAAACAAATGGGATATGCCGAGCCTAAAGGTCGACAGTTGATGGTTTCGCTCTCAGGGCATCCGTATATTGATGTTCGTTTGAGCTTTCATTCATTTTTGCCTAAAGATTTGAGTCCTCTTATAAGCAATAAACTTGTCGATGCCTGGTTAAGCCGTCTATCGGAACATAAAGAGCTTCATGATAAGATTGAATTTGAAGTTGCCGTGACCGCTTTAACATTTAATTTTGAACAATCTGTAGCGAAACAGTTTCCAGGGAAACTAACTTCATCCGAAAAGGAATCTTTCAGGCTGTCGTTATTTCATTTAACAAACAACCTATTAGCTGGAAAAATCGCTCCGATTGAAGGTGAATTGAGAAAAATTGAGCAACTAAAAACAGAAAGAGATGACGTGTTAAAGAACTACAATAATGGAATCGCCGCAGTTTCCGCTCTTCTTGAAGATTGCTTATGGCATGGAATCGTGCCTTTTTCTATTTTAGCTCGCCACGCTTTTATCTCGCAAAGTTTTTTGCGCTCAATTGTTGACAGAGGCGCAATGGATGAATCGGAAATATTTGATTTTCAAAGTTCTATAAAGACTGTCGCGGGCGATATGGCCGAAGACATTGGGAAACTTCGGGAAGGAAAATTAGAGCCAGGCCGGTTTATGGATAATTATGGTCATCTACGGCCCGGCACTTATGATATACTTTCCGCCAGGTACGATCAACGAGTTGACTTGCTAAACGGATTTGTTAATAAAGCTTTTACGCCGGTAAAAAAGAAGGGATTTTTATTTACATCCAAACATTTAAAAGAAGTAGGAACCCTTTTATGTGAAACCGGCTATAAGATTACAGCCGAAGAGCTTTTTTCATATATAAGGAGTTCTATTTCCGTTAGAGAATACGCAAAGTTTATTTTCTCAAAAAATATTAGCGACGCTCTTGAGATAATTTCAAACTGGGGAGAGCGAATAGGGCTCAGCAAAGAAGAACTTTCCTTTCTTACTATTCATGACATTCTTGATGCTGTAAATGTTGCGGAGGGGAGAACTTTGGAACAGTATTTAAGGGATAAATCACTAGCCGGTCGACAAAATTATGAAATTACAGTAGCGCTTAAGTTTCCATATATTATCGATAAGGCAGAGGATGTTTCCATAATTCCTCTTTTATTAAATCGGCCTAATTTCATAACAAATAAAACCGTGCGCGCCCCATATGTTTTTTTTAGAGGCCAGGAAGTGGGACTGTCGGACATAACTGGGAAGATTGTTTTGATAGAGGGCGCAGACCCGGGATTTGATTGGATCTTTTCATGTTCCTTAGTGGGGCTGATTACAAAATACGGAGGAGCCAATTCACATATGGCTATACGATGCGCTGAGTTTGAATTGCCGGCGGCTATTGGATGCGGTGAACAACTGTTTGACATGACGTTGAGAAGCCCTTCCGTGGAACTTAACTGCGCTGATGGCCGAATAATTCCTGTTGAGGGTTAATGTTGAAAATAGGTTTAACTATGCGTGTTGTGGAAAATGACACGTATCCTGAAAAGAGAGACGCTATTGCAAATGATTGGCCTATATATCTAAACAGCGTATTTCAGGACGCAATAATAGTGCCCATTTTGAATCAACCCGGTATGGTTGAAAAAATTTTTAATGAAATAGACCTTGCCGGCGTTATACTCTCTAACGGCAATGATTTGGGGGAATCGCCTGAACGTGATGAAACTGAAAATCTTATAGTGGCGCATTGCATTAGGAAGAATTTGCCAATTTTTGGAGTGTGCAGGGGATTTCAAGTTTTAAACGTTATTTTTAACGGTTCGTTGGAGAAAAGCCTTGCGCGTCTTGGAAAGGACGGCCATGTGGCTAAAAATCATTTGACAAGGATTATAAATGATAAATTTGGGAAATTAATTAACAAGAACGAAATAGAAGTTAATAGTTATCATAACCAAGGGGTCATTGTTGAAGGGCTATCGAAAGAATTGAATGCGTTTGCGGTAACTAACAACGTAGTTGAAGGTTTTTTTCATCCTAATAAGCCTATTATGGCTATTCAGTGGCATCCTGAAAGGGTTTCGCCCTCTGTGATATTTGATAAAGAAATTATTTTGAGATTTTTCAAAGAAGGCGTTTTTTGGGGTTAAGTTATGTTAAGGAGAAGCTATGAAAGCTATTATACTAGCGGCGGGCCGTGGTAGCAGGTTAAAACAATTTACAGATGATAGGCCAAAGTGTTTAAATGAAGTCCGTGGAAAGGCCTTGATTGATTGGCAAATATCGGCTTTGCGTTCCGGAGGGTTAAATGAAATTGCAATAGTGACTGGATACAAATCTCATATGCTGGAAAAGTATGGCTTAATAAAATATCATAATGCAAAATGGGATACATCAAATATGGTAAGTAGTCTATTGTGCGCAAAGGAATTATTTAATCAGACCTTGATTGTTAGTTATTCTGATATTGTTTTTTCAGACGCGGCAGTGACTTCTTTACGCGCTGAACCCAAAGATATTGTTGTTGCCTATGACACAAATTGGAAGGAGCTGTGGGAGGAGAGGTTTGAAAATCCGTTGAGTGATGCTGAGAGTTTTATTATTGATAAGAATGGATATATACAGGATATTGGCAGAAAAGTTAATAGTTTCTCGGATATTCAGGGGCAATATATTGGTTTAATGCGTTTTTCAGCTAAAGCTTTGAATTGGATATGCGAACTAACGTCAAATTCGGAGCATGATATAGATAAAATGGACATGACTACTTTGTTGCGTTTGTTGATAAATGCGGGTTACCCTGTCTGTGGCATGGCTATTAGCGGCGGTTGGTGTGAAATAGACACTCCTGCTGATTTAAATATTGCAAATAAACTTTCGTTAAACTGTTTTTCAGATTTAAATTGAATGGTTTTAAATTACAAAATAATATTAATTGCAACGCTTTTCAAATCATGGAGAGTTAACTTATGGTTGTTTGGTTAATAGGGTTATCGGCTTCCGGCAAAACTACGCTTGGGAACCATCTATATAATTTATGGAAACCAAGCGCGCCAAATACAGCGCTTGTCGACGGAGACGCAATTAGATCAATTTTTAAACATGACAAAGGCGTTGATCCATATTCAATAGAAGGCAGGCGTGAAAATGCGGATCGGATTTGCGATATTTGCGCATGGCTTGATAGTCAGGATATAAATGTGATTTGTTGCATCCTTTCCATCTTTGAAGAATCAAGGGAGTGGAACCGAAAGATGTATTCGGATTATTTTGAAGTTTACATATCCGTCCCTATGGAAATACTTAAGAAACGTGAAACAAAGAAACTTTATGAACAAGCTTTAAATGGCAAAATGAAAAATGTTGTAGGAATTGATATCCCTTTTATCCCTCCTATGCATCCTGACTATATATTTGATAATAGCTCGGATAATATTGATTTTAAAGCGGTAGCTTTGGAAATTCTTAATAAGATAAAGAAATAGCGAACATTATGACTATGTATCCATACGCCACCGGCAATCTGTTGGTTGACCGCAATACTTATTTTTATACCAAATATGAAGGGATTCCTTTTCTCAAAGCCTGGAAAGATGACAGAGATAAAATTTTTAACAAATTAGGCGGCGAAGCATTGCCTCCGGAGAGCAATGTCACAATTGAAGTTGAGGAGGTTCTTAACATGATATCTAAAGGCGATGTTATAGAAACCGCCGTTTTCCTTGAGGCTTTGTATGGCAATTTGGAGCTAACGCAAAATCATGTTTCATTTGAGGCTACAAAACTTATAAATCTTTTGACCAAAAAATTTGAGTTAACAAAACGCGTTCATAAAGCTTATTTTCAAGGATTTAAAGCTGTAGATAAGCAAGAATTTTACGATTTAAAGTTGTTTGCGCGCGCCGGTGAAATTTTTGAAGCCGCATATTCAAAAACTGACTGCGTTATATATTTAAACGCGCTTTTAAAATGCAATGACACTTTATGCGCAATGGCAGATAGCCTTGATTCAGAATTGAAAGCCAGATTGGCGACCCTTATTGCAAGGGAACGTAGCCATGTTTTAAGATTGGCGGATTCAGTAGGAGCGCAAATATGATATTAGACGGCGTTTTACTATTGGCTGCTTATACTCCTAGGTCTCAGGCGTATGCTCAAGCCATGGCGAGTGTTGGTTTGCGTCCGCAAGACATTCTGATTTTTGGGTCATCAGGAGGGAAACTTCCAGGGCAGGCTAATAATATCGTAAAGACGGAGCGAAAGTGCGCGGTCTTTATTCCTGATATGTCTGAAAGTTTAGACGAAACAGTCAAAATAAATAATTGGAATTCAACTACTGTTTTTGCGGAAAATGTGAATGATCAAATCATTGTTAAAAAACTGTCGATTTTAAAACCCAGATTAGTGATTTATGCCGGATATGGAAGCCAAATAGTGAAGCAGGATCTTTTAGATATTGCTCCATTTCTACACGCCCATTCAGGATGGCTTCCTGATTATAGAGGCAGCACAACTCTCTATTACAGCTGGATAAAAGAGGGGTGTTGCGGGGTGTCCGGGATATTATTAAATGACAAGATTGACTGCGGCTCTCTTGTAGGACAAAAGAAATATCCTCCTCCTCCTCCTGGAGTTGACCCTGATTACATTTATGATGCTGCGATACGAGCGGACCTTTTAGTCGAAATGCTTCAAGAGTATGCGCGGAACGGCAAATTTATAAATATAAAAGATCAACTTCCCGGCGGCAATGACTATTATGTAATACACCCGGTTCTTAAGCATATTGCATTGCTCCAAAACGAAGATAGTCCGCATAAAAATTTATAATAAACCAATAGAAACCGTTGTTCAAAAGTTGAATTTTTAATTAACTTTTTGAACGCATATCATACTAAAAGGCGTTAATTTTAAAAAGGTTTTTAGCCGTTAAATGAATAGCAAATCGTCAAAGATCATATTTATTATTGCTGAGTCTACAAGAGTGCAAAATGTGGGGCTTTATGGAAGAACACCATCGCCAACTCCAAATATTGATAAATTGGGAGGCGAGGGGGTAGTGTTCAATAATGCATATAATGCGTGCACAAAGACAGATTCTTCATTTGCGTCAATATTAAGCGGTAAATACCCGCTTTCTCTAGGCTTTATAAGCCATGGCAAATTTACGCCGGCCTATCAAAAGGAAAATCTTAAGGATGCGCGTTTTCTAACTGATATACTAAAGAAACAAGGTTACAAGACCGTGGCCTATGACTGGTTAACAAGATGCCAACATTCAAAAACATTTGATTATTTTAGCGGCAAGATTAGGAAGGAAGTGAACGGCGTGCCATTGCACAAAAATAATTTCTTTCTATATATGCAAATGTTGGATTCTTTATCAATTAAATTCACAAAACGGGATCTGTTTAGTCGTTTTTACTACAGTTTTGTTCCAAATGCAAAGGTTCCCGGGGACCCTGAAGATTTGCTGGTTGATAAAGCGGTCAACGTCCTTGAAAAAACTAAGGATAATAACCTTTTCCTTTTTTTACATTTTTACGCGCCTCATTTTCCATACATTAGGTCTAAAGGTTTAAAGTCTTTTATGTTTAGCAGCCTTGAGGATCGGTATGTTGTCGATCTTTCTTTTTTGGATAAACAAATTGGAAGGCTGTTAAACTATTTAAGAAAAGACGAATTTGAAGATTCTCTGATTATTTTTACTTCCGACCATGGAGAGAGTCTTTATGAACATGGAATTCCGATTGCTCATAGAGGTGTTTATGAAAACGTTGTTAATATCCCTTTGATAATTAAACACCCATCGCTGCCGGCAAAAAGAATAGATAGCATTGTGCAACAGATAGACTTGTTGCCGACTATTTTAGAATTGTTAGGCATTTCTGCTCCTGACGATATTGACGGCAAGAGTTTAATACCTCTTATTAATGGAGAAAAAGCAGATTTAAGAGATTATGCTTTCTTTGAAGATATAAGTTATGGCCAATTAAAGATAAAAAAGAGCTCTAGGATCAGAGGGGTGCGAATGGACAATTATAAATATATTCAAACCTTAAGGGGTGAAGATGAGGATTTGTTTTCTGTCTTTCCTTCTAAAAATGTTGTGATCGCAAAAGAAGAGCTTTATGATTTAAAAAATGATTCGCATGAATATAACAACCTGATTGCAAAAGAGAGGAATGTTGTAATGCAATATAAGTCTAAGCTTGAAACAATCGTATCTACTTTAGAAAATAAAAGAAATAACAAGTGTTGATTTTTTTTTACATAATAAATTTTGTTATTACTACTCTAAAATTTTTAACAAATATGATTTATAAGATGTTGTTTGCGCATATACATAAAGCGCTTGTTTTTAATCATATGCTTTGTTCAGGTTCGTTGCATGCCGCGTGATAACAAAAAACATAATAAACCTAATAGAAAGGATGATGCTAGGCAGAGAAATATAAATTTCTATAAAACTATTTCAAAGAATTACTCGAATGAATTTTTGCATGAATTTAGCGCGCGCGCAGGGAAAGCGCTTTTAAAAAGATTTGAGAGAATTACAAAGGAAAAAATGCCTTTAAGCGGCAAGATATTAGATTTAGGATGTGGAGACGGTTATATCTCGCTTAATATTATGCAAACAAAAAAGGATTGCGTGTTTTTCGGCATGGATTTGTCATTAGATATGTTAAAAGTTTGCAAGAAACATGCTTTTGAGAACCAAAATAATATCAAACTAACTGCAGGCGATGTTTTTCATCTCCCTTTTAAAAATGAGTCTTTTGACGGTGTCATTGCTCAGGATATTTTGCATCATATTCCAGATACTTCACAATGTTTTAAGGAAATACATAGGATTTTGAAGTCATTTGGATTTTTTATTGATTTTCAGGAACCCACTCTTGAGGGCGATAAATATTATCAAAAATTGCTGGGGCTGATAATGAGAATCCCTTTGCAATTGAATGACTTTTCAAAAAAATATAGAGGAAGAACTCTTTTTGGGAAAAAAATAGACAATATAAATGCGGAATTAGAGGGAAAAGATGGGGGGCCTCCTATTAAAGAAACTTATTTTTTATCCCACGATTCTTTAGCGACAACCGCGCGCGAAAATAATTTTACAGTAGTAGGTTTATATGGTTTTGATTTATTAGGAAATATTTTTGACGCTATTCTAAGGAGCGTTATTTCCAGATTTAGCATTGCAAAGAAAACGTTCGTTTTCTTTATTACTTTAATTAGATCTATGCTATTTATTACTGACGTTTTATTGTTAAGAGTTCTGTTGCCTCGTCGTTTCATGTATCGTGTTTTAATATATTTACGAAAGAATCCAAAGGATAGATTTATTGTTTAATTATTATTTTATATGCAAACTAAATTAGAAATGAATAAAAGGGTGTATAGCGCATGTTTACAGTAGTTGTTCCAGCGTATAATGAAGAGGGTAGCATTGTAAAGGTCTTGCAGGATGTGGCTATAACAATGAAAAATATTGCGTATGACTATGAAATCATAGTTGTAAATGACGGTTCAATTGATAAAACGGTTGAGCGGATAAAGGAGTCTGATCTTGATGTTCGGTTAATGGAGCACGCCGTCAATAAAGGATATGGAGCATCGCTGATTACCGGCATTCGTCATTCTCTATATGATAATATTATAATTGTTGACGCAGATGGCACGTATCCGATTGAAGCGATAGAAACGATTATAAAAGAATACAAAGGCTGCGAAATGGTGGTAGGTTCTCGGACTGGCGAACAGGCGCATATACCATTAATTCGGAAACCTGTTAAATATCTTTTGAGGAAATTTGCCGAGTATATGACTGGCGAAAAGATACCGGATATGAATTCCGGGTTGCGAATAATGGATAAAAAGGTAGTGCTAAGGTTTGCCGGATTGCTGCCTAAGGGATTTTCTTTCACCACCACAATAACAATTGCAATGTTAACCAATAATTACGCGGTTAAGTTTATCCCGATAAATTATTATAAAAGGACCGGCCGTTCCAAAATTAGGCCAATTCGTGACACTCTAAATTTTATACAGTTGATAATAAGAACGGTTATGTATTTTTCCCCTCTAAAAATATTTATACCGTTAGGAATTGTGGCGTTTGTTGGAAACTGTATTTCATTATATAGAGATATTTTAATTGGCAATATTGGCGACACGACAATCATTACATTTATGGCGTTTCTCATTATTGTTGCCATAGGGTGCCTTGTGGATTTAATAGATAAACGCATGTAGTTTTATGATCGATAAACAATTTAAAGTCTTAGATGTTTGTTTCCGCCAAATGGCGGTTTTTGTCGGCGTTTTGCCGTGGAGGTTATAATGAAAGTCTTATTTGCGTATCGAGGCGCGGAATCTATAGGTGTTGAATATTTGTCTGCGGTTTTAAAAGAGGGTGGGCATTCAACCGATCTGTTTTTTGATTACGCTTTTTTTGATGATTCAAATGTGCATTACCCAAAATTAAATCGTCTTTTTGATTGGGTATTAAGCTTTAAAGAAAAGATAAGGAGTTATGAGCCTGATATTGTGGCGTTGTCAGCCACGACAAATCTATATCCATGGGTGAAGGCCGCGGCCGCGGCCGCGAAAGAATTCAGTCTTCCAACGGTGATAGGAGGAGTTCATGCCACTGCTGCTCCGGAAATTGTTATACAAAATGATTTGTTTGATTTTGTTTGCGTCGGCGAAGGCGACTATGCTTTGTTGGAGCTGATAAATTCCATAGAGGCTAATAAAGATTGCTCTAAAATTAATAATATTTGGAGTAAAAAAGATGGCGTAGTTTATAAAAATCAAATTAGGGATTTAATTGACGATTTAGACAAATTGCCTTTCCCTGACAAGGATATTTTCTACAAATATAATTGCCTTAATAAAAAAAACTATGTGATTTTTACAGGAAGAGGTTGTCCCTTTAAATGCACATTCTGTTTTAATCACTTTTACGTTAAATTATATTCTGGAAAAGGCAAATATGTAAGAGCAAGATCGGCTGAAAATATTGTTGAAGAACTTAAAATGGCAAAGGAAAAATATAAGATTAATTTTGTGGATTTTAGAGATGATACTTTTACCTTAAATAAAAATTGGGTTCTCAAATTTTTATCATTATATAAACAAGAAATAGATTTGCCGTTTTCTTGCCTTGTTCATGCTAATACCGTAGATGCATTGCTTGCGTCCGAGCTTAAGAAGGCGGGCTGCGCGCAGGTTGAGATGGGCATAGAATCCGGTAATGAAAATTTACGAAATTCATTGCTAAAAAAGGGAGTTAGCAATGAAAAATTCTTTCAAACTATAAAAATACTTAAGAATGCAAATATTGTTATAAGAGGCGATATTATTTTTGGCGTCCCAGAGGAGACAAATGAACAGATGTGGGATTCTATTAAATTCCTTAAGGAAATTAAGATAGATCATATAAGCTCCGGCATATTTTATCCTTTTCCAAAGACAGAGTTAGCGGACTACGCTTCAAGTATTGGCTTGGTTAATGTTAAAGAAATTCTTGAAGGCAGCGGCTCCGGGATTAGAGAAAATACAGTTCTTAAGATGAGTAATGAAAAAACGGTAAAAAGGTTTGCGACTCTGGCGGCTTTCGTCAATTATTTGCCGCTATTTATATTGAAAATTTTTATTAAATGGAATTTTATAAGCAAAAGCGCGCTTCATCTGGGAATGGTTGGTTTTATATATATAAACAAATTAAGTTATGGCAGGTCTTCAGGCAGAGGCGCGCTTTATTTTAAGGCATTGATGCTTATAATAAAGAAATATGCAACGTTTGACAAAGATAGAATCAAATTTCCAATGCCATAGAATATTGAAATTCACGAATGCGGATTCTGATTTTAAATCATGAGTACACGCCTATTGGAGGTGGGGGAGCTGCGGCTTCAGCGACATTAGCCAGACAATATGTAAGATATGGCCACGATGTAATCGTTGTTACTATGGGGTATAAAGATTTGCCGTCCAATGACCATATTGAAGGCGTAAAAGTTTATAGGATTGATTGCGGACGGCGGCGCAAAGAGATGGCTTCAGCGTTTGAAGCTCTTTTTTGGGCAATAAAAGCGGCTAGATTTGCGATTGCCGAGCATGATAAAAAGGCTTTTGACGCGACGCATTGCCATTTTGTTATGCCGTCTGGAATTGCGGGGAAATATTTGCAAAAAAAAAGGAATGTTCCCTATTTCATAACTTTGCATGGTTCAGATGTTCCCGGTTATAACAAAGAGAGATTTAGATTCCTTCATCGTATTGTGGCCCGTTGGTGGCTTGAAATTGTTTGCAATGCGAAAAATATATGCGTGCCGTCTAATAGCCTTATGGAGTTGCTTAAACTATCATATGACGGAGAAAAGTCGACAATTGTTCCATATGGATTTGAAAGCGACTTTTTCAAGCCAAAGGCGAAGATTAAACGCATTCTTCTTTGTAGCAGATTAGTTGAGAGAAAAAGTTTTCATATTTTTCTTAAGGCTATTTCAGATTTGGAATTGTCTGATTGGGAAATTGATATAGTCGGCGATGGGCCGATGTATCCGTTGCTTGTAAAGATGGCTGAAAAGAGCCTGACAAAAGTTAATATGCTCGGTTGGATAGATAATTCCGATCCTCAATTAGCTGAAATTTATGGGCGCGCTATGATTTTTGTGTTCCCTTCAGTATGGGAGAATTTGCCAATATCTTTAATGGAAGGCATGAGCGCGGGGTGCGCTGTTATATGCGCTGATGTTGCCGGTAATCCAGAGGTTTTGGGCGATTGCGGTTTAATGGTTAAACCAAAAGACGAACAAGGTATGCGCAATGCTGTAATTGAACTGATTAATGATCCTGAGCGATGCAATAAACTTGGAACATATGCGCGTGAACGTGTTGAAAAACAGTTTAATTTGCGATTAATTGCGAAAAAATACTTGAAGTTGTTTGGATGTCCCGATAACGGTTGTTCTATTTATAATTAATTGATTAATTAAATAGGCGGTATAATAAGAAAAATGTGGAATCTATTGAGGCTTATTCAGAAAATCGTTAGGGCCAGGGATTTGTTGTTTTATATCAAAAAAATCCGCGATTTATTTTTTTATCAATCCGCGAATGTTTCGCCTCCAATCAGACTGCAAATTGAACCTGTTTCCTATTGTATTTTAAAATGCGAATTTTGTGTTTTAAGCCAAATAAAGAGAGAACATAAATTAATGCCGTTTGATGGAATAAAAAAAATCATAAATGAATCCGGCGCAAAATGGATACAACTAAGCGGAATAGGAGAAACGTTTATCCATCCTGATATTATAAAAATAATGCGCTATATAAAATCGCAGGGCAAGATTCTAAAGATTACTTCGAACGGAATTCTCATGGGAGAAGATATATGCAGAGGTATTGTGGATGCCGGGGTTGATTATATAGATATTTCAATTGACACAACTAATAAGGAGTTGTATAGAAAAATACGTGGCGTTGAAATGGATAAAGTATTACAAAACGCGCGTTATCTATATGATTACAGAAATACAAAAAAATCAAAATTAATTATATCCGCAAAACATGTGTATAATGATGAGAATATTAAAGATTTGCCTCAAGATGTGGAAAACCTTGTTAATATGACTTTTGACGAAGTTTTTTTTTCGTGGATTATGGATGTGTATGAAGGAAGCTCGTCAAGCTCTTTGAAAAAGGAGTACTTGCCAATTATTAGAAACGCTATTAATAAGGCTCGAAATTTGAATCGGTTGGATATGGTCAAATCGTTAAAATTATTAATAGAAAATTACTATTTATACACAACCGAAATTAATGACAAAGTGTGTTATGATCCTGTATATGCTCCTTATGTGACAGTTGATGGCGATTTAACAGTTTGCTGTAAAAGCGGAATGTGGATTTTGCAGGACAAAAAGAATTTGGAAGCTCATAAAATGGGCAATGTCTTAGAAGAGCATTTTATGGACGTTTGGAATAGCAAGACCGCTATTGGGCTTAGAAAAAATGTGCTGGATAATAGAAAAAATTTTGGGATGTGCCGGTCATGCGTGTATGATCAGCCTAAACTGTTTAAATCAATTTACAATATTGCGTCCAAGTATATTTATAGGGTAGATAATTAATAAGGAAATAAGCGCGCATGACTATCTATCTAAAAAAAAATCATAAAAATTGCGGAAACAAAACCTTATGATAATGAAGACGGGCGTTACCCGAAGGCTTTATGGATCTTTAGACATAATAGATTGATGGATTCACTACGCTATCTATCAAATATGGCGCCGATTTTAGTTTAAGAAATATTTTTTATTCAGTAAAAGCTTATGAAAAATAATCACGAATATTTCCAAAAGGAATTTTACAATACAAAAGCTAAGGAGTTGCCGGATAGCTGGCGAACTAATAGGAACCACAAAATCAAGCTACAAAATGCGCTTGAAACGTTGCCTGAAGATTCGTCCGGCCTAAAGGTGCTGGAGCTTGGCGTGGGCACCGGCGTTCACGCTGCATGGACGGTTAAATGGCAAAACGGAATTAATTATTATGGCATAGATATCTCCCTTAATCTTCTTAGACGATGCAAGAAGGCGATGGCTGAACATAGAGCGCGTTTTGCCACGGCATCGGCTGAGGTTCTGCCGTTTAAAGACTGTTCGTTTGATCATGTATTCATTGTTACAACACTTCATCATATGGAAAATCCTTTAAGGTGCATAAAAGAGGCGACGCGTGTTTTAAAAAAGGGTGGAAGCATTGGAATTGTCGAGCCTAATAGGTTGAATCCCTGGCAGCTTAAACAAATAGTTTTAAATTATGCGGTTGAGAAAAATACATGGTTAATGCATCGTCAGAATTTTTTAAAATGGTTTCACGAGGCCGGTTTGGATATACGTATAATTGAACATATTATTTACACCCCGCCTATCCCAAGTTTTTTTGAAAAGCTATACAATGATATTGACTATATTATGGCAAAAATACCTTTATTAAATAGGCTCTCGATAATGTTAAAAGTTACAGGATACAAACTTTAAGTTGGTTCTTTTGGAGCGCAATATATAGTTCCGGTTAAATAGGATTCAGGATAAATTTAAACAATTGAATAGTCGATTATGCTAATAGATTATAATTGTAGAGCTAAGCTGCTTATGACAAAAATTAACTATAATTTCTGGAATAGGTCATGACGCCTGTTGGACATGCTATAGTTGGGGCTGTTAGTTGTTATGTATTTGGCCTTAAAAATAAGACTGATATATCGACAAAGAAGATTTTGTTGATTTCTTCTTTGATTGCCGTTTTGCCCGATTGTGACTTTATTATTTCCTGGTTTTATCCTGTTCAACACCGCAGTTTTAGCCATTCGCTTCTTTTTGGTGTCTTTACCGGAACGGTTGCTTATTTATTGTTAAAATCAAAGGCGGCCAATAAAATTAGCGTGTTCATGTCACTGGTGTTTATATCGCTAACACACCCTTTAATTGATTTTTTTGCGGCGGACTTTAATTACCCTTTTGGAGTTATGCTTTTTTGGCCTTTTTCAAAAGAATATTATATAAGCCCAATGTTTTTTATTCCCGGAACAGTAAGATCAAGCCTTAGAGATATTTTTAGTTTGCATAATTTACTTGTTATCATTTATGAGATTGGTGTTTCTGTTATGTTCTTAACATATTGGTCATTATATAGAAGAACAAAATAAAAGCTTTTGTTGCAATGTTTTTTTAAGATTATTTTAAAGTGAAAATTATATTGTTTATTTTCGCAATGTTAACAAGATAAAGTTTTTTTGTTTAGCCGGGGCTCATGCCTTAAAATGAAAAAAATAATAATAGCGTTTATAATTACTATATCATTAGTGTCGTTCCTGTTGTTCCAGATTGACGTGTCAAATATAAAGGATATCTTAAAAAATGTTTATATAAAATATCTATTTTGTGGAATAGTATTTTATAGCATTACTATTTTCCTGCGGACAAAAAGATTTAGTTTTCTTTTGGCGAAGAAAGTAGGGCTTAAAGACCTTTTTGCAATTGTTTGTATTCAAAATACGTTTAACCAAATTATTCCATTTAGAGCGGGGGAACTATCTTATTTGTATTTTATAAAGAAAATAAAAGGCGCTGATAGCTTTTCAGAAGGTGTTCCAAGCTTAATATGCGCAAGGGTGTTTGATATATTCAGTTTGTCGATAGTTTTTTTTATCACCCTGTTTGGCATAGATCAATTTTCAGAGATTGTTAAAAAATCGGCTTCCTTTATTGCCGTCTCCTTATTGATAATATGCTGTGGTGTTATATTATTGTTTTTGTTGAGGGATAAATTGTTGCGTATTATTAATGAAATTTCAATGGCTATGAATATTGATAAATATAGAATAGTTCAATGGTCTTTAAAAAAAGGAAAAGAAGTCTCTGCCGGTTTTGAGTTTGTGCGTTCAAAGAAAGTATTGGCAATATGTTTTTGTTACTCTTTTCTTATATTAATATCAATGAATTTTTATAGATACTTTATGTATAAAGCATTGGGATTGGAGTTTAGCGTTTTCACAATAGTTTTTATTACATGCTTTTTAATCTTGGCGTCGCTTTTGCCTTTTTTTACAATAGGCGGTTTTGGATATGTGGAGTCCATATGGGCTTTTCTTATGATAAATTTAAATATGGATAAAAACGAAGCTATTGCCACTGGCTTCTCATACCATTTATTATCAAAGATGGTCGTCCTTATTGTTTTTTTTATTTGTATTTTTCGGTTTCTCCCATCAATATCAGCTAAGTTTAATTTAAGCAAGATATTAAAAAGCAAAATATTAAATAAATAAAATTTTACAGCTTTAAACGTTCGGTTTTTATAAATTTTTTTTAAATTAAATTTATGTACACAAATTACAGGCGTAAAATAAGCAATATTGTTATATGCCTTTGCTTTATTGCTGATTTTTAAGAAATTATGAATTTTAAATTAAGATACTCATTTCCATTAATCTTTGTTTGCGCGTTCGCTTTTCATATTTTCATATTCATATGTTCTAAATACGCAATTAATCCTGATAGTCCTGGTTATATAGTCAACGCAGAACATCTTTTACGGTTTAATTTTGACGCATTAGATATTACAAGGCCTATTTTCTATTCATCGCTTATAGCATGCTTTATTCCTGTTTTTAAGAACCCTGAGATAGTTGGCGTTGCTTTATCTCTAATATTTTCTTCATTTCTGCCTGTGATGGTTTTCTACTTTGGAGAGAAAGTATTTAATCGCAGGACGGGGATTTTAAGCTCTATCCTTGTTGTTGTTTACCCTGCTCTGTCGCTATATTCATTTTCAGTTTTAACTGAAGCCACTTATACAACGATAGTTTTTTTCTCTATCCTTATAACTTGGAAAGCGGTTGAAAGTGGCAAGTTGTTGTTCTATTTAGTTTCAGGTATTTTGGTTGGCTTATCGTATTTAACTAGGCACGAAGGTATTATATATAGTGTTTTTGCGTTTTTCTTTATGTTTATAACAATATTTATCGATAAGGGGCAAGATCGTAGAAAACGGATAGCCGGCTTGGCCGTGTTTTCATTTGCGCTTATTTTGACGATTTCGCCATACATTGTTTTAGTGCATGACGTAACTGGAGTTTGGAGCCTTTCGCCAAAATTAAACACTGCTATTAGTATTGGAATTATACCTAGAGATGAGCTTTTGATAAACAGGTATGATACTATTGAGAAAAATCAAGTTACTTCATTTATACAGTCAAACTTAAGCGCCGTTTTTGCAAAGTTTTTAAAGAATTTCAAAGAAGGTGTTACAGTTGGAATATCACGTTTAGTTATGCCTTTGTTGTTTGTTTTTGTTGGTTTAGGTTTATTTAAAAAGAAGTGGAAAAGAGGCCAGGTTTTTCCGCGTCTTTTTCTTATTGCGTTTATTTTTCCTTCATTTATTACAGCTTCGTTTTTTTTTGCAAATCCGAGGTATTATATCTCCGCTCTTCCTATTTTATTAATTTTTATTGCGTCAGGAATTAATTATTTTGATGAATGGTTAAGAGATATTGCAGGCTCCGCAAAGGGGATTGTAAAAAGCGCGCTACTGATACCTTGGCTTTCGCAAATTATTATAGCGCTAACATGCGTCCTTTTATCATTTAATCCGGTGTTTCGAATTTCCTTTAACTTGCTTCCGATTTTTCATACTGAATATAAGGAAACTGGGTTGTGGATGAAGGATAACTTGTCTAAAGATTCAATTTTTATTGGGAGAAGTTCTGTAAACTACTATGCTGGAGGTTTTAAGGAGATTGATGGCAAAACAGGCAATAAAATATCCACAATAGAAGATCTTAAGGCTTTTAAAAGAGGAAAAAACGAGCCTGTGTATAGATTTATTGAAGAAAGATTTAATTGGCGATATGGAGAACTTGCATTTTTAATTGCGGAAAACAAAGCTCCCGATTTTTTAAAACCTGTTTATGTAAACGACCGGCATAAAGGCGCAAAAGTAGTTTTATATGAAATTTTAGATTTAGACGGTTCTACAAAAAGTAAAATCAATAACGATGAAATGTGGCAAATTCATTAAATTTGATGAGAAAATTAGAAAATCAGGGATTTTAGTAATCTTATATTGGTTAAAAAACATATTTGACATAACTTTATAGCTGAAATAAATAAGAATATTGATGAGAAAGATTAAGGTTTTGCATTTAATAGAGTGCCTTGAAAGAGGCGGCGCGCAAAGAAGGCTTGTTAATGATTTAAAGTTAATAAATAAAGACAGGTTTTCAAATGTAGTGTTTTGCATTAGAAATGGCATGGAATTATCAAAGGAAATTGAAGCGCTTGGTATAGAAGTCTATCTTTTAGAAGATTTTTCAAAAGGACATTTTGGAAAACTGTTATATTTAATAAGATATTTGAAAAAAAATAAAATAGATATCCTACATTCACAAATTTTTTGGGCTGATATTTATGGCCGAATAGCGGGGAAAATTGCGGGCGTTAAACATATAGTTTCAACAATCCAAGGAATTGCTCATGATCCAGGCATACCATTTGCGTACTCATTTAAACAAAAATTTCTGGATATAGCCGTCGGCAAAATAGCCGGAACAAAATATATTGCAGTTTCAGAATTTGTAAAAGATTATATTGCGCGCACGTTTCGAGTAAATAAAAAATTAATTAATGTAATATATAATTATGTGGACTGCAAGAGATGGCAAACGGCGGATCCCCAGGCTATTAAAAAATTAAGACAGGAATTCAGGCTGCGGGATGATGAACATATTTTAATAACAGTCGGCAGGTTGGAGCCGCCAAAAGGGCATATTTATGTTTTAAAGGCAATGCCCGCTATATTGAGAGAGAGGCCGGTTAAATATTTAATTGTTGGAGACGGTTGTTTTAAGGAAGAGTTGTTGTCAATTGCAAGGGAACTTAATATTGAAGAGCATGTTATTTTTACCGGCGAAAGAAGAGATGTAATGGAAATAGTTCATTTAAGCGACATTTTTGTTTTTCCGACATTGACGGAAGGTTTGTCTTTAGCTTTGCTTGAAGCGATGGTTGCCGGGATTTCGTGCATTGCGACTTCAATTCCTCCTAATCTTGAAATTATAGAGGATAAGGTTAATGGGCTAACTGTCGCCCCACAGAGCACGGAAGATATTATTAATGCTGTTTTATTTTTAATCAAAAATGTAGATGAAAGTAAGCGGTTAAGATTAGAGGCGCAAAAAACAGTAAGAACTAAGTTTAGTGGAGAGTGCAACGTAAAAATGTTGGAGAATTATTATTTAAGTTTCTTGAATTCTCAAGCTGCGTGAACTTGCGGGATTGACGGCTACACGCAATAATTTTGTTTCAAAATATTGAAAGTTGTATTAAATCTTTTTCTCGATTTCTCGTTTTTTCTAAATTTTTTAGGAGATAGTTAAAAGTTTTTATGAAAGATAAATTGCTTCAATGGTTAAGGTGCCCTGAATGCAACGCGGGTTTTAAAGTTGAGGATGGACAATATGTTAATTCTGAAATAAAAGAAGGAATCCTTGTTTGCAAATGTAAGCGCAATTTTATGATAAAAGATTTTATTCCAAGATTTGTAGATTCTGATAAGTATGTTAGTAGTTTTAGCTTTGAGTGGAATACACATGGAAAAACCCAGTTGGATTCCGCAAATATAGATAATGATATGAGGAATGAATCTAGAAACAGTTTCCAGGCGAGGGTAGATTTTCCTTTAGATCAGTTTCAGGGTAAATTAGTTTTAGATGTTGGTTGCGGCTCAGGTCGATTTATGGAAATAGTTGCTGATAATGGAGCCGAAATTATTGGATTGGATTTAAGCCGATCTGTTGATGCTGCGTTTAAGAATTTAGGAACAAGGGCAAATGTTCATCTTATACAAGCGGATATTTTTAAACTTCCATTTATTGATGAGACATTCGATTTTGTTTATAGTTTTGGCGTGTTGCATCACACGCCGGATTGTCGCAAAGCGTTTAAACAATTGCCGCGTTTTCTAAAAAAAGGCGGCAAGATTTCCATATTTGTTTATAGCGCTTATAATAAGGGGGTGGTATATTCTTCAAATCTATGGCGTAAAATAACGACATTTTTGCCTAAAAAGTTGTTGTATTGTATTAGCTTTATTTCGATACCCTTATATTTTATTTATAAGATCCCGATTATTGGCAATATTGGAAAGATGGTGTTTGTTATTCCTATGTGGCCTGATTGGCGATGGCGCGTGCTGGATACATTTGATTGGTATTCGCCTATGTATCAATCAAAGCATACTCATTGGGAAGTTTTTAAGTGGTTTGAAGAAGAAAAGTTAAGTAATATCAAAGTTATGGAAGGCGAAGTCACCATTTTAGGAGCGAAAGGAGAAACAATAGGTTAGTGTTAGAAGAATTAGAAACAATTCAGGATTTTTTAGCAGTAAATTCGGATGAAAAAAGAGCGAAAAAGGATTTTCATGTTGTTTTAATTTGTTTTTACTCGTTTAATTCTTTCGGCTCGCATACTATTAGCAGTGTGTTAAAGTCTCATGGCTTTAAAGTCTCTCATATTTTCTTTAAAAATTATTTTGTGGATAATATGGACTTGCCGACTGAAGCTGAATATAAACATGCTGTAAAACTTATTAACAAATTAAAGCCGGACCTTATCGGCATCGGATCAATGTCTACCTTTGCTCCAATAACAGTTGAATTGATTGAAAGGTTAAAAGGTATTGGCAAGCCCGTTGTTTTTGGCGGGTCTCATGCTATTTATAATCCGGATCATGCTATTAAATATGCCGATATTGTGTGTGTCGGTGAGGGCGAAGCTCCAATATTAAAGTTGGCTTATAAGTTGTATAATGGCCAGGAATATGACAATATTAGAAACTTATGGATAAAGAAAAATGGCAGTGTGATTAAAAACGAACTTTATCCTCTTCTCCAGAATTTAGACTTGATTCCTTTTCCTGATTTTAGCAATGAAAATAAATATTTCATAGAAAACAATAATTTACGCATTGGAGAACCGTATTATACGAACACCTTAAGTTGGTATAACTTTATGTCAGGGCGTGGCTGTCCTTTTATTTGCACATATTGCTGTAATAGCTATTTGATAAAATATTATAAAAATAAGGGTTCCATGTTGCGTAGGCGCACTGTTGACAATGTTATTAATGAGTTAAAAATAGCAAAATCAATGTTTCCAAAGTTGAGCGTGATATCTTCTAATGATGAGGTTTTTGTTTTAGATAGAGAGTGGTTGGTTGATTTTTGCGAAAAATACAAGAATGAAATTGATGTTCCTTTTCATTGTGATATACACCCCTCTAAAGTTTCAGATGAAACAATAAATATTCTTAAGAAAATAAGATTAAAGACTGTCACTATGGGCGTGCAGGCTGGATCGGAAAAAGTTAGAAAAGAAATATACAAGCGCCATACGTCGGATAATATGATTATAAAAGCGGGTAAAGTATTTAAAAAATATAACGTTTTTCCTTCTTATGATTTTATTTTTGATAATCCTTTAGAAACTATTGAAACACTTGAAGATTCATTAACTCTTTTACTTAGATTGCCACGCCCATTTCGCACTAATACCTATTCAATGCAATATCATCCAAAGACAGAGTTGACTTCATACCTCCTTGAAAAAGGGATCATAAAAGACGATGAAATCGACGGTTGTTCGTTAAAAGGGTTAAAACAGTGGCATGTGCGATTGCAGACTCAATATAAATGTGGTGAGTCATATTATATATATGCGTTATTTAAAATATTTTCTTATTCATTTGTTGTCGTGACGCCGAGAATAAATTTGAGAGTTTCTGTTTTTCCTACGTTTATTATTAAAATAATAATTAAAAATAAAACCATATTGAAACGGAAAATATTTTTTCTTAAGGTTTTATGCGATATAGGAGAAAATATAGAAAAACTAGGAAGGCTTTTTTCTGTTTTATTGAGTCTAAATTTTAGCAAAATATTTGAAAAATTATTTCATTTGCAAAATCGCGGCAAGAACGCTTTTTCAAATGATTAAAGCGCGTCTTGTATCTTTTATCATTGCCGATTATAAAAGATGTTTAAAATATCAAATTTAAATAATAAGGAAGTCTTATGTCAAAAAGAGTATTAATTACTGGAGTGGCCGGAATGATAGGCTCTCATTTAGTGGATGATTTGTTAAACAAAGATTATTATGTTGTTGGGATTGATAATCTCTCATTTGGCAAAATAGATAATATAAGCGTAAATTTCAATAATCCTCGTTTTAAATTTTATCATGTGGATGTTCTTGACTTTGACACATTAAAAATACTCTGTAAAGATATAGATATTATTGTTCATTTAGCGGCTGTAAAGAAAATATCCGAGAGTGATTCAAGTATGAAGACATTATTGGTTAACGGGAAAGGCAGCGAGCATGTTTTTGAAGCGGCAAAGATGTGGGGGTGTAAAGTGATTTTTGCTTCAACATCGGATGTTTACGGCATGTCAAATGAATTGCCGCACAGCGAAGATTCAGATCTTCTTTTAGGCCCTAGCATGATCAAAAGATGGAGTTATGCGGTGTCAAAACTTTATAATGAGCAAATGGCATTTTCATATTATAAAGATTATGGTTTGCCGATAGTTGTCCTTAGATATTTCGGAGCCTTTAGTTCAAGAGCAAATTTTGCCTGGAGTGGAGGGCATATTCCTATGTTTATTGATAGAGTATTAAAAGATGATGAAGTCGTTGTTCATGGCGACGGCGCGCAGACTCGATCAATGGGATATGTCACGGATCTAATTGACGGCACTATTTTGGCTCTGGAAAACGATAAAGCTGTTGGCGAAATAATAAATTTAGGCAATGATGAAGAGATGAGCGTCCTTGAATCCGCCCATTTAATTAGCAAAGTCGCTAAAACCGGCAAAAAACTAAAAATTAAACTTGTCCCTTTTAAAGAAATTTTTGGCGAATACAAGGATATTATGAGAAGAAAACCAAATCTGGCAAAAGCAGAAAGGATTCTAGGGTATACTCCAAAAGTAAAGATGGAAGACGCTATAGTGAGGACAGTAAATGAACGGAAAAAACAGTTAGGTATAACGTGTTAATATTTATTGTTATATACGGTTTGTAAAGTTTCATTAGAACGTTTTTTTATTTGATTATACTTATAAATAAAATGATTATCTTTGGTTTGTGATTTTTTAGTTTTAATTATAAGCTTGTTTCAAAGCTATGAAGATATTACCAATTAGATTGCCAAAATATAAAGAGATAAAAGTTGTTTCTCAGAATAAAAGCGTTATATTCGTTTCTATATTAATCCTTGCTTCTATTTTAAGATTACTCAACATAAATAAAGAGCTTTCAAATGATGAAGAAAACATATATGTTTCTCTGCTTCCTTTATCAAATATAGTTCCAGAATTAATTTCACACCATGTTTATCCTCCTCTAACTTATTTTCTTTTGCATTTTTGGACATATATCAGTGGCTCGGACGCGTGGATCAGATTTTATTTTATTCTATTTGGGATTGGTTCGTGTGTGGTTGTTTGGTTTATAGGGAAAGAGTATATTGATAAAAGGTTTGGGTTAATTGCTTTCTTTATATCGGCGTGTTCGCCATTTTTAATTCTTATGTCAGGGTGCGCGCGCAGCTATATTGATTCATGTTTTTTTATTTGTTTATCAACATTGTTTTTTATGAGGATATTTAAAGGCGAGGGAAATCGATTCGTTTGGTGCGGCTATTTTTTTTCTATTTTGGCCGGCTTTTATATGTTCTATTTTACAGCCATAGTTGTTGTCGCTCAAAATATATATTTCCTGTTTAGAGTGAAACGATATAAACATCTCGTTAAGGATTGGATGGGAGCGCAGGCGGTTTTGGCTCTATGCTTTATTCCTGGTCTTTTAATGTTTTTCAACCAATTGAAGAATGGCGCGGAGAAAGGTTTGTCGCCGTATATACAACATCTCGGTTTAACGTTTTTAGGGATTAGATTAGGGGATCTGGTTAGGACTTTGGCTTCTGTTATGGGAGGTCTAGACCCATATCTTATGGATTGGAGCGTTACGCGGTATATAAACAAAGATGTTTTAGCCGTATGCTCTGTATGTTTTTTAGTGTTGATATCGTTCTTGTTTTACATTTATTATAGGTCATTTATAAAGGGGGAATATGTTGATAATTGTGATAAGTGGATGTTTTCTGTATTAGTTATAGGCGTTTTGCTGATTGTGACATCACTAAATAGATTCATGCCTTTCGCCACTTATTATAAATATCACACCGCTACGCATATTTTTTTTATATTTGTTTTTGCCTCATTTGCCCGATTATATTCAAATAAATTAGTATGTGTTCTTTTAGCCGTTTATTTATGTTTTGGAGCGTATAGGTATACTGAAATATATAGACCCGATTTTGAATACAAAAGAGCGGCTAAATATCTGATTGAAACCAACAGCGGCAATTCCGGATTAATATCTTTTGAGGAATATTTTGGAGGAAACGGAATTGAAAATCACATTGATATTATTCGTGTAGACAAATATTTCTATAGAGATAAAAAGTCCGGCAACTATTTGCCTATATCTCGCGATGTTTTTAATAATTTAGAGAAATCTATTCAACCTTATAACGATGTCTATGTGTATATTCACGGCATGATAGAGCCGTATGATCCCTATAAGCATGTTGAAAAATTTCTTGCTGAAAAAGGCTATCATTTGGATTTTAAAAAAAAATATCATGGCGTTACTATAAAACATTATAAATATTAAATTAAATTTTTTTCGGTTTTCATTTCAGCTAACAGGAAAAAATAAAAACATAAGAATGTAATTCTAAGCGTAATATAAAAGCTTTTTATTATATCTGAGTAAAATACTATGAAAGCAATAGTTTATCCATGTTGAATATGGACGTCGATTTTAAAGGAGGATATGAAACTGGAGGAGGATAAAGTGAATCGCGAAGAAGAAGTCTTTAAAATAATTTACGATGCTATAGATGAAATAAATTTGCAATTGCCGCCGGAAAAGAGGGTTGAGAAGTCGAACGATACTATTCTTTTTGGCCCGTTAGGACAGTTAGACTCTTTATCTTTGCTAAATTTAATTGTCGCCATAGAAATGAGGATAAAAGAAAAGATCGATATTTCTGTTGACTTAGTTGATGAAGGCGCGCTTTCACAGCATGGCAATAGCTTCAAATCTATAGGCTCATTGTCAGAACATATCTCCTTGGTTTTGTATAATGCAACTAACTCCAAATAAACAAAATAAATGTCTTCTTGTTTCAGATTTTAATATATCTACTTTTGCCGGATATCTTTCAAATAACAACGCTTTGCCGTCTATTTGCGCTGAAGCAGCTCCATTTGGCCAATTGTTTCAGGTGTTATTAGACGGCTCAATGGATTGTTGGCGACACGATCATGAATATGTTTTAGTTTGGACAAGGCCGGAGAGTGTCTCTCCTTCGTTTGATTTGCTTTTAAATTATGACAATTCCAAGTATGATAAAATTATTAATGAGGTTGACGCGTTTTCAGATGCGCTCCTTAGCGCAAAAGACAGAGCGCAATTTGTTTTCGTCCCGTCGTGGGTTACACCTACGTATGTCAGGGGACTCGGCGTTATAGATATGCGGCAAAGATGCGGCATACAAAGCGCCTTGATGCGAATGAATTTAAGACTAGCTGAAAATGTTGAAAAATCATCGAATATATATTTATTAAACACAAGCCGTTGGATTGAAATGGTTGGCGCAAATGCTTATAGCCCAAAACTTTGGTATTTAACCAAAGTCGCTTTTAGCAACGCTGTTTTTTTGCAAGCTGTAAGTGATGTTAAAGCGGCGTGTCGAGCCGTCAAAGGACAATCAAGAAAGATTGTGATTTTGGATATGGACGATACTATTTGGGGCGGAACTGTAGGGGAAGTAGGTTGGCAAAATGTTGTTCTTGGGGGGCATGATCATGTTGGCGAAGCGTTTGTAGACTTTCAAAAAGCTCTTAAATCATTGACACAAAGGGGCATTATTCTGGCGATTGTTAGCAAAAATGACGAGAAAAATGTGTTTGAGGTGTTTGATAATCATTCAGAGATGATTTTAGAAAAGAAAGACTTTGCCGGATGGAGGATTAACTGGCAAGATAAGGCTAAAAATATTGCTGAATTATTGGAAGAACTGAGGTTAGGGCCGCAGTCAGCAGTGTTTATTGATAATAGCCCGCATGAAAGAGCTCTTATTAAGAATTCGTTACCGGATGTTTTTGTGCCTGAATGGCCTTTGGATGTTACTTTATATAAAAGCTCTTTGCTTGCATTGGATTGTTTTGATACAGCTTTTATTAGCAATGAAGACCAAAGTCGTGTTCGGATGTATGCTGAAGAGAGAGACAGGGAGAGTTTGCGCTTTGAAATACCGTCAATTGAAGAGTGGTTAAAAAAGCTAAATATTCGGGTTTTAGCTTCTGATCTTAACGATGATAATTTGCAGAGGGCAGCGCAACTTCTTAATAAAACAAACCAGATGAACCTGCGCACACGGCGTATGAGCGAAAAAGAATTAAAAATGTGGGCGGATAATGAGAATAACTTTTTTTGGGTTTTTAGGGTAATGGATCAATTTGGAGATTCCGGTATTTCCGGCTTGGCTGGGCTCAAGATAGAACGCGATCAAGCTATTGTTACTGATTACGTATTGAGTTGTCGTGTTTTGGGGCGACACGTGGAAAACGCTATAGCGTTTTTCATTTGCGATTACGCTCAAAAACTAAAGCTTCGTAAGATTATTGCGGAATACGCTGAGACAGAAAAAAATAAACCGTGCTTAGATTTCTTTAAAAAATCCGGATTGGAATATGAAGAGAGTAAACCTAGCTCTTTTTTTTGGAACACAAACCGGGCATTTTTACCTCCTGAGCACATTGAGCTTGTTTATAATACTGTTAATTAAATAAATGAAAAATTACCGGCCTTTGTTAATCCATGAAAAAGAAAATTTTAACGCCTGTATGCGTAAAATATTATTCGAAATAATAGACTAATAGGCAAGCGGAACAACGGTTCTTAAATTAATGAAAAATTATTCTATAGAGTTTAAACTAGACTATAACTTGTGTCGTCGGTTTGCTGATATAACGGGCGACCATAATTCCCAACATATTAATCTTTTGTTTGGGCGTAGGTCTCCATACCGCAGAAACATTGCGCATGGAATGTTGCCTTTGTCTTTTATTGGTTTTTGCGACATATTTCATTCAAAGAAAAGAGATTGTTTTTTAGAAGAAATCTCCGCCTCTTTTTTTAAACCTGCTTTCTTTGATGAGACGTTACAATTAAAAGTATTTAAGGATTTAACCGTTTCTGTGCCGGGGCGTGACCGGTATGAGTACACTGTTATTAATTTTGATAATTTTAGCGAATTAACAAGAGGGTATTTTACGGTAGTTTCCACTAAAAGGCCTAATGATAAACGTTGTATAAATAGGGCGAATATGAAGAGTTGGTTACGCAATAAGCTTACTGAAAAAACTAAGACATTTGAACAGGTCTCAGAGGGGGAAAAGGCTGAGTTTAATTTTGCTATATATAAAGAAGCAATGCGCTTATTTTATTCTGAATTACAAAAGGCTATAATCGGCAAATCTTTAAAAGACGTTAAAATGTTAAAATTTAAAAATTTAGCTGAATTAGGATGCGTATTAATGTTTTCGCCGTTTGTAGGCATGTGCGTGCCTGGAAAGCTTGCGACATTTACAAGTTTCAGAAATAAATTTAATCAACCTATAGGTCTGGACGAAGATTGCGCATTGAATGGACATGTCGCGTTAAAATCCAGATCGACCGGATTATTAGTTGAAAAAGTATCAATCTTTAACAAAGAGAAGAATAGAGAGCTTTTTTCTGAAGGCGAGATTAAAGTTAAGGTAAATAGACCTCCTATAGAAATGCCGAGTATAAAAGAAATAAAAAGAAATATGGCGGATTTAGGCATTAAAGATAAGGTTGTTTTAATTACCGGGGCTAGCCGCGGCATTGGCGAAACAAGCGCAAAGTTAATGGCCGTATATGGGGCAAAAGTTGTTGTTAATTACTTTAAAGGAAGCAACGACGCAAAAAGGATTGTTAAAGAAATTACTGAGGAAGGCGGCTACGCTATGTCAGTCCAAGCTGATATCGCTGATAAGGAACAAGTAAAAAGCATGGTTGCAAAAGTTTGCTCTAAATTTGGAACGATTAATATTTTAGTTAATAACGCTGTTTTAGACGCGGGCCCCGTAGATTTTTTATCTCTCTCATGGGATGACGTGCAGAGTAGCATTGATGTGTCTGTTAAAGGTTCTTTTAATTGCGCGAAAGAGATCATACCTTTAATGCTGGAAAATGGTTTTGGTAAAATCATTAATATGTCGACGGTATCCATTGAAGCTCCCAAGCCTAAGGAGACAAAATATGTTATTTCTAAAAGCGGAATGCTTGGTTTTACAAGGAGTTTGGCTGTTGAGTATGCCGCAAAGAACATATATGTAAATATGGTGGAGCCAAGCTTTGTTGAGACAGACTTGACCGCGTATGTTTCTGGAATGATAGCTAAAGGCATTGCTGCCGACACGCCTATGGGAAGGAACGCCTCTCCAATGGACGTTGCGAAAGCTATTCTTTATCTATCTTCTTCTTTATCGACGTTTACAACGGGGCAAAAAATAATGGTTACGGGCGGCAATCTTCCTTTTTTGTAGTTTTTATGCGATATGCTTTTTAGATACCTGTGAAGAATTTAAAAGATAATCACTGCCATACGGAAAAACAAAATGGGGTTGTTCATTTTTGGCCGGATGACCAACCTGCCATGAACGCTCTTGTTAAATTGCATAAACAACTGCTTCCAGAAAGTTATATTCCCAAGTTAGGCCTGAAATTTATAAAAGATTTTTATTATTCAAAACTAACGGCCGATGGATTGATTCACGGAGATCTCTATTGTTATGACGGGAAATTTGTTGGATTTATATTCTACACAAAATACCCAAAAACGTTTATGAACGAAGGGATTAAAAAACATTTTTTACATCTGTTTTTTTTAATAGTTTATAGCGTTTTATTACAGCCTGGTTTACTAAAAATCTGTTTTTCTGTTATATTAGAGAGTTTTAAACGGAAGTCTGACGGCCAAAACGAAGGTTCGGCGCTGGAGGAGGGCGAGATTCTGTCATTTGGTGTGTTGGATGAATACGGTTTTGTAGAAGATAAAGAAACAGGTTTGAGGATATCGCATCTTTTGTTTAAAAAAGCGGTAAATTTTTTTAAAAGCAACGCTTGTTCCAGGTTTAATTTGGCTGTAATAAAACAAAATAGAAAAGCGAGGCTTTTTTACCAGGCGTGCGGAGGTAAAATCGTTGATTCCGGATATACATCCGGCTCTAGCCATAGGCTTATTTTTGATGTTGAAGAAGTAAGCAAACTTTTTTCAAAATAAATTAATTAACAAAACAGGGATATGTCTATAAGTTAATTTGTCTAATTGGTTTAATAAGGCATGCTTTTAGTTTGCGCATTTTTACAATAATTTAAGACTATGGATAGATTTAAAAATAAAAAATTTGTTGGAAATAGCGAGATAATAGACGCGCATATACATGTTGGACAATGGGAGTATAAATATTATTCTTCCTTAAATTCTAATGTTTCCGCTATTAACGACCTTCTGGATGATTGCAATATAGGCGGTGCTGTTTTAATGCCAACTGATATGCGAAACAATTTGGAACTCCTTGAAGATATTAGGATAAACGGCAATAAGTCTTACTTTTATTTTGCGTGGATGGATCCGAGAGACAAAACCAGCATTAAATTTTTAAATGAGAACGCTGGAAGGATAGATGGTTTAAAATTTCATTCGGGCATAGATCAAGTAGAGGGCGGAGTTATGCAGGACATTTATCAACCATATCTTGAATTTGCTGAAGAGAATGAGAAACCTGTAATTGTTCATTGTGGTAGGTGGCAAGAGATGTCTAGTTATCGATTTGGATTAGATGCCGCTGAGAAATATCCGACGGTTCGGTTTATTTTAGCGCATTTAGGAGGCGATTTTGAAGGCCTGAAAATTGAAGCCCCATTAGAGCTTAAAGAAAGGTTGCTGAAAAACGTTTGGTTTGATATTTCAGCCACCAGAGAGTTTTGGACTATAAAGATGGCGGTTGATCAAATTGGGGCTGAAAAGTTAATCTTTGGAAGTGATTTCCCTGTTATGCATCCTTTAATGAGTTTAGAATCTGTTAATGTCCTAAATTTAACCGATGACGATCTAGAGAGAATTTTTTACAAAAACTTAAAGGATTGTATATGCGGCGAAAATTTCAAATAATTCTGCGCAATAAAAGGGAGTTTTTTTTTGACTGAAAAGGGCGTAATAAGATTAGTAACTTTTGATTTAGACGAAACATTGTGGACCATGCATGGAAAAGGTCATGCGTCGCTTTTGGTTCCGCCATACACTAAACTAAGAGATGATGAGCTGGTTGACGCGGAAAAGAAAAGGTTGACCCTTCATAAAGACGCGTTTAAAATTATTGACGCGTTAAACAAAAAAAAGATATTAATGTCAGCTATAAGCGCAAATGATAAAGATAAGGTTTTGTTGGCCTTGGAGCATTTTGATTTAAAAAAACAATTTCACTTTCCTCAAATTGATTGGGAAGACAAAGATCGTGGCACATGCAATAAGGCTGCTTTGCTAAATAAACTATTGAGCCTTTTAAAGGTTAAAATGGGAAAGGATTTTAAATACAGCGAAATATTGTTTGTAGACGATCGTATTTCAAATATTGATAGGGTAAGGGCGTTGGGAGTAAACTGTCTCCATTTTACCAGCTTTAATAATTCGTTATTCGATGTCTTTAAATTTTTTGGCTCTAAAGAAGAATGAATGTTTTAGTTACCAGCGCCGGCGCTGCTCCTGGATATAGCCTGATTAACGGATTATCCTGCGAGAAGGGCTTAGATATAAACGTAATTGCAACTGACAGGGATAAATATGCTCCCGGACTTTATATGGCTGATAAATATTTCATTTTGCCTGAAATAAATTCGCCTTCGTATTTAACTGAAATATTAAAACTGTGCAAAACGGAAAAAATAGACGCTGTTTTTCCTATTCTTGAAGAGGAGTTGCCTCTATTTGCCAATAATAAGGAAAAATTTGACAAGTTAAATTTAAAAGTCTTTGTAAATAATAATGAACTGTTGGCTACATGTTTTGATAAGGAATTGTTGGCAAAGTTTTGCATGGACAATTCAATTTTAATACCGATCACTTATAACCTGAAAAACATTATTGAACGTATTGATGATATTTCGTTTCCGGTTTTGTGCAAGAAAAAAGCGGGCAGGAGAGAAAAAGATCCGATGTTTATAAAAAATAAAAATGATTTGCTCTCTTTTGTTGAAACTAATGTGGATAAAAATATATTTTTTCAGGAATTTATTTCCGGCGATGAATACACTGTGGAAATGATATTGACATCAGATGGCGCAATACTACAATGCATTCCTCGAAAGCGCATTGCCACCAAGGCGGGAGTATGCACTAAAGCCCTTTTTATTAAAGATCGGGAGATAATAAATCTCTCTGAAGATATTGCTAAAAAATTAATGGCGGTGTCGCCTCTTAATTTGCAATTTATAAGAAATTGCAACGATCTATTTTTAATTGATGTAAATCCAAAATTTCCAGGAGGTGGCGGTTTAACTATTACGAATGGTGTAAACGTCCCTGTTTTATTATTAAAGAAAGCTTTTAACATGCCTATTGATAATAGCGAATTTTATTTTGATGATAATTCCGTAGTTATTAGATACTGGGAGAATATTAAGGTCGTCTAATATGATTTATATACTTTTACCATCCTATAATGAAGAGGAAAATGTTGCGCCGCAACTTAATAATATACTTGATATTCTCAAGGATAAAGAATTTAAAATTGTTATTGTTGACGATGGAAGTCGCGACAATACTATTAAAGAGATTGATAAATTTAAAGACAGAATGCGAATAGAGGTTGTTGAGCACAAGACAAACAAAGGGGTTGGAATCGCTTTTAAAACGGGCTTTGACAAACTTCGCAATGAGCTTAATGATGATGACATTGTTATAACCATGGACTTTGATAACACGCAACACATTAATACTATTAATTTAATGCTAAACAAAGTTAGAGAGGGGTATGAAGTTGTCAACGGGTCGGTCTTTACTATGGGGGGGATGTTAATTGGCGTTGCTTTTATTAGATATTTTCTGGCTTTTGTTTGTAATTTTTTATACAGAATTATATTTCATATAAAGGGCATTCACGATTATACAGGATTTTTTAGGGCGCATAAAGGGAGCGCATTAAAAGCGTTATATGATAAATTTGGCGATAACATGATAGAGTCAAAAGGGTTTACGGTGATGGCCGAGTTAATGATTAAGTATAGATTAATACCATTGTTTGTAACCGAAGTTCCTATGATAGTCAAATATCATTGTAAAAAAGGCGAGAGTAAAATGAAGATTATTCCCACTATAAAAGAACACATAAAATTAATCTCTAAATTTATATTTAAAAGGGGCATATTTTAATACACTTTTATATTTGTAATTTGCAAGATTGATATTAAGTTTAAATAATGAAAAGAAAACGGACTATAAATTTCCATATTGACACTGATTCTCCTAAAAGTTTAATGAGGTTTTGGGGGATAAAAAAGCCGAATTACACAATCGGAGATTTAGCTGAATTTTATGAAATTGCCATAAAACGCGCTCTTGAGCTGTTTAAAAAAAGAGGAATTCATGTCACCTTTTTTTGCATTGGCGAAGAGATGGAAAAATGTAATTCTGTCCGCGATGTTTTTAAGGCTGCGTTTGACGCTGGGCATGAACTAGCAAACCATACCTATTCCCATCCGGATGGCCTTTCTGGAATGGATAAGAAAACTATATTTTCGGAGATAGAAAGATGCTCAGAGATAATTTATGATATAACAGGTTCTAAACCCGCAGGATTTCGTTCTCCTGGTTATGATATAAATAATTGCATTATACGTATGCTTAACGATATGGGGTTTAAATATGATTCGTCCGGATTCTGGTCGGCATTAAGCGTTTTATTCAGATTATATCACAAGTTTGGCGTCTCTGATAAAGATGTTCCGTTTGGATTTGGCGAAAGTTCATGGCGGTTGCCTGGCGCTCCTTATTATCCATCAAAAGATGATTGGCAAAATAACGCCGGCAATGGGGGGATAGTTGAGCTTCCGGTTGCCAGAACGCAATATATGCAATTGCCTTTTTATAGCAATTTTCATATTTTTGCGCCAAAAATTTACCGCGATATAGCAATTAATTTAATGAAAAGAGACCATGTAATTTACCTTATGCATTTGATAGAATTTGTGGATTTAGATGATAATATACCTGATGAATTGAAAGTGCATCCAAATTTAAAAATAAGCGTTGAAAAAAAATTGCGCATACTAGACGATATTATAGCAAGAATAACATGCAAATATGATTGTGTAAGGACGGATTCATTTGTCCAAACTTTTGCGGCGAGAAACAATTAATATTGTTTTCATACCCAAATTTCCAAAGGTAAAATAAAAAAATTATGAGCATTAAAGAGCAAACGTTTCAAGATTATATTGATTTAACAGATAGTTCATCAGGTTTTATAAAAATGGCTAAATTGGCTATTGATCGTTGGGGGGTAATGGGGACTGCCGCCAGATATTTGCTAATGAGGGCAGAAACCAATAAATTTATTAAATCCAGCAACTCAATATTAAATTCAGATGAAAGAAAAAAGCTTATAAGATCATTTAATAAAATACAGGCAGAGATCCAATGTGTTCACTCTCCTTACCAGTTTGTTTTAATGGCAAAATATATTTTAGATCTGGAAGTGGAAGGGCCTATAATTGAATGCGGATGCTATAAAGGCGGAGGAAGCGCGAAACTTTCACTATTAGCAAAGATAACAAATAGAAAACTTATAATTTGCGATTCATTTGCCGGTCTGCCTTCTCCTAAGGAATCAGAGGAAGCCAGGCTTGAAATGCATAGCGGTGATCATGGAATAGTTTATGCTGGCGGCGAATATTCAGCGGCTTTAGATGAAGTAAAAAGAAATATTGAAAAGACCGGATGCATCGATGTTTGCGATTTTGTGCCTGGTTTTTATTCTGAATCGCTTCAAAATGTTACCGCGGCTCCGGCTTGCGTTGTCATGGATGTTGATTTGATTAGTTCCGCGCGGGATTGCTTAAAGCATCTATGGGCAAAGACAGCCCAAAATGGGCTTTGGTTTACTCACGAAGCTCACTTTCCATATTATATTTCGGGCATATTAGACGCCGAATGGTGGAAATGCGCATTTAATGAGGCTCCTCCAGTTATATTTGGCGCCGGAAGCGGTTTGTCTGAATGCGCCTCTTCATTGGCCTATTTTAAGAAAACAAGCGTTTAAAAAACAACGAATTGCGATACAAATAGGAACATAATATTATGCAGCCTCTTATCTCTATAATCATTCCTGTTTATAATGCGGAAGAAAATTTAGCCTTATGTCTTAATAGTGTTTTTAGCTCCGATTTTTCTATAAACGAGCGTGAGGTTATAGTTGTTAACGACGCCTCAACGGACGGCACGGCAGAGATTGCGAAAAAGTTTGGTTGCGCAATAATAAATTTACCTGAGCAACATGGACCGTCATATGCCCGCAATATAGGCGCAAAGAAATCAACCGGCGAATATATTATGTTTGTTGATTCCGATATAGTTGTTAAACAAGACACAATATCAAAGTTGATAAATTCCTTTAATAATGCCGAAGATATTGGAGCCGTTTGGGGCATTATGGACAAAAAACATCCTAATAAGAATTTTCTTAGTCAATATAAAAATCTATTTCTACATTATTTAGCCATGAAAATGCCATCTTACAGCGGGCATCTTGTCTCCGCTATAATGATTATTAAAAGAGCTACTTTTAATGAAGTTGGCGGGTTTGATTCAAATATAACCGTGGTAAGCATTGAAGATGTTGATTTAGGCAGCCGTATAAGCTCTAAAGGAAATATTATATTCCAAAACAAGGATGTCATGGTTGAGCATTTAAAGCATTTTACGTTTTTAAAACTGCTTAAAAATGACTTCTCAAAGAATGTCGCGTTTGGACAGTTAATTCTTGAGGCTAAAGCAAAGAAAAAGAGCAATAGCAACCGGAAAATTGAAGGGGGCGCATTGGATTATACATATATACTTAGTTTGCCGGTGGCTGTTTTGCTTTTTGCGTCGTTTCTTTTTTTGCCGGGTTCGCTTCTGTTTGTCATAATATTAAGCTTGTTGTTTCTTGCATTTAACATAAAGTTTTTGAGTTTTCTTATTAAAGAAAACGGGGTGTTATTTGCCGCGAAAAGTGTTGGCATGATTTTTATCGAAAAACTTAATGTTAGTTTTGCAATTGCCATAGCGGTTAAGAGATTCGTCTTAGGCCAACGCATATGAATTATTGCGAAATATTTAAATCTGTTCTATTAAAAGACGCGCCTTTGCATCTAACATTTTTTGTGACGGCAAAGTGCAATTTTAGATGCAAAATGTGTTTTTATAAGGATAATTTAAACACCGGCGCTAATCAGGAACTTAGCCTTGATGAAATAAGCAGATTGTCTTCATCAATGCCCAATTTCATGTGGCTCCTTATTTCCGGCGGCGAGCCTTTTTTACGGGATGATTTGCCGGAAATAATCAAGATATTTAATAAAAACAACAAAATTAATTTTATTACTATACCCACCAATGGTTTTTATTCTAAGAAAATAGCAGATTCAGTTGAAAAAATCTTGCAAGGCGTTAACAATTGTTTTTTAAACGTGAATGTCTCCATAAACGGCATTGGTCAAGACCATGATGACATTACCGGTGTTCAAGGCAGTTTTGACAATGTTATTGAAACCGTTCGGTTGTTAAAAAATTTAAAAAAGAAATATAGCAATTTTAATATTGGCTCAATTATAACTCACACTGAACATAACCAAAAAGAGTTAAGAAAATTGATAACGTTTATAATTGACGAATTAAAGGTAGACAATGTCGCTTTGGGTTTTGAGTTCAGCAATCCTTTTAAGAAAGATGAACATCCTCGAGGCGATGTTAACTATTATATAGACGCCGCTAATTTTTTAACATCTTATTATATTAAAGGAAAAATAAACTATTTTGATATGCCGCTTAAAAGACTAAATTTTGCAAAGGATTTATTGATTAGAGATATTTTGCTTGAAATTCATAATAACAAAAAATTTATTATGCCGTGTTATGCCGGAAAGTTGAATCTCGTTCTTGATGAATTAGGCAATGTGTACCCATGTGAATTTATAAAAGAAAAATTTGGAAATATCAGGGATGCCAACTACAATTTCAGAACTATTTGGGATTCAAATGAGGCTAAAAAAGGCAGGAAATTTATAAAGAAAACTAAATGTTTTTGCGAGCATGAATGCTACCTTGCAACTAATCTTATATTTAACCCTATGCTATATCCTAAAATATTGCGAAAATTAATTACCCTTAATAAAGGCGATTACAAAATTGCCGGGAACTAAAAAAATTTTGAATAGTTTTTTGGCCGTTCGAGGTAGGCTTAGATAAATGTAAAGAATGAATAGTATCGAAAATAACTATTGTTTTTCAAAAAAATCTGCGTTTTTAATATTAGCAGGCATTCTTTTAATAAAATTTCTGTTTAATGTTTATGGCATTAATTGGGGATTGCCGGACAGGTGGAACATTGATGAGCAGGTGGCGGCGGTATTGCGAATGATTGCTGAAAAAGCCTATTATTCAACAGTTGATCTTTGGCATCCGACTTTTTACAAACTTACACTCGCTATTTTTATTGCTCCATATTTGGCGTATCTTAAGTTGTCAGGCTATCCACTGGAGACGGTCGGCGACGCGGCATCAGTTTCATGGATTAAATTAGCGCAAGTCGCGCCCGATTTCGCCGCGAATATATTTATTGTCGGCAGGTTGTATTCAGCGCTTCTTGGAGTTGTGGCGGTATATCTGGTTTACCTAGCGGCTAAATTAATTTCCGGCAAGGAAGTTGGGATATATGCCGCTTTTATAATGGCGCTTTCAACCGGATTTATTAGCGTCAATCATTTTGCCAAAAGCACTTCGCTTTCATTAGTTTTAAATGTCTTGGTTCTCTATTTATCAATTGCCGCCGTTAAGAAAAACAAATTTGTTAAACACATAATTTTTGCTTCATTTGTGGCCGGCCTGGCCACCGCAACTAAATATGACGCCGGCATATCCGTCATTTATATAATTGCGGCCTATTTTATGCATATTGTTAAAACAGATATGCGCGAAAGAAATTTAATTTTAAGATATTTAAGGCCAGGTATAATCGCGGGTTGTTTAACGGTTTTTATGTTTGGCGTTTTTGTTGGCTGGCCCGCGTATTTTATTAAACATGACATGTTTGTAAAGAACGGAATGGAAAATCCGGTTGCGGTTATACAAGGGGGCATTACTATATACGGCCCTGCAATTAAATTTTTTACCGGATTGGGAAAGCTTGTGGCTGATTTCAATTTGTTGTTGTCAACATTTATATTCGGAGGTTTTATATATCTTTGTGTTAAATTTAAAAAATTTCCAAAGGAAATACTTATCCCAGTGGCAATGCTTCCTGTGTATTTTTTTTACACGTCTGTGTTCCTTTTTCCTCAAACTCATAGTTGCATGACAAAACTTATAGTGCAATCATTCCCCGTTCTTGCGATCGTCGGCGGTTTTGCGGTATTCTTTTTTCTGAAAAATAAGCAAGTTGGGACTGCTCCAAAAATCGCGATTATTATATTGGTTTTAGCGTACAGCCTTGTTTATGACGCAAGGGCTGTCACGGTCTTTTCCAATAAAGACACAAGATATTCATCAACGCAATGGATTTTGAAAAATATTCCTGAAGGGGCGACAGTCGAACATTTGCAGGACTCTCAATGGTTGTTCGCGCCGTCAACAATTGTTGATAAATACCAAATGGTTTATTATGGCAGAAATTCAATGAAATATGCAAAAAGTCTTTATTTCAATAGTAATCTGGATTATGATGGCTATATTGAATCTTTAAATAAGGCCGGCTGTAATTCTGAGTACTTTATCGCAGGGATGGGAAAGGAGCTGGAGCATCCTCCTTTAATGATGGACGGCGATTCAGAAAAAAGTTTTTTCGGCAAACTTTTAGCGGGGGAGGTCAATTTTGAATTGATCAAAAAGTTTGAGTTTAAAGAATCGGTTTTTTGGAATTATCGGCCGGGCTATAGCTCGCCGACAATATATATTTTTAAAAATAATAAATTGTTATTCCCATTAATTAAAGATGACGGTCATACTTTATAAATATATTTTAAATATGAGTTTGTGATATAAATTTTAAGTTTCTAAACTAAATAATTGTATTATGCATATTCATGGAGAAAGATAAAATGGAGGCTAAAAACACTAAAGTTGTTATTCTCTGCGGCGGGCTTGGGACTAGATTGCGTGAAGAGACGGAATTCAGGCCGAAGCCAATGGTTGAAATAGGCGGGAGGCCAATGTTATGGCATATTATGAAGGTTTTTGCTCATTATGGGTACTCAGAGTTCGTTTTGTGTTTAGGGTACAGAGGCGAGATGGTCAAAGAATATTTTTTGAATTACGAGGCAATGAATAACGATTTTTCTATACAACTTGGGCAAAAGAACCAGATCGAATATCATGGCGGACATACCGAGGACGGTTGGCGTATCACACTCGTTGACACAGGCAAAACATCGTTAACCGGGTCCAGGTTAAAAAAAGTAAAAAAATTTATTAATGAAGGCGATATGTTTATGTTGACATATGGCGATGGGGTGGCTGATATTAATCTAAATGAGCTATTAAAATTTCATAAAAGCCACAACAAAATTGGCACTGTAACCGGCGTCCATACTCCGTCCCGTTTTGGAATGCTTGTTAGCAGCGGCGAGTCTGTTATACAATTTAGCGAGAAGTCTCTTGTTTCGGACGGTTATATTAGCGGAGGTTTTTTTGTTTTTAATCATAATATTTTTGACTATATTCCGGAAGGGGACAATTGCACCCTTGAAAAAGAGCCGTTAGAGAATTTAGCAAAAGACGACGAATTATCTGTTTACCATCATCAGGGCTTTTGGCAATGCATGGACACTTACAGGGATCATGAATATCTCCAGGAATTGTGGAAAAATAACGAGGCTAAGTGGAAAATATGGGAATAATGAATGTTAATGAGAAATTCTGGCAGGATAGAAACGTGTTGGTCACCGGCGCTACCGGATTTCTTGGCGCCTGGTTGACCGGAGCGCTCAGCAGGAAGGGCGCTAATGTCACGGCGCTGGTTAGGGACCGTGTTTCACGGTCAAGGCTGGAGACTGAAGACCTTGTTAATCATATAGATGTTGTCAGCGGGGATATAGAGGATTTTTTTCTTCTACAGAGGGTTTTAAATGAATATGAGATTCAAACTGTTTTTCATTTGGCTGCTCAAACAATTGTCGGCATAGCAAATCGAAACCCATTGTCAACGTTTGAGACAAATATAAAGGGCACATGGAATCTTTTAGAGGCTGCGCGGGGTGTGTCCACTATTGAACAGATTGTGGTTGCGTCCAGCGATAAGGCTTATGGCGATCAGGAAACGCTGCCCTATGAGGAAACATTTCCATTGCAAGGCGCGCATCCTTATGATGTTTCAAAAAGCTGCGCGGATTTGATCTCATTCACATATTTTAAGTCATACGCCCTCCCGGTGTGCATTACCCGTTGCGGCAATTTTTACGGCGGAGGCGATTTAAATTTTAACAGAATTGTTCCCGGCACTATAAGATCGGCGTTACGCGATAAAAATCCGATTATCCGGTCGGATGGGTCTTTTATTAGGGATTATATTTATATAGAGAACGCTGTTGAAGCGTATATTATGCTTGCCGAGAAGATGAGTGAAGATAAAGGATTGCATGGCGAGGCGTTTAATATGTCGTGCGAGAACCAGATGACGGCGCTGGAATTGGTTGAAAAAATACTTTCAGTTATGGGCCGGGATGATCTTAAACCGGAAATTCTTGGCGAAGCCTCCAATGAGATTAACCATCAATATTTATCGGCTAAAAAAGCCAGGGAAATATTAGGGTGGAAACCAGCTTTTTCAGTAGATGAGGGGTTAAAATTGACTATCGAATGGTATAAAGACTTTTTTAAAGATAACAAATGCTAGAAAGGAAATAGCTGTTTTTAATGGGCGATCAAACGCAAAAAGATAAACTTAAACAAGATATTTTCTTAAAAATTGAGGAATATTATAAGCTCATACACGAGCCTAAATCATTTACCCCGGGTGAAAGCAGGGTTCCGTACTCAGGAAGGGTCTTTGACTCCAGGGAGATGATTAATTTAGTTGATTCCGCTTTGGACTTCTGGCTAACATCAGGGCCATATGGAAATAAACTGGAAAAGGAATTTAAAGATTACTTTGGTTGCAACGATTTTTTTCTTGTTAATTCAGGGTCTTCCGCAAATTTAATAGTTGTATCCGCTTTGGTGTCACAACAGTTGAAGGAAAGGTTAAAACCTGGCGATGAGATTATAACTCCGGCCGTCACTTTTCCAACAACACTTGCCCCTATTATTCAGAACGGCCTTGTTCCTGTTTTTGTCGACTGCGAAATCGGCACGTATAATATTAACGCCGCCCTTATTGAAGATGCTGTTTCCGACAAAACGCGGGCGGTTTTTGTCCCGCATACCCTTGGCAATCCGTGCGACATGGATGTAATAATGTCTATTGCCAAAAAATATAATTTGTTTGTTCTGGAAGATGTTTGCGACGCCCTTGGCGCAGTTTATGACGGCATGAAAGTTGGAACTTTCGGCGACCTTGCTTCGCTAAGCTTTTTCCCCGCGCACCACATAACCATGGGCGAGGGCGGCGGCGTTGTAATCAATAATAATTCACTGAGGAAAATCGCTAAATCCATCCGGGACTGGGGCAGGGATTGCTGGTGCGAGCCGGGGCAAAATAACGCGTGCGGCAAACGATTTGAATGGAAACTTGGAAAACTCCCTCATGGCTATGATCATAAATACATATATTCCAACATAGGGTACAATTTGAAAGTGACCGATATGCAGGCCGCCATAGGTTTGGAACAGATGCGAAAACTGGACTTATTTATTGAGAAACGTAACGGGAATTTTAAGACGCTTTATGCCGGTTTGCAAAAATATAGCGGGTTTTTAGAGCTTCCCAAATCATGCGAAAAAGCGGAGCCTTCATGGTTTGGTTTTCCAATTACGGTAATGGGCGGCGTGAACAGGCTGGAGCTTGTTAAGTGGCTTGAGGCTTCTAAAATAGAGACCCGGCTTGTATTTGGCGGCAATATTTTACGGCAACCCGGATTTAGTAATTTTCCGCATAGAATACACGGAGCTTTGGATGAGACGGACAGAGTAATGAACGACACTTTTTTTATTGGCGTGTACCCGGGCTTGACGGAAGCGATGATTAACTTTGTGATAAGCAGGTTTGACGAATTTTTTAAATCTAAGGGATTGGTGTAAAGCCTGCAATTGATATAATGCTAAACAATAAAACTGTTTTAATTACAGGCTCTACCGGTTTTGTGGGGGCCGCATTGGCGAGGCGTTGTTTAAACGAAAACGGCGAAACGCATTTAATTACAAGGGCCGGCTCTAATAGATGGCGGATAAACGATATATTAAATAAAGCGCAAGAGCACAACGTTGATCTGTTGGATTTCGATAAACTTGTTAAAGTTGTGTCATTAATTAAACCCGATATAGTGTTTCATCTTGCGGCGTATGGGGTTTACGCTTTTCAAAACGACGCCCGGAGGATTATGGAAATAAATTATTTTGGAACGGCGAATTTATTAAATGCGTGTGTTAAGAGCGATTTCGAACTTTTTGTTAATACCGGGTCTGTGTTCGAATACGGTTTAAAACAAAAACCTCTGGCTGAAAATATGGTATTGGAGCCGATAAGCGATTATGGCGTGGCAAAAGCGGCGTCCACTTTATATTGTCATGCTATTGGTAAAAAAAAAACAAAACAATTACGACATTAAGACTGTTTACTCCTTACGGCTATTATGAAGAGCCTCCGCGGTTAATCCCATCGGTAATTATCTCATGTCTGAAAAATGAGAATCCCGCTGTTTCATCGCCCGGCCCGGTAAGGGATTTCGTGTTTATTGATGATGTGGTAGACGCTTATTTAAAAACAGCGGAAAACCCGGGTAAAAGCAAAAGTGAAACAATTAATATTGGATGCGGCAAGCAGGAAACTGTGGGCAATGTAGTTAATGCGGTTGTTAAATCAACAGGCAATAAATGCCGGCCGGAATGGGGAGGTTACACAGACGGTCGTCCTGATTCCAATATGTGGCAAGCTGATATATCAAAGGCGGAAAAGCTGCTTGATTGGCGGCCAAAACACAATATAGAGCAAGGTTTAAACAAAACGGTAAACTGGTTTAGAGATAACATGGAGCTTTATAAGGATTTTAAACATGATGGATAATAACGGAAATAGAGGTTTTAAGAAAGTGTTGCTTGTAAATCTTTATTACAAGGAATCCGGTTATGGAGAGCGGCTCAATTTTCCTCCTGTTGGATTGGGTTATATTAGCCAATTTCTTGAAAAAGAAGGCATAGAGCATGCAATAATCGACACCGGCGCGGGTTATGAACACAAAGATGTTTTAGATAAAGTTAATGATTTTAAACCTGATTTGGTTGGATTTAGTCTTAATTCAATATGCTTTCCAAAATCGTTGGATCTTATGAGAGAGACAAAAAAGCAATTTCCGCAGGTGTCTATCGTGGCCGGTGGGCCTCATATTTCAACAAGAAGAGATGGAGTCCTTAAAGAGAATGATATGGTTGATTACGGCATTGCCAGGGAAGGGGAAATACCTTTGGCTCTTTTGTGCAAAGGCGAAGATATGTCACGAATTCCTGGACTTATATGGCGCGATTCTTCGGGCGAAGTTCATTGTAATGAAGTTGAAGTTTCGAATATAGAAGGATTCCCTTTCCCAAGGTTTGATAAATTTGATTTGCAAACGCGGTATGATCAAGGCAATATTTCAATCCTTACTTCGCGTGGATGCCCGTTTAGATGCGCCTTTTGCCAGCAGAGCAGTTTGCTTGGGAAAAATTGGCGCGGCAGAAAAAATGAAAGTGTTGTTGAAGAAATTGAGTATTGGCATAAACGAGGCTTTAAATCCATACACGTATTAGATGACAACTTTACATTTGATAAAAAGAGGTTCTTTCATATAGTGGATCTTTTAATCACAAAGAATTTGGAAGGGTTAAAGTTCTCTTTAATTGGCGGCATTCGCATACAAAACACAGATGAAGAGATCCTATTAAAATTGAAAAAGATAGGCGTAAAAAAACTATCTTTCGGCATTGAAAGCGGATCGGACAAAATACTAAAGTTTATTAAGAAAGGGATATCCATAGCGGACGCCGACAGAATTGTAAAAATGGCCGTAGACATGGGGTTTGACGTCAGGCTGTTTTTTATCATTGGTTTTCCATATGAAAAGATGGAGGATGTTAAAAAATCATTTGATTTTGCTTTAAAACATAAGATTCGAGAAGCTCGATTTTTTAATTTAGTTCCTTATGAAGGCACCGCGATAATGGATTGGATAAAGGCCGATTCTAACGCAAAATTACTCTATCCTTATGAAGAGTACATGAGTAATTTTAAGCATTTCCAGCGCGATCCCCTATTTGATAGCGAAAAAGGCATGACTCTGGATGAGAAAAAGAAGGCCCTGCAAATGGCTGATGATGTCGTTCGCAAGATAGAGAAAAGATGGCCGGCTGATTGAGCGCCAAACGCGCAATAGTGAAAACGGGCGATTAAATCATAACTAAAGCCTGGTTATGTTTTAATGCGCAAACATAAGCAAATTTTTTATGTTCGCGTTATTCCATAGAATTAAAAGAACTTACCCTTTATTAGAAAATATATAAATTTGAAATTGACAATTGTTATTGCGGTTTATAATGAGAAGCAGACTATTTTGCAAGCCATAGAGGAAGTTAAAAGCATTAACGTTGCTCAACAAATAATAGTGATAGACAATTGTTCAACCGACGGCACTAGGGAGATTCTGGAACAGTTAAATGATAATTCCGTTGAAATTGTTTTTCAGCCAAAAAATTATGGATACGGAGAATCGGTGATTAAAGGATTTGATCTTGCCTCTGGCGATTATGTTTTTGTTCAATATTCCGATTTGGAATATGACTCAAGATGCATTTTTGAAATGATTAAACTGGTGGAAGATGAGGACTTGGATGTTGTGTTTGGATCCCGCATTTTAAACCAAAAAAACAGGTCTATTTTCTCGTTGATTTGGGAGCGGCATTATTATCTTGCCACAATAATTGCGACATCGTTGATTAACGCTTGGTACAAAAGAGATTTTACAGATGTAATAGGGATTAAACTTTATAAAACAAAGTCTATTAAAGAAATTTATCCCATATCAAACAGGGGGATGGGATTTGATTTCGAGGTGGTTAGCAAGTTAAGCAAAAGAGGATATAAGATAAAAGAGGTTCCAGTTAAGTATAATGCCCGAAAAGCCAGTCAAGGCAAAAAGATAAAAGCGTCCCATAGTTTTAACGCGCTTTTGGCAATGTTAAAGGTAAAGTTTTTTGATTGAGATTTAAAATCATGAATTTTCGAAAACAATTGATCAAGATGGAGCTTTTATTTCCGATTAATTAATTTGCGCATTATAAACAAAGTTGAAGTAAATTTGCGCATAATTAAATTTGCCGAATAAATGGAGAGAAACTTCTCAAAAATAAAACGCGAACCATTCCTGCCGTTTCAAGGAAACTTAATACTGACTATCCTTTTCGGCTTGGCTATCGGCTTTTGGTTGTTTATATCTAAAAGCACATTTATTGTCGTAGGCGGCGCGTCAATAATTTTTATCATTTTACGCTATGCTGCGCCTGAACAAGATGAGCGTTTCTTTAGCATCGTTATTATTATTGCCTTCTTGGTCAGGATTTGCGCTGCAATATTGTATCATTACGGATATTTGCTTCATGGGTATGCGGACGCGTTAGGGCCTGACGGCGAAGTGTATTCCTTGAATGGATGGTATATATCACGGCTTATGCTAGGGCGCGATCTTTATACAATGCCAAATTCGACTGTTTTTAAATATATCGATTACGAGAATCTCGTCAATATTATACATTCTGAGGGCTGGCCGGCTTATTCATCTTATCAAGCGGGCAAATATTCTTATTATATAGGATTGATATTTGCGTCTATAGGCTATAGCCCTTTGGTTATAAAAATTATAAATTGTTTATATAGTATTTTAACGGGAATAACAATATATCATATTGGAAGCGAGGTTTTTAACCAAAGGGTAGGAAAAATCTCTATGGTGGTTTTTCTATTTATGCCGTCATCGGTTTTGTTTTCTATTACAGCTTTAAAAGAGCCGTTAATTGTGCTTTCTTTAACGGCGATTGTTTGGTTATTAATTAAATTTCAAAAAGATAATAAATTAATAATTGGAGCTTTGTTTTTGCTTCCAATAAGCGCAATCTATTTTTTACGTGAGAATTTAATTATTCCGATAATAGCCTTTATTGCGTCCTCTATAGTTTTAGGCTCACGATTAGGAATTAAAAAAAAAAATGCTATTATATTAACCGCAATAATAATTTTTATAGCCTTATATTTTGCGGGCGCGGACAGGCTTAAACAAGAAATAGACCCAGGGAAATTATTTGCCTCCCACGTAGGATATGTAAGCACGGGCGGGAATGTTTATAAAATTATACCTGAGAAATTTTATGTTTATAGCGGCGAAGTATTTGGCATTCCTTCAGATATTTATGGTTTAATAAGCGATATGAGTTTTAGGGAGGTCGTTTTCTCTGTTATTAAAGGGATTTTCCATTTTCTTTACGAGCCGTTAATCAGCAGACCGCATAGTAAAGCCGCGGTTTTGGCGTATTTCCAAACGTTTCTTATATTGGTGTTTACTCCGTTTATACTTGTTGGAATGTTGACGGGCGTTAGGCATGAAAGGCCACGCATAGTTCCAATTGTGTTTTATGTTATGATGTTTTTGCCGTTAATCGCTATTAGCGAAGGCAATATCGGCACTGCGTTTAGGCACCGCGACATGCTAATGCCGTTTTTAATTATTTCAGGAGTGGCTGGTCTTTGTGGAGTCCTGGGACAATTAGATTTAAAGAAATAAATTCTATAAATTGAGTTTAGCGGCATAGAGCCGCCTATAAATTTTTATTGACGATTGTCAATTCGATTTAAAGTTTAATTGACGAAACAGATTGCCAAATATGGCTTTTTGCGTGAATTAATCCTAGGCGGATGTGTTGTTCGCAAGGAGGACTAATGGATGTATCAGTGATTGTTCCTGTGTATAATGAAGAAGAAAGCTTGCAGAAATTGTATGCTTCTATAGACGATACATTAAGCAAGTTAAACATAACTTATGAGATTGTTTTTGTGGATGACGGAAGCGATGATAATACATTTGATATTTTACGCAAATTAAGCCAAATGCGCGCGAATGTCAAAGTTATCCAATTCAGGAGGAATTATGGAAAAGCTTGCGCATTGGCGGCGGGTTTTAGCAGTGTTACGGGGGCGGTTGTAATAACTATGGACGCCGATTTACAAGATGATCCTAAAGAGATTCCTAATTTTATTAAGAAATTAAATGAGGGATACGATCTTGTGTCCGGCTGGAAGTTTCAACGAAAAGATCCTTTGAACAAAACAATACCGTCTAGATTGTTTAACAAGATTACTTCTTTAGTTACAGGAATAAAAATTCACGATTTTAATTGCGGGTTTAAAGCATACAAACAAGAAGTAATTAAGAATCTAAAACTTTACGGCGAATTTCATCGATACATCCCCGCGCTTGCCCATTGGGATGGTTTTAAGATTGGCGAAATTAAGGTTGAACATCATCCTAGAAGCTTTGGCAAATCTAAATATGGGGCTTGGCGTTTTTTTAGCGGATTATTTGATTTGATTACCTTGATTTCCACTGCCAGATTTGTTCAAAAGCAACTCCATTTTTTTGGTTTTATAGGGCTGTTATTGCTTTCAGTAGGAGTGGCTATTAACATAATTTTGGCAATCATAAAATATACTGAAGGATTGACGTTGACAAGTCCCCGTCCGTTATTATGTCTTATCTTAGGAGTGTTTCTTATAATAGTTGGTTTGCAAACATTTTCAATTGGTCTTATCGGCGAGATGATATTCAGGTCAACATATTCTGAAGGTCGAGAAAATTACTTAATAAAAAATATATTAGAGTAATACAATTAATTAATGAATAAGTATTAATTGAAATGAAGTATAATCATTTTAAATTGTGCGCATAGATAATTTTAATAAGGTTGTTATATGAAAATATTACTGTTACAAGCTCCATGGGGTAGCATTTATGGCAGTTATGCCTCGGCGGCAAGGGTTGGCAATTGCTACCCTCCATTAGGTCTTTGTTATATATCGTCTGTATTGAAAAAAGAGGGACATGTCACAAAAATTATCGACGCCGAATTAGAGGGAAAAAATATTGGAGATATTTTAAATGAAATTGAGGTTTTTCGGCCGGATTTAATAGGTTTTACTTCCACTACCCCGCTATTTGCCGCGACCCTAGAGATAGCCTCTAAGATTAAAGAGAAAATGGATGTCCTTGTTGTTGTTGGAGGCCCTCATGTTACTGTAATGCCTGATGATATAGTTAAACCTGACAGGCCGTTTGATTTTGCTGTTTATGGCGAAGGCGAAATAACCATGAGAGAATTAGTTAATTCCATTGTTGATGGGAAAGGCAAGTATGATGATATCCCCGGTTTAATTTTTAAATGCCGGAACGGCGAAGTTAAAAAAAATCAGTCCAGATGCCACATTGAAGATATAAACGGGATACCCATGCCTGATAGGGAAGCGTTAATGTTGGAAAAATATGTTTGGAGTGTGCCGGGCAAAGGCGTTGAGCGGTTTACAACATTAATGACTGAAAGGGGATGTCCTTTTAATTGCACGTTTTGTTCCACGCATACTGTTTTTGGCAAAAAAGTTAGATATAGAGAAGTCGATAGCATAGTAAGCGAAATAGAACATTTAGTAAATGACTTAAACATTCGCCATATTGCGTTTATTGACGACACATTGACGTTGAACAAAGATCGGGTTATAGATATGTGTCAAAAAATTATAAACAAGCGATTAGATTTTACCTGGGAAGGGTGGACGCGCGCTAATACTATAAATGATGAACTAGTGGAGATTATGGCAAAAGCTGGATTTAGAAGAGTTTCTTTCGGCATAGAAAGCGGATCACCCGCGATCTTAAAAGGAATAAAAAAAGGCATTAAACTTGAAGATGTAGTTAATGGTTTTAAAATAATGAAGAAATATGGTATTGAGACTCGCGGTTCAGTAATGATTGGGCACCCAAATGAAACTTCAAAGACAGCAAATGAAACCTTAAGATTTATAAGGGGATTGCATGATTGCGACCAAATATATATAAATATTACAACTCCATATCCAGGCACTGAACTTTACAGGCAAGTTATAAACGGCGAAGGCGGCTTGGTTTTATTGGAGAGAGATTTCTCTAAATACAAGCGATATGGGAATGCCGTTATAAAAGTTAATGATTTGTCGCCTAAAGACCTTATCGGGCTCCAGCGCAAGGGTTTTATGATGTTCTATTTTACACCTCGACGTATTTGGTATAACTTTAAGCGAGCAGGACTTAAAGCTTTTATTAAGAATGCTATCGCCTTCACCAAAAGCGTGATTTTGAAGTGATAATGCTTGTTAATAAAAATTTTTATAATTATATTAAATCGAATTATTTCCGCCTTTTATAAACGGCACGGTTGCGCATGGCATTAGACTCTTCAATATGGAATGATCTTTATAAAGAAACCGCTCCTAGAATTAAAAAGAAGCAAGGTTATTTGTCTAAACATATTGGCCCTGACGATACTTTTTTTTTAGAGCTGTTCGTTGCGACGGGGCAAAATATCGCGACTTTTAAGAGCCATAAACCCGATTCTATTTGTGTCGGCGTTGATTATGATATAAATTTGTGCAAAATAGCGAAGGAGAATGGTTTTATGGCTGTTGTCGCGGATTGCAGGAACCTTCCTTTTAAAAAGAATTCGTTTGATATAATATATTCAAACAGTTATCACCATGTGTCTGAATGCGCAAAAATAGCGATAGAGAACACTTTAAGTTTATTGAAAAAAGACGGCAGTTTGGTTGGAGTTGAACCATATGGCCTTATTTCCATTATTGGCGCCGGGATTATTTTTTTCACGCCTGATTTAATCATGTCATTATTTCCCGGCAAATTTCGGAAGTGGATACGCGCAATAAAATACGAATGCAAAAATGAAAGGGTTATAGATTGGTATTTTAAATATAACTTTTTAAAAGATTTGCGCCAATTTAATGTCGCATCTATTCATCGTGATCTGCTTAGAGTCTATTATTGCTTAAAAAAAACAGCATAGATTAATAAAAATCGGAGCTGCCTCATGTATAGAAGAATATGATGGCCTGAGGGCTTGGAAAATATTAATTTGTGTTATGCGATGGCATACACGGTTAAAAGTGTTGTGCTGGGCGCCTACCGCAAATAATTTTAATATTTAGCCTTCATTGGTAGTCCCTCTTGGTCTAATTTTTAATCCACAAACACTCTGCCGGGAAAAACGGCAATCATGCTTTTCGTCCAATAACAACGCGCAAGTCCAGCCTATATCTAAGCGGTAAATATCCAGAATATTTGCGTTAGCCGCCTTAGCGTTTTATTGAGTCCTTATGCGGATATTTGAAAAAAAAATACATAGTGTAAAGTTTTGCCTGAAACTGTTATGTTCTTTGGCGTTTTTTGGCGTTCTATTCTATAAATTTTTTGATATGAAACAAATTTATAGTTTAGCCAATGCTAATCCGACATTCTTGTTTTTTGCTTTATTTATAGCTTTGATTACATGGGCTCTAAAATCATTAAGGTGGTATTTTTTTAGCATATTAACCAAACAAATCAGTTATTTAGACTCAATAAGATATACCCTGGTTTCATTTTTTTACGCTTCGATAACTCCCGGTAAATTGGGGGATTTTGTCAGAGGTTATTATTACCACAAAAATTACAACATACCTAAAACGGAGGCATTTAGCAATGTATTCTTTGAAAGATTATTTGATATAATTTTGCCTTTATCATTTATTATTTCAAATTTATTATTTAAAAACTTATTCCTGTTAAGCCTCACAAGTTTTTTGATTTCAATTTTAATATATCAGGCAATTGTTCAAAACATACCGCTAATTAAGCATATCCCTATAATAAAGAAAGTTAAAGCAATAAAAGAATACAAATTTGAAAATAAATTACGCAAAGAAACTGTGTTTGCCGCATTAATTTCAATGTTTATTTGGGGATTGTTTTGTTTAATGGCTTATTTCATAGGATTAATCCTTCCCGGTATTGACGCGCCAATAAGTTTGTTTTTCAATGTTGTGCCTATTGCCGCTTTATCTACTCTGATACCTATTAGTTTTGCAGGCTGGGGTGTTAGAGAGTCTGTTTATGTATATTTACTAGCAAGTTATATGAATTCAAGCCAAGCCATAATGTTTTCGATAATGTTTGCGCTGATAGCCAATTATTTTCTTGCGTTTATAGGGTTAATGTATAACCTGTTTTTTAATCCAAAAATAATAAGCCAAAAAACGTAACTTTATTTTTTTGTTTCAAAATGCAAAATTTTATGATGTTTAGCGTAATTGCAAACATTGAAAGAAATGATTGTTATGAACAAAGTTCTAATATTAAGTCCTTCAGATCAAAAGATTAAAAATGTAGTAAGAGATTTTGTATATGGATGTTGGTGCAGAGGTAGAAGAATAGGCGGCATGCAGATGCCGCCGCTTAATTTATTGTATGTGGCTACAGTGTTAAAGGAAAATGGAATAGACGCTGAACTTGTGGATGTGGGGTTAAATTACGATCAATATGATGACGTAAAAAAAAGAATAAATGAATTTGCAGCGGTTATTATTTTGTCTTCGACAAATAGTTTTCAAAATGATGTAGAGGCTTTAAAGGAGATTAAATCACTTAATTCCGAGATTAAAACAATATTGTTTGGATCGCATCCAACATTTATGCCTGAATATTGTATAAAAGAAACGGTTGTTGACATTTTAGTTTTTAAAGAGCCGGAATTTATTATACGCGATGTTGTTAAAAAGATTATTAATAAAGAGAATTATATGGAAATCAAGGGCATTGGCTATAATAAGGACGGACGTTTGGTAAAAAATGACGATTACCCTTTTATTGCTATGGATGAGTTGCCGATTCCCGATAGAACTTTGCTTCCCAAAGGGCTGGATTATTTCAATCCAGTAATAAAACAATCTCCATATACAACAATGCAGACTTCCAGAGGGTGTCCGGGCAAATGCAATTTTTGCACTGTGCCCAATTTTTACGGCAAAAAGATTAGATTGCGCTCTGTTGAGAATGTTATAGACGAGATCAAGTCATTGATTGCTTTGGGCTATAAGGAAATATTTTTTAGGGATGAGACGTTTACAGCTTATAAGAACAGAAATCGCGATATTTGCAATAGAATTATTGACGAAAACATAGACATCTCATGGATAGCCAACGGCAGGGTTGATTTAATAGATTTTGAATCTATGTCGCTTATGAAAAAGGCCGGTTGCCATATGATTAAGCTAGGCGTTGAAAGCGGCAACCAGTTTATTTTGGATAATCTCAATAAAGGGATTTTCCTTGAACAGACAAAACAAGTTTTTAAATGGTGCAGAGATTTGAAGCTGGACGCGCATGCTCATGTAATGCTTGGGAGTCCCGGAGAGACTAAAGAGACCATCAAAAAAACGATAGCATTTGTTAAAAGTTTAAAACCTGCCACCGCTTCGTTTGGACTGTTAACGCCGTACCCCGGCACGGAGATTTTTGATAAAGTCGCCGCTTCGCATCCTGAAATAAAAGACGGCAGCGACGCAACGCTTGAGAAACTGCATATTTCAGGTTATTTTAATGAGTATTTTAGCAATGTGCATGGTCATGAACTTGAAAAATGCGTATCAAAAGCATATCGAAGTATTTACTTAAGGCCCTCATATATAGCAAAACGGCTTTTAAGCATTAATTCTTTTTCCGAATTAATGCGCTTGATTATCGCGGGGACGAACATTTTTAATTTTTCAGTAACCGGTAAAAACTAAGACTGAAATAATGAACATTAAGAATAATTTATTAATTAATGAAAAACCCATTAGTTTTTTTGAGGTTCTACTGTTAATAGGCATAGCGTCTGTTGCTGTTGTTTATAGATTTTCCGGTATAGAAATTGAAGCGTACAGCTATTCTGCTCACGAATATTATAGCGGATTAAGGTATCATTTTTTGCCATTTTTTAATCTTAAAGACCCGGTGATGCTTAATTTTTTTAAATCCGCATTTCTTGAATACGTTGGGCCCTTGAGATACATGATGGTTTATGTTTCCTCTTGCTTAACGAATACATTAGGTATTCCTTTTACTGATTTTGCGATTTTTTTGCCATTTGTTTTTTCGTCTTTAGTCTTCCTCGTTTTTGTGTACATAATAACTCGACTTGAACTTGGCCGGGATACTGCATTGATAGCCGCTGCTTTCACAGTGGGTATTCCATTTGTTTCTCACTTGGCGCGGTTTTTAAACGATTTTCTGCCTCTGGTAACATTGCACTTAATGACCGCGACATTTATGCTTTTGTATGCCCGCTCTATGAGGTTGGTATGGCTCCTCCTGATAGCGGGCGCCACCGGAATAGCTTTTACATCTGATAACGCATTTCCAATTTCTTTGATATCATTTGCTTATTTTTTTCTGCTAATTTATAAGCGGAATTCAAAGGCGATCATGCCTATTGCTCTGGCTTTTGGCATTCCTTTGGCTCTGGATCTTGCCGTCCATGTATTTATATACTTTTATTCTAATGCCAGCGGTTTGATTTGGTGGGGATTAAAAGAATCAACCGAACAAATAACATTGCAAAGTTTTGGATTATCAAAGGTTTCGTACCTTATGAATTATCAGGCTATTTTATTGCTTATTGGGTTTGTTTATTTATTTTCAAACCTATGGCGCTTTACATTTGTGGGATATAATTTGTTTACTTTAATTCTTTTTTTAATAGTTCTTATTCCAAAAAGCGAAGTTGAAGGGCACGAGTTGTGCTATCTTATACCTCCCTCCATCATTATTTTAGCTAACATCTGTTCAATTATTTCAAAGTGGTTGGCAAAAGAGCATTACATAAAATATCAGCCCCTTATCGTAACCGCAATTGTTGTATGTGTTGTAATACCGTTTATAATAAATAGCGATATACCTAAACGCAATCCTAAACATCCGCATAAGATTGAAAAGACGGTCGGATATTTTTTAAGGACAGAAGGTTTGAAACGCATTCAACACAGATTTAGATCCGACAATATAGATGATATAGATATTAAAATAATGCGCCTTGATAAAAGTATATACCATGATAGAATTCTTCAGTACTATTATGGATTTCATAATTGCGATTTTCTTTGGTCGCGATTTCCACAGCGTCCGGCAAACTATTCCCATGACATCCCAAGGCAAATTTACAGCGGAAATAGTATTTCTCAATTTTTAAGCCACTATAAATTAAAGCAATTTGATTATTATATATTGCCGGCCCATCATGATTTTACAGAAAACGAGAAAGCGCATTTTGAAGATCAAAAGATAAATCTTGCCGCCAGGATTTTATGGGATGAGCAAGAAGTAATGATGGTTTATTCGCCTCATTTTAGCGATGATGAAAAAACGATGAATTTTGAAGTTGAGAAGTTTGCCAAAAAATTCGACTGGGAAATAAGCTCTAATATTAACTCGTTAATCAAAAGTCGATTTATCACATTAAGTTTTATATGGGGGGACCCCTTTTATCCTTAAATTTAGTATTAAGGGCGCGTGAATTTAAATGTTTTTAATGTTAATAGAGTTCTAATGTATGAAAACGCTTTACATATCTTATGACGGCGCTACCGACCCATTGGGGAGGGCTCAGATTATTCCTTATTTGATAGGTTTGTCAAAAAAAGGCGCGAACATAACTATTTTAACTTTTGAAAAAAAAGAGCGCTCTTCGGAAATAAGCGAGCTTAATTCGTATTTAGAAACGAACGGCATTTCCTGGAAAAGACTTTGGTACCATAAACGCCCTAAAACTTTGGCTACGTTATTAGATGTGTGCGTGGGGGTTGTTGTAGGGTATTATTTAATAAAAAAAACGGGGATAGAAATTGTCCATGGGAGAACATTTTTCGGCTCTCTTATAGGAACAGTATTACGGAAAATAACCAATATAAAGCTGCTGGTTGACGTAAGGGGATTGTGGGCTGATGAAAGAGCGGAGGGCGGCTCCTGGGAAAAAGGGGGGCTAAATTTTCGCGTATTTAAATATCTTGAAAATCTCGCGATTAGAAATGCCGATGGAATGGTTGTTTTAACGGAACGGTTGAAGGAGCATATTACGGCTAGTGATATTAATAAGAAAAAGAATATTCCTATAAATGTGGTTCCTACTTGTGTTGATATAGATAAATTTAACGACAATATTAGAAACCAAGATAATTTTGAAGCGTTTGGCGACAAGTTTGTGTTGGTATATCTTGGCTCCCTGGGCACTGTTTATTTGCTTGATGAGATGTTAAGGTTTTTCAGAATATTTAACGAATATAAAGAAGACGCGGTCTTTCTTATAATAAGCCATTCCGATGTTTCTTCATTGCCTGATAAACTTCGAGAGGCAGATGTTGAAATTAACCGTGTATTTATAAAGTCGGTTAATCATGATGATGTTGCCGCCTGGTTGTCTTGCGCGAGCGCGGGAATTGCGTTTTATAAACCATATTTTTCAGCAATAGGGAGAGCCCCTACAAAGATGGGAGAGTACCTGGCTTGCGGCGTTCCAATTGTAATAAACAAAGGAATAGGCGATAGCGACAGGGTGGTTGTAGATAGCAATGTCGGTATAATGATAGATAATTTTTCAGAAGTTAATCTTAGAAAAGGCGCTATGGATTTAATCAAATTTACTGAAAATAACGGCGATATAAAAGATCGATGCCGAAAAACAGCTAAAAAATACTTTAACCTGTCAAACGGGGTTGAAATTTATTGGGACCTTTATAATAGATTATATAATTAGCGGCCTATTTTAGAGGCAAATTTTATTAAAATTTAACATTAGATTCCGGCTTATATTATGATTCCTTTCCAACTGCCGTTGCGCGATATTAACCTTGAATTAACAAATGTATGCAATTTTGATTGCGTATATTGCCCTAATTCGGAGATGACAAGAAAAAAAGGGTTTATGCGATTTGAAACAGTCAAGGAAATTGTCGACGATATTCATAAAAACAATATAACAAAAGTAATTAATTTATTTGTCATGGGCGAGCCTTTATTGCACAAAGAAATTGTCGCAATTGTTAGATATATAGAGGAACGAGGAATAAAAGCAAAAGTCAATACAAATGCGGGCTTATTAAATAATAATTTAGCTTCGGATTTGTACCATGCGGGATTGTCGATATTATACATTTCGCTTAACACACCAACTCCGGAAACTTTTAAACACAGAAGAAGCAAAGGTGTTGAATTCTCTAAATGGATTAATAACATAAGAGACGCTATAGATTTAAAATTTCACGAAAAGGCCGCTACAAGGATAATAATTTCTGTTTTAAAAACACAAAATGAATTTATAAATGATATAAAAAAAGGTTTTTTTGTTTCCGGCAATAACGATGAGAGCGTGGCTATATTAAAAGAGTGGGAAGTTTTTTTTGATAATGTTAAAGAGAAATATAATCTAACAATCCCGCCAAAGACAGGCGCGGCTGTATTAAAAAAACATATGGCAAACATGTTTTCAAGGGTCAATTATACATTTTCGCCATTGCCGGATGTGGCGTTTAATATAACGCGATTGCATAATTGGAAAAACAGTTTGGCCAATAATAAGATTAAGACAGCGGTTTTTGGCAGTTGCGACGCCTTGCGCGAGACTATTTCCATCTTATATAATGGCGACTATTCTTTGTGTTGCGGCGATTATGACGGCAAACTTGTGGTAGGCAATGTTAAAGATCAAAAATTATCTGAATTTTTATTTAGCGAAAAAGCAAATCTTATAAGAAATAAATTTCAACATAATCAACTGCCGACTATGCGCTGTAAAAAGTGCCGCGGAGGTTCCAGCTCTTTTTTTTGGCTTTTTAACCAGACACATTCATCGCTGTTTTATAATTCGGTCTATTATCGCAAATTCAGGAAGTTTATCGGCATTTAATCGGAGTTCTTTTTCAGGCATATTGCCTGAAAATTAGCGATTGTATTGTGTTTATAATATTAAAAAATGAAAATATTATTTTGGATTCCATATCCTTCTGAAGGCGCCAGCAATAGATATAGGGTTGAGCAGTATTTGCCGTATTTAAAGGAAGCTGGGGTCGATTATTTTATAAGCCCGTTTTGGAGCAAGAATGGATTTATGGTTTTGTATAAACCGGGGCATTTTTGCAGAAAAATATTTTTCTTCATAAGGGGCGCTTTATACAGGATCTTTGATATTTTACAGATTTATCAGTATGACGCAGTGTTTATACATCGTGAATCGTTTCCTATTGGAGGCGCATTTTTTGAAACAATTTTATGCAAGTTAAAAAAGCCGTTTATATTTGATTTTGACGACGCAATATTTTTGCCGGCCAGCAGCGCCAACAATAGTTTTATTGATCGGTTTAGGACGCCTGATAGGGTGGCAAACATAATAAGGATGAGCAGGCATGTAATCGCAGGCAATCAATATCTTGCCGATTTTGCTTTAAAATATAATCGCAATGTTTCAGAGCTGCCAACTCCTGTTGAAACAGGAATATGTCTGCCTGATAATGTGCGCGCTTGCAACGAAGTTGTTATTGGATGGATAGGGAGCATTACTACTTCCAAATTTCTTGAAACAATTAAAAAAGTGATTATTTCGTTATCAAAGAAATTTAAAAACGTAAAGTTTAAAATAGTTGGGGGCGATTTTTGCATAAATGATTTACAAAATATAGTTTATAAGCAATGGCGATTGAAAGAAGAAATAGAAGACTTAAGCAGTTTTGATATCGGCATTATGCCAATGCCGGATACGGAATGGACAAGGGGGAAATGCGGATTTAAAGCCATACTTTACATGAGCATGGGAATACCCAGCGTTGTGTCCGATGTAGGCATGAATCGCGAGATTATAATAGACGGACAAAACGGTTTTCTGGCAAAAAATGAAGATGATTGGTTTAATAAATTATCTGATCTAATTAGATCGAGGGAATTAAGAGATAAAATAGGCAAATCCGGCAAGGAGACAATAGAGCAAAAATATTCAGTAAAAGTAAACGCTCCAAAATTTGTTAAAATTTTAGAAAAAATATCCAATAAGCCCACAAGTTATTGATTAGGCTAAACGTATAAGCGGGCTTTATAATTTTTTAAAAGCAAAGAATTAAAATTCCGTGTATGAAAATTTTTAATGTTTTTGGGATGAAATATGATTGGCGCGTAAAAACAGGCATTGTTTTAATAAGCATTGCGTCTGTTTTTTTTGTGTTAAATATTAAAACCTCAATAAGGCAGGGGATTAACGGCAAATATCATTTAATAACTATGCCTTTATATATGAAGGTTTCCGACTTCATAGTCAGGGGCAATAGATATGATTTATTAGTTGATAATATTTTAGAAAATACGAACGGCGATATTGAAAAATTAAATGCCTTATTTGAGTGGACCTCTAAAAATATCAGGCCTATTCCCGCAAACTTTCCGATAGTTGATGATCATGTTGACAATATAATTATTAGAGGATACGGGTCGGATGATCAATCAGCGGACGTTTTTACAACGCTTGCGGTTGTGGCAGGCTTTAAAGCCGGCATCTATTTGATTGGCGCGCCTCCGGATAAAAAACTGCACGCAATATCTATAGTTGAAAATGACGGTAAAATGTTGTTGTTTGACACATATTGCCGGTTCTATTTTCTTAATAATGATAATGAAATAGCATCTATCAGCGATGTGGCAAAAGATATAAACCTCGTAAGAAAAATATCACAAGATTTTAAATACGCGAAAAGAGATTATTACGAGTTTTATCAAAACCTTATACCCGTGGAGAGCATTGGGTGGACAAAAGCTGATTTGCAAATACCTTCTAAAAGATTGATTTATATTATTGGCCGTCTTTTACGTATTTCAGAACCGTCTAAAGTGTTTTATGGCGAGCAATTTAGAGATTGATAATATTTGCTGTTGTCCGGCGGGAGGCAACGGAATAAGATTCATTACAAAATGAAAACAACTCCGGTAAATGACGTCAATATAAGACTTTCGGTCGAGGTTGTCAATGTCATAAAAGAAAAAGCGCGCGAAATCTTTGGAGAAGGCGTTAAAGTTATTCTTTTTGGAAGCAGGGTTGATGAAAATGCGCGGGGCGGCGATATAGACCTTTATATTATAGCGGTTGATAATAATGATCTGTTTGATAAGGAGTTGAAATTTCTTGCCGGTGTAAAAATGGAAATTGGCGACCAAAAGATAGATGTGATTTTCAATAAGGATAACAAAAGATTGGTGGAACGCGAGGCATTGTCAAAAGGCGTCGAATTATGACTGCTGAAGAGATAAACAAGCTTAAGCTTTTAAAAGTATTAGACGAATGCGGGAAACATATAAAGAGGCTGGACTATGCTTTTAATAAGTTGTTTAAAAATTTTCAAATACCGTTGAGCGCGACGGATATTGCCGGTATTGTTGAAAATGAAGGGATGGTGGAGAGCCTTGATCAAATTACATATTGATTTTCCAAATTTCAGGACGGCATGGGCTCTGTTTTTAAGCGTTTTCTTATAAGCAAGGGCGAAAATGCTGATGCAATGACAATGTTGGATATGATTAATTGTCTTGAAAAAATCGGCATTGAAATTAACTCTGGAGAATGGTTTGAGCTTAGAGAGATCAGGAATATTATTGCTCATGAATATGAAGACGAAAGCGGGAAAATAGCGGAAGTGATAAATAAAATTAATGAAAAAATGCCATATTTTAAAAAACTATTTGACTCTTTAAATTCCCTGAAATAATGAAAATTCCTATTATAAAAATACCGTTTTCGGAAAAAGAGATTGCCGATATTAAGGCCGGGGTAGAAAAGGTTTTACGAAGCGGCATGCTGACCTTGGGTGAAAATGTCGCGCAATTTGAGGAGAAGTTTGCCGGTTTTTGCGGTGTTAAATACGCGGTCGCCGTAAACAGTTGCACCGCTGCGTTAATCATGGCTTTAAAAGCCGTTGAAGTTGAAAACTATACGGTTATTATCCCATCCAACACATATATGGCCACGGCAATCGCCGCTTATTATGCCGGGGCTAAAATCATTCTTGTTGATTGCAATAAAGAGACGCTGCAAATGGACTTTAATGATATGCGGCAAAAAGTTAGAGACGACACAAAAGCCGTTATATTGGTTCATATAGGCGGCGCAATATCGCCTGAATACGGGAAAATCACAAAGTTCTGCAAAAGCAATAAAATCAGCCTTATAGAAGACGCGGCCCATGCCCACGGCTCAACTATAAATGGGAAAACGGCCGGCAGTCTGGGGGACGCCGCAGCGTTTTCATTCTTCCCCACAAAAGTGTTAACAACAGGCGAAGGCGGCATGTTGACAACAAACAGCAAGGAAATATATGAAAAAGCAAAATCGTTGCGGGTTCACGCAAAAGTGGCAGGCAACCCCTATATCCATGACGATTTCAGCGCAAACTGGGCAATGTCCGAATTTCAAGCGGTTGTCGGCGTGTCTCAAATGAAGAAGGCCCGGGCTATTGTTAAGGAGAGGCAAACAATTGCCGCGCGTTATGACAAACTGCTTGAGAAGGTTGACGGCGTCCGCAAATTGAACATACCGGACAATATCAAATCGTCGTATTACAAATATATTGTTTTCCTGGACGCGGTTGTTGACCGTGGAAAGTTTAAAGCCAGGATGAAAGAGGTGTATGGCGTATCGCTAACCGGCGAGGTTTATGAATATCCATGCCATATTCAGCCGGTTTTTAAAAAATACAGGGAAGTTTTGGCCGGCAATGGCGGCTTTCCAAACACGGAACAAATTTCAAAATCCCATATATGCCTACCCCTTTATTTGGGATTGAAAAGTTCCGAAGTTAAATACGTTGTTGATTCGCTAAAAGATAATATTAATCATTTCAAAAAGAGCGGGGCTTAATTATGAGAGTGTTGGTAACAGGCGGCGCCGGCTTTATCGGATCGCATGTGGTTGATAAACTGAAGGCAAAAGGCGTTGAAGTAAGAATATATGATATGGTTATGCCCACATTTCGCAAAGATGTGGAGTATTATCAAGGAAGCCTTCTCGATAAAGCGGCGTTGGGCATGGCAATGGGAGGGGTTGACATTATATATCATTTAGCCGCCATCGCTGATGTTAACGATGTTTATGTTGAACCGGATTATTCTGAATCTATTAACACAAGGGGCACGGTTAATGTATTGGAAGCCGCGCGTAAAGCCGATGTTATAAAAGTTGTGTACGGCAGCACCGTCTGGGTTTATAGCGAGGCTGATGATGTTAATGTTAATGAGCAGACGCCCCTGCACTCGCCTACGCATTTGTACACGGCGACAAAGATCGCTTCGGAATATTATTGCAATGCCTATTCAAAACTTTACGGGGTAAATACAACTATTTTACGTTACGGCATACCGTACGGCCCCAGGGCAAGGGGGGCGGCGGTTATTCCGGTTTTTGTTAAAAAAGCTTTAAATAAAGAACCTTTGACAATCGCCGGCGACGGATTGCAATTTCGCAAATTTGTGTATGTTGAGGACCTGGCTGAAGGCAACGTTCTGGCTGCTAAAAAAATTGCCGACAATAAAATATACAATCTGGAAGGCGACGTAAAAGTCTCTATTAAGGATATTGCGGAATTAATTAAGAAGATAATAGGCGATGTTGAAATTAAATATGTTGAAGGCAGACCGGGAGATTTTCAGAGCAAAGAGATATCAAATAAAAAAGTCAAAGAAGAATTAGGCTGGAAACCTGAAACCAGGTTTGAAGACGGCCTTGTAAAATATATTGAGTGGTATAAACAAAGTTTAACAGACAAAAATAAGAATACAATCTACATATAATGAAAGTATTGGTTATTTCACCGCACATGGATGATGAAACCCTCGGGATGGGCGCCACAATAGCAAAACATGCATCCAACAGGGACGATGTTTATGTATGTTTTATTGCTCATAGAGTTTACATCAGGGAATTTGACCGGGAAAAGAACCAAATTGAAGTTAATCACGCCTTAAGCGCAAAAAAAATCCTTGGGTATAAAGAGGCCAGGTTTCTTGATTTAAATGATGAGAGATTGGACGCCTCTATTCAGGATATATTAATTCCGCTGGAGAAGTTTATCGAAGAAGTAGATCCGAACCTCGTTTATTCAAATTTTTATGGCGACAACCATCAGGATCACCGCGCCGTCTTTCAGGCCGTCCGCGTGGCAATACGCCCTTTTGCCGATTACGCTCCTAAAAAATGGCTGCTATATGAGACCCCATCATCTACCGACCAATCCCCGCCTGTTCCGTCAGAAACTTTCATACCTAATTTTTATGTTAATGTTGAAGACTTTTTAGAAAAGAAGCTTAACGCCTGCGCGTGTTATGAAACCGAAAAGCGCCAATTTCCACACCCACGGTCGCCGGAATCGTTAAAAGCCCTGGCTTCAAAAAGGGGCAGTGAAATTGGTTTTAAATGCGCGGAAGCGTTTATGATTATGCGGGATTTATGGTTGTAAATTAGACTAAACCGAAATAATTGTAACTATTCAGCGGATTTGCCATAAAGTATGCAAAGTTCTTTATTAGACCCAGTGACTAAAGTGATCTAAAGTTAAAAGTGAGCTAAAGTTCAGGTAAAAATTTTCAATTTTTGAATGCTTCTATTTTTCCTATACGATGATGATTCTCACTATAGCAGACAAGCTGCGCAGCTTCCATATATAAAAGTCTAAAATCATTGATTTTTACAGGAACTTTAGGCATTTTAGCTCACTTTAAACTTTAGTCATTTTCTAACAATGTCACAATACATTAAAAAGAACGATTTCACACAGGGTTATAAATTACGCTGAATAGATACAAATAATTCAAATATGAACATTCTTGGCATAACACCTGCAAGGGGAGGCAGCAAGGAGATACCGCGCAAAAATATCAAACCGATAGCAGGCCAACCATTGATTGCGTGGACTATTGAACGCGCGCTTAAATCAAAATTAATCAACAGGTATGTTGTCTCAACGGAAGATGACGACATAGCCGCAATAGCAAAAGACCTCGGTTCCGAAATATTAACGCGTCCCGCTCATTTGGCCGGCGATAAAGTGGCGACTTTAGATGTGCTGCAACATGCAGTTAAAAGCATTCCATGCGATATTGTTGTACTGCTTCAGGCCACATCGCCGATTCGATCTTCCGGCCTTATAGATTCTTGTATAGAAACATTTTTAAAAAAGAGGCCTCATTCTTTAGCCACCGGTTTTATGTGCAAATTTGAAGAATATGGAAAATGTGTTAATCCCAGGCAAGATATAAACGGCTTTTTTTATGATGACGGCAACGTTTATGTCATTGACGCAGGTTTAATATTACAAGGAGACCGTTATGGGGATAACATAGAGCGCGTTATTCTTGATCGTGAGTCCAATGTGGAGATTGATGATAGCTTTGATTTCTGGCTTGCCGAGCAAATATTGTTAAAAAATCAATTGACGGATAAATGAAAATAAATAAAGGCCAGTTTGTTTTATCTAAATGGAAACAAGCGGGATTTGATTATAAAAGAGCCCGTGGTCATCTATTTTCATATTTGCGAAATCGATTTTATTGGCATTATATACCGAGGTTAAAAAAGGTATTAAGTTTTCCTGGGCACGTTGATATAGAGATATCATCCGTATGCAATCTAAGTTGCCCCATGTGCTACACCACAACCGGCGAGTTTAAAGAAAACGTATCAAAGCGGTTTATGGACTTTGATCTTTTCAAAAAGATTGTGGATCAATGCGCTGAAAACGGAGTTTATTCAATACGGATATCCCTGCGCGGCGAGGCGTTTTTGCATAAAGATGTTATTGAAATGATAGCATACGCAAAAAATACCGGGATTAAAGAAGTCGCTAGTTTGACCAATCTTTATAGCTTAACGCCTGAAAAGTTTGATGCTGCAATGAAGGCCGGGCTTGGCTGGCTTACAATATCGTTTGACGGTTTAAATGAGCAATATGAATCTATAAGAAAACCCGCTAAATTTAACGAGATGTATGAGCGGGTAAAAGAGTTTAAGAGGATAAAGGATAGACACGGCTCCATTAAGCCGGTTATAAAGATACAAACTCTATGGCCGGCGATAAAAGACGATCCTCTTGCCTACTATAAAGCGTTCGACCCCTATGTTGACAATATCGCTTCAAACCCTTTAATTGATTATCTAAATAATGATGATGCAACGCAAATAGAATACGAAGACGGTTTTGTATGCCCGGTCTTGTATCAACGCCTGGTTATCGCATCCGACGGCGGCGTTTTGCTCTGCATTAACGATGAAATGGGCAAAAATATAATCGGCGACGCAAACATTGATTCGCTAAAGAAGGTCTGGCATGGAGAGTTGATAACCAAAGCCAGGCAACTGCATTTAAAAGACAATGGATTTATGGAGATGCAATGCTGTAGAGAGTGCTTCTTGCCCAGAAAAACAGTTCCGGTCTTGGAAAAATTTGGCGATACGCGGATTAATGTTGATAAATACACTCGCCGGGCGGAAGTTATAGGAAAGTGATGAAAAACCGCGTCTATATATAATTATCCTCAACATTATTTGTTGCCGGGCTCCTATTTTATATAGCCCGGCAACAGAAACTTTAATTCTTACTCTTCAAACGCATACACGCTGAGAAGATGGCTGGCAAAACTGCCGCCTACAATGTTGCCGTCATTGCGGGCAATTTGCGGTGTCCATAAAAAGAAATCAACGGATGTCGATAATACTTTTGCAACGCTAACCCCCGCGTCCCACGTTGCATGTGTCTCCAGCAACGTGTTGCTGCCGGTTGTTTGATATACAGATGAAATAGACGTTGTGTTGGTTTGCCCCGTCATCTTGTCGCTACCCATGACGCGTATCGCGGTTGGCGACACTACATCCGCAAGCGAATAGTCCGTCGCCATGCCGTCGGTGTTAATTGTTACATTTATAAATGTTTGATACATGCATTTATTGCTTTTTTGCCAGAAGCTTGTGATGTCGCAGTCGCCGCCGGCGTCGCCCACGCCCCTGATGTAGGTGCCGATCTTGACGCCGTTTGCCGGCCTGCCAGGTTCGGAAGTGTTGGCGCTGCTCCATGCAACGGTAATATCATCCACTTGCGGAGGAATGCTTGGTGTATACTCTTTTGTCCCGTCATAATAAATCCCAAGCCAATATATATTGCTGGTTGTCTTTCCGGTTGCCGCGGTTGATATATTTGTGATGGGCGACCAGGCTAAACCGTTGGAAAACACATAAGGAAACACAATGTCTACTGTGCTGTCTGAATTGTACTGCAAATGCGTTTGCCCAAGCGCTTTAAAAGCTTCCATATGCCCTAATGTTAAAGTCATAAAATTCTCCTTTAAATATTTAATAATAAACTAACACTAACTCATATTTTGAAAAATCAATTTTAATCGTAATTTACATAAACTCATCCCCTTTTTTTTTATGATTGTGAAATTAAATTATAAAGTATTGTAACAGCCCGGCTTATTAATTTTAAAAGCCAAACAATATATAATACTCACAACTATAATATTATCAACATCTTAGGGCAAATTAGTAAACAATTGGCAAAAATATTAGATGTGTATAAACATGGAATAGTTATAATAATAGCTTTGAAATATGTTTAGTCAAGATAAATAAATTGGATAAATAATAACTAAAAATAAAATAATGACAACAAGCTGCTATAGTTGTCTCTTTAATATAACAGAGGGTTGTTATCTTAGCTTAATGGCTGAAAAATGCGGTATGCAGTGTAATAAATGACGGCAATAAAGTGAGGATTAATTACAAAAGTCTCATTTCTAATAGTTGCCGGTTCCCGGCATAAGCTTCATGAGAAAACATAATGGTGTTTCAATCAAATGACAGTTAAAAATTTTGCAAAGTCAATAGCGCGCAGGGCAAAAAACAGGGCCTTTGAATCGATGTTGGAAAAAGACGGGCCCGGGTTTTACGCTAAAAAGGCGATTGAAGCCCTTAACAGACCGGAAATTACCGCGCCCAAAGTCCCTGAATTTCCAAATCAGGTAGTGATTGAAAACTCTTCGATTTGCAACCTCAATTGTGTAATGTGCCTGCCTAAAAAGTCGACAAGAGAGAAAAGCATGATCGATGAGGGCCTTCTGGATCATGTCCTTTCCCAATTTAAGGATCTTGGTTTAACATACACCGAATTCCATACAATAAATGAGCCTTTGTTGCATCCCAAACTGGACCGTTTGTTAACAATTTGCCGCAAATATAATATAAAGGTCGGTATAAGCACAAATGGGCTGCTAATAAAGGAAAGGCTTGAAATATTAAATGAGTTTTCAGATATTATCGGAATCAGCGTATCTATTGATGGGGCTACAAGGGAGACTTATAACAAGATCAGACAAGGCGGCGAGTTTAACGATTTAATTGATAATCTCAACGCTTTAGAGGAGGCTCAAATTATTAAAGAGGGGAAATTCCCCAGGGTTCAGGTTGCATTGTCAAATTTGAACATATTTGAAGCCGGCTTGTTTTTTGAAACATTCAAGATGATTAAACCTTATAACATCAGGTTTACACTATTAAATTGCCTTGCCGCCGACAACAGCGTCTTTAAAGAGCAAAAATTTGCTTTATATGACAAGTACAAAGCAAAAGAGGCATGCCCGCTGCCGTTTGTCTCCATGTTTGTGTTAAACAACGGCAAGGTTACGGTTTGTTGCAGGGATTTTCATGAATCGTTAATTGTGGGTAATATTAATGACAATACGCTGTTGGAAATATGGAACGGCCAAAAAATTAAGGAGATAAGAAACGCGCATAGGTCAGGCAAGTTAGACGGTCATCCTGTTTGCGCCGAATGTGAAATGTCTGATCGAGGCCTTTCTGAGTTTGTGAACGCTTATCTCCATTTTCTTTATTATAAAGGGTTCAATAGCAATCAAATCAATGATCAAATTGAGGCATGTTTAAAAATTATGGATTTAAATAATAAAAAAAACTTAGAAGAGTTATTAAAATAAAACTAAAAAATCAAGATTATGATATTATCTAATAAATGGTCAAGGATTCAGGTTCTAAGATGAAACAAATATTTTTTTATGTATTATTGGCATTTATTATAATTGTAAGTTCATTTCTTTTGCTTGAAGGCGCTTATAGGATATACAAGATTAAAGTTTATGGAATGGTTGCTTATCCTGATACTCATTCACTAGGTATTTTTAAAAGTGATGATATATATGGAGCGGTTCCTGCAAAGGGTTTCAGTTCCGACAACTTAAGCGCAGATATACGAAAACATCCAAATGTGCAAGGTTTTGATAAGTCATTCTCGTTTAATAGTAAAGGATATAGAGGTAGAGAGTTTTTAGTTCAGAAAGAGCCCCATGTATTCAGGATTGTGGCTTTTGGAGGCTCCACAACAATGTCCAAAATGTCTGATGATGACAAGACCTGGTGCGCGAGGTTGGAGAAAATGCTTGATGAAGATAGTAATTTCAAGTTTAAGCTTAACGTAAATAAAGTAGAGGTAATTAACGCCGGCGTTGGTGGTTGGAGGACTCGGGAAGGATTGTTGCGACTTAAAAACGAAGTTCAACAATTTGAACCGGATCTACTTTTAGTGGCTTTTAATTGGAATGATCTTTATGCGGGAGTGCAAGGGCATGATCCTAATAAAAGAAAAGTTAATAAAAAGAGATGGTGGCTTAATTTCGCATTGATGGAAAATGCTTATGTTCGATTCCTTGTTCACAAATCGCATAGTAACGAGAAGTTCATTAAGTACACCGAAGGACTAAAATTAGACACAGATTATACAGAAGTGTTTAGAGATAACATTATAAATATGCATAATATAGCTTCCAAAATAAATGCTGAAATGGCGCTTGTTAATCTTCCGGGGCTTTGTCGGGATGTAAGCGTGAAATCATATGAATATGATATTATTTTAAAGCGGACGCGTGTTACAGACGCGTCGTTTCCTTTTTTTTATAAGCTTAAGAAGTTTATATCTACACTCTTAAATGGCATTAGCAATGATATTGGCGTTGATTTTATTGATGTCTCTTCCGGTTTTAATTCTTTTAGCGAAGAAAAGCGCCTTGAATTGTTTGTTGATGAGATGCATTTTACCGAAAAAGGTTCTGATGAGGTGGCAAAGTATATTTATGGATTCCTTTCTAATTAGGCTTAATCTTTAGAATAATAGCAACGCTAAATTATATTGTTTTTAAATGAAGATAGCAATTCATCAACCTGAGTTCCTTCCTTGGTTGGGTTATTTTGATAAATTGTCACAGGTAGACACATTTGTTTTTCTTGATAATGTCGATTTTCGTTACCATTATTTTCAAAATCGTAATCGTATCAAGAGTAAGCGCAATGTTATATGGCTTAATGTGCCGGTGTTGACTAAAGGCAAATGGGGCCAGCAAATAAAAGATGTTAAAATAAATAATTCTATAAATTGGTCAAGGAAAGTAGCGCAGAGCATTAAGTTCAATTATCAAAAAGCTCCATATTTTCAAGATTATTTTAATCAAATTGTTAATGTATTTAACAAAAAATGGGCGAATTTAGCTGATATAAATATTGCATTAATAAAGCTTGTTAGCCGTTTTTTAGATATTGATAATGTTAATTTTATTAAGGCTTCTGACTTAGAATTAAAACAGGAGACAGGTCCTGAATTAATACTTAATATATGCAAAACTATGAAAAGCTCCTATCTTCTTCTTGGTATTTCCGGCATAGCGGGCACAGGCACAAAACACGAAAATGAATTTAACCAACATAATATTAAGATTGAGTATCAATCTTTTTATCATCCTGTTTATAAACAAATGGACGCAAACTTTATGCCGTTTTTGTCAGTTTTAGATTTGCTTTTTAATCACGGGAAGGATTCATTGCAAATAATTAGAGGAAATAGTGTCAAGAGGCTGGACTATACAATTGAGTAATTATGGAAAAACATTTGAAAACTATAAGCGAGATGCCTTTAAAATTCCCGATTTCATTAAATATAGATGCCTGTAACGCTTGCAATCTTAAATGTTTAATGTGTTTTCAGGACAGCTATCAATTTCGTAAACAAACAATGGCTATTTCATTGTATAAAAAGATAATCGAGAATATTCCCGAAGAAAATAAATTAGAGATAATTTATCTTCACAAAGATGGCGAGCCTCTTTTGAATAAAGAATTATCAAAAATGATAGATTTTGCAAAGAGTAAAGGTATTAGCAAACGTATATCTTTTACTACAAATGGTCAATTATTGACAAATGATAGAGTTAAAGAATTTGTTTCCGCAGGGCTTGATTCTATAAATATTAGTGTTGACGCTTTTTCTCCGGAAATTTACGCCTTAGTAAAAGGCCGCAATATGTATAAACAGCTTGAGAAAAAAATAATAAGCCTGCTGCAAAAGAATTTCAATCTGGAAATAAGCTTGTCATTTATTGTACTGGAAGAGAATAAACATGAACTGCAATCTTTTAAAGAACAATGGAAAAACGCTCCGGTAGAGATTGTTGTCCATAAATATCATGATTGGTGTGGCTGTAACAAAAAGGAAGGGGATTTCTTCTTTAAAAATAGCATTAATACAACGATTTGTGATAATCCATTTTATTCTCTTGCAGTAAATGTGGACGGTAGCGCTAGTATTTGTTGTGTTGATAACGGTAGAGAGGCAATTGTTGGCAACCTTGGTTCAAGTGATTTGATTGAAATTTGGAGTGGCAAGAGGTTGGAAAATGTGCGTAGAGCATTGTTTAGAGGCAATCTTTCGTCATTGCCCTGCAAAAATTGTCATTACAAAATTGAGTATCGTAATAATATTTATTCATCTATGAGATCTAATTCAAAACTTAAAGAGTTGTATAATTAGCATTGTTAACGGATTTACAAAACATCCACGTAATTTGAAAGTAGTATATCATGATATTAGACAGAAAAGTAATTATTATTGCCGAGATAGGAGAATGTTTTAACGGCGATATGCAGGTCGCTGAAAAACTTATAGAAGCCGCCGCTGATGCCGGTTGCGATTACGCAAAATTTCAAACACTTGACTATGCAACAATAAGAGAAGACGACCCTGAAAAAGAGTGGTTTTTTAAAATTGCTCTTAATCCTGAAAAGATTGAGCGGCTAGTTGATTTAGGCAAGAAATATAAAATTCAAACTCTTTTTTCGCCTGAAAATTGTAAAACTGCTACCTGGTTGATAGACGCTGGATTGACTGAAGTCAAGATTGCCAGCAACTGCCTTGTTGATTTGGAGATGCGGGAATATATTAAGAATAATTTTACAACAGTGTTTTGTTCAACCGGCATGGCCACGCTTGAAGAAATTAATTCCGCTATTAATGATTTGGATGTTGTAGATGATTTGTTCGTTTTGCATTGCGTGTCCGAATATCCCACCGGCCCTCTTTTGGATAAACGAGGCCTGAAACCAATGGATGTTGAAGACGCAAAATTGAGCATGATGAAAATGTTGATAAATTTATACCCGGATATGAAAATAGGTTATTCAGACCATACCGTTGATCCATTTGTGCCTGCCTTGGCTGTTGCCGCCGGCGCGAAAGTAGTTGAAAAACATATTACTCTGGATCGCAAGAAACCGATTGATAATTACCATAACGGGAAAGAGTATTTAGGCACGGATCATGTTCTTTCTATAGAACCTGGCGAGTTGAAGGAGATGGCGAGGTTGATAAGACTTGCTGAAAAAACGTTAGGCGATTGGCGTTGGGATAGAAGCGACGGCGAGAAGCTTTTAATTGATTTTATGCGAGGCAGGTTTAGTGAAGATTAAAGCTGCTAAATAGAAAATTTTGAGGAACAGTGAAAGAATTCATTCCCGACAAAACTAAACTGCACCCATCAGGTGTTTTTGAGAAACATTGTGAAATGATGGCCGCAGAGCTTAAGAGTTATTGGTCTGAAAATGACGCTTCTCTAAAAAGAGAAATGATTGAAGAGGCTCCTTGCTCTTTATGCTGCGCGCCTACTCCGCCTGTTTCAAGCTCTATCTTCATGAAATATAGATTTCCATATTTCAGATGCCCATCTTGCTCCCTTGTTTACCTCTCTCCAAGGCCTCGGAGTGAATATTTAGATAACCAATATAAAGATGGCCGATTTGCAAACTCATTTAAAGAGCTATATCTTCCATCAGCCGACTACAGAATGAAAACAATTTTTCGCGAACGTGTGGAAAATATTATTTGCCCTCGCGTTTCATCAGGCAGGTTGCTGGATATAGGTTGTAGTTCCGGTCATTTCCTCAAAGTTGCCGAAAACTTTGGTTTTGACGTTTATGGAATCGAAAAAAACCCGGCAATGGCGCTATTCGCCACAGGCGATCTAGAGCTGCAAAATGTAAAAGAAGGAGATTTGGAAGAAGATAGTTTTAGCCTGAACTTTTTTGATGTTGTTACTCTCTGGGATGTTTTGGAGCACGTGCCCGACCCTCGCTCCCTTTTATCGATAGCGCATAAAATGTTAAAGCCGGGCGGATGGATTTTTGCTTACACTGAAAATGTTGAAAGTTTTAACGCTTTTATAACCGGTGAAGATTCTGAGATATTTGCCCCTGATGTGCATATTCGCCACTATTCACCTAAGACATTTAGAATGGAATTTGAAAAAGCCGGGTTTAAAATAACGGATGTATTAACCAAGGGGCTTGATGTTCAGCACATTGAAACCACGGTTAAGTTGCATAAAGAGAAGTATTCCGGTATTGACATGAGTTTTATTTTTAAGAATGCCGGTGAAATGCAAAAAATGATAGACGCAAGCGGAAAGGGCGATAATCTTCGCCTGTTTGCGCAAAAGAGATAATGAATATTGCGACCCAGGACAATTTATCAACCAGGCATGAGAACGGGCTGGGAAAGATAGAGATGGATATGGCGTCCAGATATGGAGAAAGATACTTGACGTACAGGAAGCATTATCTGGAAGCGGGCAGGTTTGAATATTGCCCTCCTTTTCCTCTTTATCTTATGCTTGAGCAAACATATTGCTGCAACCTGAAATGCCCATCATGCATACATGGCCTGCCGGATAAAAAAAAGGAATATAATATTGATGAAAAAGTCATGCCTTTTGATCTTTACAAACGCGTTATTTTGGAGGGGGAAGAGTCTGGGTGCCCGTCTGTCTCCATGCATTCAAATGACGAGCCTCTTTTAGTGAAAGATCTTGCCGGTCGGGTTGCGTTTGCGAAGGAGCATGGATTTATGGATATATTTATTACAACCAATGGAAATTTGCTAAATAGATCAGCGGTTAAGAGTTTAATTGACGCCGGCGTTACACAGTTTCTTTTCTCCATAGACGCCGCCACATCGGAAACTTATAACAAAGCGCGGCCCGGCGGAGATTTTGACAAAGTTGTTAATATTATTGAATATGTAAATGAATACAAGTTAAAAAACGATCTTGTTTTGCCGTGTGTTCGCGCAAGTTTTGTTTCCAGTAGCCTTAATATTCATGAAATAGAGATGTTTAATGAAAAATTTAATAACCTTGTTGACTATGTAGAGATACAACCTTTATCCACTTATTATGATTTAAATGTAAATCTTGTTCCTTCAACCGCAAAACATGTTGAAGATTTCCGCTGTTCAGAGCTGTGGCGAAAATTGATAATACGCGCTAACGGCGATGTGTTGCCTTGCTGTTCTTATTATGGATATGAAATAGTTGTAGGCAATGTTAATAAAACTTCAATTAGGGACATTTTTCATAGCGCATTATGCTCCGAACTTCGAGACGGGTTTAAAAAAGGCGCTTATAGCCTGCCCACGTGTGTTACTTGTTCTAAAAGTTTTTACAAATAACAATAAATTAAAAATTATGCATGTGAACCGTGATATTAATTTCTTAAAAGCCCATTTAAATGTGTCATGGCTTCGCCCCGAGAATACATTGTGGGACGCTGCGGCATCGGAAATTATTGCCGGTTACAAGATTGGCTCCCCTTCCCTTGATTTGGGTTGCGGAAACGGAATGTTTAGTTTTATAACCGCAGGCGGGTCTTTTACTTTGGATTATGACTGGTTTTTAAATACTAATATTGAAGGCTTTTATGAAAACAGAGATATTTATGACGCTGATAATAAAATAAATATATCCGACTGTATACTGAATAAGCCAAAATATAAATTTTCGTTTGGGCTGGACAATAAACCAAATCTTTTAGCGCAAGCAAAAGGGTTAAAGTTTTACTCGGAATTAAAAAAACATGACGCGAACCTTGAATTGCCTTTTGAGGAAAACTATTTTTCAACTATATTTTCCAACATTATTTACTGGCTAAGTAGTCCGCAAAAAACGCTGTTAAATATTTATAAAATACTCAAAAAAAAAGGCAAGGCTATTTTATGCCTTCCCTCGCCTGAATTCTTTGAATATTGCGAATCATATAAGTGGAAAGAGAAACAATCCGTTTTATTAAATAGGCTGAACAGGGGCAGGTCTGAAACCATGCAGTGGGTTGCCGGTTATGACGAGATTGAAAAAACTGCAAAAAACATAGGCTTTAATGTTGTGGACCACTGTTATTATATCTCGAAACTTACAGCCAAAATTTGGGATATCGGGTTGCGCCCTTTGTCGCCTCTTTTAATCAGGATGGCCAATTCCCTGAGTCCGGATGAGAGGCGTTCAATTAAAAAGGAGTGGATTGATAATCTTATGGAGTTTCTATTGCCGCTTTATGATATAGAAGTCAATAACGGTGATAAAGGCGCGTTTCAGGTAATAGTTCTTGAAAAATAAATGGTTTTAACGAACCGTGACATATATGTCTTTACGCAATGAAAATTACTTTTTTATATCCAAATTTATCAAGCGAAGGTTGCATTAACGCCGGTATCGCCATACTTTCTTCCGTATTAAAAAGGGAGGGGCATGAAATATCGCTGTTTGACACCACATTTTTTGAAAAAAAGAGCGGGTATATGAACCTTGACCGTGAAAAGTTCAGCGAGTTTAAACGGGCGGATAGATCAGCCTTTAATGTTCAACAAGCGGACATCAGGAGCGAGTTTAAAAAACATGTGCAGTCCAACAAACCGGACTTGCTTTGCGTCAGCTGTATATCGGGGCAGTTTAATTTTGCCGTAGAGTTGTTGGAATCATTAGGCGAGCACAGGCCATACACCCTGATTGGCGGCAAATACCCCACGGTTTGTCCGGAAAAGGCCATGTCAAATTCATATATTGACGCCTTGTGCCTGGGCGAAGGCGAAGGGCCGATAGTAAATTTCACAAGATGTTTTGAAAAAGGCGAAAGCGTTAGTTCTCTGGAAAATTTTTGGGTTAAAGAGAATGGAACGGTTGTTAAAAACCCCATAGGAATGCTTAAGGATGAGATGGACAGTATTCCATATTATGATATAGGCCTGTTTGATGAGAGGCATCTTTTGCAACCTTTTGACGGCAAATTGCGAAGAACAATAGATATTGAGGTGTCAAGGGGATGCCCTTACGGTTGCGCGTATTGCATTAACCCTGTTATGAAAAAAATTTTCAAAGGCAAAGGGAAATTTTACAGGAAAAAGGGCGTTGACGCTTTAATCAATGAGCTTGAATATTACAAAAATAAATTTAATATCGAGTTGGTAAAGATAAACGATGACTGTTTCCTGGCAATGGATGAGGAGTATATGTCGCGGTTTGTTTCTGAGTATTCAGCCCGGATTGCCTTGCCTTTTATAGCCTGCACCAGGCCCGAAACTGTTCGCAACGACCGGATAAATGCTTTAAAAAAGATAAAGGCTCCTTTCCAGATATCCGTGGGTATTGAGAGCGGGGATGAGGATTTAAGGAAAAAGGTTCTTAACCGCAAAATGAGTCAGGAACGAATTGTTGAAGCGTTCAGGATACTGAAAAATAACAATATAAGAACATGCGCCTTTGTAATGATGGGCTTTCCGTATGAAACCAGGGGCCAGGTCTTTGAAACAATCCGGCTTACAAGAAGTGTAAATAGCGACATTGTGGTAGCATCGGTTTTTTATCCTTTTGAGGGCGTTCCTTTACGGGATACATGCGTGAAAGAGGGGTATCTTGAGGAAAATATTGTAGGCGCTTCAAACCTTGTTAAAGAGTGCATAATTAATATGCCGCAGTTAACTAAAATTGAGATAGATTCTTTGAGAAAAACATTTATGTTATATGTTAGAACTCCGGAAATTATATGGCCTCTAATTCATATTGCGGAAAAAGAAACTACATTATCCAGATTTATATATTTTCTACTGCACAAATACTGCGATTTTATTTTTAACAGAACTAAAAGACTAATACCATTGTTCTTTGATTAATAATTAAGTTGAATACATTAATTTTTAGTGTTGTTTTGCCATTAACCACAAATATAGATAAAAATTAATATTTGCATAATGAAATTAAAATTCGGATATATATTTATTTGTGTTCTTGCGCTAATCGGTTCTGTTTATTTACTGAGTCTAACAAGTTTGATAAATTTAACACAAGTCGCTTTAATTATTGCGACTATTTTGTTAGTTATATTTATATTTGAAATAGGCTCTTTTTTTTACGTTAAAAGATTAACTCGGTTTTATAGAGAAAAGTATGATGTTTATGGGATCGGTTTTGATAGCAATGGGTTCCACACTCAGAGCGTAATCCCGCACCCTTTTCTTAATTTTACGACAAAAAAGCCTGATATAAGCATTAATGATTACAGTGGCGAGACTATTTACTTTACCGGTGATTGCGCTTTATCGGAAAATCATCATAAAGATGAGGTTAAATATTTGTATCATCTTAATAAAGAGGTAGGCAAACATAGCAGGGATTTACGGTTTATGGATTCATCTTGTCAACATTATACAATTTTGCATTGCTTGAATAATCTGGTTGTGGATTCCTATTATATGAAAGTAAATAAACCTAAATATATTGTGTGTAGCGCGGGTATAAATGACGCTTTTGTTTTTCTTCATCATAAAGACGGCGTTGTTCAGAATGATTATACAAATTATTATATGGCTTACTCAAATAAACCATTGCAAAGATTATACACGGATATACAAAAATCAAATCTTCTCAAAGCTCTCTTTTTTATCTATTTTTCAAGATATTTAAATATGTGGGATTTTAACGTTTTAAAGGCAAATATATTAAATTGCAGGAAAGAAAAAGTTGACATTGCGGAGGCTATATTTACTACCGCGTATTTCGATCATTATTTAGAGATGTTTATTATGCTTTGCCGAGGGTTGGGGGTTGATTTAATTTTATGCACGCAATTTTATTATAAGCCGCATATGGATGGGTATCATAGAGTCTTTATTTCTCGCGCTATTGATGAAATTAATAATTCAATAATTAATATTTGTAAGAAAAAAGGCGTTGTTTGCTTTGATTCATTTAAATATTTTAATCATTTTAGCGATAGACATATATACAACAAGTGGCATTACACAAAAATGGGGAACAAGGAAAGAGCGTTTATTTTTGCTGATTTCCTGAAGAAACTCTAAAACGTTTTGTTATCTATTGTTCTTTCAATTCTCAGAAATTGATTTTAAGGCCATTTATTATAAACTATTAAATGATGAGGGTTTTTATGCCTTATACTGCGCTCTTTAGGACAAAGTCAGGCCATAAACAAGGCATGGGAGATATTACCGGCTCTTGCCAAATTGCCGGGGAATTTGAAAAAAATGGGTTTAAAATTATATTCCTTATTGATAAGGGTGATATTTCATTAGAATATGTAAAAAAAAATAAAATTAAATATTTTGCCGTTGAGACTAATGATGAAATCGAAAAAGCCGTTAAGAAAATCAAACCGCATATAACCGTTCTTAACCAGCTTAAAACTACCATTGAAGAGGGCTTATTGCTAAAAAATCTGTCTAATTTTATGGTAACAATTGATGATGACGGAGAGGTCTCACGACTTGCTGATTTAAGGTTCAATGTTCTATATCCTATTCCGGATTCAATATGCGATTTATCATTCATAGGGTTGTCGGAAAGATTTCAAGAATATAATAAATTAAGAAAAGAAGTTCCTGAAGATGTTTTTAATATCATTTTACTACAGGGCGGCAGCGACACTTTGGGGTTTTTACCTGATATTATAGAGTCATTAAATGATATAGATTCAGAAGTGAAGATAAGCGCGGTTATAGGTCCGGCTTTTTCTCATTTTGACAAATTGAACAAAGCAATTAAAAGCATTAATAGAGAGATCGCTATAATTGAAAATTTAGACAATCTTTCCTCGTTAATGTTTAGCGCCGATTTGGCGGTAAGCGCCGCAGGCAACTCGCTGTTTGAGTTAATTTGTGTTGGAGTTCCGACTGTTGTTGTATGCGGAGAAGATTTTGAAGAGATAACCGCTAATCGACTTGAGAGATTGGGATTGATTGAAAACATGGGATTTAATATGAAGTTGGAAAAGACAAAGTTAAAAGATTCCGTTGTCTCTCTTATGTTAGACAGACCAAAAAGAGCTGAATTATCAGCTAAAGGCAGAAATTTAATTGACGGCAAAGGCTCGCATAGAATTGCTAAAACAATAATTGACGGGTTTAGGGCCTGAGTTTTAAAGTGCGGTAATAGAACGTGCAAAAATATTTAGCGACGACAGGCGTATCTAAAATATGGGATTTGAATAAGGAGATATTGTTTTTAGGTCCTTGGTGTTTGACGGATCCCACTAATAAAGATCTTGTTAAGAACATTCATTACTCGTGTGCTTCATCGCCATGGAAGCTTACAATCAAAATAAAAGAGGCGGCTGATTATTGCAATGAAATTTATATAAAATTGATTCCGGAATTAACAAAAGCAATGAACGCTGTTCACAAGACAAGTTATCCCTCTGAATATTGGCGAATAATAATAGGCCCATGGCTTTTGGAATTTATAGGAGTTCTTTATGATAGATTTAAAAGGATAGAGAATGTTTTAGATAGATATGATTCCTTTTATACAAGCGTTGTTCCTAAAACCAAATGCGCGATTGCGTCGTTAAATTCATATGATTTCATGGTTAAATTAAGCGATGATTTCTATAATCTGGTTTTGTTTAGCGTTGTCGCTCGATTTTTATGCCCTGAACGAGTAATAGAGACAAACTATGAGGCGGAGTTAAAGCCTAATTATTTTAAATATAGCGCTAAAAGAAAAATATTTAACTCTTTAACAAAGCCGTTTGATTTGTTTTTTAACGGTCATATTGTCTTAAGCGATATGCTCCATCTTTCTTATATTGACATTGCGCGGCTTAGATGGAAGTTGGGCATGTTCAAATCGCATTTTATAAATTTTCGGAGTTTTGACGGCGATTATAAATATGATTATTCTGAAGATCTTAGAGACTCAATTCAGCTAAAAGGCGCTGCGGATAAATTTCAAACGTTGCTCTATAAAGTTATCCCATATGCAATGTCTGTTTCCTGTATTGAGAATTATGAGATATATTCTGAGAATACCGATAAATATAGAAGCGTGAAAAGCGCTAAAGCAATAGGCTCCGCTGTGGGTTGGCACTATAGCGAAGGGTTAAAATATTTTGCCGCTAAAGCCGTTGCAAACGGCGCAAAATTAGCGGAATTTCAGCATGGCGGAGGACATGGACTTTTTTTATCCGTGCCTCATGAGACAATATCTTTAGAGAAAGACGTGTTTTATTCATGGGGCTGGTCTGTAAATAACTGCTCTAAAGTAAAACCGTTGCCAAGCCCGCATCTTTCTCGGTTAAAAGACTCTCATTCGCAAGAATCAAATGATATATTATTTATTAGCGGCTTTAATTTAAGGTATACGTTACGGTTTCATACCCAGGATTTTCCGGAAGATATTGAAAAATATTTCAATGACAAGGAATTATTCTTCAGGGAGTTGCCGGATAATATTAAAAACAATATTTATTACCGTCCGTATCCAAATGATTTTGGATGGAATGAAATGGAGCAGGCAAAGAGTATGTGTCATGGAGTCAGGTTTAGCTTAACCGGCAATCTGGTTGAGTTAATGCAAAAAGCTAAGATGGTGGTGGTTGATTATCCATCAACCTCATTTATTGAGGCCCTGGTTATTAATATCCCATGCGTGTTTTTTTGGGATCATGATGTGAATTTAATGCGGTCGGAGGTTGATGAGCGAATGGAGTTGTTGCGAAACGCCGGTATTTTATTTAAGACTCCGGCGGGGGCGGCAAAGCATATAATTAAAATTATGGATAATATACAGGATTGGTGGGGCGGCAAGGTCGTAAGAGAAGCCCGCGCTATGTTTTGCGATAAGCATGGCCTAGGCAAGGGGGGGTGGATGAATGTCTGGGCAAAAGAGTTGAAGAAATATGCGTAGGTTGGGATAGAAAACTGTTATGAATATTTACTTTGAAACATACTCAATAACCCAGACGCTGGCGTTGATTGGCTATATAAGAAAAGCCGACACAATTTATTTCCACAAAAAAACCTGGCTTCCGTTGACTGTAAACCAAAAAATTAAATCCATTGTTGTAAAAATCATATTGGCGGTTAATAAAAACGCTAAAATTAAAAGCCCGCCGTTGGAGTTGTTAAATAAACACAATTGGGAGTTGAATAAAGAGGCTGTCACGGTTGCGGATAAAATGGAGCCTGACATTAAGGGGACTAATATATATAAGACTATTTTACGTATAATCAAAGATGATAATATTGTTAAATACTATAAAACTCATCTGACTCTTGAATTATCAGCAAGGTTGTTGTTCTTCAAAATAAGTGAAGAGTTGCTTAATTTAGAGAATGGAAACCTTTATATTGTCCCCAAAAACAATGACTATCTATTTTGGAAGAAATCCTTTGATTTTGATGCCGTGTACGAACGCATATTGTCTTTGTGTTTTTATATGAACATTATAAGGGATTTTTTTCTAAGATTGCGCGCATTGGGAATCTTTCTATCTCTGCCTATCGTTTTTTTTCTGCTAAATATAAAAAAGGCAAATTTAAGACGTGTTAAAAAGAAACCATATGATTTAGCCGTGCCGATAATATGGGGAACTCATAAAGATAATATTGTTACAGGCGGAATTAAAAGGGAACATGACGACTCTTTTTATTACAACGGAGCGCTGGACAGTAGCCGGGTTGTGAATATATACAGCTCATGGAGACAATCAAGGGATATTGAAGAAGGGTTTAACAAAGTTATGGAAATTAAGAATATAGCTTATAAGGATAGCGAACAATTCATGATAACCCCGGAGTTTATTATCTGGTTCCTCCAAATTCAAGCAAAGATCGTGAAAGATATGCTGCTGAATGCTTTTTATCTTGATGATAATTTGCGCGTTATTGATTACAGCAATAAATTTGTTTTTGCAATGCTTAAAAAACTTTTAGAGATCGGCAATGTTGATTACAAAGTTGAAATATTACGGGATGATTTTAACCCTAATCATATAGTGGCAACTATAATATGCAACAGGTTTAATAGAAAGACAGTTGGAATCCAGCACGCTTTAAACGTGTATGACGCTCCACAGTTCTGTTTTGTTCATTTAGATAAATATATTGTGTATGGCGACAATCTTGTTGAGACATTCAGGCCTTATTGGGATAATATAAGTCTTGAAAAGACCGGCAGAGAAACCATTGACTGGGTTGTTAATAATTTTAACGATAAGAATAATATTGAGCGAGTTAAAAGTAGAATTGCGCGACAATACAAATCGAGAAAATTTAACGTTCTTTTTACGCTTCCAAATCCGTTTAATTCTTACAACATGCTTAAACAGTGGGATGCGCTATATGATGGGTTGAATCTTCTTAAAGACACAGATATCGACTTCAATTTGTTCCTCAGGTTTCGCCGTTCCCGCGACCTTGAAGGGTTTGGTTTTACAAAACGATTTATGAATCTTGAGGAAGCCGACAATAGATTTATAATTGATCACAAAAATTTTACAACTCAGGAACTAATGGCAGTATCGGATCTGGTTATAGCAAATTCAGTGTCGTTTAGTATTTTTGAGTCGGTGGCAATTGGACGAAAAGTTTTCTCTTTTGATTTTATAGGAACTCCGGCATATTACTTTCCTGATTACGGCAAGGATTTTGTTCTTAAAACAGCCGACGATATTGTAAAGGTCTTTAAAGGTCTTGAGAGTTGTTTCAATGGCTTTGATTGCAACTGGGATAAATTAAGAGTTGACTGCAATTATCATTATGACGGAAATAACGTGAAAAGAATGCAGAAAGTGTTTTTGGAAACTATCGCGGAAGTTGACCGCGATTTAGATGACAATAAATAAAAATGGGATATTGTAAACAGTGCGTTATTTCCGACTCAAGGCCGGGGATTAAGTTTGATGATAAAGGCGTTTGTCATCCATGCCGTTTTGCCGAGGCGCACAAAAATGTTGATTGGGATAAAAGGAAAAATGCGCTGCGGGCTATCGCGGAGTGGGGTAGAAAGCGCCGGTCGCATGGTTACGATTGCATAGTCACTGTAAGCGGTGGCAAGGACAGCACAAGGCAGGCTCTTTACGCAAGAGATGAGCTGGGTTTAAAACCGTTGTTGGTTTCATGCACGTATCCCCCGGAGCAACAAATAGAAATTGGGGCCAAAAATATTGCAAACCTTATTTCCCTTGGATTTGACGCTATAATTGTGGGGCCGGGCTCTGAAAAATGGCGTGTTTTAATGCGCAACGCTTTTTATAGATTCGGCAATTGGGCCAAAGCAACGGAAATGGCCCTATACGCCATACCGCCAAGAGTGGCTATTTCTTACCAGATACCGTTGATACTCCTGGGCGAGAACAATGTTATCATCTCTGGAGATTTGGGCGACTCATTTGGTGGCGAGGCGCATAATGTTAAAAATAACAACACACTTGCCGGAGGCGATCCGTCTGTTTTGCTTGGAAATGGAATAGAGTTAAAAGATATTTTATGGCACAAGTTTCCGTCGGACGAAGAGGTTGCAAGGGCGAATATACGAATGATCTATATGGGATTTTACATTGAGGATTTTAATCCATACGTAAACGCCGCGATTGCTTTAAATAAAGGATTAACAATCCGCGATGTTCAACTTGAAGATATAGGGGCTTTAAATATCCACGAGGATTTAGATGAAGATTTTGTGCATGTAAACCAGCTTTTAAAATATTTAAAACTGGGTTTTGCCAGGGCGACTGACGACGCGTCTATCGCTATACGGGCCGGCAGACTTAAAAGGGAAGAAGCGGTTGAGCTTGTAAATAAGTATGACGGCAGATGCGCTAAACGTTATATCGTAAAATTTTGCGATTATATTGGGATAGACGAGGATGAATTTTGGCGGGTTGCCGAGTCGTTCAGGAATAAAGACATTTGGGAAAAAGACGCAAACAACGAATGGATACTAAAAGACCGGCTTAATTAACGAAGATGAAGTTACTACCCAGGCCAAAGCGAATGATACTATTCATGACTTGCGCGATTCTTATCACCCTCCCTTAACTCCTCCCATCAATGGAGGGGTAATTAAAGGAAATATTTAAATTCAATATAGTAGCCTTATTATTGTCCTCGGTAATATATAACAAAAATATTGCGCAAATAATATTGCGGCCTTGCGATGTCGGATAAAAAAATTATTATTATTGATTACGGGATGGGAAACTTGAAGTCCGTATACAATGCTCTTAAATATTTAGGATATATCGGCGTTATAACATCGCGGGAAGATGACATTATTAACGCTGACGCAATAATCCTCCCGGGGGTCGGCGCCTTTGGGGAAGCTATTAACAATTTAAAGAAGTTGAGCCTGGTTGAGCCGTTGAACAATGCGGTATTGGAAAAGAGGAAGCCTTTCCTTGGCGTTTGTCTTGGAATGCATCTTATGGCTGAAGATTCAACTGAAAAGGGATTTAACAGAGGGCTTGGTTGGCTGGACGGTCATGTTGTAACCATGAAGAGCTCTGAAGGTTTAAAGCTTCCGCATGTGGGATGGAACGACGCGGAAATTTGCGATAAAGAGCCTTTGTTCAAGAACATAGAGCAGGGGGCGGAGTTTTATTTTGATCATTCATATAAGCTGGTTTGTGATAAATCGATTGTATTGGCTACGTGCTGTTACGGCTCGGAAGTTGTTTCAGCAATAAGAAAAAACAATATGTTTGCCACCCAGTTTCATCCGGAAAAAAGCCAGGTAAACGGTCTTAAATTGCTGCGCAATTTTTTAAATTACGCGGAATCTCATTAACGTTTTCAATGTTAAAAAAAAGAGTAATAGCGTGTCTGATAATTAAAGACGGCATTGTAGTTCAAAGCGTTAATTTTAAGCGCTACCTTCCCATAGGCAGAGCTGATATCGCCGTTGAGTTCCTAAACAATTGGGGAATTGATGAGATTGTTATCCTGGATATAAACGCAACTCTTGAAAATAGAGAGCCTGATTACCGCTTAATTGAAGAGTGTTCCGGCAAATGTTTTGTCCCTTTAACTGTTGGAGGCGGCATAAAAAATTTGCGGCAAATTAAAAAATTGATACAACATGGCGCGGACAAGGTGTGTATTAATAGCTCTGCTTTAGACTGCAATTTTGTTGAATCCGCGACTAACGTATTTGGCGATCAATGCATAATAGTTTCCATAGACGCGGTTATTGGAGGCAACGGTGAATATAAAATGTATTCGCATATAGAAAGAGCTGTAACAGGAGATGATCCATTTAAATTTGCCCGGGAGATGGAAAAGCTTGGCGCGGGTGAAATATTCCTGAATTCCGTTGATCAGGACGGCGCGAAAACAGGATATGATTTGAAATTGATAAAAAAAATGGTTGAATGCGTAAATATGCCTGTTATTGCTTGCGGGGGAGCCGGGAAGCCTGACCATTTCCTGAAAGCTGTTGAATTGGGAAGCGCCTCGGCGGTTGCTGCGGGAAATTATTTTCATTTCACGGAACATAGCGTAAACATTGTCAAATCAATGCTTAAAAACCAAGGCATGGATGTTAGATTGAATAACCAGGCTGATTACATTGCGCATAATATAGACACATTCGGCAGGGTTGCCAAGGCTCCTGATAAAGAGCTTGAGAACCTTTTATATAAACGCCAAATGAAAGAAGTAATATGAAGTATTGTAATAGATGCGTTTACCCGGCCAACCATCCCCTTACTATCTCATTTGATGATCAAGGGGTTTGTAGCGGTTGCCGAATCCATGAAGAAAAGGACTCGTTAAACTGGGTTGGGCGCGCTGATAAATTAAAGGATTTGTTAAATAGTTTTAAGAATAGGTCCGGCAGAAATTTTGATTGCGTTGTTCCTGTTAGCGGCGCCGGCGACACCTATTTTATAGTTCATACTCTTAAGAATGTTTATAAATTAAACCCGTTGCTTGTTTGTTACAACAAGCAATATAACACAAAAGTCGGCATTAGAAATCTGGCGTATTTAAGGTCTGTTTTTGACTGCGATTATTTAATAAAAACTGTAAGTCCGGACACTGTTAAAAAGATCTCCAAAATAACCCTCAAAAAGATGGGGAGCATGTACTGGCATTGTTTAGCCGGCTCTACTGTTTTTCCAGTTCAAATTGCCGTTCAGTTCAAAATTCCATTAATAATATGGGGCGCGCATCAGGGTTGCGATCAGGTTGGCATGTTTTCGCACCTTGACGAAGTTGAAATGACAAGGAAATACAGGAAAGAGCATGACCTTATGGGGTATGAGGCGGAGGATTTGGTTGAAGGCGAAGCTCTTGATCAAAATGATGTTGAATCTTTTGTTTACCCGCATGACGGCGCGATAGAGAGCGTGGGAGTTAGAGGCGTTTATCTAAGCAATTACATCCGTTGGGATTCTAAAAAACAGCATGAGTTAATGATAAAACTTTATGGATATGAATCAGCCGCTCAGCAGAGAACTTTTGACACCTACAATAATGTTGATTGTTTTCATTATTCAGGCATTCATGATTATATCAAATTCCTGAAGTATGGTTACGGCAAAGCCGCCGACCATGCGTCAAGGGAGATTCGATTAAAAAGGTTGACTCGTGAAGAGGGCGTTGAGCTTGTTAAAAAACATCAAAATGTAGAGCCAAATGATTTAAATATATTTCTGGAATGGATTGGCATGACGGAAAAAGAGTTTTATGCTTGCATTAATAATGTGAGAGACAAATCTATCTGGCGGCTTGCAAGTGAAGACCGGTGGGAATTAAAAGATTCCGTAATTAACCATGTAAACAGCCCTGATATTGACGCGTCGCGGTTGAAAAAAATTGAAGAATGCAGTTTTAAATTAACCCCATCACGCAAACCGGAAGAGGTTGAAGACTCTTATGTTCTTATCGGGAAAGGTTTTGTAAATTAAAAAATAGTTTAAATAATGATTATTTTAGGCGTAAATATAGGCGAAATATCAAGCGCGGCTCTTATGATTAACTGTGAAATTGTTGCGGCGGCCCAGGAGGAGCGATTTACCGGCATAAAAAATTTCTCGGGATATCCGGGCAAGGCAATTGAATTTTGTTTAAGTTGGGCGAATATATGTTCTAAGGATATTGATATAGTCGCTATAAACGGACAAAAGGTAAAACGGATATGGTTCAGCTTAATTCAGAGGCTTTCGGCGTTTTCCGTTCAGGATTATGTGAAAGAGGCTCATGAATATTGGTATCCCACATTGTATGAGAACAAACAAGTTGATTATCTTGAGATATTTAAAGATAAACTAAGCCTTGACACATATCCTGAAGATATTGCGGAAATGATACTGGAAAACAAGGGCAACGAGTCCATAGAGTTAAGCAATAATATAAGAACAAAACTTATTTTTAAACATTTGGGAGTTTCCGATGACAAGATAATTTTTACCAATCATCACCTGAATCATTGCAATTATGGTTATTACGGCTCGCCATATCCATTGTCAGGGGAAGGCGCGCTGGTTTTTACAGCCGACAGTTTTGGCGATGATTGCAACGCGTCAATTAACACATTCAACAACCGGAAACACTCGCTTATATTTAAAACATGCAATCAAAACCTAGGCAGGTTGTATAGAAATATAACTGTATTATTGGGTATGAAGCCTTACGAACATGAGTATAAAGTTATGGGATTGGCCGCATATGCGCCCAAATACCTTGAAGAGCAGGCTTATAACGTATTTAAGAGGACATTAAATGTAAACGGCATTGATTTTGTATATAAGGAAAAGCCTAAAGACAGTTATTTCTGGTTTAAGGAGCGATTGGAAGGCATTAGGTTTGACGGCATTGCCGCAGGCCTTCAAAGATATTTTGAAGAATTAATGACGAAGTGGATACAAAATGGAATAAAGGAGACCGGCCTCAAAAAGGTCGCGTTTAGCGGCGGATTATCAATGAATATTAAATTGAACCAGATTGCGGCTAATTTGCCCGAGGTTGATGAGCTCTTTGTCGCCGCTTCGGGCGACGATTTTACTCTTGCAATCGGCGCTTGTTTTACGGCAATGAGTCAACTGCTTAATGATAATGACCTTGAAAAATTAACTCCTTTAAAAAATGTTTATCTGGGGCCTGATATTTCCGATAAAAGCATAGAAACCGTAATTCGCGATTATAAACTGAATGAAAAATGTCTGATTATTAAAGAGGCTCCGAATGATTTAATAGCGAGCAAGTTAAAGGAAGACAAAATAATCGCCAGGTGCGCAGGAAGAATGGAGTTTGGGGCCAGAGCGCTTGGCAATAGGTCAATAATCGCCAATCCCGGCAATATAAATAATGTTGAGCGCATTAATAGGGCCGTAAAGAATAGAGATTTCTGGATGCCGTTTGCGCCCAGTGTTATAGAGCCTGATTGGGATAGTTATCTAATTAACCCTAAGAAAATGCGCTCGCCATATATGACAATAGGGTTTAATACCACTAAAAAAGCATTGGTTGATATGCCGGCATGTTTGCATCAGGCGGATAAAACCTGCCGGCCTCAAATGCTTAAAAAGGAGGCAAATGAGCCTTATTATAAAATAATAGAGGCTTTTAAAAATCTTACGGGAACCGGCGCGGTTCTTAACACCTCTTTTAACATTCACGGCAAGCCTATTGTAACGACCGCGCAAGAAGCGGTGGAAGTGTTTTTAAACACGGAGATAGACGCATTGCTTTTAAATAATGTGTTTATAGAAAAAAAAGCGAGAGGTATATAATATGACAATAGGAGCGATTATAGTAGCAAGAATGGGGTCCGCCAGATTGCCGGGCAAAAACATGATGAAAATTATGGGCGCGCCAATGGCGGAATTAATGGTTGAAAGGGTGGCCGCGTCCAAATTGGTTGATAAAATAGTTATTGCGACAAGTTCCGACCAGAGTGATAATGCGCTTGAAAATCTTGCGAATAGGCTGGGGATAGGTTGTTATAGAGGCTCGTTGTTGAATGTTATGGAAAGGATTTACGGCGCGTGTGTTGCTTGTGGTTGCGATAATATAGTTGAGTTGCTGGGCGACAATCCATTAGTCCACTCAGACTTGATTGACGATGTAATCTCGTTTTACCTAAACGGCAAATATGATTACGCCGCTACCTTGACTAAAGAGTACCCGGTTGAGCAGCGCAATTTAAAATTGTTTTCAGTCGGCCTGCGCGTGCAGGTGTATTCAAAGGTTGTAGCCGGACAATATTCCAAATATCCTGAATATATAAGAAATGAATCTAAACATCCTTGCGCTTATATATTTGACAATCCGGATGTTTTTAGAGTTGGATATTTTGAAGCTAAAGACAAATGGGGATTTATGAATAGTCCTGAACTTACTTTTGCCGTTAATTATCAAAAAAATTTTGATTTAATAAAAGCTATTTTTGAGAAAAATTACGCAAATGATAAGAATTTCACTTTAAATAAAGTTTATAAGCAGCTGCAAGAAGATAAATTATTATACTCGTTAATGGGAGCTGAATAGCGCGCGCCAATTAGTATATTAAAGGTTTCTATGGCATTAACAAAAAAGAAAAAGATAAGAGTTCTGTTTTTTTGGCCCGGGATAGGAGACGGCTACCCTTTGGGCATCCCTATTTTGCAATCTATTGTCAAACGGAAAGGGCATGAAGCTTTAGTGTTTAGCTCCGGCAAATATCATTCCATCCCTCGAAGCTCAAGAGGGTTGCTGTACAAAAGTAGCGATAGCAAAGATCTGAGGCCGGATAAGAATGAATACATGCAGGCGTTTGCCGAAGGCTCTAATGATTTTAAAAAAACAGTTGCTAAATTTAAGCCCGATGTAATAGGGATGGCGGTTTTCTCAACTAATTTTCTTATAGGGATGGCTTATTATAAATCGTTGCCAAAGAAGCTCAGGCCTTTTTTGCTTGTTGGCGGCGTGCATTCTACTTTAACGCCTAATGAAACGCTGGAAGAGGATGAGATTGACGCTATATGCGTAGGCGAGGGCGAGCTTATGATGGAAGGCTTTCTTGATAAATGTGAAACCGGTTCATTAGACTCCCGTGATTTTGTGGATGTTCCAAATCTTTGGCACAAGGGAAAAAATGGCGAGATTATTAAAAATCAAACAGGATTTATTGCGGATATTGAAGAGCTTCCTTTGCCTGATATGGCAGGTTTTGGTATTAAATCAAAGCATTTTGTAGGGAAAAAATACAGATATATTTCCATTGAGTTATCTCGCGGTTGTCCAATGCATTGCGCATATTGCTGCAATGATGTATACAAAAAAGCTGTTTTTGGAGAAAACCGCGTTAAAATTCGAAGAATGGAGCCAAAAACAGCTATTGATAGAATGATAGCGTTAAAAAGTATGTATGAGATTGAAATGTTTCGGTTTTCTGACGAAAATTTTACAGCAACGACAATTGGCTGGCTAAAGACGTTTTGCGTATTATACAAACAATCCATTGGGCTGCCTTTTACAATATCGGCAACGGCAAGTTCGTTAAACGCTGAAAAAGTTATGCTTATTAAGGATGCCGGTTGTGTAAACGCAAATATGGGGCCTGAAAGCGGAAATGATGATTATAGAAAAACTATTTTAAGAAAAAAAGAGACCGATGATATGTATATAAAAGCAAGACGGTTATTTGAGGACTACGATATACGCGTAAACGCTAACTTCTTATATGGGTTGCCTTTTCAAACTGAAGAAGTTATTCAAGACACAATAAATTTTATAAAGAAACTAAACTGCCCGATCAGCACAGAGTTTTTTGTGCCGTTGCCCGGTTCTGAACTTTACGAGAAAATAGTAGACATGGGGATATACAAAGGGCTGGAGACGGATTACGATTGTTACAGGTCTTTTGGGGAACCGGTTTTTATTCCAGATGAAAAAACAAGGGAGGATGTTATAGCTCAGGGAAGAACAATGATTCTTTACGCAAAATTACCGAAAAGCCTAAACCCGATCATAAAAGCGTGTGAGAAAGAGAGTGATGATACAAACAGGATTCTTGACGTTCTTGATCTAATTTTTGCGGTTTAATCTTTATTTTGAAAATAAATCTGCATTGATATATCCATTGTTCAGCTTGAATAGATTTAATTTAATTCTCAACACAAATTTTACAGATAATATATTATGAAATTTAAGAAAAAAGTAATATTTTCAATAGTCGCGCTTATATTATGTCTGGTTTTTCTTGAAATCTCGGCTTACGCTATTTATAAATTGTCCGGCCACACAACCGAAGCTGAAAATAAGAGAGACTGGAAGGGGCATTATAAAACATCGGGGCTTTACGAAAATATTGATATAGAAAAATTTTATCAGGAGCAGAAGGAGGTCTGGAGCGATGTTGATTTTGATTTCTATCGATATTACAGGCCAAAAGACAATTTTAAGGGCGAGTATATAAGCACCGACGAATTTGGTTTTAGAGAAACGGTTCAACATTTAAAACCAAACGTTAAACAAACCAGGGTTGTGGCTTTTTTTGGAGGCTCAACTATGTGGGGTGACGGCACTGAATACGATGGCAGTACAATACCATCCTTTTTCGGCAAATATATTAATGGGAAAGATCCGAAAACGAATTACATTGTCAAGAATTATGGGGTTGGCGGTTATCATAATATGCAGGAGATAATTGTTTTGCTTGAAAAAATTGGTTTTGAGCAAATAGATTTCGCTGTTTTTTATGATTGGGTGAATGAGTCTGTTTTCGGCCTTAATGAAGTTCTTGACAACTATACGGGCTTTCCGTTTATGCAACCGTCCGTCTATACCGGGTATGAGGGCATGATCAAGTTTCTGCAAGAGAGAGGGCTTAGAAGGGGGAAAATGTTTGCCGTTTTAGATAAGGTAAACAATGTTATAAAAAAATCATATATAATTAAAACATTGTTGAATATAAAAAATTTGTGGAAGCCGGGCGGGAAAAGGGCAGAGGAAGAGCTTGAGCCCGAACTTGACGAAAGAGAGGAGAAACAGGCGGAGCGTGTGGTATCACTATACGAAAAGAATAAACGGATTATAACATCATTATCAAACGGCTTTAATTTTACTCCATATTTTATCATGCAACCAACACTTTTTACCAAAAAGAGACATGGCTCTTTTGAAAAAGATTCGTCGCATTGGAAAGCTTTTAAATCAATAGCCTTTGAGAAAAAACTATACCAGCTTGCCAGGGCGAAATTTGGCCATGATAATGATTTCTTTGATATTAGCTCCTGCATAACAACGGACGAGACTATCTATATAGACGATCATCACACCTCGGGCAAGGGAAATGAGATGATCGCAAAAAGCATATTGGAAAGAATCGGCGATAGAATTATTAACGCTAGTATGACGCATTAGGAAGTTGATATGAATATAAATGACATAAAGAATAAAATATCTATTGGAAACCGCACTCTAAGCGAAAATGATCCCGCTTTTATAGTGGCTGAAGCCGCGTGCAATCACATGTGCGATATTGATATTGCAATGGAGATGATAGACAAAGCCGCCGAAGCGGGGGCTGACGCGATAAAGTTTCAGACTTATAAAGCTGAAAAACTTGTTACCCCTAACGCCATTGCTTTTTGGGGGGATGAAAAGATCTCTCAACTTGAATATTATAAGCGGCTTGACCGTTTTGGCAAAAATGATTATAAAGCTCTGTTTAATTATGCCTCAAAAAAAGGCCTAATATGTTTCTCCTCCCCGTTTGATTTTGAAAGCGTTGATATGCTGGCAGAGTTGAATATGGCGGTGTTTAAGATTGCGTCTTGCGAGATAAATAATCTTGAATTTTTAAAATATGTGTCTAATATCGGCAAACCAATAATGCTGTCAACCGGCGCGTCAACGGAAGAAGAAATTGACAGAGCAATAGATACTATTCTGAATGAAGGCAATAACCGGTTAATGCTTTTGGCATGCACGCTAAGTTACCCCACTAAAGTAAAAGATGCCAACTTTTTAAGAATCAGAGCGTTAAAGGATCGGTATCCCGGTATGATTGTAGGCATATCCGACCACACAGAGCCTGATCCGCAAATGGCAATACCTTCAGTGGCTGTCGCCCTTGGGGCAAAGATAGTCGAAAAACATTATACACTTGATAGGACTATGACCGGCTCAGGGCATTTCTTTGCGGTTAACCCGAATGACCTAAGGAAAATGGTTAATAATATCAGAATTGCTGAAGCCACGCTTGGAAATGGAGCCTTGGGGGTTGCGGAATCTGAAAAAAAAGCCTTGTTTAGCGCTAGAAGAAGCATTGTCGCCGCAAAATTTATTGGACAGGGAGAAGTGATTGGGCTCGACATGTTGTCGGTTAAACGTCCATTTGATGGGCTTTCAGCTGATAAGATGCATATGATTATAGGAAGACGCGCAAAGAATGATATTCAAAATGATCAAAAAATTATGCCGGACATGCTGGATTAAAGTTTGCGCCGTCTCAAACTCGTAAGGAATGAAGTATAAATATATTTTTATAACAGGCGTCGGACGTTGCGGCACAACTTTGCTTAGAAGTTTAATTGATGGTCATTCCAAAATAAACGTTTTGCCTGGAGAGTTGACCAACTTTCTTGGCGAGTTTCTTAAAACAAGCAGATATTCCACTACTTTGTCCATCAATGATAATATTGATGGAATACTATTCCATTTTTATAATCTTTTTCAGGGAGATAGTGATTACAAGGATTATAGAGGTAAAATATCGGCAAAAATAGAAGAGTTAAGAGTTAACGGCGCTAATTCTCTTTCCGCGGCGTCATTATTGGATAACATGTGCGACGCTATTTTCAACAATAATATTGAAGCCGTTTTGGTTGATGTCACAAACGAAAACATCAGAGGTCTATTAGATGTGTTTATTGGCTCAAAAGTCATACACTTAATTCGCCATCCCATGGAGCAAATGAACTCAATTTACAGGTTCCGTTATAGAGATGCAAATTTATCCTTTTATAGAACATTTCCCGGTACCTGGGAATTTGGGGATGCGTTCTTAAAGATTTTTAATTCATTTAGAGAAGCGTCCGCGCACAAAAATAATAGAATGGTTTTAATAGTCAAATTGGAGGATTTGCAGAAGGAATTAAATAAAACCGTGGATTCGGCGCTTGACTTTATCGGTTTGGCGCCGGAGCAGTGCAATTATAGCATTACGCGCCGTTGCAAGGCGTATGACGCCGGCTCAACACAGATATCAACCAAAGAACTATTCGTTTCAGACTCTGACTGGTCCTGCCTATTACCTAATGATTTATTTGTTTTGAGTAAATTTAAATTAGCGGCTTCCGAATATTACGGCCTGCCTGAATTTAAACCTGTAAAAAACAGTTATTTTCTTTTTCTTTTGAGACAACTTGGTTTTATTGGAAAAAAACGCGTATTGCCACGATCACCGTTCCGTATAATCAAGATAATTATAGCCTCATTATCTGAATATATTCAAGATTTGCAAAAAAAACACTATTTAAATGAAGTCATTGATAACTATTCAAGATAAATTGTATATGCTTTTTAACGTTATTTTATAATTACCGAATAACAGAAGTTAGATTTGTTTGTTATGGATCATAATATAAACTTAACAAAACATATTTTTGGTAAATTTACAATCTCTTCTTCAAACTTAATCGGCATATATGGCCCAAAACAGTTTTCAGGAACCGGGCTTTCTGATGAAGAGATAAAGAAAGTTATTCAAAATCCCATAGGCGTAAAACCTTTGAGTAGTTTAGCTAAGGGGCGCAAAAACGCATTAATAGTCACCGATGATAATACCCGGCCTACTCCGTTAAAACGTTTGCTTCCTCACATCCTTGATGAATTAAAGGCAGGAGGTCTATCTAACGATAAAATAATAATTTTAGTTGGGCTTGGAACTCATCGTCCTATGACGCCCGGTGAAATTAACGACAAATTTGGCGATCAAATTGTTAGCCGATATAAAATAGTAAATCATGAGTGGAATAATCCCGACGCTTTAGAGTCTCTCGGTAAATGCGAATTAGGATTTGAGATATTTATTAATAAATTAGTAAAACAATCGGACTTAATTATCGCCGTGGGCAATATTGTGCCGCACGCTACCGCCGGCTTTTCAGGCGGAGGAAAAGCGTTGATGCCGGGTATTTGCGGTGAAAAGAATATTGAAGAGACTCATTGGAAAGCTTTGGATTTTTCAATGAATGAGATTTTAGGAGAAATTGACAACCCTATCCAGGATGCAATTAAACGTGTAAGCAATAAAGCAAAATTAAGCATGATTATAAACACTGTTCTTTTTGGAGCAAATGAAATTTACGCTTTGGTTGCAGGCGATTTAGAGAAAGCATACGCAATGGGCATTGGATATTGCCGGGAAGTTTATGGAGTTGCGGTTCCTGATAAGGCCGACATTGTTGTTGCCGAAGCGTTTCCAACGGATATTGATTTACGGCAGGCAATAAAGGCTATTTGCTCCGCCGACGTTGTTTGCAAAGACGGAGGCGTTATTATTGTTGCGGCGGATTGCCCTGATGGTGTTTCCCCTCAATTCCCGGAATTCAGCAAATATGGATTTCGCGAGCCTGAAAAACTGTTTAATGATGTGAATAATAGGAAATTTAAGAATAAACTTTTGGCATACACACTGGTCGCCATAGGAAGGATCATATCCAAGAATAAATCCGCGATACTAGTCTCTCCAAATATAAATCGGGAAGAGACGGAGAGAATGGGATTTATATGGGCTGAAAATATGCAAAAAGCAGTTGATATGGCCTTAAAAATAATGGGAAACGAGGCGAAAGCCATTGTGTTAAAACGCGCGGGCGAGCTTCTGCCTATAGTGTCTTCAGCCCAATAAAAATTATAGAATTAAGTATCAATTTAGAACTTTGAAAATTATATAGTCTAAAAATAAGATATTGTCGGAAATGACAGCCGGCATGGATACTGGATGTTGGTATATTTTTAATATTATTCAAGTCAAAGACATTGAATCAATAAGATTATACTTGTCATCCAGGGCCACACGATTTGCTTTATGCTTTTTCATCCAGTATCTACAGGTATTCCTAACTTTTTGCGCCTTTGCGTTGATTATTTAACGTCATATTTTTCAAACAACTAAATTCTTACAGAATTAATAAATCACATGCCTCTAATATCTGTTTACATTCCAGCTCACAATTATGGGAAATATCTCGATAACTCGATAAAAAGCGTTATTTCACAAACCATGGACGATTGGGAATTGATTGTCATTGATGACGGCTCTACTGATAACACAAAGGAAACGCTTGAAAAGTATAAAGACCATCCCAAAATTAGAATAATTGAACAGGAAAACAAGGGGCTGACGGTCTCGAATAATATAGCTATAAGGACGTCGGTCGGCAAATATATTATAAGGTTGGACGCGGATGATTATTTTGATGAAAATTGTTTGCTAATACTTTCAAATATTCTAAACACTAAACCCGATATAGGGCTTGTTTATCCTGACTACTATAATGTTGCCGAAGACGGGGATGTTCTTGAAATAGTGCGCAGAAAGAAGATAGGAGAAGATGTAGAGTTGCTTGATTTGCCCGCCCACGGCGCGTGCACAATGATACGAAAAGAGATACTGATAGATTTGCAGTATTATGACGAGACGTTTAAATGCCAGGACGGCTACTATTTGTGGCTGAAATTTATTCAGAAATACTGCCCTTACAATGTTAATGTGCCTCTCTTTTATTACCGGCAGCATGCAAATAGTTTAACAAAGCAATCGCGTGATATCCTGACCGCGCGAAGAGAAATAAAGGAGAAGATCGCCGGCGAACGTTCCGGAAGCAAGCCTTTAAACGTTTTAGGGATAATACCAGTGGTGAGAAAGTCGATATATCCAAAGTGCGACCCTTTTATCGAACTTGCGGGAAAGCCTCTTATCTGGCATTCATTAAGCGAAGCGTCCAAATCTAAAAATCTTGATCGCATAGTCCTTTCATCCGACGATGACGAGACGCTTGAGTACGCGAGTCAATTTCCAAAAATAGTTCCTTTAAAGCGTCCGGGCAAACTTGCGAGGTATAGCGCGACGGAAGTTGACATAATCCAAAGCGTGTTGAGCGATTTAGAACAGTCTTTTAATTATAAACCAGACGCTATTTGCATGCTATACAGCACTACGCCGTTAAGGCGAGCGCATCATATTGATAAAGCCGTGGACACAATGACAATATTTGATGTGGAGTCGGTAGTTTCTATCCAGGAAGAGTTGGCGTTATGTTATTTTCATCGTAAACATGGGCTCACGCCGATAAACAACAACAAACGGAATATGAGGATTGAAAGAAACGGCATATACAAAGAGAATGGAGCGGTCTATCTGAGCAGGTTGGAGGTTGTTAAAAGCGGCAGGTTTCTGGGTGACAAGATCGGCCATATAACCATGCTTTTTGAGGAGAGCGTAAAACTAAATAGCGAATTTGAGTTTTGGCTGGCCGAGAAAATACTAAATGAGAGGGCGTTGGGTAAATACTGCGAGATTGTTAAATGACGAGCCTGAATGATTTAAGATTAACTTTTTTATATTTAAAAAAGTATAAAAAGTTAACAGGTTTTACATTGCTTATTCTTTTGCTCGCGTCAGTATTGGAAGGAATAGGGATAGGCATTATTATTCCTATGTTACAGACTATGACCGGCGCAGGGGAAAATGATAAATTTTTCGGTTTTGCAAAATCAATCTACTCTTTTTTGAACATTAATTACACATTAATTACACTTTCGATAACTTTCGCGTTTATTATGGTAATAAAGTTTGCGATGGTGGCTATGCAAATGTATTACACCAGAATTATAAGCGCATCGGTTACATTAGATATTAGAAAAAATGCGTTTAAGAATTTGATGGAGCTGCCGCTTGGTTATCATTACAACAAGAAAGTCGGCAATACCATATCTACTATCTATACCTCCGCTGAAAACGCAGGCTCTGTTATTGAGCTTTTATTGGAAATACTTGTCGCTGTTTTTTTTCTGTGCGTATATGTGTCCGTAGGTTTGTTAATATCCGTTAAGTTGACATTGATTGCTGTAATATTGGCTTCGTTGTCATATCTTCTTATATTGCCAAAGTTCAGACTTGGATTTTCGCACGGCAAAGAGGAGAAATCGTTAGTAGACAAAATATCATCTTTTTTACAGGACAAAATGAGCGGGATAAAAACTATAAAAACCTTTAATAATGAAAGATATCATACCGGTGAATTCAATAAACTTGCCTCGGCTTACAAAGAGCTGTCCGTGAAAATCCAATATAATAGAATAGCGGCTAATATGTGCCTTGAACCGTTTGCAACATTATTAATAATAAGCCTTATGATTGTTTCCATTGTGGTTCTTAAAATACCTGTAATCCATGTTCTTACTTTTTTTTATATTTTTACAAGAATATTGCCGAAAGCGCAGCAGATAAACAATCACTATTTAAACATTGTCAATTTTCTCCCGCACTTTTCAAAAGCTCATGAATTAATTGATAGAGATGATAAAATATATATAAATGACGGCGCAAAAGAGATAATAGCTTTTAATGATAAAGTGGAATTTAGAAATGTCTCATTTAAACATAAAGGGGCCAATAAACAGGCATTAAGAAATATTAATTTAAATATTGAAAAGAATAAGACAACCGCGATACTTGGAGGGTCGGGAGGTGGCAAAACAACAATAGTCGATTTGTTGTTAAGGATGCACGACCCGTCGGAAGGCGAGGTTTTTATAGACGGCCTTAATTTAAACACGGTTAAAAGAGGGGGGCTACACAGGATAATTAGCATGGTAGAGCAGGATGCCTATCTTTTTAACGACACAATTTATAGAAACATTGTTTATGGCGAATTTAATGCAAATATGGATGATGTCGTCAATGCGGCAAAGCTCGCAAACGCTCACGAATTTATTAACAGGCTTTCCGACGGATATAATACCATGGTGGGAGGGCGCGGCATGACGTTATCCGGCGGGGAGAGACAAAGAATTGCGCTGGCCAGGGCAATCATAAGAAATCCCGGCATATTAATACTTGACGAAGCCACTAGCGCTTTAGACAGCGAATCTGAAGCCGTTATATTACAGTCGATTGAAAAGTTAAAAACAATGACGACTATTGTCATGATAGCGCACAGGCTCTCAACCGTGGCAAACGCGGATATGATTTATGTTATTGGGGATGGGTCAATGATTGAGAGTGGAGCCCCGAAAGAGCTGGCGGCAAGGGAAGGCGCTTATTGGAAATTGTTAAAAAAGCAGGGTTTATCTTTATTGGAAAAAAGCTGACGGCGCATATGGAACCGGCTAAAAACAAAACTCAACTTTTTGATTGCACTATTAGAGACGGCGGGTATCTTAACAATTGGAAGTTTAACGGCCGCGTTGTAAGAGAAGTGTACAGGGCCTGCTCAAACGCCGGCATTGATTTTGTGGAAATAGGTTTCAGGGGCAGCCATAGATATTTTGACAGGAGCGAATACGGCAAATGGAGATACTCATTAGACAGCGATATACGCGAAGCTATAAATGGCATTACCGGCGCGAAAATATCGGTTTTGGTTGATTATGGGAAGATCGACCTGGATGATTTCGCGCCAAAGGTTGATAGCCCGGTTGAGTTGGTTAGAATTGCGGCGCATAAGAATAATATATTTAAGGCGCTTGACTTTATAGAGAAGGTAAAGGAGAAGGGTTATTTAATATCATTGCAGGCCATGAATTTTCCAGGTTATTCGCAAAATGAAAAGGATAGCCTTTTAAGCTCCGTCAAATCATCACGGCTTGACTATTTTTATATTTCCGACAGTTATGGTTGCTTGTTCCCATCCCAGGTTGAGGAGCTTTTTGCCCCGTTTATTGAGCTTGACAATATTAAAATAGGTTTTCACTCGCATAATAACCTTCAAATGGCGTTTGCGAATTCGCTTGAAGCCATTAAAATTGGCGTTGATATTGTGGACGGCACTATGTACGGAATGGGCCGGGCTGCGGGAAACCTGCCGATTGAAACAATGGTGGCCTATCTTCAAATGAGCATGCCCAAAAGATACAATGTAAGACCGGTTCTTAATTGCATTGACAAATATTTTTACATACTTCACAAGAAAAATCCATGGGGCTATCAACTGCCGTATATGATTTCCGGTTTGTTTAAATGTCATCCCAATTATTCGGACGATATTGTTAAAAGAAGGGAATACAGCATTGAAGATGTGTGGAAGGCCATAAGCATTATCAACGGCATGGATTTGGTCGGTTACGACAAGACGGTTGTTGAAGGGCTTATAAATAAAGGATTTATTTCCGACGGCGGACAAAGGCAATTCGCGGAGGAGCCAACTTGCAAAGACGCTGAATCCCCGGCTAAAACTCCTAAATATATAGGCAGGCACAAGGGAAAAGAGGCCCTTGTCCTGGCCAACGGCCCGAGTTTAAAGAAGTATAAAGATGAAATAGACGCGTTTATAAAAAAACATGATCCAATAATATTGGGCGCCAATTTCCTTGCGGGGCTGTTTACCCCGCATTATCACGCTTTTACAAACAAGATGCGTTTTACAACATATGTAGACACGGTAAGCAATGATTCGGCATTGTTAATAGGCAGGAATATTGACAATGATATGATTAAGGAGTATGTGAAGCGCGATTATGAGACGCTGTTTTTTAAAGATGTTCTTGAAGCGGACTTTGATGTCAGGGACGGCGTTATACAGACTAATTGCCGTTCAATTTCAGTGCTTTTAATAGGCGTGGCTATTGTTATGGGCGCAAAAAGGGTCTTTGTGGCCGGAATGGATGGGTACACGCAATTTGACGGCGCCGGCAAAACCTTGTTTTACGATGAGAGTTTTGAGGTCGAACAGCGAGATTTAAGGCTTGGGTTGCATAGATGGAACGAGCGTTTTTTAGGGCAAATCGATGACTATTTATACAATAAACAACAAAATAGAATTACAATAATCACTCCCACTGCTCATAGCTCTTTTTATAGCGAGATAAACAATTTTTTATAATTGGGCAAGACTCGGGCTTTTTTTTAATGATATGGCTATAATGGTTAAGCATGACTAGATATGAGGAATTGAGAGACCTTTTTCTGCGGCGCAGGTGCTTTAAGCTGGTTTGCGGCGCCGGTAATGAAAGCGAGGATGAGGTAAATAAACTTGCCATGGTTTACACTCTTGCCGGCGCGTCCATACTTGATATATCCGCGAATGTCAAAATTGTGGAAGCGGCTAAAAACGGCATTGAAGAGGCTTATAAATTAGCTCCAACTATAGGCAAAAAGATAGAGATCAGACCGTTTTTGCATGTCAGCATCGGCATGGAAGGCGACCCTCATGTTAGAAAGTCAAGCATAGATATGGCCAATTGCGTTAAATGCGGGGAATGCGCAAAAACCTGTCCTCAGAATGCGATAAACTGTGATTATGTTGTAGCTGAATACAAATGCATTGGTTGCGGCAAATGCAATGATGTTTGCAATTTCGAGGCAGTGCGATTTTACCATAAGAAAGCTGATTTTAATAATGTCCTGCCGGCCTGCAAGAAGGAGGGCGTAGAGTTGATGGAGTTGCACGCGGTGACGGAAGACTACAATGGGGCCATGGCGGACTGGAAACTTTTGAATGAAATTATTGACACTAACTTCGTAAGCATGTGCCTTGATAGATTCTTGCTTTCAAATACTCATTTTATTGAAAGGGTTAAGGCTGCGTCGGAAATTACCGGGGAGAGGTTGATTGTGCAAACAGACGGGGCGCCGATGAGCGGTGGCGATGATGATTTTAACACAACGCTTCAGGCCGTGGCTTGCGCGGATATTATGCAAAAAAGCGGAATACCCGCAATGATCGTGATATCGGGCGGCACCAACAGCAAAACCGGTATTTTGGCAAGGCAGTGCGGAGTTGCCGCAAATGGCGTGGCGCTTGGAAGTTACGCGAGAAAGATTGTTAAAACTTTGATTAATAATGAAGATTTCAGCGGCAATATTGATAATATACGCGCCGCCGTGAAGATTGCCGAGGGATTGGTAACTTCAAATATTGAGGCCATGAATGGTTGATTTAAATATTAACGGCGAGGTTATTCACGGCATTGAACTGGTTATATTCGACAAGGACGGCACCCTGATTGATTTATATCATTATTGGGCCAACATGGTTGATTTGCGTGTAACATTGGCGCAAAATGAATTTTGTTTTGACATTAATAAAAAGCTGGATGTTATGGCCGCGATGGGGATTGACGCCAAAAACAAAAGGCTGTTTAGCTCCGGCCCTGTTGGAATTAAAAAAAGAGAGGATGTGCGGCTTGCAATGGTTAACGCCTTAAGCGATATCGGCGTCTCCAATATAGATGAAAAATGCGTTGAGTTCTTTGAACGAGCCGACAGGGCGAGCCTTGATTGTTTGGGAAATATAGTCAGGCCGGCTCCCGGCATGCGTCAATTAATTGACGAGTTGCGGGTAAATGGATGCAAAACAGCCATTGCCACCACCGACAAGACGGAACGGGCCAAATTAGCGGTTAATGCTCTTGGTATTTCAGAAAAGATAGATGTTGTTATAGGCGATGATTTAGTGATGAACGGCAAACCGGCGCCGGACGCTGTTTTTAAAATATTAAATGAACTGAATATTGATAAAAGAAATGGCGTTATGATAGGGGACGCAACAACGGATGTTATGATGGGCATAAACGCCGGGCTGCCGGCTTCAATCGGGGTTGAAAGCGGCGTATCAGGCAGGGAGGCTCTTGAAAAGTTGACAAGGCATGTGATTAAAGACATTTCCATGATCACGGTTAATTAAACGGGCGAATATAAATGACCGGTAGTAAAATTATAGCGATGATTCCCGCAAGGAAAGGGAGCGTTAGATTAAAAGCCAAGAATCTTGCGTTGCTAAACGGCAGGCCTTTAATTTCATACCCCATTCAGGCCGCCATTGACGCGAATATATATGACAGGATAATATTAAACGCGGATGACGATACATTTAAAAAAATAGCTGATGAATATAAGGTGGAATTTTATAAAAGGCCAGCTGAACTTGGCTCGTCAACCTCTAAAATAGACAGCGTTATTTATGATTTTATGAATAATTTTCCCTCCCAAGTTCTTGCCTGGGTTAATCCGGCTTCGCCTTTGCAAACCGGCAAAGAGATAAGAGATGTGACTGATTATTATTTTAAACGGGAAATTGACACGCTGATAACGGTTAAAGATGAAAACGTGCATTGCGCTTATAACGGCAAACCGATAAATTTTACAATTGATGACGAGTTTGCCCAGACACAGGATTTGATCCCGGTTCAGAGGTTTGTATATTCAGTTATGATGTGGAGGGGCTGCGTATTTAGAGAAGATTTTGAGAAAAAAGGGCGCGCTGCATTTTCAGGGAAAATAGGATATTTCCCGGTAAGCCGGGAAAGCGCAATAATTATTAAAAAACCGGAAGACCTTAAATTGGCGGAATGCATACTTAAGGGGATGGAGCTTGTAACGTCTGACAACATTCAGTACGACCCGCTTTTTGATAAGATTGAAAAGGCCCGGGATTGATATGTGGGAAGAGTATAATAAGAACAGGGAGCTTCGCAGGGAAATTGACGGCAATGTGGATAAATATATAGCGGAGTTAAACGCATGTTATTTCAATGACGGCATATTAGCGGCAAATCCTGTTATGTCGCGGGATCTGACGGAAAATCCTCTTGTTGAAAAGTTGATTGCCGCGTCTTTAATGGAAGAGAAAAGCTCTGAGTTTAAGTTTAAGTTTAAGTTTCTATTTTTTTTTAAAAAAGTTATATTTTATTACGCTAAAAGCTTTATGCTTTTACTGTTGTTCGCGGCGAACAACATCGTCCATAAAGCGTCAAGGTTAAAGTTTGAGTTTGAGGGCCGGAATCGCAGTTGCGAGCTGGTAGTAATTGATATACTTATGATGGCGGGCAAAAACTTCCCCGGCAATAAATTTTATGATCCGTTTTTTGGCGGGCTATATGCAACATTAAAAAAAAACAAAATTAAGCATGTAGTATTAACTGTTTTATATGGAACCAGGGCGTTTGATTTTAAAAAACGGTATGATTCGTACAATATGCTTGCCGATGACGCCGCCGATTTTGTGACGGAGTATGATTTGTTGGTTTTGAGCGATTATTTGCGCCTTTTGCGATTTATTCTTGTTTACCCATTTGCGACGCTGCAATTGCTAAATATAAAAATCAATAGTCTTTATGACAATATTTTAAAAGACAGCGTTATTGAAAACCTGGACGGCGGCTCTTTTTTTAGATATGTGTACTACTTAATCGGCAGGCGATTTGACAGATTAACGAATAAACGCATAAAACTTTTCAGTTGGTATGAGAACAAATTGAGAGATAAACTTTTGTACAAAGGCGTTAGGGATTCAAGCGCCAAGAGTTATATTTATGGATGCCAGTTTTTTATTAGTTGGCTTGACAGTATGCGGCCTGGCGATGAAGAGGGCCTATATAAAAAAAGTATACCTGATGAAACGCTGGTTTCAGGCTCAGGTTATTTAAAAAAGGGAACGTCTATTAATTATAAATTAGGCGTGTCGCCAAGGTATAATTATCTGTTTAAAATTGATTATGATCCTGATGAGTTGCAAAGCAGAGATAAAATAATAATACTTTTAACAATCCATATTGAAGATTCAAAAAATATAATAAATGCTGTCAGGAACTCCAATATCGGCAAAAAAGCGAACAAGAAAATTTATATAAAATTTCATCCAAATCATTTAGTTGAAGATGCCGGATATGTTTTTCCGGATGAGTGGGTTTTTACCACAGAAGATTTAGGCGATTTATGCAAGGAGGGTATGGTGGTAATTTCATCAGGGTCGGGTGGCTCTATTTTAGAAGCCGCGATCATGGGGTGCTCTGTTATTACTATAGGCAATAAACATGGGTTAACATTTAATTCAATGCCTGACTTTGGAAAAGGCGAGATTTGGGATGAGGCTTTTGATTCAAAAGAGTTGGACGATGTTTACAAAACATTAATGGAATTTAGAGAAGGCAATATTGAAGGCGTAATAGAGTTGGCTAAGAAATGTAGAGAATTATGCTTTACCGAAGCCACAGAAGATAGGTTTGTTGAAATTTTTGATTTAAAAAATAAACATTCAAATTAAATATTTTATAAATAATTTACAAGTTTTAAAATGAAATAAAATAAAATGGAAAATACTAAACCAAATAACGCTACCGTGCGAAAAGCCACAGTTAAATCATATTCCGAGAGAGGGGCGAATGTTTATGACGATCCCATGAATATGAACTTTCTGTATGGAGATATTACTCTAAAATTTTTAAAGCAGATAGAGTTTAAAACCGGCGACAATGTCGTACTGGATATGGGATGTGGAACCGGCTTTGCCTTCTCAGTCTTAAACGAAACTTTTGAGAGCAATAATATAGTTGGTATTGGGGTTGAGCCTGCCAAGGGCATGTTGGAAATAGCTGAGGATAAATACAAAGACGACAAAAAGTACACATTTCATGAGGGGTCATTTGAAAAGATTCCCGTGGAAAACGGCTCGGTTGATAAAATTATATCAACCCTGGCTTTGCATTGGGTAAAGTCTATTGAAATTGCGGCTAGTGAGATGCGGAGAGTTTTAAAAAGATCGGGAAGTCTTGATATTTTAATGATAGCAAAGGATGACGGCCATAATTTTAAGAGAGCCATAGTTGAAACAATGAAGAAACATCTTACTTTTGAGCAGATTATGCGAACCGCCACTTTGGTGCAAAGAGTAAAAATAGAGAAATTAAATGAGATTTTTGCAGAAACTTTTAAAGGTTTTAACGTTAATGTTACAAAATTTAACGATGTAGTTTATGGAAGTTTCGACGACCATATGAAGTGGTGGAAAGCCCGATCCAGCCCTGTAATTGAAGAGGTTAAGGACAAAGAGTTGTTTGTAAATGATTTGCGAATAGAGTTGGGCAATATTAGCGATGAGAAAGGGATACCTTTTGATTTAGGTTATTTTTGGATTAGAGCGAAAGGATAATAAAATAATAATGGACAGGTCAACAATTACAGACGGCATAAAAACATTAATTGAGAAGGAAAATGATTTTTCAATTGAGGACAACGATCAACCTTTAAATATTGATTCATTTACAATGATGATGGTTATTACCTACATAGACTCAAATTTAGGAGTCAGGCTTCAATTAAGCTCGCTTGATTTTGACAACTTTTATTCCCTTAATACGTTGGCCGACCTTGTATTGGACAAGATAAATGATAAATAGGGAATGTATGGCCCGATAGTTCTATAATATGATTGTTAATTTGAGATAAATTGCTTTTTCATTCAATACAATTTGGCGTTTTTTTTATTGTAGTTTACCTGTTATACATTTCAGTTTCACACAAATGGCAAAACAGGATGCTGCTAACCGCAAGCTATGTTTTTTACGGCGCATGGGAATGGAGATATCTGTCGTTGATTTTTATATCGACCACGGTGGATTATTTCTGCGCTCATGGGATAGAAAAGAGTTCAAGTTCGTCATCGAAAAAAATATTTATCGCGGTTAGCGTATTTGTTAATTCCGCGTTGTTATGCGTTTTTAAATATTACGATTTTTTCGCGCTTAATTTTCAAAGTTTAATGGGAACATTTGGATTGGAAGTTCATCCTTATTTTCTGAATGTCGCCCTGCCTATCGGCATATCTTTCTATACATTCCAAACCATGAGTTACTCGATAGATGTTTACCGAGGCAAGGTTAAAGCCTCTCGTAATTTTCTTGATTTTGCTCTTTATGTTTCCTTCTTTCCTCAGTTGATTTCAGGGCCGATTGAGAGAGGTACCAGATTGCTTCCGCAGATTATTAAGCCGCGGGAAATTACAAGGCAAAAGCAGGTTCGCGGCGCTTATCTATTTATCTGGGGTTTGTTTCTAAAGGTGTTTATCGCCGACAATCTTGCCGCTATAGTGGATCCTGTGTTTGATTCAGCGGGAATACACTCCGGAGGCGATGCGCTGCTTGCGGTTTACGCGTTTAGTTTTCAGATTTATTGCGATTTTGCCGGTTATTCATTTATGGCTATTGGGCTGGCGTTGGCAATGGGCATTAGCTTAATGGAGAATTTCAGGAGGCCGTATTTCTCGCTAAATATATCTGATTTCTGGCGGCGCTGGCATATATCTCTTTCTAGCTGGTTCAGGGATTATCTGTTTTCCCCTTTTTACATGTATTTATCAAATTTCAGGTATATCAGGGATAAACCTCTGAATGTAAGGCACGGCATAGCATTTTTTATTACATTGTTTGTCACTGAATTCCTGCTTGGGTTGTGGCACGGCGCCGGATGGAATTTTGCCTTGTTTGGCGTTTATCACGCTTTGTTAATCTGGGCGTATTACTATACAAGACAATATTGGGACAGACTTAATAAATTCGTTCAGATTGTATTAACTTACCATCTGGCCTGTGTTGGATGGTTGATTTTTAGAAGCTCATCGATAAGCCAGGTTTCGGAAATGTTTTACAGCATGGTCTTTAATTTTAACGCGTCCGTTTCCGTTGATGAACTGGCCGCCGGCGCCGGTAAATTCGTGGCTTTGGTGTTTATCCTTATTGTAATTCAGATTTGGCAAAATATTAAAAACGACACTGATGTTGTGTTGAAATGGCCGTGGTTTGTTAAATACGCATTTGTAATTATTTTATGCGGTTTAACCGTTCTTTTCGGCGATTTTGGAGGAAGATCGTTTATCTATTTCCAGTTTTAGTTTTTTTCGAGTCCGCCCTGTTACAAAGAGTGTCCGGCGGGCGGCAATAACGGTTTAATATAGCCGTAAAGTTCTTTTGCGATAATTGTGTGGCCTTTGTCTGTGAAATGTATTCCGTCTTCTTCGTATATTGCGTCAATGTTATATTTTTTAAGCGTTTCAATCATATCTATTGCGTTAACGCCTAGTTCATGAGCAAAGTTATATATGCGTGGTTGTGAAGATTCCCTGCCGTTTTTCATTTGCTTTTTAGTTGGAAAAATTACAGGCGTTAGTTTAATGCCGTTTTCCTTGCTCATAGTTATGAATTTGTTGAAATAAATTTGATAACGATCAAAAAGATCGTTATCAATAATTCCTGTTGATTTGCGGGCGACTTTGTCCTTAATACTTGATTTTAATGTTGAAAGACGGTCGTACATCTTTCGCCAAAGCAATGATTTGTTATAAAGGAAAGCAAGATGCCTGGTTTTATATTGATCTCTTAATACGGAGTCTTGATTAAATTTCTCAATAAAAACCGAATCATTTGGACTGACGGCGAGTATTATCATGTCCGGCTTTAGTTTTAACAATTTGTGTTTTAATTGGTAATATTCCCTACGCATATCATTGGCTTCAACACTTGCGTCAATTATTTCGCAGCCGCCATTTTGCTCTATATCTTTGTCTTGTTTAATGATGTTCTCCAGTTTAAAAGGAAAAGCGTTTTCAAGTATTGGCCTGCTTGGGATTGAATCGCCTACTATCACTGTCCTGAAAACGTCAAAAGGTTTGTTTGTGGGGAACTCACGCCATCGGAAACCATGTGAATTGATGTTGTATACTCTGCCGTTGATTGCATAGTTGCCTGGTTTCCATTCATAATTCAGCCCTTGCAGGCCGCTTTCAATCGTCATTGGCGAGCTGTTGTTTTTTTTTAAAAGAAACTTCATTCGAAGGCTCTCGTATAAACGAAAGCCTCCTTCAAAACCGGCTGCGATCAGAATGGCCTGGCATAAAATAACCGAAAGCTTAAAAAACATTCGTTTGCCTGTTGTGTCTTTAGTTAATGTGCTCATAATTAAATGTTTTTACGCTTGCGCGGGTTTAAGCCAATTGAAATATAATATGTTTAGATATAGAGGCATATGAATTACAAAAAAATTATTAACTCTGTGCCGTTTAAAGCCCTGTTAAAGAAAAAGTTTAATAGGAATGATTTTATAAAAAAGTCATTAATATATAAACTTTTTTTTAATATCTTAATTCAAAACAGGGTAAAAGGCTATAAAAAAGGGCCTGAGATAGTTTTAATTGAGAACACCAATTATTGCAATGCAAAATGCGTAATCTGCCCTCATTTCTCTGGAATTAATAAAGCTAAAGGGTTTATGGACTTTAGTCTTTTTACAAAAATAATTGATAATATGTTAGACCTTAAAATTAAGAGATTACAGATTACAGGAACTGGGGAGCCGCTTATTGATAAAAATTTGGTGGATAAAATTAAATACGCAAAAAAAAAAGGGATAGACGAACTGAATATATTTACAAACGGGTCCCTGTTAACCGAGGAGCTAGCCGCGGAAATATTAGATTCTGGGCTTGATCTTATCTGCTTTAGTTTCGACGGCATTAAAAAAGAGGAATATGAGAAGATTAGAATAGGTCTGGTTTATGATAATGTTTTAAGAAATATCCGCTATTTTCTTAAATTAAGGGAGAAAAAGAGGAAAAAAGAGCCATATGTTATTATTAATAGCTTTGTGAGAGATGTAAATATTGACTATTTCAATTCTCAAATATTAAAAGATATATATGCTTTGGTTGACAAATGGAATTTGTATCCTGTTGAGAGTGAAACTCATAAATGGGGAGGGGCTGTTGAGCCCATTAATGATAATGCGCTAGATGAAGAGGTTATTAATGTGCCGTGCCGGCGATTATGGGCCACCCTTAATATATTGTGGGATGGACAGGTTGTGCCTTGTTGTATGGATTATGAAGGCGATTTCGCGCTTGATGATATTTGCGAAAAAAAGATACAGGAAATTTGGCAATCCCATAAGTTTGAGGAGTTTCGGGAAATGCATAGGAAAAACCGAGTGTCTGAAATCTTAATTTGCTCTAATTGTTCTGAACGTTTATCCTGGTTTCCGCAAAATTGCGCCAGACTGCTGGATTCAATAATATAATGATGTCTGCAAGCCTGCCATTGGTTTCAATTGTTATCCCTGTTTTTAATAATGAAGAGCATATTTTAAGGGCGTTAGACTCTGTTTCAGGCCAAAGTTATAAAAACTTTGAAGTTGTTTTAGTTAACGACGGCTCGCATGATAATAGCGTTGATAGAGCCCGCGATTTTCATGATAATCACAAAGAGATCAATTTAACAATAATTGAGCAAACAAATAACGGCGCCGGTTCTGCCAGAAATACCGGGATACGATTGTGCAAAGGCGAATTTGTTTCATTTCTTGACGCTGACGATTGGTGGCTGCCGGGGAAGCTGGAAAAGGTTGTTAATCTTTTTAAAGATGAAGCGAACGCTGACTTGGTGTGCCATGATGAAATAATGGTTGATGTTCATGGCGTTAAAAACCTTATTGATCATAAAAAAAAGTATGTTGAAAAGAACAATACATTTGTCAGCATGTATTACGGCAACTTCCTTTCTCCTTCGGCGGTAACAGTTAAAAAGAAGAGTTTGTTAAAAACCAATTTATTTGATGAGAAGTTGGAAACAGCCGAAGAGTATGACTTATGGCTCCAATTAGCAAAATTTGTAAAAATAGAGTTTATAAACGAACCTCTTGGTTATTTTTTTGATAATCCTAATGGATTGTCCCAAAATCTGGAAAAAAGAATTGTTTTTGAAAGTCTAATTCTGAAGCGTTATGCGTCATATTTAGGCAAATATTGCAAATATCCAGGCATCAAATATCGACAAAGAGTCAGTCAGATTGTCGGAGCGGTTGGTAGAGATTATTTTGAAAGAAAGGATTATAAAAATGCTTTTATAAAATTTATAAGAGCATTTATTATATATCCTTTAAATTATAAAACAATTATTTATCCTTTTTACCTAATATTAAAGAATTTAAAGAATTTAAAGAATGAAGATACTTCTAATACAACCGCCTCAAACAATACTTAAATACAAAGCAAAAAGCTGCCAACCCTCTTTAGGGCTAGGTTATATTGCTTCCGTCTTAAGAAAGAAACATGAAATTGTGATTCTTGATTCCCTTGCGGAAGGTTTTGATAATGAAGTTCCTGTTAGCGAGACTACATGCAGGTACGGGCTTTCGTTTGAGGAGATAAAAGCGCGGACAGCGCAAATCAAGCCCGATGTTGTGGGTGTGACTTGCCTTTTTTCGACCCAATTCAGAAACGCCCTTAACGTTTGCGTTGCCGTTAAAGAAGCTGGTCCTGGGATATTGACCATGGTTGGCGGTCATCATATTTCAGCAATGCCTCTGCAGGTTCTTGAAAACAGAGATATTGATTTTGTTGTGAGGCTTGAGGCGGAGACTATTATAGAAAATTTCATGGAAGCAATTGAGAAAAACAACGATTACGGTGGTATTCCAAATATAGGATATAGGAAAAACGGCGAAATAATCTTAAATGATTTAGAGATTAATAGAGACTATCTGGACGCGTTGCCTTTTCCCGCATGGGATCTGTTTCCGCTTGAAAGATATTTTGAGATTAACAGGGCGCATGGAGGCACTATTACGGAGCCTCCGTTTTTCCCGGTTTTGACATCAAGGGGCTGCCCTTCTAAATGTGTTTTTTGCAGCTCCCATATTGTGCACGGCAAGAAATACAGAAAAAGAAGCGTTAATAATATTATTGAGGAACTAAAGTTATTAAAGAATAATTATGGCGCTAAGGCTGTATTTTTTGAGGACGATAATCTTACACTGGACAAGGAGAGGGCTCGCGATCTTTTTAAAAGGATGAAGAGCGCTAGACTTGACATTACATGGTGCACTCCAAATGGCCTTTTTGTTCAATCTTTGGATGAGGAGATGTTGCAATTAATGAAAAGCGCCGGATGTCATAGCGTTAGTTTTGCCGTTGAATCCGCCGATCCAAAGACGCAGAAGGAGATTATCGGCAAGAAAGTTGATATAAATAAAGTTGATGTTCTGCTGGACAAGGCTAAAGATTTGGAGCTTGCCGCCCATCTTTTCTTTATTGTTGGGTTTCCAGGGGAGAGTTGGGAGCAAATTGAGGCAACTTTAAAATACGCAAAATCGGCCAATTGTGAAAACGTCAACATTTTTTTCGCCACTTCACTGCCCGGCAGCGAACTTCTGGAAAGATGCAAAAAGAATAATTTACGCGAGGACTCTTCATCGTTTGATCTTGAAGACAGTTTGAATTTTAAACATGATATTGTTGAAAATAATCGTATTGAAAAAGCGGTGCATAACGCCAGACTTGTTATTAAATTAAAAACCATTCTTCGAAATCCTGATCTGTTTTTTGAAAAGGTTGCCGGGAAATTGCAAAATGATCCTAAATATTTTGTTAAGTATGTCAAAAGGATGATTCTAGGACTTGTAAAGTGAAAAATCATTTTGTTTTGCTCCTGTTATTGTTGTTAAAAAAGTGAATAGTAAAATATTTAATGATATTTATAGAGCCAATGTAAAAAGGGAAAGCAATGATTTAAACAAATATTTGCCTCTTAACAGAACAAGTTTTTTTGCCTTTGGACGTATTGCGTTAAGAGAAGGGCTGCGTTGTTGCGAACTGAAAAAGGGTGAAACTGTTTTAGTTCCCTCTTTTATTTGCAGGGAAGTCTTAAGCAGCTTTACTGAACTAGGGATTAATATTGTATTTTACAATATAGATGAAAACCTTGAGTGTAATTATGATGAAATTGAGGCGTTGTCGGCAAAAGGGTGCAAGGCGATACTGTTTGTAAACTACTTTGGGTTTCCGCATCCTGTAAGGCGGCTTAAGGCTATAGCCAAGAAATGCGGCATCTTGTTATTTGAAGATAACGCCCATGGTTTTTTAAGCTGTGATAAAAATGTTCCTCTTGGTTTAAGAGGCGATGTTGGGATATTTAGTTTAAGAAAAACCGTTAATGTGCCTAATGGGGCGGCGTTAGTCTTAAACAATGAAAGTTTAATAAACAACCCCGGCAATGAATTGTATGAAAAATATAAGATTGTTAAATCATGCCGCAAACCTGAGATAAAACATATTCTTAAAGAATCCGTAAGACCATTTATGGCTTTTAGCGGCAATACATTCCGCAGGGTTGCGCTGAATAGTTGCTGGAGTGTTAAAAGAGCGCTTTCGTCGAGCATAGATAACGGCGATTGCGAAGAGCATGTTCCGGCGGGCTGTTTTTCACAATTTTCAATGAATTTATTGAAGAAAATAGATTTATCCTATGAAATTCAAAAGAGACGCAGTCTATTTTTCAGCTTCAAGTCAATGATAGACAACATTAAGTCTTGCGCGCCTATATTTGCCAACCTCCCCGATGGGGTAGCTCCTTACGGATATCCTTTTTATTATAACGGCAATGATATAAATAGTTTTCAGGACTCATTATGGAAAGAGGGCGTTCATTCCTTAAATTGGCCCAGTCTGCCCATGTCTGTGGAAAATTCGCATCCTAAATTTTACGATAAAATAGTTGTTATTCCATTCTCATGGTGATAGAAGCTGTAACGTTTAAAGATTGCGGGGCTGAATGGAACAGACATTTATTGCAATTTCCATCCAATAATATTTATCAAAGTTATGAATGGGGCGAGTATCGGAGGAAATTTGGATGGATGCCTCAACGCACTCTTTATCTCCACAAAAACAAGCCTGTCGGATTGATTCAGGCGCTGACTAAAAAGGGTCGATTTGCAAAATTTAACATTACATGGGCGCCCGGCGGCCCTGTTGTCTCCGGCAATAATGAACTGTTGCCGGAAATATTGACTTCATTTATTAGTCAATTTAATAAATCGTTTTATTATGTCAGGATTCAGCCGCCTGTAAATTATGAGCAGTGTACCCCCCAGAAATCAGGATTTAGAAAAGCCTGTGTCAGGTTGGGGACAAAATATACATTTAGAAAAAATCTTGCTTGCGATTTAATAAAAGAACTTTCAAAAAACTGGAGACATAACCTAAAAAGGGCCTTAAAAAGAAACTTTGTTATAGAAAAAGCAGAGCCCGCCAGAGATATCGACAAAATAATAACGGTATATGATGATATGGTAAAGACCAAAAACCTTAATTATAATGCCACGCATAATGAAAATGAGTTGCGCGAGATGTTGATTAATTTGAAAAATTTACATATATGGCTATGCGCTGATAGCTCAGGGAAGATATGCGCGGTAAAAGGTTATGTTTCACAGGGTGAAACAGCTTACGAAATAATATCCGCCTCCACAGGCGAGGGACGGAAGAATTACTCATCGTACGCCCTTGCAATGCATGTTATTGAAGCCGCAAAAAAAGAGGGGATGTTAATGTATGACCTTGGAGGCACGGATCCGGATTTAAATATAGGCGTTCACAATTTTAAAAATGGAATTGGCGGCGATTTAATTAACATTCCCCCGGAATGGGAGACAACAAATATTCCTTTTTATAATTTAATATTTAATATTTATTTACGATTTTACAGAAAATGAATTAGTGGTTGTTTCTTGAATAGCAAAATCTGGGCAAAAAAAATAATATCTTCATTAATCCCTCCTGCCGCAGGCGGCGGGGCGCGTATTCTCTTATACCATTCCGTTGGCAAGCCGGGCTCTAATGACAGGTTGGGGTTAAGAATCACTCCCCAACAATTTGAGCTGCAAATCAAATTTCTTATAGAAAATGGATATTATATAGTTTCACTTGATGAGTTGGCGGACTCTATAAAAGATAACTGTATAAGAAGAAACACTATCTGTATAACATTTGATGACGGATTTAAGGATAATATGGAGCATGCTTTCCCTATTCTATTTAAATACGGCATTAAATTTACAGTGTTTGTTGCTCCGGCTTTCCTGGACGGCTATATAAAAAGAAGATATGAGTGGGTGTATCTTGATTTTTTAGATTGGAATGATGTAAATTATTTGCTGAACAAAGGAGGCGATATTGGTTGCCATTCAATGAACCATGAAGATTTGACTATTCTTAACAATGATCAACTACATGACGAGGTTATTTTGGCAAAGGAGAAGTTGCAGGAAAAAACAGGCAAAGTTATTAATAATTTTAGTTATCCATATGGCAGGATTAATAACAGTTCTATGAGGTTTCTTGCAAATTCCGGTTTTAAAACGGCTTGTAGCACAAAAATAGGGGTAAATGGAAACTCTGCGGAATTATTTGACCTAAAACGAACGGAGATCACCTACTACGACTCTTTATCTGATTTTAAAAGAAAACTGGAAGGTCGATACGATTGGCTGGCCATAACTCAAAATAGAGTTTAATACGTGAAAAAACCGAATATTTCAGTTGATCTTTTGAGACATTAAAAAGGGCGAAGTTAAAAAGATATTAAGCTTAATACTTCGATTTGTAGATAAAAATAAGGTATGAAAACATCAATTCAATTTTCGATTATACTGCCTACTCTTAATGAGGAGACTAATGTAACTCTAATTATTAATAAAATTATTCAAATCCTGGATGAATATTCACGCTCTGTAGATTATGAAATTGTTGTTGTTGATGACAACAGCAGTGACAATACAGTTAAAGAGGTTAAGAAATTAATAGATAATTATCCTAATGTTTGCATTACGTTGCATGAGAGAAGCGCAAAGCCAGGTTTAGCTTACTCAATTAAAGACGGCATTGTCATTGCAAAATATGACAATGTTATGTTAATGGATTCTGATTTTAATCATGATCCTGGCTATATTCCTGTTTTTCTTGAAATGTTTAGCGTTTTTAACCAGAAAGCTATTGTCAGCGGGTCAAGGTATATTCCCGGCGGCGGAATGTCGAACAAAAGGTTTAGGTATTTAGGCAGTTATGTTTTTAATTTGTATATTAAGCTTTTTTTGAGATCTAATTTAAATGATCATCTTTCAGGGTTTACATTATTTAATAAAAAGATCCTAAATGCGCCTGCTTATGATGAGATATTTTATGGGTATGGCGATTACTACATCCGTTTATTAAGCTATGCAAAAGGACTTAGAGTTAAAATAGTTGAGTTGCCGATTAATTATACGGAACGATTTTATGGAGTTAGCAAGACTGATTTCAAGAGATATTTTATTCTTTATACAAAATCAGTATTAAAGATTGTGTTTAATAAATTATGGAATACTGAAAAGGCCGGCCCGGTGATACCCGAAGGGGCTTTTGACAAATTTGAATTTGAATATTTTGAGAACTTATGCCCAAACTGTAAAAGCTCCGCTATTTACATTAAATATAAATTAAACAAATATAATATTCTTGAATGCCGTGAGTGCGAAGCGCGTTATGCCAACCCTCACATTTCCGATAAAGGGGTTGGAGAATTATATAAAAATAATAAATCGTTGGCTGAAATATTTTCATTTCAATCAAATTATTTTGAATACGACAGGGGAGAATCAGAAGAGATTGCTAAAATAATTTACACTATAAGCAAACAATTCAATGTCCTAGATTCAGGCGTATCGCTAATTGATGTTGCATGCGGGAGCGGCGGCTTTTTAAATTTATTATCCGTTAAAACACGTTTAAAATTAAACGGCATTGACAGGCTGAAAAATAACCAAAATCCGGAAACCGGAAACTCCATAAATTTGATAAACAGCGAGTTCCTGTCTCATGATTTCCAGGACAATAAATATAAAATTATAACATTGCTGGACGCGCTTGAACACTTCCCGGAGCCTGAGCGGGTAATAAAGAAATGCTTTGATATTGCCGATACAAACGCGTTATTAATAATAAGCTCTCCAGATACTGATTCATTGTTAAACATAATTGTTGACCTTGCGTACAAATGTTCGCTTGGCCGTTTAAGGAAACCCGCTGAAATAGTGTATATTTTTGAGCATATTCTTTTTTTCAATTTAAAAAGTTTAAACGCGCTTTTATCCAGGCCCGGCGGAAAGTTTGAGATAGTTGACTATTTTAAAATAAACACAAATTTGTCATTGTATGACTTTTCGTTTGTTACAGGAGCGGGTTTGAGGGCTGTTTTTCTTTTAAATAAATTGTTCGGTAAAGAAAACAGGATAGTTGTGTTCGCAAAAATAAACGCGGCGTAAAAAAACATAAAAAATTAAAGCATTCTCAATTATTGAAGCGCGGATAGTAAATGTTTAAATATATTGAAATTTATGGCTCTATGCCGGTTAAGATGAGGACTTATGCTTATACCAAGGGTTCATGCCTATTATGACCAAAGCGAAGTTATAGCAGCGTTAAATGTTTTCGACCGCGACCCGGTTGCCCGCTTTGAAAAGATGTTTGCTCAATCGCTTGGGTATTCACATGCCGCGCTTTTTTCTTACTTTCGCAGGGGGTTAATGGCTAATCTTGATATTTTAGGAATACGCAATAAAGAGGTTGTTATGCCTGCTTATACCTGCGTGGCGGTTAGCCATGCTATAATAAAATCTGGAAATAAACCTGTTTTTGTTGACACAGCGGCTGATAGTTTTAATTGTTCGTGGGACTCGTATGCTGAAAAAATAAACAGCGCGACGGGCGCTGTTTTGGGTATGCACCTTTTTGGGACGGTTATGAACGAGAAATGCTCAAGTATCTCCTTTGAAAAACTAAAAAAGACTCCAATTATACATGATAGAACTCTTGCGTTGGGGTCGTGGTTCAATAAAGAAAACGGCGCATTAAACGGCCTGTGCGCATCGTATGGCCTGAGCCTGAGCAAACAATTGTGCATGCTTGAAGGCGGGATGTTTGTTACCGATGACGAAGGACACGCAAACGAATTAAGACGTTTTCGTGATAAAAACTGCGATACCGCCGGATTAAAATTTCATATAAATAGATCTATTTTTTTTCTTGCGCATTATTTGCTATTTAATACAATTACTTACGGTCTTTTAATGTATCTTGCAAAAAAGAGCGAATCAGTGGACAGGTGTATACAGTATTATGATCCGGAAACAATTGATCTTCCAGACGACATTAATGTAATGACCCCTAAATGGCAGGCGCGCATTGGCCTTGAACAACTGCGGAAACTTAAAGAAATGAACAATCTACGGATAAAGCTCGCAAATGAATACGCAAAAGGGCTTGAAGGGTTAAAAAAAATTTCATTTTACAAAATCAAGAAGGGCGAATATCCTTCGCATTTTATAATATTTTGCCGCAACCGTGATAAGCTGGTTGGATTGGCACGGGAGCGGGGCGTTGATATAGGTTTGCACTTTGATTATGTAATACCGCAATTACCCGCGTATAAACCTTACAATACAGGCGAAGCCTACCCTAATGCCGGGAAACTGGCTAAAACGGCCGCCAATCTTCCTTTTTACCCTGGAATGGATTCAAATATAAGAGACAGGATTATAAAAACAGTCAGGGAAATTGACGCTTTGCTATAGGAGCCAATAATGACAAAGAAAATCGCGTTGATAAATCCGCCTATTATAGCTGAAGGATATAGATGGGAAGTAAAACTTGGAAGCCGGCTTCCGCCTTTGGGGCTTGCCTATCTTGCATCATATTTGCGGACGCGAAATGTTGAAGTTGACATACTTGACGCGTATAATTTGGGGCTTTCTCCCGCTGCTGTTATAGATTACGTAAGCAAAAAAGAGCCAGAGTATGTTGGGTTAACCGCCACTTCGTCCATTGTCACTTACGCTTCCGAACTAGCCGGCAAGATTAAAGAGAGATTCCCCAATGTTACAATTATTATAGGCGGCTCTCATATGTCGGCAATGCCCGAGGAGACTATTGAGACGTTCGGCCATTTTGATGTAGGGATTTATGGCGAAGGTGAACAAACTCTCTTTGACATTATAGATAGTGGAAAGATTGACAGTGAAATACCTGGAATCGTATTCAGGGAGAACGGCAATGTAATAAAAACTCCGCCAAGGAAATATATAAAAAACCTTGATGAACTTGATTTTCCCGCGTATGACCTCTTGCGGGATTTTCCAGATTTTTACCTGCCAACGGTAAACAATTATCACCGCCTTCCGGTTGCTCCTATTATTTCCTCCAGGGGTTGCCCTTATAGCTGCTCCTTTTGCGATCAAAGCGTGTTTGGGCATAGGCTCAGAGCTTATTCCAATGATTACCTTATAAAGCTGATTAAATTTCTAAAAAGCAAATATGATATAAGAGAGGTCTGTTTTTACGATGATATTTTTCTCCTTGATAAGGATAAATTACGGGATTTTATATCAAAACTAAATAAAGAAAAGCTAAACATTAACTGGAGTTGCGAAGGACGGATAGATCAACTTGATTATGATGCGTTAAAAGAGATGAAGGACGCTGGTTGCTGGCAAATATCGTTTGGCGTTGAAAGCGGTTCTCAGAAGATTCTTGACTATTTTAATAAGAGAATAACAGTTGAACAAATAGGCAAAACAATACGAGAGGTCTCAGGCTCCGGCATAAAAGCAAGGGCATACATTATTATAGGCTCCCCGCTAGAAACGGTTGAAACGCTAAAAGAAACCGAAAGTTTGATTTTAGGCTTGCCTTTTTCAGATATACATGTAAGTTTTTTTACGCCGATTCCAGGCTCAAAAGCCTATGATGAGATTATAAAAGAGGGGTGGAGTTCCGACCTAAACAAAATGGATGTTTACAATATTAATTATGTTCCTCAAAACATAAAGCCGGAAATGTTGACGGGTTATATGAACAGGCTGTACAGAGGTTTTTATTTTCATCCAAAACGGCTTTTCAGGTATTTTTGCATGCTGTTTAGCCCATCAAAGAGCCGTCATTTGCTAATGGCGGCGTTGGAATTTAGCATGATTATCGTAAAAAAAACTTAAAACACATTATTTTTTAATTTAGAGGAAGGCCGTTTTATTTTACTGGACTACTGTTTAAAAGCTCTTAATATTACAGGCGAGAAAAGCGCTAAATGCAATGTGTATTTAGTATATGCTTTCTTTTTAGGTTACCTGACTCTTTTGCCGTTAATGAAATTGCCCAAGATGCATGGCGGCGGATTTCTTGAAACCGCTTTGCAAAAGATGCAATACGCGGATCTTTTTTTAGTTCTTTTTTCAATAATATACGCAAACAGAATTTATCAATGGTTTATTGATCGTGGAAACGCTAAATGCCGTAATCTTCTTGTATTGATTGCAATATGCTGGATATTGTCCACAATGTTTTCTCTTCATAAAGACATTAGCAGGCTTGACACGGCCGGTTTATTAATGTTAATAACGCTGTTTATATTAATAAATAAGCTGACTATATCGCATAATTATTTTCTTTTGTTTAATAAAATCAATGTCTATTTCGCCGCATGCGTGGCTTTATTTGGAATATTGACATTAATAGTTTACGCAAATTATAGTTCTGCTTTTTTAGATCAATTTTTTATGCCCAGGCCGAATGATAATGCCGCTGTATTGATTGATAGAATGTCGTCTACTTTAACCCTCCCGGAAATGCTTATAACATACCTGCATGTGGCGCTGGTAAGCGGCGCGATAGTTTATGTTCATGAAAAAAAACGCGCGGTTTTGATATGTATTGCATTTATTATAATCGCGGCGTTGCTAGCGTATTCGCGAAGTCTGACAGGTTTTATTGCGACGTCCTCGCTTATTCTGTTTGCTTTCAGGTTTAAAAAAACTATTTTTCGCCTTGCAGTAAAATTGTTTGCTTTATTTGCAATCGTATTTTTCGCGATCGCGATTTTGTTGTCATTTTATAGAATATATTCTGTTTCAAGCGAAAATGGAACGGCGGAAAACAGGACGCAAATCGGACATGAAAAGAGATTTTTTATGGCGGACGCCGCTTTTCAAATATTTAAGAGTTCGCCTATATGGGGGGGCGGGCCTGGAAGTTATACTTATGAGGCAAGGAAATATATAAATTTTGATTCAATATCCCATATTGATTTTCTAATTGCGCGGGATTTAGCTAATGAAAACGCGAAAGTTGATCCGCACTCTTTATATTTAGGCGTTATTTCTGAAAACGGTTTATTAGGCATTTTTTCATTAGGCGCATTTATATTGTATATGATTTTTTTTAATCATAAAATTATATCAACGTATGACCATAAAGTTTTACAAACACATCAAATCTTAAACGCCGGTTTGATAGGTTTTTTAATTACAGGGCTATTTGTGGATATCTTGTCAATGAGGCATTTTTGGGTATTAATTGCATTGATTTATACTTGGAAGTCTATATATAGAGAACAGACAGGGAATAATAAGGCTAATTTAACAATAAATAAACAAGTCGCATTATGAATATATTTTTAATGAACACGCCAATGGAGAATCCTCTTAAATTAGAGAGGAAAAGCAGTGTTATCAAGGATTATGGCTGTTATCCTCCTTTAGGCCTATTGTATTTGGAAAGTTATCTTTCAAACAATATTGAATGCAATGTTAAGGTGATAGATTGTATCGCAGAAGATCTAAGTTACACAAATATAAAAGATATGATCAATGAGCAAAAACCGGACTTTGTCGGTATCTCATCTTTTACGCCGTTAATGGTTGATGTTGTTGCCACTTCCGCAATAATAAAAGAAGCGTCGCCAAGCTCTAAAATTATTGTAGGAGGCGCTCATGCCACAATTTATCCGAAAGAGACGCTGGCCCTTCCCAATATTGATTATGTTGTTATTGGGGACGGCGAGGAAACTTTGTGCGAGTTGATACAAGCTGTGAGCGCGGGCTTTAAGTTATGCAAGATAAAGGGGTTGGGATATATTGATGATGGGCAAAATATTATTATAAATACAAACAGGCCGTTTAATAAGAATCTAGATACTCTTCCGTTTCCAAATAGAAGAAAGATATCTTTTGATAAATACACTTGCGCGATTGGGACGGAAAGCATAATGACTACAGCAACTTCTTCGCGTGGCTGCCCATATAGATGCACATTTTGCAGCGGCCCGGAAAAAACGCACCGTATGCGTTCGGCGGAAAATATTCTGGCTGAAATGAAGGAGATAGAGGCTATAGGCATAAAAGAAGTGCTATTCTTTGATGATCTTTTTAACATTAATAAAGAAAGGGTTGAGAAGATTTGCAATCTGTTTATTGAGGAGAAGTTAAGCCTTAAGTGGAGTTTTAGGGGGCGTGTTCAAGGATTTGACGATGTGTTGGCCAAGAAACTGAAATTGGCCGGATGCGAGAGAGTTCAGTTTGGCATTGAGTCAGGCAATGACGAAGAGTTAAAGCTTATTAAAAAGAACATTACTTCCGATGAGATTAAAATGGCTGTTAATATATGCAAAAACGCCGGCATAGTAACTACCGGTAGTTTTATGGTTGGTTTGCCTGGAGATACCAGGAGAAAAATATTAGAACGATTTAAGTTCGCTGAAAACATAGGGCTTGATTATGCTCAGTACGCAGTGCTTATACCTTATCCGTATACGGAAATTTACAGAGAAGGATTAAAAAACGGTTTTTTTAAAAAAGACGTCTGGCAAGAATTTGCGGAAAATCCCAGTGTCAATTTTATAGCTCCTATTCTTGATGAAAATCTGACAAAGGATGAGCTTTATGAATTTGTTGACAAAGGATTCAGGTCGTTTTATTTTAACCCTTGGTTTGTAATTAGTTCTATATTAAAGTTAAAGAGTTATTCTGAATTTGTTAAAAAGTTCAGAGGAATGTTATCTTTGTTGCGAAAGTAATGAAACTGGTTTTGCCGATATTTATGTTTATTTTACGATTTGTTTTAAATTTGTTGGAAAAATTAGGCTTCCGCCAAACTAGATTTGTATTGGCTCAGATGAAAAAGTAATGCTTAAAAACGAAAACATAATTTGTATTTCATCGATAGATTGGGATTTCGTGTGGCAGGGGCATCAGGAGATTATGTCCACATTTGCAAAAAACGGGAATCGGGTGTTGTTTATTGAAAACACAGGGGTACGCAATCCAAATATAAGGGATTTTAGTCGGCTGATAAAGAGGGTTAAAAATTGGGGGAAAAGCGTTAAAGGGTATAGGGAGGTTATGGATAATGTTTATACCCTTTCTCCTGTAGTGTTGCCGTTTCCATTTTCAAAAACAGCGCGTTTAATAAATAAACGGCTGATAATAAAATCGATAAAAAAATGGATGAACGCTATAGAATTCTATAATCCTGTTATTTGGACTTTTCTGCCGACAGGGCTGGCTCTGGATATTATAAACTGTATAGATAAAAAATTGCTTGTTTATTACTGTATAGCTGATTTTGAAGAGTTGGCGGGAAATTCCAAAAATATTAAATTAACTGAAGAGAAGGTAATTAGAAGTTGCGACCTTGTTTTTGCTCAAGGGAAAATATTAGAAAAAAAGTGCAAAAAATTTAATGAAAATGTCTCGGTTTTTCCATTTGGGGTAAACATTGATGTGTTTGAAGATTGCAAAGTTTCAAATAGTCATACTCCTGATGATATTAAAGATATAAATAAACCTATAATTGGGTATGTAGGAGGCGTTCATAGGCATATTGATTATGGTTTGATTTGCGATATGGCTCGTCAAAATCCAGGATGGTCAATTGTGTTTATCGGCCCTATCCAGGTAGATGTTTCCAAAACGGAAAAATTCCCTAATATTTACTTTCTGGGGAAAAAGGCATTTGAGAGTTTGCCCGGTTATCTAAGCAGGTTTGATGTCTGTATAATTCCTTATAAACTTACGGAATATACAAAGACGGTTTATCCAACGAAAATGAATGAGTACCATGCGTTGGGGAAACCGGTAGTGTCGACTTCGTTGCCGGAAGTTGTGGAATTTAACAAAACAAATAATAACATTGTCAGGATCGCCGGAAATGATAAATTTGTAAATAGAGTTAATGACGCCTTAAATGATAATTCAGATATTTTCCGGAATGAAAGAATAAATTCCGCCAGAGTTAATAGCTGGCCAAACCGCATTGAGCAAATGAGCGATTTGATAGAGCTGGCTATACAGAATAAGCCTAAAAATGAAGCTATTGATTGGCAAGCAAAACTAATAAAGATATATAAATTGTCAAGGAGAAACGTTCTTCTGCCGGCGTTAATCGTTGCCACATTGTGGGCGGCTATATTTTATACGCCGTTAATATGGGCAATTGCATATCCTTTAAAAATATCGGATGTTCCTAAAAAAACGGATGTTATTGCCGTATTTGGCGGAGGGGTAGGAGAGTCCGGTAGTTTCGGCAAGAGCACTATTGAGAGGGCTAGATATGGGGCCGAACTTTATAATAAAAACTATGCGTCAAATATCATATTTTCCTCCGGTTATACAGCCACCTATAATGACGCTGAAAGCATGAAACTTATAGCGACGTCGCTAGGCGTTCCGAAAGAGAATATTATCCTTGATAAAAAAGGAAGCAGGGCTTTTGAAAACGTAAAATATGTGGCAATTATTATGAGGGAAAATGGATGGAGATCAGTTTTGATTGTTAGCTCTCAGTATAACATGTTAAGGGTTGCTCTGGTTTTTCGAAATAACGATGATAGCATAAATGAGGTGCTCTATACACCAGTTCTTAATAGTCAATTTTACAGTAATTCAGGGAAACGGTGGGATCAGTTTAGGGCCATAATGCATGAATATCTGGGAATCATATATTACTGGTGGAAGGGGTATATTTAAATTGTTAAATGGCGAAAGTGTTTAATTGTTAAAGAACTAAAAAAATGGAAAAAATCATTTTATAGATAAAATAACATTAATAGAGAGATATTAAAGAGATGTGCGGAATATGCGGGATTGTAAATGCGTCAGGCAAGGCAATTCAGGAGTCTGATATAAAAAGAATGTGCGACGCTATGACGCACAGGGGGCCTGATGATGAGGGGCTCTATATCGGCAATAATGAAAATAGGTTGTCTGTTGGGTTGGGGCATAGGCGGTTAAGCATTATTGATCTCTCCGCGGTCGGGCGGCAACCTATGAGCAATGAAGACGGGACTATCTGGTTGACGCTAAATGGGGAGATATATAACTATCTAGAGTTGAGCAAAGATTTAAAAGGGAAAGGGCATAAATTTAAAAGCAATTCAGACTCTGAAGTGATAATTCATCTATATGAAGAGCTCGGAGTTGAGTGCGTTAAAAAGCTGGAAGGGATGTTTGCGTTTGCCGTTTGGGACGCAAATAAAAATATTTTAATCCTGGCCAGGGATAGACCGGGCAAGAAACCCCTTCTTTATTATCATAACAGAGATATGTTTTGTTTTGCGTCTGAATTTACCTCGATTTTATCATCCGGTCTGGTTCCAAAAGAGATAGACCAACAATCAATCCACTATTACCTAACCTTTGGCTACATCCCTGCTCCATTCACAATTTACAAGAACGTTTTTAAACTGCCCCCGGCGAATTTTCTTCTTTTTAACGGCAACCGGATTGATATAGAAAAATATTGGAGTCTTGATTTTTCTAAAAAGATAAAGATTTCTGAAAATGACGCGGCTGATGAAACTTTGCGATTGTTAAAAGGCGCGGTGAGAAAGAGGCTTTACAGCGATGTTCCAATCGGCGCCTTTCTGTCCGGGGGGATTGATTCAAGCGCGGTTGTGGGGCTTATGGCGGAATTGTCGCCCAACCGGATAAAGACGTTTGCCATTGGTTTTGAAGATGCCGCTTATAATGAACTTGAGCACGCTAAAAGGGTGGCTGAGCGGTTTGGCTCAGACCATAATGAATTTATTGTGAAGCCTAAGGCTCTGGATGTATTGCCTCTTTTAGTAGAGCGTTATGGGGAGCCGTATGCGGACTCTTCGGCAATTCCAACATACTATGTCGCGCAACAGACAAAACAGTTTGTCACTGTCGCTTTAAATGGGGACGGGGGGGATGAAGTCTTTGCGGGTTATGAAAGATATCAGGCGATGATTATATCGGAGCTTTATAATCAAATACCAGGATTTTTCAGGCGCGATATTATTGATAAGCTGATGACGGTTTTGCCTGATTCCATTAATCCCAAAAACCGGTTGCGAAGGATAAAAAGATTTATTGACGGGACGAGGCAACCTCTAAATCAACGCTATTTACAGTGGGTTGGGATATTTGACTATAGGAAAAAACAGGAACTATATAGCCCTGATTTTGCAAATATTGTAAATAGCGCAAATCCAGTTTCATTTATTGACGCCTGCTTTAATAATAATGATAAAGTGTCGTTGCTGGACCGCGTTCTAATGCTTGACACAAATAGTTATCTGCCGGATGATTTGCTGGTTAAGGTTGATATTGCAAGCATGGCGAATTCTTTGGAAGCCAGGTCGCCTTTTTTAGACCATACACTTATGGAGTTTGCCGCTTCTGTGCCGCATCAATATAAAATGAAGAGATTTGTAAAAAAGCGCGTGTTAAAGAACGCTGTTTCAAAATTAATTCCTAAAGAGAATATTTATAGAAGAAAAATGGGGTTTGGCGTCCCTGTTGGGCGCTGGTTTCGTGGTGAACTTAGAGTGTTTTTGCAGGACAATCTCCTCTCTTCCGAATCTTTACATAGAGGATATTTCAAACCAGACTCGATTAAAACTTTAGTGAAAGATCACGTTAAAGGGAATTGCGATTATAGCTTTCAATTATGGGCGTTATTGATGTTGGAGCTGTGGCATAAAAAATTTATAGATTAAAATAGGCGCCGTTAATATGAAACAAATTGAAAACGAAACCATAAAGGCCTATTCCTTTTTGTGGGATTGGGAGATTAACAACAACAATAAAAATGAGAAAACTCATTTTGAAATTGTTCAAAACACGTTAAATGACGAGATTGTTAGTGGTAATATTGGCCTGGAAGTTGGTTGCGGGCCCGGCTATGACATTGAATATATGGCCGCGCAATATCCCGGCAAGAAATTTGCGGCGATTGATTTTAGTTCATCCGTTTTTGCGTTAAGCAAACGGCTAAAGAAATTTAACAATATTCAATTAATAAGGGCTTCCGCTTTAGAGTTGCCGTTTAAGGCCGGGCAATTTGATTTTGTATACTCTTTTGGCGTTTTGCATCATACGGCAGATCCTGTGAAGGGCTTTGTTGAGATTAATAGAGTTTTGAAAAATAGAGCTCAAATGGTTTTGTATTTGTATGAAGACCATGAAGATAATATGGTTAAATATTATCTTTTGAAACTGGTTTCATTGATAAGGCTATTGACTACAAATATGCCGAATAAAGCGTTGTACGCGGCATGTGTGTTTGCGTCGCCTATTTTGTATATTTTGTTCTCAATTCCGGCTAAAATTTTAAATAAATTTAGAAAAACCATATTAATTGCGAATAAAGTGCCCTTTAATTTTGGAAGGCATCCTTTTGATTTAATTGGCGATTTGTTTGACCGGTTCAAGGCGCCTATAGAGAAACGTTATGGACGGGAAGAGTTGCAGCTCTCTTTGTCATGCGCCGGATTTAAGGATATTAAATTAACTAAAATTCATGACACTGCCGGTTGGGTTGTCAAGGCCGCAAAATGAGTTCTTAATGGAAATGAGCTCCGATATATTTATATATTGATATTTAATTAATATTTTATTAATATTTTATACTATATATAGAAAAATTTTGCGTTTTATTTATAAAAATGGCGCAAATTGAATCGTTGTATTGCTATATATTTATAAAAATTTAGGTCATTATTAAGAAAAACGATCCATGATTATCGATGAAAAAGGGAAATTGTTCGGCAAGATTAATATAATTGATCTGTTGGTAATATTGGTTTTAATTGCTTTGTCGCCTATGATTTATTTTGGTTATAGGATTATTAATCAGCCTTTGCCTGTTATATCAAAGGTTGAACCGGAAAATGGTCTTAATATTAATGATATTACAATTAATGTTTATGGCTCTAATTTTCATAGAGACGCGCAGGTAAAAATAGGCCCTAATGTGTTAAAAAGAATTAACGCTGGGAAGAATGAGATTGTTGTGGTTGTTCCTAAAGGAGCGCAATCCGGCACGTTTGATGTGGTTGTATTAAATCCGGGAAATATAGCTAGCGCGCAAAATGCAAGGTTTACAATTAATGCTCCGCCACCTTCGCCGTTGTTTATTGCGGAAACAGAGATATATCTTAAATTTAGCAATATTGATAAGAATGTAGCAGAATCAATTGAGGTAGGCGATATAACAGACGGGCAGAATGATAAAGCGTTTGCCGAGATTGTTGATATTGTTCGGTTTCGAGGCGTCAATCACAAGATTGATTTGGGCGAAGGGCGTGAGATTTGGCGGGAAAATCCTGACAAAATTGATGTCATCTGTAAATTGAGATTGGCCGGCGAAGTAAACGAAGGCCGAATATTTTTTAATGATAAAGATGTTTCCATTAAATCAAAATTGAGATTTGTAAATAGCAAATATGAATTAGAGGGAACAATAGTTCCTGCTCCCGGTTTACTAACATTTGAAGAGGCTATTCTTTATTGTGAGTTTAAGAATGTGCCTAATGATATTTTTAAGATAGTGAGCGTCGGGGATAAAACTGAAGACAATAAACGTGGAAACAGTGGCGAAATATTAGATATAATAAGTTATAAACTGAGCGATCTTGATATTAATATCGCATCTAATGAAGAGAAGATTGTAAGGGTGGAACTAAGCAAGAAAGACGCTCTGTGTAAACTAAAAATAAGAGGCGAAATAAGAAAGGGCGATTTCTACTTTAATGATGAAAAAATTAGTTTGACGGCTCAAATAGTTTTTTCAAATAGCAGGTATAAGTTGGAGGGGAAAATAGTTCCCGTTCCTAAAATAAGGACATATACGGAAATAGAGGCGCTTTGCGATTTTAAGAATGTGCCAAACAATATTGTAAAGTTGATTAAAAAAGGGGATAAGACTCATTATTATAAGGGTAATGGAGAAATATTAGATATTGTAAACTCAATTAGAAGCAGTGAAGTTTCTAATGCTTTTAAAATAATTAAAGGCAATAAAGACGGAAAATTGGTTTATCAGGACGTTTTGTGTAAAGTAGGGCTGATGTGTGAAACAGTAGGCAATGAATTGTATTTTAACAATACTAAGGTTGCTTTAAATAAAAAGATTGAGTTTTCTAATAAGAAATATAGCTTAAAGGGCTATATAGTTCAAGGAAACGAATTTGAAACATCAGTTGAGGCGATAATTTATTGTGATTTTAAGAATGTGCCAAATAATATTGCAGAGTTAATCACAAAAGGTGATAAATTAAGCCAAGAAGGCAGAATGGTTAGCGCGGGAGAAATAATTGAGATCTTATATAATAAAGATAGTAAAATATCAATCAATAAAGAGAATAATAATGTTGAACAGGCAAATAGACAAAACAATAAAGATGTTTCTTGCAAACTAAAAATAAGATGTTATTTGGATAAATATAAGCTTGTTTTTAATGGCAAAGAGTTGAAAGTTAATTCTGTTTTAGATTTTATAAGCTCTGAATATAAATTAAATTCTTTTGTTAAAAAAATTCAAGTGTTAAGGAAGTTTATTTATGTTACTGTGAGATTCAATACCATAATACCCGAAGTAGTGAATTTAATAAAGCAGGGTGATGAGGAATTTAAGGAGAATCTTTTTGATGGGATAGCTTTGAAGAAAATTAATAAAGTTTCTCCAGACTATAGCGTGGGTTTGATGAGAATAGATAATAGATATTGTGTCGTGGAAAATGCTGATTATAAGATGTTAGAAATTCAATTTACTGTGCCGGAAACAATATTTATAGGAAAAAAAATAAAGGTTGGACGTCCTTTTAGTTTTACGACTGCTAAATATGAAATTAACGGCACAGTTATAAATATTAAGAATTGATCAGCGGAAAATTAGAATGAGAATAGCAACGAGCAATTGTTAGAAATTAATAAAGAGAGATATTTGATTATACGATGGAATTTTTATACTGGACAGAGAATAGCGGAGTCTTAAGTTGTATTTTCTCATTTTTGCATTTGTGTAAAAAGATTAAGGCGTCTATTGTTAATAGTTATTTAAATAGTTTTACATATAACTTTTTATATATTTCAAAAGAATGGATTAATAGAGCGTTTAAGCACAGTTTATTTAGACGTATTACTGAAGTAGAAAAAGCCGGCAGCAGAGATATTTGTGGACAAAGCATTATTGTTCGAAATTTTGCCAAATTAATAGATAATAGTAGAAATAGATTCTTGTTCTATTTTGGTGAAAGCAAATTAGCCCGCATAATGTTTGCTTTGTCAAAAGATATTGAAATTCACCCGCTTAAGCGCGGAGGATGGGTAGGTATTATTGCGATATTAGTTGATTCCGCGTTAATCGCGCTGACGGGAAAAGATGTAAATATGTTTGGCATGTCATTAAGAGGGACTCTCTTGTTAATAGCAATTGTTTGTATATTTTGCGACGCAAATTGGCATAATGTTAAACAAGGTAGTTTTGCAATAAAGAAAATTTCAAAAATATAAAATGAGTGGATAGAAGTCTTGAACGTTTTACAAAATTAGCGCCATTGGGTAGGCTTTGCTTATAGGCAATTATGCGCTCTTAACTGGTTAAACATCTAATATAATTGAAAAAAAGGAAGATTATAAGAATTATTGCGCGGCTCAATATTGGCGGGCCTGCTATACACGCGATTTTGTTAACAGCGGGTTTGAATAAAGAAAAGTTTGAATCGATCCTGATTACAGGCGCTGTTAGCGCATCTGAAGGAGATATGTCATATTTGGCGCAAAATAAAGGGGTCGCGCCGGTTTTAATCAATGAATTGGGCCGCGAAATTTCATGGAAAGATGATTTAGCCGCTTTATGGAAAATATTTAAGATAATAAGGGATGAACAACCGGATATTGTGCATACCCATACAGCAAAAGCCGGCGCATTGGGGCGGCTTGTTGTTGCTTTGGTAAATTACGGTTTGTTTTTTAAGGTTAAAAGCAGAAATCGGATAAAACTGGTTCATACTTTTCATGGCCATGTTTTTCATAGTTATTTTGGTTGGCTAAAGTCTAATATTTTTATATTTATTGAGCGGTTTCTTGCCCTGATTACCGACAAAATTGTCGTTATAAGTTGTGAGCAGGCAAATGATATATCAAATAAATATAACGTATGCAATCGGGAAAAAATATCAATTGTTCCATTGGGGCTGGATTTAGATAAATATTTATACAATAAATGCGACGGCGCAAGGTTTAGAAGCGAATTTAGCATAAAAAATGATTGTTTATTAATTGGTTTAATAGGAAGGTTGGTTCCGGTTAAAAATCATAAAATGTTTTTTGACGCCGCAAAAATGTTTGCCGAGAAATTTCCCGGCGTGAATATTAAATTTGTTGTTATAGGCGATGGCGAGTTAAGAAACGAGCTGGATAATTATGCTATAAAATTAGGGTTTAAAAATGGTATAATTTTTGCTGGTTGGCGCGAAAAGCTGGAAGATATTTATCCTGCATTGGATTTTGTGGCGCTTACGTCATTTAATGAGGGCACGCCGGTGTCAATTATAGAGGCGTTGGCATCCGGGAAAGCTATAATTGCCACGAATGTCGGCGGTGTGCCGGATTTGATGGGGAAGTTTCAAAAAACAGATGGAAATAACGGCAAGGCAAGTTTTTTTGAAAATGGAATTTTAGTTGAATCCGGCGATACTCTCGGATTTGTTGACGCTTTAAATTTTCTGATAGAAAATAAGAGCGAGAGATTTGCTCTTGGCTTGCGAGGGAAAGCTTTTGTAGAAAGTAAATTTAATATTGCAAGGCTGGCGAGCGATATAGAAAAGCTTTATGAATCAATATAGTTTACGCTAATAAAATATTTATAAAGAAGCGTGTTTTGATTTGCGCAATATTTTTGTAAAAAAATGATAATTTAGATTAATTAATTTTAATTACAAGTAGGTGATGTCTTGAAAAGTCTTATAACTGGCGGGGCGGGATTTATTGGGTCGCATTTAGCGGAAGAACTCCTTAATAACGGGGATGATGTTTATGTTATTGATGATTTGTCCACTGGAAGCATTGAAAATATAGAACATTTAAAAGTGAATTCGAAATTTCATTATGTAATTGACACTATTATGAACGAGCCTGTTACGGCAGAGTTGGTTGATAGATGCGACAGGGTATTTCATATGGCCGCTGCTGTTGGTGTAAAGCTTATTGTGGAAAGCCCGGTTCGCACTATAGAAACAAATATTAAGGGAACGGAAATTGTATTGCGCGCCGCCAATAAGAAAAAGAAGCTTGTGATCATTGCTTCGACTTCCGAAGTTTATGGAAAAGGCGATAATATACCATTTAAAGAAACCTATGATATGGTTTTAGGCACCACCAAGAATGGACGATGGAGTTACGCTTGCTCAAAAGCTATTGATGAGTTCCTTTCCCTTGCGTATTATAAAGAAAAGAAGCTGCCTGTTATTGTTGTTCGTTTTTTCAACACTGTAGGGCCCAGGCAAACAGGGCAATACGGGATGGTAGTGCCGACTTTTGTCAAACAGGCTATTATGGGGCATGATATTACAGTGTATGGAGATGGCTCACAGAGTAGAAGTTTTACTTATGTAGGCGACGTTGTGAAAGGTTTATTAGGGCTTTGCGATAATAAACAGGCGATAGGCGATATATTTAATATTGGCCATGGAGATGAGATAAGCATATGCGAGTTGGCAAAATTGGTTAAGTCTATGACGGAAAGTAAATCGGAGATAGTATTTGTTCCTTATGACAGCGCTTATGAAGCCGGCTTTGAGGATATGCAAAGAAGATCGCCGGATATATCTAAAATTAGCGAGCTAATTGGTTATAAGCCTACTTTGGGGATACGGGAGATACTTGAAAAAGTTATAAAATATTTTAAAGAATCTTAAACTTTTGAATTTGCCTTGGCATATATATTTTAAACAATTAAATTCCTTTAAATTTCGGGAAATAGATGACGCCGGTTTTTAGAATAATTGGATGTTGCATATGTGGGTGGCTGGTTTGTTTGTTTATGATTTGCGCAGCTGTTTGATTTCTTTGTTTTTTAAATAATTAGAAAATCGTTTTAAATTATAAATAAATATGCTATACACATATATATTCGCGTTTTTTGCATCTCTTATTTTAGCTCTGATTCTCACGCCTATTGTGCTTTCGCTGTCAATAAAGCATGGAAAAGTTTCACAAGTGTCGCATGACAGATGGCATAAAACACCTACTCCGTTTTTAGGCGGCATTGGAATTTGGGTTTCATTTCTAGTCGTTGTCCTCTTCATCACATTCATTCCAAGAGTTTGGGATGCGCCGCTTTTACAACTTCCAGATCTTTCAGATTATTATTTATGTCTTGCTCTCTCCGGAGCTTCTGGAATGTTCGTATTGGGATTGGTAGACGATTTTGTTAAATTAAATCCGCAAATAAAACTGGTGGCTCAAATCATTATCGCGACTGTAATGGTAAAGTTTGGCATTGTTATTGAAATAGTGCCATATCCGGCTATAGCGATACCGCTAACAATTTTTTGGATTGTCGGCATTACAAACGCATTTAACTTGCTTGATAACATGGATGGCTTGTCGGGAGGGATTGTCGGTATAACAGCTTTAATTTTGTTTGCGTTTTCACTTCAAAGCGGCAATCAATATGTTGCGATTTTGGCTTTGCCTATGGCTGGAGCTGCATTTGGTTTTCTCGTGTATAATTTTAGCCCGGCAAAGATTTTTATGGGCGACTCCGGCAGCATGTTCATGGGCTTTTTGGTTTCGATACTAGCTGTTGTAGGCACGTGGAAGTATGCAACAAACGTTGTTGTGGCAATTTCTCCCCCTCTTTTGGCTTTGGGAGTGCCGCTCTTTGATACAATGTTTGTTACTATTACCAGACGGTTAAGAGGTCAAAAAGTGTCACAGGGAGGCAAGGACCATATCTCTCATAGATTAGTCTCTCTAGGTTTAAGCGAGCGTCGCGCTGTTTTGGTTATTTATTCCATTTCGATTCTATTTGGAGCTTTAGCGCTTTTCTTTAGCAATGTCACCCCTTTTGTAGTTCTTGTTATATCTATAATTGTCGCGATTATACTGTTTTTTATAGGCATGTTTTTTCGTGAAATTGACATTAGCAATAAAAACGACCAAAATAAAGATAAAGGTAATAGTGGACAAGTGGCTGTTGGGAAGAGAAATGAGTATCCGTTAAGTAAAAGAAGTTTGGTCGAGATTATGATGGATATAGCTTTGGTTTCAATAGCCTATTTTTCATCATATTTAATTCGCACCGAAGGGGCTCTATCTCAACCATTTTTTGATAGATTTGTTGAAAGCTGTCCATGGGTTATTATTATAAAGTGTGTTATCTTCTATTTTATGAATATGTATAAATCCCATTGGAGGTATGTAAGCATTTTCGACTTGATTGGCATTGTAAAAGCTGTGACAATCAGCTCTCTTGCTATTGTCTTTATAGCTTTTATGTTTGCGAGATTTAGTTATGGTTACTCACGATCTGTTTTTGTAATTGACTGGATGTTGACGTTAATTTTAGTTGGAGGAAGCAGATGCTTTTTTAGGGCGTTTAGAGAGCTAATTGTTAACTATCGCGTTGGCGGGCGCAACACTTTAATCGTTGGGGCCGGCAATATTGGAGAAATCGTGTTGAAACAGATAAAAAATAATCCCATGTCAAGGTTAAAGGTTGTAGGCTTTATTGATGATGATTTGCATAAATTAGGCTCAAGAATACATGGCGTAAAGGTCCAAGGCTCCTCTCGTGATTTGCTGGAAATTGCGGACAAGAATAAAGTGCAGGAGGTCGTGATTGCCATACATTCAGCCTCTGCGGCTACGATCTCAAGAATAGAGAGTATTTGCAAAGAGAACGGCATTAAATATAGCAAGATTCCGGAAGTGGATAATGTGTTAGAGGAGCTTGTACAGCCTGAATCGTCCCATAACGGGAAAAATGATGTTTTTGGCGCTAATATGCGTCATAAAATTGACAAAAATTATTTCTCCAGCAACTGATCTTAGGCCTTAAAATCTTTAATTATTGTTTATATGCGTGGCAGGGGGGATAAAGGGCTTTGCAAATGCAAAAGAGAGTTTTTATTTTATTTATTTTGTTTGTTTTATATTTTAGCGTAAACGTGTTGGATAGCGGGTTCGAAATGCTCTTATCTTCTAATAATAATTCAAAAACAATTTTCGATATTACGGAATCGCATTTCCGGCAGCCAAAAGAATTTCCTGTTCTTATGAAATATTACAAAATGTTTTTTAGTAGAATAGAGTCTGATTATGATAAAATATGGTTCCTTTCCCCAATATCTTATTCTGTATTGCTGCTAATTTTTTTAACTTTGCCAGTTATAATTTTTACAAAATTGTTTTCGGCTATTTCTCGTCGTCAACACGTTTCGACAAGTAAAGATTAATAACAGGATTTTATTTAGTGGAAGAACAAAAACAACTTAAAAGTTATTTTGAAATACTTTGGACTAGAAGATTATTAATTATTATAGTAACGTCCTCATGTATGACGATTGCGGCGTTAATAAATGTGTTGGCGCCGTCAGAATATAAGACAACCGCGACAATATTGGTGACTTCTCCATATGCACCTGACAATATGAATTTGCCTAACGCGCCATATTCTACAGGCATATTTAATGATTTGTTTCATAATGTTAATTTTAGAAAAGCGATTTTAGACAAGCTTGGCAAAAAGGGCGCTGAAATAAAACTTACGGCGACTAAATTGGAAAAAATGGCAAGCCTTGAGTTCGTTCCGAAAAATAATATTATTAGGGTAAATGTTGAAGGGCGCGAGCTTGAGTTTTTAAATGATATTGTAAATAGTTTTACGGAAATTTATGTTGAACAATTTAATCATGCGCAGAAATTGGAATTTTTAGAAACTAAGCATAAGGTTGGTGAAGATTTGAAAGTTATCCGTGAAGAATTAAATAGCAAGGAAGAGGAGATCAAAGCATTAGGGTTGAAAATAGATAAGCATTTAATTGATCAAAAATATGGCAAAGTTAGCCATCAGTTATCAAGTTATGAGAATGAATTGCGTGATAGAAGGATAGCCCTTGATGGAAATAACGCAATAATACAAGAGATTGAAAGGCAATTAAATACGGAAAATGAGCGCCCGCTGCCGAATCTACATTTGATACATTCCTTAAATGAAAAAATAAGAAATATATCTGTAAACAAGAGTGAATATAATGTGAAATATAATGAAATAAATAAATTTATTGGTCAACTTGAAAATGGCAAAAAAGATGATAAAACCGTATCTGAACTGACGGATTATAAAAAACAGGCGACGGAACTAAATATATTGTTAAATGCGTCAAACGCGAAAATTAATGAATATAAAAAACAAATAGAAGCTGAAAGGGTTAGTCCTTCTAGGAACAAAAAAACTATTGATAGCTTGAGGGGCAGGCTAAGGAACCAGACTGAAGCAAATGAACGCAAATCTGCGGAATATAAAAAAATGTCAAATACATTAGTTAAATTAAAAAATGACGTTAAAACATTAAATGAAAAAAAATTATATTACGATACTGAAAAAAGGAAATTAGAACGCGAGCGACAGTCCGTCGTCGCTAAATTAAATAGTATTGAGGCTAAAGCTAATAAAGCTATGATGTCCGCCAAAACAAAAAGAATGAAAGCAAAAGTATTTGAGCTGTCAAGCTGCCCGCTGGAGGTTAAATCAAGCTTAGTAAATAGTTTAGCCTATTCCGGTATTGGCGGCTTTGCGCTTATTATTCTATTTTTATGGATATGTTTTATTTGATAGACATAATTACGATGCGCCCCTTTTCTCATTCCACGCTTATTGTCTACCCTCTGCTCACACTGGTTTCATTTAGCTTTTAGAAAGCAGATCCGCATGTTTTCTATAAGATTATGCCGTATTCTCCTTCCTGTCTATTAATATTGACTTTTTGGACATTTATTAAAATATTTTAAAAAGTGATATATAAAAAAACAGATATTGCCGGCAACTTTAACCTCATTATAATACTTGTTTTTGTGTTATTGTTTGTAAAAGGCCTGGTATTTGTTTTTCTTGTGCCCATGTGGCAAGGCCCTGACGAGCCTACCCATGTTGAGTACATTATGCGTCTATCGCAACATGTTTCTTTTGATAAAACTATTGAGTCCGACAAGCGAATTAGGGATAGAATATTATCTTCAATGAAAAAGAATAATTTTGAAGAATTCGGCGCAAAAGTTTCATCAATAAATGATATATCTCCAATTGCCGGCCCGGAGTACCCGCCATTTTACTACTTCCTTAACTCGTCATTGATTAAGTTGTTAAACATAAATGATTTTGAGATTCAGTTTTATTTTATTCGTCTAATATCAATGATTCTGGGCATTGGAAATCTGGTATTTATATATTTAATAGCCTGTAAAATATTTATTGAAAAGACAAAGTTATATTCATTAACCGTCGTTTCATTTGCCGGCTTTCTACCTCAATATTCGTACATGACATCCGTTGCTAATCCGGAAAATCTCGGAAATCTGATTATAACGTCAGTTGTCTTTTTGTTTTTACTGGTTTCTAATAAAGGATTGAGATGGTATTATGCGCTTACAGTTATAATATTATTATTTCTTGGGCATAAAACGGAAGCTACTATATTTATTGCGTTGCCGTTGGCAATTGTGGCGGCCTGGTTTCAATTTGGCCGAAAATTTTTATATTATAAGAGCAATATTTCCAGAAATATAAAAGTAATTATTTTTGCGTCTTTATCAATAACCGCATTGATTGTTATTGCAAAATATTTTTCAAGCGATTTGTTTAGCAAGACATTTATACATGGCAGTGAATTGTTGGCGACCCCATATAATTTAATTAAATTAGGTCTTAGTCATCCGTCTCTGTATATAAAAGAGATGGCTATTTTATTTGTAAGCTTTTGGCTCAGTTTTGGTCATATGGTTTATAAAATGAGTATGGGATGGTATTTTGTTTTATTTATAATTACATGCTTGTCATTAACAGGTTGTGTAATAATAGGTAAAAGTGTTATTTTGCGGCGAGATGGATGGTTTTCTTCTATTAATATAAGGAACTCAATTTTGCTTATTGCGCTTATAATAGTAAATTTAGGGGCAATATACTTTGATGAGTTTAAAGCGTATGCGAGGGGAGAAATGAACCCGGCTTCAATGCCGTTGCGAACTCAAGGGCGGTATCTTTTTCCCTCGCTTTCAGCTATTTCATGTTTGTTTGTGCTGGGAATAAAAGGTGTGTGCCCAATTCCGCGTCAACACGATATCATGAAACTCTTAATAAGTTTTATGATTTTTCTGAATATAGTTTCTGTTTTTAAATATCTGGTTCCACTTTTTTATTTATAAATTGCCGGCCTGGTTTCAGCCCGCGCATATTTCCATGTAAACAGCTTAAATGTAAATATCGAGCCCTTTTATTGATTTCCCGAATGTTGAATGTCAAAACTTGTAATTAAAAACACAACCTATATATTTGCGGCAAGGGCCGGCAACGCGGCGTTGCTTTTTTCCCTGTTTGTTGTCTTATCCAGAAAATTAGGCGTTGAAACATTGGGGACATACTCTTTTTTGCACACGGTTATTTTGACCAGCACATTTTTTGCCGGTTTTGGCCTGGACATTTTGATGGTGCGCGAAGTTGCAAAGGATAACAATTCAGGCGGATTGTGCCTGTCAAATATTCTTGGTTTAAAGACGCTGACTTCATTAATAACAGTTGTTGTTATTGTATTATCAATATCGCTTTTTATTCCAGATGTAAATACAAGACGGCTATTATGGATTTACAGTTCCGCAATACTGTTCAATTCCCTTTCTCAGACGCTTTGGCATTATGGCGATTCATTTGAGAAGTTGCAGTACCATTCAATTCTTTGGGTAATCTCAAATATCCTTAAGGCTTCGCTTGGGATTGGGGCGGCGTTTTATTATGGCCGTATTGATTTTGTGATTTACGGCATGGTTTTATCTGAATTTGTAGCGTTTATAGCGTCATTGTTGATTATATGGAAATATTTTGGCGTTTTAAGTTTTAAATTTGATTTTCAATTTTATCGCAAACTCATAAAGAAGTCATATATTATAGGCATAGGCGTAATACTTGGCGCTCTCTATTTTCGCGTTGATATTGTGATGCTGGGGCTTATGAAAAACCAGGAATATGTGGGGTGGTACAGCGTTTCATGCAAGATTATCGAGGGATTTACTATATTGCCCGGCAGCATTATTCTTGCCTCTTTTCCGGCGCTGTCGCGCAATTATGAGGTAGAAAAGAGCCTGTATTGGCAAAATGTTAAAAGGGCTCTGAGTTTTCTGTTTTTGCTTGGCATTTCCGTTTCAACTGCAATGGCCCTGTTTGCGGATAAAATTATAGTTATGCTTTACGGCGCGGAATATGTTATGTCCGCGCCTGTATTAAGGTTGTTAAGCATTGTGTTGTTGCTTGTGTTTATTAACTGGTTTTTGTCATATGTGTTAATTTCAAGCGGGAAGGAGAAGTTTAACACTATATGCCTTGTTGTTGCCACAATTGTCAATATTGCGGCTAATTATGCTTTAATACCTGGATATGCGCATATAGGCGCCGCGATTGCCACAATAATCTCCGAGGTCGTTTTAATTGGAATCTTGACGGTTAAAGTCCTAAAAATAAGAACACATTTGCTTGCGGTGGAAGAAGAACCTGTTTTATGTTGATATATTGTTAATTTCAAAATAGGGCGTTTGCGAATTTTATGAAAAAGGTGTTGTTAAATTCGGCGATAGTTTTCTTTAGCATATTACTTTCAGTCTTGCTTGCAGAGTCTATAGTTCGTGTATTTAAACTTGCCTATGTAATTGAAAACAACTCTGATATGTTTTTTGAGCCGTTTGACGGGTTTAATTATTTTGGCAAGAAGAATTTTAAAGGGGTATGGTCAACTCCTGAGTTTAGGATAAATATAGAGCACAACTCAAAAGGATTCCGCGATGATGAGTATAATATCGATAAGCGGGAAGAGGCTAAACGTGTTGTTGTTTTAGGCGATTCGTTCACTTGGGGGTGGGGCATAGATGAAGAAGATGTTTACAGCAAAAAACTTAAAAATCGATTAAAAAATAATACCGAAGTTATTAATATGGGCGTCCCCGGGTACGGTATTAAAGAGGAGTATGCGGTATTTGAAAAATATTGCATTGAATTAAAGCCGGATTTGGTTATTGTCGCGTTCTTTTATGATGATTTTGCCCATAGCCAACTTTTATCCGCAAATATACGCAAAGATAAAATTGACATTAACAATACCGGTTTTAAAGACCATTCGTTCAACGTTAAAAAAAAAATATTATATTGCAATCAATATTATGGCTCGTTTAACGGAATGCTTGCGTTGTTAGATAAAACATGTTTTTTTGCGATTCAAGGTAGCAATCCGCTAAAAGCCGGTTCAATAGTTTTTGGCATGCGCGATTTTTTAAGATCGCATTCCGCTTTATATAACTTTACGGTCAGCAAGTTTAAAACCGCCGGTAAGTTGCAGGGTTTGCGTGATAAATTTATAGAACGCGGTTTAATGAAGGCGCTTCCCACTGTCAGCGTAGCGGCCGAGACGCTTAAAAGCAAAGATAAATGGCAATATACGAAAGATATATTGTTGAAGATGAAAGCTCTTGCCGACGAAAATAATATTGAATTGACCGTTGTTATTATTCCTGAAAAACCGCAAGTCTATGAACGATTTTGGCCCGCAATAACGACTCAATATAATATTACCCCGAAAGATTTAGAGGCTCCAAATAATTATATTAGCAGTGTTTGCAGAAACAATGATATAAATGTTTTGGATTTGCTGTCAGGATTTAGAGACCACGCTAAAACCGGCGATGCGTTGTATTTTGATTACGACCCTCATTGGAATGTGCGAGGGCATGATTTGGCTTCGTCGCTAATATATGAATATTTAATTAAATCAAATATTCTCAATCCCTAAATTTAAATATATCACGCCGCTTTGTTGCGGCGTTTTTTTTAAGGCCCAATTGCAAATTGACGTATCAACTTTCACTGTTTTGCTTCTATATTTTTAGCCTTACGCTAATAATATCTTATTTTTTAATACCGTTGTTAAAACGCATTGCGTTTAGGTACAACATAGTTGACCATCCAAACCCGCGCAAAATACATAAAATCCCAACCCCAATTTTAGGCGGCATGGCGATTTGGGGATCGTTTACCATTGTTCTTGCCGTACACCTCGCAATAGTTGTGATATTTAAGGGGGATATCACGGAGTCCGACCTTGTCTCGCCTCGTCTTAAATTTTACGCGCATAACGCGACGATCATTATCCATAAGATTTTCGCTGTTTTGATTTGCGGTTTTTTTGTAATGATAATCGGCTTGATTGACGATATTTATAACCTGTCGATTATCGTAAGGTTGATTTTTGAAACAATAACGGCTTGCGTAATTGTGTATATGGGGTTTGCTCCGGAAATGTATTTTTTGCCGCGCGCGGCAGTATGGTTTGTTACCGTGGTGTGGATTGTTGGTATTATTAACGCGTTCAATTTGCTGGACGGCGCAAACGGGCTTGCCGGAGGGGTTGGCATGGTTTCAGCTTCATTATTGGCAAGTGTCATGTTTATGGCCAACCAGCCTTTGTTGGGCGCGTTGTTAATCACTCTGGTTGCGGGGATTTTGGGCTTTTACCGGTATAATTTCCCAAAAGCCTCTATCTTCATGGGCAGCTCCGGCAGCATGTTTATTGGCTATATCTTGTCGATAATTACGGTTTTGGCCACGTTTATGATCAATGAAGTAAGCTCCCATTTTGCGCTTATTATACCAATCGCTATACTTGGCGTTCCAATTTACGACACATTTTCCGTAATAATTATACGCATATGCAGCAAAAAGTCTATTGTCCACGCCGATATGAACCACCTGATTCATCGATTAATCGGCAAGGGGATTTCAAATAAAGCCGGAGTTCTATACATTTATTTGTTTGCGTTTTTTATCGGAGGGGTTTCCATCTTTTTAGTGAACGCTTCAATAACAAGAAGTATATTTGTAGTTGCAATTATTGTGATGATATTTGTGTTTATGTTTTTATTTGAACTTTTTGTGCCTGTTAAGTGCGATCCGTTGCGTGAATCAGGAATTAATAAAATTAACAATAAATAATAAAACGGGAGGCTGTATTTTATGAGGGTGATTTCAGGTTCGGCAAAAGGCGCTAAATTATTGGGGGTGGATAGCAAACAAACCCGGCCAATTCTTGATAGAGTGAAGGAGTCGTTATTTAATATTATCGCTAATTTGATAGAAGGCGCTAATGTAATGGATATGTTTGCAGGCACTGGATCATTAGGCATTGAAGCCCTTAGCAGGGGGGCCGCGGGCTGCCTTTTTATTGAGTCTGATTACGGCGCGATTAAGATTGTAAAGCAGAATCTGACAAAGACGCGTTTAATAGATAAAGCGGATATAATTGAGTCTGATGTTTTTACTTTAGATTCCGACTTTAGGTTTCAGGAATACGTTCAAAACCGAAGCTCAAAGTTTGACCTTGTTCTGGTTGGCGCGCCATATCCATTGGTTGAGCAAGCTTCCGCGCGGGACAAATTGATTTCGCTTTTTAACCGATTTGCCGTTAATCAGGTTATTGCCGATGACGGCGTTATTGTTTTGCAGCACAAAACCTCGAAACTTGAACTACCAAATGAAAACCGGAAAATTGAGATTACGGATGAGCGCGTCTACGGTAAAACCCAGTTGACATTTTTTAGGCCTGTTAAATATTCTTAAGTCCAGCCGGTAATGAGGATTATGCGGTTAATATGATTTTTATTTTTTGTTCCGCAAAACACTGGCTTGAATGGCAAATCCGCGCAAAAGGAAATATTTGACAAATCTGTCATCCTTCTCATGTCGCGCTATTTTTTTTACATTTTAAAAGCCGATTTGTATTGTGCCATTCGGCAATGAATCAGTATGAAAAAACCTAGCAAAATCTTATTATTTTCATTGTTAATCATTCCTGCTCTGGTTTTTTTAGGCGAATATTAGTGAGGGGCAAATTATATTTCGAAGGCAAACCCCAATATTGACCCTTTCAGTCTTCAAATAATCCAATCCAAGATGAAAGTCCAGAAAATGAAATTGTTCAATTTCAAAATTACTGGTTTGGCGACAAGGAAGATGAAAACTTGTACTACAAGGAAATCCCCGGCGAGCGCCGCGGTAAATTAGGCGCGGATTACAAGGTTTATAATGTGAATTCTTTAGGATTTCGCGGCAAAGAGTTCCACCCTTACAGCAGCGATGGAAAAATAAGGATTTTTGCTGTTGGTGATTCGACTAGCTTTGGCCTTGGATCCACGGATGATCAAACATGGCCCACAAAACTCGAATATTATCTTAACAAGGATACCGGCAAAAGGTTTTCAGTAATTAATAGCGGATTTGGGGGGGGGATGATAGTTTAAATTGTTTGAATTTGATCAGAAATGAACTTCTATCGTACAAAGTAAATTTTTTTATTATTTCTATAGGGTTCAACGATTTGCATTGGAAACATATGGGATCAAGGGATAAGAATCGTTTTGTGGAATCTTTATTGTCGATCTATGCTATACACTAAATTGATTGAGAAAATAAGTTGCATGATTCATGATACTCCATTGCCGATTACCACAATTTCAAATAATGTTTTAGACAACTTCATTAAAATACATAAAAAAAATATACAACTTGCCAGGGAAAACGGTGCTACTTTAATATATTTCAGATAATCGTTATATACGCCAAAAGAGATACAAGAGAATGACGGTATATCCAAAAAGAAAATAAGCAAAATTATAGACGCTAAACCTTATGACAAGGACGGCATACATTACCCGTTGGCTGTACACATATTCAGGCATAATAGACTTATGGATTCGCTACGTGAATTATCTATGAAACATGGAGTTCGCTATTACGATTTTACAGATGCCTTTTACAAAATAGTTGCGGAACAAAATAATGTTATCTTCACAGATAAAATACACCTGACTCCTTTTGCTAATAATTTACTGGCTAAATTCATAGCAAAAGAAATCCTATACGATTCCCCTCCCACAATTGAACCACGCTAAAATAATTTCCTTTGAAAAATCACCGCATATAGCGCTTTTCAGATACGTAAAGTATCAATGTTGTCCAGATTCTGCGAGAAAATATCTTTCCAATATTTGCGTTGTCTCACTTTGCCTGTTTTGCCATGTTTTATGCCTTTTATACTGACTAAAAAATTATAGCAATTCGATAATAATCAAGACAAATAAAAGATAACAGAATAGTTGTTGTTGAAGGTTGGGAAAGTTGCCCTCCCCAACCTTTTTTATCTATAAGAGATATTCCTCAATTGAATCCACGCCATTATAAAACTATTGACCCTTATTTCCCGGATGTAAGACTTGCGCCAACCTGGCATCCTCAGACGGGCAAGTTTGTATCAGTTCAACTTTGATTACTGATATTTCAGTAGCCAATTTAGTTAAACTGTCCATTAACGAGCTATTTGCAGCCTTAAGTTCATTATTTCTTGAATTTAGCTCTTTAACGGCATTAACAAGGGCGGCAATGACAGGGCGGTCGGATAGTGTTAAATAACCTTTGTTGTCTTGCCCAACGGCTTCGGGAATACAATCTTGGATATTCTGAGCGCTGAAACCACTATAAACATTTTCAGTGTCAAGGCCGCTTTTTTCATTCCAGGTGTATTTAATAGGCTCTATCCTTATAATCTCGGACAGTCCTCGTTCAAATTTCCCAGTGACATTCTTTAGACGGATATCAGATGACACAGAAACGTTGCCGTTTGAATCTGTTTGCATTGTGCCTGCTCCAAAATTAGAAAAACGGACGCTGCCTGTTGTGTGGAGTTGCGCGCTTGGCGTTTTTGTCCCTATGCCTACATTGCCTGACAAATATTTAATTCGCATATATTCTGTATTGCCTGTCCTTATTGTAAAATCATTGGCTGAAAGTGTTCCTACAACCGCGCTGCCTTCCGAGTCTACACCGATCTCCATAGTGCCGTTTGAAGTTTTTCCGACAATCCAAACATTTGCCGGATGGTAAAACACCATTCTTTCTGATGCCCCGAGATCAGCCCCGACATCGGTAGTTCCCAAACCTATCTGCTGGTCTTTGCCTATGTATACGCTAGTTGTTCCATCGGTGATTATGTTCAGGTTGAAATCATCTAAATTTCCCAGCGTCCTATCCGCGCCCGCAGTGTCGCCGCCATTTGTAAAGTCGCTTGAGCCGCCACTAATGCCGGTCAAAGCCGAACCATCGCCGGCAAACGCGGTAGCGGTCACTGTCCCTATTACTTCAAGTCCGGTTCCCGGCATAGCTGTGCCAATGCCAACATTTCCGTCGTCTCTTACAAATAACAGACTTGAACTGTTTGAATCCGTGATGTTAAGACTGGAGCTAGCGCTTGTCGTGCCGGCGCCCAAAACCTCAAGCGTTGAAGTAGGCGTATCTGTTCCAATCCCTACACCATCGCCAAATAATCCAAAGCCTTCTATGTTAAGATTTCCGTGTTGTTGTGTTCCAGGAGTTGATGGTTGTAATATTGGCAGGCCATAATTCATGTGGTCATATGCATGCAAAGGATCGTTGCCGGTGGCTATGGTGTAATTCTTCTCATCCGCTGAAACCGCGCCATAAATAGTTAAAAATGCCGTTATAAATCCAAAAATTCCCGGAAAAAACGCTTTTTTAATACTTGATCTCATTTTTTCTCTCCCTATTTATTATAAAAAAATACTTTCAAAGATTTTTTTTACTCTTTTGCCTTGCTGCTCAATCCATAACAATGTTTTAATAGCATCCTTTCTTTGTTTAAATAAAAAAATAAAATTCAAATACGCGAAAAATACAGGCGGGGTATTTTATCTAAAAAACAAAAATTTGTCAATCAAGGAAAATCGCATGCCTTGTAGGGGGTGGGGGGGGCAAAATATAGAGAGACTGTAAGGCTCGTGAAATGTTGCATTAATGTAAGTCGCTTGATATAAATATGATACGCGTATTGCTATGTAGGGTATGTAATTGTTGTATTTAGGATGTTTCCGACCGAAAATAAATTTATAAAATTTAAAAAAGCGAGCTTTTTACGTGTTATTCTTTGTTTGTCAATTTAATTTTAATACTTGAACCCAGGTTGGCGTTAACAATGATCCTATACTGATTATTTGTGTTTGAATTGGTTTGGGTGTTTAAATGTGTTTATATAGAAGGCTGGGGTATATTTTAAAAATTTACTAATGAATAAAAGTTTGAGGTCTTAATTTCATGGCAATAATGAAGGTGTGATTTGCCTTTTTAAAAAATTGCAGTCTGTTCAAGAATGCGGCGTATAAAAATGTTTTTGATGATATTTTTTGATGATATTAAAGGACTAATGACGTGGAAATTTACCAAAATTAGTATTCCGTGACAGTTTACGGGAGTAGATTTCAATTAAGTAAAGAGTCATGCAATCTTTTTAAAGCGGTTTTAAGGCTTTATTGTAAACGTTCTTAAATTGCGATTGTTTCAAACAATTCTAATGTTCCGTTTCTTTTTTAGCGTAAAGTCAGGAAAAAAACAAGTAATTAATTCGTTACAATTAATACGCTCCGGTTAGCGTATAGTAAAAATTCAATTATTGCAAGGAGTGGATTCAAATAAAAAGCAAAAAGAAAGGCGGGAATGGCCGGCTTTAACCTTTCGCGTTTTTACCGAGGAGGTTTAATTGACAAGTAATTTTTTTTGTTAACCCTCTCTTTAATTATCTCCCCGGTGTCAACGCCTTTGCCTTGTATTAAAACCTTAAATTTGCCTCCCATGCCTTCAGGGTGAATTAAGTTTTTTATTGCCGAAGACGCTTTAAACGCTTTAACCTGATCCGCCTTGCTAATCTTCTCCATCTCTTTTGCAAGCAAGTCTCTGCCGTTATAAACTAAAAACGACGGCAGGTCGGTAAACGCAAGCAATTCCAGCCCCCATTTTTTGCCCTCAGACGCCAGGCTTGTAAAATCCACATGCGCCGTAATGTCCTGCTCGCCCACCATTTCAAAAGGCTGCTCACTGACGTTGTGTTTGGAATAACACATAAAAGTTCCTTTTGTCCTTGAATGGTCGTAATAATCAACTGCGGGGTAGCCGTAATCAATAGTAATCACAAACCCTTTTTTCAATGCCGACGACACATCTTTAATCCACTGCATTGCATCCAGATTTACCTCTGTTTTCATTCCGTCCGCAAGCGATATCCCGATCCTTTCAAAATATTGCGATAATTGATCAGTTGAAAGCTCGCCGGCCTGTTCAACAAGTTTTCCGCCCTCAAGCGCAACATACAGCTCTTTAAGGCGTCCTTCATGTTGCGTCACTCGGTGAAACGGGAAGGCGTCTACAAGTTCGTTTGAAATGACACATCCTGTCCCGTCTGATATTTGTGCTAATCCTGCCAATGAATCAATCCAATGTGTTTTTTGAGCAAAATCAGCCAAAAGAGCCTGTTGTTTAGACCTGAAAGCAGAGCTTTTTTCAATTATGCAATAATCAAATGCGTCAAAAAACTCGCGCTCGTTTTCCCGCAGATATGTCAGTATGTCCAAAGCCATCACGCCTTTGCCGGCGCCCATTTCAATTATTGAGAAATGGCCGCCGCCGGCAATATCCCGCATTCTCTTTATTTCAGCGGCCAGAACCTTGCCGATAAAAGGGTGCGCGTCCGGGCTTGTGTAAAAGTCGCCGTCAATGCCTATGACGGCTTTGTCAGCATTGTTGTAATATCCAAATTGCTCATGGTACAGGGCTATTTCCATAAACTGGGCAAATGTAATCCTGCCCTGGGTTGAAATAAGCGTTTCTAAATGCTCAAGAATATTTGATTCCATTATAAAACAGTCTAAAAAAGGTAATAAAAAAGCTTTTTATGATCCTTTATACCCGCCGGATATAAAGGGTATTTTGTTGACATAAGTAGAAACTAAAGTACAATTTAAAGTCCAAATTATTGTTTTATTTTTGCATATTTTTAATCTGAATTATATTAAATTATCTTTTTTTTTAATTTAAAAAATTGTAAAGGGGGGGGATTTAAATGGAGAATATGAAAAAATGCGGCTTGCCGGCTCATTTAAAAAGAGTTGGTTTTCTATTTTCGTTCTGTTTTTTTCTGGCGATTTTAACATCGCAATTTGTTTGCGCCGATCAGTTTTCAATGCTTAATCATTTCCACGACTATAATAAGACTTCAAAATATTCAAAGTATAATTCCGCTTCAATTGCCCGTCAATTTCTATTTGAAACAAGCCTGAACGCCGGCAATGCAGGGGTAAGCGCGCAGGCAACAAGGGGCGGCGGCAACCTGAGCGGGAAATGGGATGTAAATTTAAACGGCGGCGGTTTGTTTTCGCCGACAATCAATCCTTCAGGGGTGGTCGGATATGTGACGGCCAATACGTTTGATTTCGAGACAGGCGATCCTAAGGGTAGGCTTAACGCCGTCAACCTGGCTGACGGCGGAGTTAGGTGGGGCAAGGATGTTAACGGCTTTATTGCGGCGGCGCCGGTTGTTGATGCGGAGGGAACAATATACATTGTTGTAAACGCTCTTGATGAAGATGCAATATCCAACGGCATACTCTTTGCCGTTGACGCAAATGGAAAAACCAAATGGACTTTTAATACTAACGGAGTCTTTACTTCGGCTCCGGTCGTAGGCCCTGACGGAGCTATCTTTTTTGGAACCGACTCGTTTAACATAGGATTTGTTTATGCGATAAATCCACTTAGTATTGACGACCCAAACAATGTTAAGCCTGCGTGGGCGTTTCAAACAACAGGTGTTGTCTCTTCGTCGCCTCTGGTTATGGAAAACGGGATTGTCTTTGTGGGCACAAATTTCGACCCATTCGGCAAGGTTTACGCATTGGACGCTAATCAGGGGATAGTTAAATGGGAATTTCTTACAGAAGGGCCGGTGATAGTCTCGTTAAAAAACAGGGGCGGTATAGTTGCGGCAGCGACTACGATTGTCAAAACCGACGATGAAGACAATGTCAGCCTGAAAAGCTCTATACTGGCTTTTGACACGGAGAATCTAGACCCAAATAATGTAAAAACTATTTGGGAGAAATCTATCGATGGGGGTGTTTCAACAAACTTGCTGATTTTAAAAGACACTCTCTATTTTGGAACATCCAGGATTAACCTTACACTGCCTGATGAAGGGGCTGAAAACGCGGGCAATGTTATAACTGAAAATCCTTCAGGTTTTCTTAACGCGGTTAAATTAGCCGACGGCAATGAGAAATGGAAAGTCAATCTAAATAGCTTGCCTGTTTCTTCTCCCGTAGCAGGGCCAAACGGCTCGGTTTTAATTAGCGCTAATCAGATTGTTGCGGTGGGGAAGAAGTCTTTGACCGCAAAAGTGTTTGCGGTATCATCATCAGGCGCAATTATAAACACAGGCGATATTAAAGGCAACGCCGTTCTCTCTGCCCCTGCTGTTGACCTTGACGGCATAGCGTATGTTGGGACGGCGGGTTTTGACAATAAGGAAGGTATAACCGGCAAGCTTATTGCCCGGGATTTAACATCCGGCAAAACTGAAACTTTGGAAATAAACGAAGCTGTGTTATCCGCGCCGATAGTCAGGATAAATGATTTAACTAATGAGAAAGTTGTCTATTTCAGCTCCGGCGGTTCAGGCGACGGAGGCCTTATTGGCGTGTTTTACGCCGTTAACGTTGACAGGGGCAACATTGAGCCGGACCCTTCAACCATTTCTATTGACGATGTTAGCCCGGCTGAAGCTACTTTGGGTTCGCCGATTGCAATAGGGGGCAAGATTGATCCCGCGCCGAACGCGGAAGTTCCTGTTTTAGTAACTATTAATGACGCGCTGGGCCGAGTGTTTGAGATTGAGGCCTTTGCCGATGCGGGCGGCAGGTTTTTGGCCGAGGATGTGTTTGCGCCGGGCGGCAAGTGGGATGTCAATGCGGCGTGGAGGGGTAATTCAGAGCTTTTAGGCGCAAAAACAGAGTCGCCCGCCGGGTTAACCATCAATCCCGCGGACACAAAAATATCAGTTTCCGCGTCAAGTCTGCAAATTACGACAAAAGATCTATTGCAAATAACAGGCTCAATAAGTTCAGAGCCTGACAGCGCGTTTGCGCGAAATCTGTTATCAGGCAATCCTATAAAACTTGTGCGCATAGGGCCCAACAATGAGATTGAGGCGCTAATCGCCAATACTGTTTCAACGGAAGCCGGCGTTGAGTTTGCATTTAATGATTTGGCGTTGTTGCAGGCGGGGGAGTGGCAATTGTTTGTGTCGTTTGAGGAAAATAATCTAAATTTTAATAAAAGCAATTTGGAAGAGCTGGAGATTGTTGTTGCCGGGGTGAGGGAGGATGCGCCGGGATACGTTATACTTGCGCAGGGGCGGGCGCCTTCAAAAAGCGGGGAAGAGTCATATAATTTAACCGCAAACAATATTTATAAGAAACTTCTTTTATGCGGTTTTAGCGATGAGGACATATTTTATCTTAATTTTGATAAGAATCAGGCCGGCATTACTGTTGACAAAACCCCTTCTGAAAATGAGGTTAAGAAAGCTATAACAGGTTGGGCTAAGGATAAACTGTCGCTTGTTCCGGCCCCGCTTTATATTGTGTTTGTCGGGCCGGGCAGAGAGGATGGGGTGTTAATTGATAAAGATGTGTTGGAAGCGGCGGAACTTGCTAAAGAGATTGCCGATTTAGAAACGGCCCTTAATGAGGATGAAGATGAAGACGACTCTGATGACGAGTCTGCCGATGTTGTGGAGGAGGATATGTTTGACGAGAATATTGTTGTCATTATAGGCGCGCCTCATTCAGGCAGCTTTATTGATGATCTGTCGAACGCCGGGCGTGTAATAATAACCAGTTGCGACGCAAGGGAAGTATCATCTAAAGGGCCTCTGGCTCCAACCCAAACAGTCCGCGGCGGCGATTTCTTTGTGGCGGAACTATTTAGACAGGCTTTAAAAGGCCTGAGTTTAAAAAGCAGTTATGAAAGCGCGGCGCTTGCGTCGATGGGTTTCGCTGAAAACAGCAACGGCAATGGTTTAAACGGCGTAGACGCCGGCAACGGCATATTTGACGATAACGCGGCTTTTCATCCGCTTTTGGATGATAATGGGGACGGGCTGGGCTCTAACGGACAACTCTCCGCGACCGTAGGCAATGACGGCGCTGTTGCCGCCAACCTGGCTCTCTGTGTGGGTGTTGAGGGAACCGGAAGCGCTAATCTTAATATAACAGGTGTTTTGCCGTTTACCACTTTGGCGCCGGATGATGATGACCCGCTTCTGTTTGCCGGGGTTTCAGACGTTGCATTGACGAGCAAGATCTGGAATGAGATAAAAACGCCGGACTTTGATATTGTTACAAAAGAGGGGGACACTGAACAGTTTACGCTGGATTTGCCGAGTTTTGCCGGAACGATTAGCGCATCGGCAAACAGGTTTGAATGGCCGGTAATTAATGATGACGGTTTTGGCGGTTTTGGCAAGGGCGGGCAATATCAGGTTCTCTATTTTACCGAGAATAAAGAGACCGGCGATAATTCGGCTTTTGATGACAATACCTCTCAAACCAGGATTGTGCGCAATGATAACGCTTCAAATACTCCGCCTCCCGCGCCCGGGCTTAGCAATATAAGCAGCGGCGTAGTCGCCAGCGCGCTGATAGTTGAAAACAGCGGCGGCGGGAATGACGCGCCGGCCTTAGGCTTAAACAAAATTGTGAAGGCAAAAGCGGATGAAGATGAATCTGATGTTACGTTTACCGTATTGCTCTCTCAGGATAAGGATTTTAACTCTATTGACGTTCAGGTGGACGGTTTAACCGAGAAGTTTGTTATAGTTGATTCCACTGCGGGGCTTCAATTGAACACTGAATATTTTTGGAATGTTATTGCGGTTAACAAAAGCGGCGCGGCAACCTCAGCTAAAACGGCTTCAAAGGTTGTTACTTCCGCATCGTCTGGCTTCCCCGGGTTTGTTAAAGGCATTGTGAGGGACAAGGAAACCAACCGTCCGTTTGCCGGCGCGTCCGTCAAGTTGCTTGACAGGCTTGATAAATTTACAACCAAAAACGACGGTGCCTATTTCTTTGAGCTGCCTTCCGGCAAATATACCCTTGAGGCTGAAGGCAAAGGTTTTAAAAGGCTTAAAGCCGTTATTAACACGGTTTCGTTTGAGACTACAACCAAGAATTTTGTGCTGGATAAGATTATTGAAATAATTAAAGGGCCAACTTCAATATCCGTAAACCCGGAAACCGCCGGCAAATCGTTTAGGATGAGCGAGGCTACTGTGGTTGTGCTTGATCAGGAGGGAGCCCCGGTTAAAGGAGCAAGCGTTGACGCTATTGCGGAAGGCAAAGGCGTAAAAGTGAAAAATACGCCTCAGATAACGGACGCCGGAGGCAAGGCTGTCTTTAAATTTAAATTTGGACGCCGATCAAAAGGCGGAAAGATTATATTTAGCGTTAATAATTTAAAGGCTGAGCTTTTGCAGGAGTAGGAACAAGAAATGCAACTATTCAGCGTGATTTAGGCGCCCCGTCCGCTACGCAGCCACCTCTCTTTTTAGAGTGGATTAAAACGGTTTTTTCCACAAAAGTCCCCTCTAATAAGAGGGGATTTAGGGGTGTGTAAAAAGACGCAAAACCCGCAGAAAAGATACCTGTTGGTTCAATGTCTCCCGACTTGAACCACATCTGACGTAAACAATACTCTGTATTGATCAATTATCTTTCATTTGGTTTGTGACGCGTTAAACATTAGCGGTATTTTTGCGCAGCCCCTAGGTCGGCAAGGTTCAAGTCGGAGACATTGAACCAACAAAGTGTATGTTAATTTATTCACCCCTCAGTGGATAATTCTCAATAAGGCCGCCAAGTAGCCAAGTGTTCGTTTATATGCCCTCGCCTCGCAGAACCACGCAAAACGTTTTGAACATAATCTTGAAATCCAGCAAAACAACGCCGATTGCCGACTTGGCAAGATACTCCTTTATCACCATCTCATCCTGTTCAAGCCTGTCCGGGTGCTCGTCCCATTTACCTTTTAAAGCCTGAACAGGGAAACATAAACCGCCTTTCAATATGCGTTTGCTTTGCAGGCCTGTGGTCAAAAGCTCATAATAAGCCTTTTCCGGGTATGGCCGCGGCCCCACAAAGCTCATTTCGCCTTTTAATATGTGCGCGAGTTGCGGCAGCTCGTCTAAATAAAACTTCCTCAATATTGCGCCCATATAAGTGTTTGACAGATGGTTGTTTATAAAGTCGCCCGGTTTTTTGTTTAGCTGTTTGAGGGTATGCGCGTCAGGGACATAATATGTCCTGAATTTGAAGAATGTGAATGGTTTTCCGGCGGAAATGCGTGTTTCTCTAACAAATACCGGCCCATTGCTTTTTGGCGAGACTGCCGCTTCAATTAAGATGCCGGCTATAAGCGCCAGAAACAGGGGTGAAAGCAGCGTCAGGATTGCCAGGGCTAAAACGCGGTCAAGGGCGCGCTTTAAATATAGATTATTTTTATGGTAAATATATTCATTAGTAAAGAGTGATGGATTGGTTTTTTGCATGTTTAAGCAATTTAGAGCTGCCTGTTTTGGCTCGTTACAAGGCTTCCTGCCTTGTAACGTGGTGTCCAATGAGGCTCCGCCTCATATTAAATAAATTTTTTGCTGGAGCAATCTTGTAGATTGCTTCAGCAAAAGTTGCTTGTTTAAATAGCGTTATAATATAAATCGCGCTGTTTTGCTGTAAAACCCATGTCCTCAATAAGCGATACTATCTCCTTTTTGTCCATGCGGTAACTAACGCCCGCGGAGCGCACGACGTTTTCCTCAATCATAGTGCTGCCCATGTCGTTTGCGCCGAAACGCATCGCTATTTGCCCAATCTTTGCGCCTTGCGTTACCCATGACGCCTGTATGTTTTTGACGTTATCCAGATAGATTCTGGATAATGCGACCATCTTCAGGTATTCAAAACCGCCCAAAGGCTCTACATTTATAGCCGTATTCAGTGGCTGAAACGTCCAAGGTATAAACGCTGTAAAACCGCCGGTCTCGTCCTGAAGTTGCCTTATTTTTTCAAGATGTTCGATTCGTTCTTCCATGGTTTCCACATGGCCGAACATCATAGTGGCGGTCGTCCTCAATCCCAGGTTATGCGCCTCTCGCATCACATTAAGCCATTCGTCGGCTGAGCATTTGCCCGGGCTGGTTTCGTCGCGGCATCTGTCGGTAAGTATTTCAGCCCCGCCGCCCGGTATTGAATCCAGCCCGGCGTCTATGAGCTCTTTTATTGTTTCGCTAATGGAATTGCCGTTTAGTTCCGCAAAATGCGTGATTTCAGGCGGTGAAAAGGCGTGTATATGTATTTTGAATTTGTCCTTGATTGATTTTAAAAGATCCGTGTAATAACTAAAATCAAGGTTAGGGTGCATTCCGCCCTGCATAAGGATTTGCGTTCCGCCAAGTTCAATAGTCTCCTCTATTTTCTTAAACAACTCATCTTTAGTGAGCACATACCCATCCTTATCCCCGGGTGGTTTAAAAAAAGCGCAAAATTTGCATTTTGAGACGCAAACATTTGTGTAGTTTATATTGCGGTCAATTATATACGTCCTGTATATTTCAGGATGCATAGCCGCGCAGATTTTATCCGCCGCCATGCCTAATCTGGTTAAACCCGGGCCGGGCGCAAAACCATCTTTGCCGTTGCCGCTGAATGTTAATAAACATTTTGCTTCAGCCGCGTCTATTCGCGCGCCGGACAAAGCTTTGTCAAATATTTCATCAATGCTCATCAATACCCCGATCGTGTTTTTTGTTAATTAAATATTGCGCAATCTATCCCGTATAAAACCGCATGCATCCATTTTCGCTTTGACTAGAATTTATAACTTTATTGCCGGCCTCGGCTTTTGCCTGCAAACCCAGCTCTAATGTGTACTCATTAAACTTCTCTACCCCGTTGATTTCATCTTTGCCAAGATCGTAGTGAATAGCTTTGCTCAGATAGTTTAAACATACCTCTTTGCTAAAGTTTAACCGTTTTGATTCAGCTTCAGCTATTTTTTCAAGGGAATTTATTCCGTTTTCCTTAGCTTCTTTAAGAACCTTATCAAAACCGCGCAAATCCGCGCCGTCTTTTGTCACCCAGACAGCGAATACAAACGGCAAACCGGTCAAATTCATCCACTCTTCACCCAAATCCAGTACTTTATACTTGTTGTCATATGGTTTCATTGCGTTGTCGCCGATTATCAGTGTTGCGTCGGCGCCTGAAGTGGCAATGTCCGGCCCGTTGTTCCAGTCAATAAAGTCCGGGCTCAGGTTATATCGTTTTTTTAATATCACGGCGGTCAGAGCCCTTGAGGTCAACGAGCTTGTGTCAAGCGCCACGGTTTTTATATTGTTAACATCTCCGGTAACATATAGATTAACGCTCTCAACCCTGCCTTTTGAAGATATTGAAATATCAGGTATAACCCTGTAATCCTCATTGCCGAAATATCTGATAATTGGAATTAGCGCTATGTCAAGAAGCCCGCCGGCAAACATTTTAAATAGTTTTGAAGGCACCTCATAATGCAAGTCGATAATACCATCCATTTTATCCAGCCCCCATACCAGGGGTTTGGTGTTAAGGTATGAAACCGCGCCGACTTTTAGTTTATCCGTCATTATTTTATCCGTAGAAACACGCTCAGGCGCGTTAATTTAGTAATTTAGAAAAATCAAAGGCAATATAATACTATAAACTAAAATGTTGTGTCAATCTCATCATCAAAATCAAGTTGAGTGTGAGCTGTTCGTTAAATGAGGTTTGCTTGAAACAGGGCGGTTTTAAGAGCCGAGGCTCTGTAGAACTGATTTTATCCTGTAAATTAGCGCATTTTGCGCTATTTATAGTCAAACAAATCAGATTTTCGAAAAATAATATTTACGTATTGTGATCTTCAAACGCAGTGAAATAAAACCCTAAAGGGTAAATTCCAACAACCACTGCATTTTGGAGTTAAGGCTTTAGCCTTTTATTCCTCAACTAATTTCGAAAACCTAATGCTTTTGAGTATATCAACTTCTGCCCATAAACCTTTGAAAAAATTCCCGCCTGGAAATATTCGAATCTTCTTCTTTATGCCCAAATGAAAAAACGCCGCAAGGGCACACTTCCACGCAGATACCGCATCCATTGCATTTGTCTTTGGCAAGTGTTACTTTCCCGCGTATATCTACCGCCTCTTCAGGGCAATTTGCCACGCAATTGTGGCAAAGGGTGTCATTTTCCATTAATCTTGAGCATCTATTCGGGAAAACTTTAAGGCCCGGCTCTTCAATAGGCTCATCATCGCTGTTTTGATCCGATTTATTAAAAAAATCAAACATAGTTTTTTGGCAAAAATTAATTGACAGAAAATTAATATTATCTACAATATCGTAATATATTCTTAAAAACAATTAAAAATATAAATTTTGCCGGATTTAGCCGGGCCGGGTTTGTAACTATCTGAAGGCAAATGTGTTACAACTTTATATTAGCCGTTTTATTTTGCGGGCCAAAAGGCGGGGCATAAACCTTTAATTTGATTTTCAGGGTTTATGTGGTATAATTGATTCTAATTATTTTCATGCCGTATCCCCCTCCCTTTTCTCCCGGTGTGACAACTGTCACAGACTTTCTTAGGTAGTTTTTGTATTATATTAGTTTTAATTTTATTCCAGAGTTTTGCCCCATAACTAATATAAGGTTCTTTTCCGGGCTCTAAGTCCATAAATTTGTAGATTTAATTGAGTTTTGGTTTCCAATTGTTCAATTTTAACTGTTTTTTTATTGATTTGTTTTAACGTTTGAGTGTAAACAAATAATTATGAAAGGAGGTTGGATCGATAGACAAAACTATTTTTTTTTAGTGAAATGTTTATTTTTACAATGTGCTTTTTTAGGAGATTTTGATGCAAATTAGGAAAATGCTTGGTAGCGCTAAATATATCGGCGCTTGTGGACTTGCCGCTGGTCTAATGCTATTGCTTCCATTGACGGCTAGCGCTAAAAATGTTTTGGTTTTAGAATTTGACAACTTTTTTGCCCTGGACGGAGCCCCCGCGGATGACAATATTGTGGCTCAAATAAAGGTCAAAGTCGGCGATACTATTACATTCGAGAATGTCGGCGCAACCGACCATGACGCAAATAATGATGTTATTGATATTGACGGCACAACCTTTTTTGAAGGCGAAATTTTCGGCAACGAGTCTCCGACTCAAGCTCCGGGCGCGAAATTTACAACACAGCCGTTTGAGACTCCGGGCGAAATACCATTCTTTTGCAAAATACACGGCAGAGAAGATATGGCCGGTGTTGTTATTATAACAGGCGGAGACGAACCAGGTCCAGGCCCGGGTCCAGGCCCAGGTCCGGAACCAGGTCCTAAACCAGGCAAATCATTCTCATTTGTTTGCGATCAGGCTATGAACATCGGCCCAGCCGGTCTTGAGACAATCTTTATGAATGTAGGCGACACGGAATCTTGCTTATTAAAGTTGGCTAACAATATTCCAGGCGTTAATGTGGAAGTTGCCGCGGTTTTAAGAGCAGGTTTTAAGACTTCAATATCGATTGATCCTGTTAGCGCCATGACTGATGAAAATGGCGAAATTCTGGTTACAATTACCGCTGAAAATCCAGGCATTGATTGGGCCGCATGGGCCGTGCCTAATGACAGAGGCGAAATCGTGTTCAACAAACGCGCATATGACAAAGGCAGAGCCTGGGGCATGTTTATTGATGTAGAATAATAAACGCTACGCATTTATATAAATGCAGTTTTTATCCCTATATGGCCGTTCAGGATTATTGCGCCTGAACGGCTCATTTAGGGTTTCGCGCAATTGAGGGCCTGCCCAAAAATGATTTTACACTGCAAGTGTAAAATTATTTTTGGACGCTGCATAATAAGAGCCCTTAATTTTAAAACGGCAGTTATTGCCGTCACATCCATATATTTAATAGGCAATATATTATTCTTATTGCCTTTTTACCTGTTTTTAAATCAACTTTTATCTTTTCTGATTATCAACATCTTCGTTTTGACGATTATCAGTGTTTCGCCCCCCGGGCATAATTATCCCCTCAGGGGATAATTATCACTAAGGCAGCTAAGCTGCCAAGTGTTCATTTATCACTAGAGCAGACAAGCTGCTCAGTGTTCATTTAGTGTTTTTAAATTATTAATTTTGGATAATATACTTAAAGGAGGCTTGTAAATGAAAATTAATTTTGGCGGTTTTAAATCATTTTGCTGTTTAGGAATTGCGGCGGGGCTAATGGCTTTGCTTCCATTAACAGCCGGCGCTAAAAATGTTTTAGTTTTGGAGTTTGACAACTTTTTTGCATTGGACGGCGCCCCAGCGGATGACAATGTTTTGACAAGAATTGAGATTAACGAGGGAGACACTATTACATTTGAAAATGTCGGCGCAACAGACCATGACGCAAATAACGATGTTGTTGATATAGACGGCACAACATTTTTTGAAGGCGAGCTTTTCGGCAGCGAGTCTCCGACTCAAGCTCCGGGCGCAAAATTTACAACACGCCCATTTGAGGAATCCGGCGAAATACCTTTCTTTTGCAAAATACACGGCAGAGAAGATATGGCGGGCGTTGTTATCGTAGCCGACGGTGGAGAAGAACCAACACCAACCGACACGCCGCCTCCCGGCAAATCATTCACATTTGTCTGCGACCAGCCTATGATAATAGGCGCGGCAGGCCTTGAAACAATTAGAATGAGTGTGGGCGACACTGAATCCTGCTTGTTGAAATTGACTAACAGCGCGCCCGGTGTTCATGTGGAAGTTGCCGCGGTTGTAAGAGGGGGGCTAAGGTCTTCAATATCTATTGATCCTGTTCGCGCCTTGACCGACGAAAATGGGGAAATACTGGTCACTATTACTGCGGAAAATCAGGGCATTGATTGGGCCGCATGGGGCGTGGCTAACGACAGAGGCAAAATCGTGTTCAACAAACGCGCATATGACAAAGGCAAGGCCTGGGGCATGTTTGTTGATGTAGACTAAACTTTAAAGAAACATAACACACATTCACTGCTATTTACAAATATTGCGCCCGTTTCAGGCTTTTCGCCCTGAACGGGCGCAATTGCATTTCTACCCTTGTATAGTCAACCAAATCAGGTTCTCGAAAAATAATATTTACGTATTGTTATATTCAACCGCAATGAAATAAAACCCTAAAGGGTAAATTCCAACAACCACCGCATTTTAGAGTTAAGGCTTTAGCCTTTTATTCCACAACTAATTTCGAAAACCTAATGCTTTTGAGTATAATCGCCTTTTTAACGTTAAATCTTTTTGCGCTCGTTCCAACTCTCTGCGTTGGAATGCATTATGGAACATAGGATCCTTGACCTTTACAACTACTCTTGTAATCCTGATCATCCTAACCTTCACTTTGTAATGTCTTAAAGCGTTTTAAACATAAGTTTTTAATAAAGCTCTCAATTTGTCTTAACGATCTCAATTTCACCATCTGTCAGCGTCAGCGCTATCTGCCCTTTTAGCAGTTTGCCGGCAAGTTCTCCGAACAACTTCCAACGCCAGCCACTTGCGGTTCTGGTTGCGCCGCCCAATGCTATCTGTTCAAGCTCAGACTTCTTTGCGACTAATTTAGGCGCAACTTCATTTATCTCGCACACATGCTTTAATAATGCCCGTAAAAGTACCACGGTATTTTCATTGGCTTGCTCATCAGTGTTTACTGGGTCAATGGGCGGGCATTCCGATAACGGCAAGGCTTCCGACGAACGTATACTTTGCAAGATTTCTCGCCCGGCTTGACCACGGGCATTGTTGCCGATGCCGCGAACACGTTCAAGATCCTTAATGTTCCGAGGCGGATTAGAGACTATATCGCAAAGGGTGAGATCTTTAAGCGCCCAGCCACGGGGGATATTCCTGGACTTTGCTTGTTCCTCGCGCCAACAGACCAATCCGTGAAGAGTCGCAAGACGCCGTGGTGTAAGCCTCTTCACTTTTAGCCTTCTCGATTGAACCACGGGATTAAATTCATAGCGCTTTGGGTTTGACAGTTCTCGCATCTCCTCCTCAATCCAGCTCGCCCTATCTCGTTTATCAATGTCTTTACAAAGGCGTTCATAAACCGGGCACAGGTTCACAACATCCGCAAGAGCGTACTCAAAATGATAACCCAGGAGCGGACGTTTAGACCAATCAATGCACTGTGAACTCTTATCAAGATTGGTTTTCGTAAACGCCTTTACAAGTTGCCCATACGATACCTGCTCACCAAATCCACAAACCATCGCGGCGATTTGCGTGTCAAATACCGGCGTGGGAGCCAGCCTGAAATTGTTCCATAATATTGCGAGATCCTGGTCCGCGGAGTGAAAGACCTTTACGATTTGCGGGTCTTTAAGAAACTTTATGAGCGGTTCAAGATCAATCTCGCTGAGCGTATCAATCACTGCCGCTTTTGACCCATACGCGACTTGCGCCAAACATAGTTGTGGATAGTAAGATTTCTCGGAGATGAATTCCGTGTCTACGGCGACATATGGAGGTGTCCCGATATCGTTGATGAATTTAACCAGATCGTTTGTGTTTTGTATTATCAAAAAGTCATGCCTCTTAATTTATAGTGAAAATATGTCCGGTTCCGGAAGATTAAAAACTCCATTTTTTGTATCAGTTTAGTCCTTTGAAAATTATACAGCCTAAGAAACAAGATAAACTCGTAAATGACAGCTGGCATGGATGCTGGTTACAGGTTACTAGATGCCGGCTATTGGTATACTTTCAATATGTTTCATGGCGAAAACATGAAACTAACAATCCAGTATCCAGCATCCAGTATCTGACGACATATCACAACTATTAGCGCCTTTGCGATGAATATTCGCCGGCATATTTCTCAAACAACTAAATTGTTGCCATTTTTTATGTTTATTTGCTGTGAATTTTACAAAATAAGCGGCAAAATATCAACACTCCCTTCATTTGCCTGTGAAACTTCCTGATATTTATAACTCTTCCGCGTGATTTAGGCGCCACGTCCGCTACGCGGCCACCCCTCTTTTAGAGCTAAGGTTTATACACATCTTTACGTGTTGGATCTGATCGTTCCGGCATAAAGCCTTGCGTTAAAAAAGTATATGTCTCAAGGTCAACCATTTGAAGGTGGTTGCAAAACATTCGCATTTGCCGTTGTAGTGTAGGCGCGTCCTCAATGTCATTGAAATAAGAAACTGCAAGTTTCGGATTTATATATTTTATAAATAATTGTTAAGAACAAATTTAAATGTAATTATTAAGCAAGAGCCTTTTTGTTTTGCACGTATTTAGGTAGTTTATAATTAGAAGGTTTGTGTTCAAATTGTCTACCAGGTCTTATGGGTGAAAGATTCTCTACGATTTTAGTTTTAATAAATGCCAGAATATCACCGATGCTGATTTCTGTGAAAAATGAAACAAATTTCTCTTTTAAATAATATAATGCCGAACTTCTGTTTTCCTGATAATTATATTTTCTTCTTAAAGAGACTTCTGCTATTTTTTCTTGAACATCACTTTCCACTGCAATTATCGCCTGCAAGTTACTCATAAATATAGAAGCGTAAAATTCTTGATAAATAGCATTTACGCTTTTACCACAAAATGATTCAACCTCAAGCACACATTTTATAGTTTTATAATATTCTTCAATCCCCCACCGTAAATGGTATAAATCTTTAAAAATT
>JAIQZQ010000070.1 GCA_021777105.1 Candidatus Anammoxibacter sp.
ATCTATCGCGCCTACATATTTTTCCTTGGACATTCGGATGGCTCCTTTCTTTAAAGTTAGTTTTAATTAAAGTTCTGATAAACTTTTTATTCTAACTTAAAAAGGAAGGGGCGTCATCCATATCTTCTGTCCCAAGATTTTCCCCAAGATTTTCCCTTTTTGTTGGGCTTATCCATCATTGCAACACAGGCAAGGATGCCTGTGCCACTATAGGAATTTTAAATATCGTTTAATTAATTCAGGTCAAAATGTTTTACCATCGCTCCTTAATCTAAAAGCAGCCAATGCCATACCGGCAGGACTTTAATTGTTTGCTTTCCAATTTTTATATCTTCATTATGATCATCAGTTAGAATCAATCCATCTGATAAACCAAATTCGTTCATGGCCGCGATAAGGCCGTTTATTTCCTGTTTGCGCGTTTTTGGGTCTGTTATTGATTTTGCCACTTGTAATGCCTTTGTAATTTTGTTCCTCTCTTTAATGACAAAGTCGCACTCTGCATTTTTTTCATAGTAGTATATTTCGTTATTTCGCCTAAGTAGTTCCAGGAAAACAATGTTTTCCAATAATCTGCCGTAATCCTCTGAAAATGAGAATCTGACCGATTGTATTAATCCGTGATCAATGGCGTAAAGTTTTTTAGGGTATAGCATCTGGTTTTTTATTTTGTAACTATAAATCGGGGCGGTGAACAGCAGGAAAGATTCTTGCGCGTAATAAAAATATTGATTAATAGTGTTCTTGCTTAATTTGTGCCCAAGAGATTCACACTTTTTTGCCATAGACGAAATAGAGCAAAGCGATGAAAACGCATTAATTTCAAGCCTTAAAAAATCCTCAAATAATTTTATATTTTTTATAGCAAACCGCTCAATCAGATCGCGGTGAAATATTGCCTTATAATATTCGCGCAAAATATGTTCATAATTGTTTAAATCAATTATGGCGGGAAACCCGCCTCTTTTAAAATAGTCGTTAAATATTTTTTTTATTTGAGAGCGTTTATTGCTGTACAAACTCATTTTCAGATCAAAATCGATTGCCTTGAATTTAATAAATTCCTTAAAACTCAATGGAAATATTCGAAACGAGCATGCCCGGCCTCGCAATTCAGTAGCTATTTCAGTACTAAGCAATTTTGAATTTGAGCCTGTGAGTATAAGCTTGATATTTTTGTTTTGTTCTGTAATCCTTCGCGCCCATTTTGACCAGTTTGAAATATTCTGAATCTCGTCAATTATGACATAAAGTTTCTTGTTAGGGGCGGGGTTAAATATTTCATAATATGCCGGCAATAAATCAGTTAGCTCATTGCCGGTAAGTGGATATAATCGTTCATCTTCCATATTAATGAACATTATGTTGTTCTGTGGCAACTTTGTCTTTAAGAATGCCATAATCTGATAACAAAGGTAGGTCTTGCCGGCTCGCCTTGGCCCAATAATCGTCAAAATGTTATCATCAAACAGTAGAGTATTATCAAATTCGCGGGAGAAAACATAGCCCGGATCAAATTCCGACCACTCTGTTAATAATTTTTTTAATATCTCTTTGCAATCCATATAACAATTCTACAAAATATACGAATATCAGTCAATATCGTATTGTATATAATACGATATTGTTTTGCGCCTTGAAATTCGCAATAATTATATTTGATTGTTCATAATAGAATGTTGTAGATATGAGGATTATAAATGTTATAAAATCATACGCTGGGCGTTTGTTTGATATGTTGTGGGATTTTATAAATTTAATAATCCAATATTAACAAGTTTCGATAACGGTTAACCAATGCCATTTACTGATTACATAAACACATTTATAAACCTTGCATATCCCAGAATTTGTTATTCGTGCGACAAGGAGGTTGGGGATACGGGGAATGCGCTTATTTGCGATGAGTGTTTAGGCGAGATATACAACTTTGGGAAAGAGCGGTGCTTTAAATGCGGGTTGGGGTTGGGGCCGTATACAATGCTTTCTAAAACCGGTTGCGTTATGTGCAATGATGTGAAGCTGTGGTTTGATGCGACGTATTCCGTTGCCGGCTACAAGGGGCCCGCGAGAAAGATTATTCACAGATTTAAATATGGGAGGATTCTAACTTTGTCGTCAATGTTGGGCGAGATTCTTGCTAATGGGACAAAAAACTTTCCTGAAGCAAATGAGGCCGACATGATTGCGCCTGTGCCGCTTTATTGGAAGCATAGGGTTAAAAGGGGTTTTAATCAATCGCTTGTCATGGCAAATCGTTTGGCTAAATATTTATCGCTGCCGGTTTCAAATAGAAACTTGCGGCGCGTGCGAAACACTGTTACTCAGACCAACCTTACACGCGCGCAACGGCATGATAACGTCTACGACGCTTTTGCCGTAAAAAATAGCGTGGCGATTGAGGGTAAAAAGATATTGCTCGTTGATGATGTTATGACCACAGGTGTTACTGCTTCGGAATGCGCCAGGGCGTTAAAAGAGGGGGGCGCGGAAAAGGTGTTTGTTATCACGATTGCCAGGGCTGAGATGGGGTGATGGGCTGTTGGTCATTGAAACTGGATGCTGGAGCTGGATGCTGGATGCTGGATGCTGGATGCTGGATGCTGGATGCTGGATGCTGGATGCTGGATAGCGCGTACACTTGTCAGTTGTGCAACTGTTAGTGATGCTTGAGCTGGGATTCATGGTGTCGCGTCGCTAACCCTAGGCTGTTGGAATTTAGGCCTTTCAGGCTATTATGGGATATGCTTGTTACCGATAACTGATAACTGATTACTGTATATCGGCTTTTGTTTTATTTACGTGTATTTTCCGGGTTCCCGGGTAAGGCGGCTTCTATGAGATTAATATTAACAACAGCAATTATTATTGCGGTTGTTTTTCACGGTTTTAACATTTTTGCGGGAAGCCCATTAGTGAGGCTTAATAAACTTGCTTCGGAATTTAAGCAAAGTTTACCGGATTATTGGGTTGGCGAAGGTTCGGTTGAATTTTTTCTGCCTGAGGATTGTATAGAGATTATTGAAAAAGTTGGCAATTGCCAGGGGAATAATCCGGCGTCGCCATACGGGATAGTTAAAGTCCCTTTTGCGACCGGGGAGTTTCAGACAAGTTTTGAAAGCAATACATTTGTTTACAGGATGAGGCCTGACGAGGCTATTGTGTTGATAGGCTTTACGCCTCCTAAAGCGGAATATTTTAGCTTTAGGAGTTATCTTCTTTATAGAGATTTTCAAAACCTTAACCAACGGAACATTGACTCAATCGGCAGGTTCCTGATTTTTGCCTCATTGGGAGACAGCCTGAACCATAAGCTTATAAAGACCGGTGGAGGAGATGATCCGTTTTCACAACCAATGATTTTGATATCAACCGCAAGCCGGCAAATGGATGGCCGTTTGCGATTGAAGCTGGAAAAGTTGTTAAATAGATTTGATTTGCCAACGGATATAATTAACACTGATGTTATACCGGAACAACTTCCTTTGCATTTGGGTTATGAGGGCGATAAAGACTCGTTTTCATTATACATGCGAGTCGCTTTTTTTGACGACGAGCAGGCCGGCAGGGAATATATTGACAATTCGGGCTTGATAGCTCTTAGAATAGTTCCAAATGGAGAAGCGGTGTCAGACCCTTTGCCGATCCCGGAGCTTCGTAATAGGGTGTCTGGGGTTGACGAAAATCCGTTATTGCCTGATCTGGACAAGCTTGTGAGCATGGTTAAGGGGAAATTTGAAACGGAATCCGGCAAAAGCAGTGTGTATAATCTTCACGAAATGAATTTTGAGGGATATGATTGCATCGAAAATTCGAATCCTTGTTTGGGCGGCAATCGGGACGCTATCTCAAACATTAGCATCCCAATTTTGTTGCCTGACGAGAATTCATTCTTAATGATAGCCGGTATTAACCATGCCAAAACCGCGCCGCTTACATACACTACTATGTCTGTTATGAATGCAAAAAAAATATTCGGCATAGAGGCTATCCATAACACAAAGCTGGAAGGTAGCGTTGGTTTTTATATGCCGGAGTTTGTCCCGTCCGTTGCAAAACAGGATGAGTTATATATATACAAGATTGCCAGAAACTGCGAAGAGGGAAATCCTTACTGTCTGGAAATTCAGGAAGGGGAGCTTGGAATAGGAAAAGGCGAAACTATTATGTTTATTGAACGCAATTACCTTAATTGCGACACGATTGTTGGGCCGGGTCCAGGGGAGGCGATACCTCCAAAATTGATCACGTTCAGATAACTCTCTAACAACGGCAAGCCGGATTTGAAACGATACGGTTGTAACTGTTTTCCACTTATTGGGTGAATGTTTAATTCTTCGTAATTGCCATTTTTTAAAGAAGCTAGAGCTCTATATCATCCAAGAATCGCACAATTTAGGTACAGATAAAGTCTTGAAAAGGCGCTTTAAAATGCAGGCAAAGCTAAATATATATAATAGCATTAACACGGTTAATGCGCTCCAAAATATTTCCTGGAGCAGTCTTGATGTAAGATTTTAAAAATATACAATTTAAAATCTTACATCAATGTAAACAAGTGATGCGATATTATTTAAACTCCTTTGTAATTAATCAATTGTAGATACACTCATAATCAGTTGTATATATTAACATTAACACGGTTAATGTACTCCAAAAAAAACGGGAGGTTTGGCAGAAACCATTATATACTAATAAACGTTTGCAAAAAAGACCGTTGTTATGCCACAAACGTTGCAGTTGACAACTCAAGAGCCGGTCAATCATGTAGCCTCAATCGCAATTATCTTTAAATGAACCTTTAAAAGGGCGACTAAAGTCTGCCCCTACCCGCGTATGTAGCTCCGTTTACTCGTTCCAATGCCCTGCGTCGAGTTCAAAATATATAATCATACGTATTGACTTTACACTTGAATTCTTTTATGATCCTTTCAAATATTTTTTTTGCCGGCTCAGTCTTGCGGACTGCCTTCACACGTTTAAACCAAAGCCTTTAGATGCGCGCAAACTGCATGATTATCAATAAACGGCAATGGTTCCGGAAAATATTTGAAGCAATCCGCAAGATTGCTTCAGCCCGCGCAAATTTCGAAAACCTCATGCTTTTGAGTATATTAACAGCCCGGAAAGAAATAAATTGGCAATAAAATCAAAATCTCAAATCTTTAGAGTAATCCTGATAAAACCATCTCATTATGATGACGAGGGTTATGTTATACAGTGGTTTCGGTCATGGATGCCTTCCAACACACTCTCTTGCGTAGACGGCATTATGCGGGAAGCAGCAGACAGAAATGTTCTTGGCTCCGGTGTGGAGATTATTATTGAAGCATTTGATGAGCTGAGTTCCGTTGTATCGGAACCAAAGATTATCCGCTCTATTAAAGATTCATCAGGCGGGTTGGTGATGTTGGTTGGTGTTCAAACCAACCAATATCCCAGGGCGATTGATATAGCGCGGCCATTTATAAAGGCGGGGATTGACGTAATAATGGGCGGATTTCATGTATCTGGGGCTATTGCAATGGTTCCGGACTGGAAACCTGCCCTGGAGGAAGCGCAAAATTTGGGCATATCGTTGTTTGCGGGTGAACTGGAAGAACATGCCGACAGAATATTAAAAGATTCATGGAACGGCAAATTAAATTCAATTTACAACTGCCTTGCAGAGTTGCCGGAATTAGAGAATGCGCCCATGCCGCGCCTTTCACCCGCTGTTCTTAAACGCACATGGCGGCCTGTTACAGGATTAGACCTTGGCCGTGGTTGCCCTTTTGAATGCAGTTTTTGTTCTATTATTAACGTTCAGGGACAAAAACCGCGAAGCAGGAGCGTTACAAAAGTGAAGGATTACATCAGGCTCTCGGCTTCTTGCGGCTCAAACAATTATCTCGTCTCTGATGACAATTTTGCGAGGAATAAAAGCTGCGGGCAATTTCTTGATGCTTTTATTGAACTGCGCGAGAAAGAGGGGATAGAGATGGACATCTTTATCCAGGTGGATACCAAAGCCTCGCGTATTCCCGGATTTGTAGAAAAAGCAAAAAGGGCCGGATGCGCCCGTGTTTTTATCGGGGTGGAATCAGTAAGGCAGGCAAACCTGGAAGGGGCGGGCAAGAGCCAGAATAAGGTTGAAGAGCTTAGAGAGATGGCTCTGGCCTGGAGAAGGGCCGGTATTATGACGTACGCAACTCTTATTGTGGGATTTCCAGGCGACACGGTAATGAGCCTGGAGGAGGATATTCGCTTTATTCAGGAAAATATCCCTGTTGATCTTGTTCAGTTTTTTATGTTAATGCCGATTCCGGGTTCAAAGGATCACAAAGCGCTTGTGGATAGCGGGACGTCAATGGATGCTGATTTTAACCGTTATGATTCTGAACACCCTACTATTGACCACCCTAAAATGACACGCGATGAATGGACGGATATCTATAAACGAGGGTGGGAGATTTACTATTCCGACCAACATGTTGAAAAGATACTAAGAGAAACTGCGCGCGCCGGCATATCGATTAGCGAGGTTTTTATCGGCATTTTAAGTTTTTATGGGGCGGTAAAATATGAAAATGCGCATCCATTGCAATGTGGCGTTTTTCGCAGAAAAATCAGAACCCGCCGCCGTTTCGGGATGCATATTGAACCCCGGCTGCCATTTTTGGCAAAACGAGTAAAAGAGATTATACAGACTCAAGCCGGCTTATTCATAACTTATTGGAGATTTAAAAAGATCCTGAAAAAGGTTAAACGGGAACTTGCAGCTGAAGGTATACACCCTGTTTCATAATAAATAGCGTATCAATCTGTTTTTTATGTGGGATACGCTTTTGGATATATTCTTCCTCGTTCCTAAGGCATTTAAAAATGCAATACCTCACTTTTGTGGAACCTCGAAAACGGGGTAACCTACCTCTAATTCCGCAATAATTATTCTTCGCCCGTCAAGCTCCACTCGTAAGCTCAAACTGATGCCTATTCATTGAAAAATAAAAATAATGTTTTTTCCGGCGCTTGTTTTGCTATATTGTTAACGACATAAGGTTAAACGCGGAGTTGCAGCGGAAGGCATTAATCCTACATCACTATATATTGTAGATATATGTCAATTTTTACGAAACAGATAATTACATTATTCGCCCCCCGGGCATAATTCACACTAGAGCAGACAAGCTGCTCAGTTTTCATTATGTATAAAAATTTTGCGCAAAATACATACCCTCTAACATCCAACCAGAGAGATATTTGGTTGGATCAGGCCGTTCATCCGGATATCCCTCTATACAATATTGGAGGCTATTTGCGTATTGACGGCAAAATTGACCGAGCGCTCTTTAAACAGGCGGTTGGCCGGCTTGTAAACAAAAATGACGCATTGCGAATAGTTTTGCGCGAGGACAATCCAACTCCTGTTCAGGAATTTAGAGAGGAAGTTAATTTTGAATTCCCTTTCATTGATTTTGCCGGCGAAGAGAAATCTTTTGAAAAAGCAATGGAATGGATGAGAACGGAGTTTACTAAACCTTTTGCGTTATACGATTCCCTTCTATTCAGATATGCGCTGGTTAAAGTGTCGGAAAAGTGTTACTGCTATTTTAACTGCCAGCACCATCTGATTATGGATGGTTGGGGCGTTTCTCTTGTAGGCAAATATATTGCGGAAGAGTACAATGCTTTACTTTTAAAAACCGGCGAGGCCGAATCTAAACCATCTTATAAAGAGTATATAGAGAATGATCAGGAGTATTTGAAATCTCGCAGATATGAACAGAGCGGGCATTACTGGAACGCAAAATATCATGATCTGCCGGGCCCGGCTCTATTAAGGCATTACACAAATCTTTACGAAACCGGTAAAAGCCCAAGTTCCGTTACAAAACTCCCAATTGCGATGAACCTTTATAATCGCCTTGAAGAGCTTGCAAAGCCGCTTAACGCATCCGCGTTTCATGTTATCATTGCCGCTTTATATACATATTTTATAAGAACATCAGGAGAGTGCGGCCTTGTTATAGGGATGCCGATGCTTAACAGAAGCGGAGGCTCCGCTTTCAGGGAGACTATTGGAACTTTTACCACGGGATGTCCTTTTCGTTTAAATTTAGGGCTTGATGTTAACTTTATAGAACTTACACGATTGGTTTCAAATGAAATTAAAAAAGATTACCGCCATCACAGATTCCCTCTAAGTGAGATTAATAAGCTTTGCAAGGCTAACAACAATCAATTTCATCAGCTCTTTGATATTAGCGTTTCGTTTGAAGAGCATCCCTATGAATTTGATTTTAATAACAGCCCTGTGGAAGCTATTACAATGGAAAACGGATTTGAGCAGGTCGGGTTGGCTTTAGCAATTAAGAAATATAATAAAGAGCTGCCGATAGATATTGTGTTTAACTACAATAATGCCGCTTTTAATGCCGCGGAAATTGAGCTGCTTAAAACGCGTATAACCTGTTTACTCAGAGAACTGATTGATAAACCAAATATTCCTGTTAAAGATTTCACTCTAATTCCCCCTGAAGAGAAAAATATTCAGCTAATTGAATGGAACAAAACAAAAGTGGAATCAGATATTGATACCAGCGTTCATAAAGTCTTTGAAAGGGTTGCTGAAACCGCGCCTGATAAAATCGCTATAATATCAGAAGATGGAAAAACCACATATGAGGAGTTAAACAGGCTGGCAAATTGCGTGGCGGCAAAATTAGTTTCCGAACGTGTTGATTCCCCGGGATTTGTCGGCATCTGTCCTGATAGAAATGTTGAAATGGTTGCCGCTATTTTAGGGATAATGAAAGCCGGATCATCATATTTGCCGATTGATCCGTCATATCCTGATGAGCGCATTGATTATATGATAAAAGATTCCGGCTTAAAAACTATTCTCGTTTCTGAAAAACATATAGATAAATTTTCATCATACAACATCAAAACTATATCTCTGGACGGGCTTAACCGGAAAGGCGCTTCTTTTGACAATATTGATTGTAAAATTAATCCTGAAAATGTTGCCTATGTTATCTATACATCCGGGTCCACAGGCAATCCTAAAGGCGTCTTGGCCACACATAAAGGTCTGCGTAATTTAGTTAACGCGCAAATATCTGTTTTTAATATTCAGCCTGACAGCGTTGTTCTTCAATTTGCGTCTCTGAGTTTTGACGCGTCGGTATCCGAGATTTTTACCGCTATATGCTCAGGCTCTACGTTATGCATTTTCCCAAGAAACAGGATAATGCCCGGCCCTGATTTAATAAAAACATTAAATGACTTTTCCATAACGCATGTTACTATACCGCCGTCATCTTTATCTGTTCTGCCGTATGAAGAGTTGCCTTGCCTTAATACAATTATTGTTGCGGGTGAAGCGTGCCCGCCGGAACTTGCTGAGAAATGGTCAAAGAATAGACGTTTTATTAACGCTTACGGCCCAACTGAATCAACTGTGTGCGCTACAACTTTTGAATATTCCCAGGGAAACGGCAAACTGCATATAGGCAAGCCTATAGATAACATTCAGATCCATATTCTTGACAAGGAGCTTAACCTTTTGCCAATAGGAGTTGCCGGTGAACTGCATATTGGCGGCGCCGGCTTAGCCGCGGGTTACATCAACAATCAAGCGCTTACGGATGAAAAGTTTATTCCAAATCCCTATAGCGATATTTCCGGCCCTCGTCTTTACAAAACAGGCGATATTGCCCGTTACCAGCCGGACGGCAATATTGAATTTTTAGGGAGAAACGACTCCCAGGTGAAAGTCAGGGGATACCGTATTGAATTAGGTGAAGTAGAGACAATTTTGTTGCAACACCCTATGATAGAAACTACGGTTGTCGTTGTTAAAGAAAGTAAACAAGGCTCTTTCCAATTAACAGGATACATTGTAAAAAAACAGGATGTAAATGATGAATTGGATAGGGATAAACTTTTATTGTATTTAAAGAAGAAACTCCCGGAATATATGATTCCATCAAAAATTGTATTTGTTGACAAAATGCCTTTAACTCTGAACGGGAAAATTGACAGAATGAACCTGGCAAAACAAGATTACAATTCCTCTCCTGAAATTGAAAGAGATACACAGGCAAATAAAACAGAAAAAAAACTTATGGAAATCTGGCAAAAAGTCTGCGGCAATCAAAAGATTGGGCTTTCTGATAATTTCTTTGAATTTGGATTTGATTCATTACAAGCAGTGCAACTTATTTCAGTAATCGATAAGTGTTTTGATATAAATATTCCGCAAGTTGAATTGTTTCAAAGAAGCACTATCAAAGAGCTTGCCCTCTATTTAGATGAGGAAACCGCCGGGCATCAAGGCGCTGACACAAAAATAGCCAATATTAATGGAAGCCGAATTGAAGTAGACGAATTGCCGGAAGAAGCTCTATCAGGTAATGGAAGCAACGGAACTCAACATTCGGCAAAGGCGAGCTCAGACACTATTATCATCCCTTTGTCTGAAACAGATGGGAATATATCATTTTACTGTATGGCTTCAGGTCAAGGCGATTTAAGGCGTTTTACCAATCTTGCCGAAAAACTTAAGGATAAGTGCTCTTTTTACATGTTACAACCGCCTGTTTCAGAATCAGACAATGACATAATGTATGATTTGGATGATTTAGCCGCCATATACACTAAACTTATTCTTTCACGCGAAACCCGTGAATGTAGAATAGGCGGTTTTTGTATCGGCGGGATTGTGGCTTTGGATGTGGCCGGAAGGCTAAGAGAACATGGGTTAGATATCGGAGAGCCTATATTGATAGACACATTGTTTCCCATACTACCCAGAATAGGTTATATCTCAATGAAGTTGTTAAAACGCATTATTAATCTACCGGGTTTAAAAGAGACGGGAATAGGCAGGCTAAAAATAAACGGACGACCGCTGAACGTCTTGTTTTCCGATCCCGGATTATTAAAACAGATGAAATCTCTTCATCTATACAAAATAAAAAATTATCATGGGGCCGCTAATCTGATAATTTCAAAAACGCTGATCTATTTTCATTATATCTTATATAACAGGTGGGAGAACTATGTTAAAGACACGCTTACAAAACATTATATACCAGGCTTCCATGGGAATATTTTCAGCGAACAATGCATAAATTATCTAGCTGCAGTGATTAAACAGTGTTTAAAATAGCCGGTTTGCCATGTCTCTTAACCCCAACGGGGGCTTTCTGGTTACCAAGCCCCTCAGACTGGGTCAAATGGGCAATTTTAGCACTTTACAATACTGTATATTGTGCTTGTGCGTTTCCCAAGTACAACATATAGCTCGAAATTAGTCAGAATCGCTGATATGACCCAGTCTGCCCTGCTTGGTCGCTTCTCGTTCCCAAACCCCAGTTTGGGAACGAAACAATTCGAGAAGCCCCAGCTTCGTGTTTAGGTTCAATCACAAAGAACTTTAGCGCTCGAAGCTGGGGCTTCTCGAATTGCCGGTTCCCAAGCTGGGCAGACTGGGTCAAATGGGCAATTTTAGCACTTTACAATGCTATATATTGTGCTTGTGCGTTTCCCAAGTACAACATATAGCTCGAAATTAGTCAAAATCGCTGATATGACCCAGTCTGTGGGGCTTGGGAACCAGAAACTAAAACGAGGTAGAGCCTCCAGGGACAGTGTGTTACAAGGCAGGAGCCTTGTAACAAGCTTGCGATGACAAGTATATTATACATTCACGTTTGATTTTTTAATATTTTAATATCATTTATTACTATGAAAAAAACTCCTATCACTCCAGTGAGAGCGCTGCTGATTAACCCCATTTATCCTCAGAGCGTTTTAACTTATGAAAACACTATCAAGCGTTTAGGCAAAAAAGCGAATTATCCGCCTTTAGGATTGCTGACTATCGCGGCATTATTGCCTAAAACCTGGGATTTTAAGCTGGTTGACCGAAACGCACGGGATGTGAGAGAAGATGAGTGGCAATGGGCTGAAATGGTTGTACTGTCGGCGTTAACTCTTCAAAAACAGGATTTTCACACGCAAGTTAAGGAAGCTAAACGACGCGGACTGCCTGTTGCGGTTGGAGGCCCTTATGTAAGCTCATTGCCGGAAGACGCAGGCAGTAGCAGCGCTGAATATATAATCATGGATGAAGGTGAAGCAACCATTCCGTTATTTTTACAGGGCCTGGAACGTGGCGAACAACGCGGTATTTATAAAATGGAGGAAAGGCCTGACATAACACTATCGCCTATTCCACGCTATGATTTATTGAATATGAATGAATACGGCAATATCACATTGCAGTTTTCCAGAGGTTGCCCGTTTTTATGTGAATTTTGCTCTACTATTACCCTGTATGGGGGTAAACCGCGCGCTAAAATGGCAAAGCAAATGCTAAATGAAGTTATTTATATTTATAACTTAGGTTACCGCGGCGGCATTTTTATTGTAGATGATAATTTCATCGGCAATAAACGGTCGGCAAAACAATTCTTGCTTGAATTAAAACAATGGGTTAAAGAACAGAGCTCTCCGTTTCATTTTTTAACTGAAGCCTCATTAGATTTGGCTTTAGAACCGGAATTAATGGATTTAATGGTTGAGTCTAATTTCAAGTTTGTGCTCTTAGGCATGGAAACGCCGGACGAAGAGAGTTTACTGTTGATCAAAAAAAATCAAAACACCCGTATTCCATTAGGTCAATCGGCGGATAAGATACAACGAGCAGGCTTGTCTATTATGGCAAGCTTTATCCTTGGCTTTGACGGCGAGAAACAAGGCGCAGGGCAACGCGTTGTTGATTTTGTCAATCGCAACGCCATTCCAACTGTTTTCTTAAGTCTTCTTCAGGCGTTACCCACGACCCCCTTATGGAACCGATTGGAAAAGGAAAAACGTTTGATAAGCAGCGCCGTGAGATCTTTAGACACTGATCAATTTCGTCCGATGAATTTCACCACGATACGTCCCGCTAAAGAGATCATTGCGGAATATATCGATGCTCATCGGCAGTTATACGCCCCCAAAATTTATTTAAACCGCATTTTTCGCCATAGCATGATGTTAAAATTTAAAGCTAATAGCTCTATTAAAAATATGGGGTGGCAGGAGATTAAATTACGCGCAACAAAATTTAATTGGCAAATTATCACTTTTGGTCTATATGTTTTCTGGCAACACGGCGTTGTTTTCAAAACGCGCGTTAATTTTTGGCGTTATTTTTTTTCGATTTTAATTAAAAAACCAAAAGCCTTAATGCCTTTTGTTTTTAATTGCTCACTGTTTGAACATTTTGAAGCCAATTATCTGTTTTTGCGTGAAAAAATGAAGCCTTTTTTATGAGTAATTATTCGATTCTATTCAGCGCGCATTACACACCCCGTCCGCATCTACGGCCACCCCTCTTTTTAGAGGGGATATTAAATCGGATTTATTTTCACAAAGTCCCCTCTAATAAGAGGGGATTTAGGGGTGTGTATAGTCATGTAAAAACACGCTGAATAGTTATGTTTGACGATAGTTCTATTTATTCGATTCTTTTACTGTTGTGTCTTTTAAGTAATAACGAGAAAACAGTGATTCCTGCTATAAGTAAAGATGGGAGGATTAAAGCTTTTGGCCCTTTTAAAATACTGTCGCCAAAGTAAACTATGGCAAAACCGCGAATAAGAAGCACAACAAAAGTGGCTAATGCAAAGTCTTTAAATTTAACGGTTTTTAACAATCCAGCAATATAACTTAACCCTATAAATGGATGCGGAATATTTCTTATAATAAAAAAAGCCAGAAAACCGTTTTTTTGCATTAATCTTTCAATTTTTTCCGTCCATCTGTTGATTTTATCTCCTTTGATTAAGTATGAGTATAATATATCTTCAAATCGCCTGCCGATAAAAAATGCGGTTATAGCAGCGGATGTTCCTGAGCTTATCAACAAACATGAACCTGTAAATTTACCAAAAACGGCGCCGCAAGCCAGAGAAAGCGGAGTTACAGGCACAAAAATTAATGCTGCAAAGAAATTAGTAAACCAGAAAACAATAGGCGCCCATATACCGAAACCATCAATAAACTCTTTAATCTTCTCATCACTAAACCATGCAAAATTCTCTTTATTAAACAGGGAATACAATTGAGTTCTAAAAAAAATGAAAAGCAAGGCCGATAAAACGACCGTAATGAGAGTTAATTTGTATCTTTTTTTCATTTCTTCTGCATTAAATCAATTAAACTATTGAATAACATAGTTTTATAAAATATTTACATTCACCCAAAGGTAATTGTTAGTGGCACAGGCATCCTGCCTGTGATCAATTGAAACACAGGCAAGGATGGCTACTATTTTTATGGATTTTAAAATCGCTCAATTTAGGTCGTAAATGGATTTTCTTTTTACGCCGGCCCTTAGCCGGCAGTTGACTTATTTTTTAACTATATTTATACTTTAAGGGCTTGACCGGTTATAACTTGAAAAACCCAAAGTTAGCTCAGTTCGAGCCCTAAAGGCAAAGTATAACATAGAGTAATTTTCGAACGAAGCTAAAAATAGTTATTTTGCTAAAGGAGCAACCCTTTGACCACAAAATAAAAAGTTCCATCTATAATTTTTAGTTTTGTTATCGTATTTATTACTTTGTATTTTTTGAGTCGGTTTTGTTACATAATTTTTAAACTATAAAAAGAGGCGCGCTATGCATATTCCAAAATACAGCGACTATTCTCTAAGCTCAGAACCAATGCCTGAAGAGCTTGCGAACGATGAAAAAGTTTATTTTCACGATAACAACATGGAGACAAGATTTGATAATCCATGGGGAGTTACAGGGATACCGATACCCATAATAAAACCCGAATTATTTAAAGAGAAGGTAGAGTTGTTTATGGGAAATTTTGTGCCGTCGGCCCTTGGTCTTAAGCGCCCTTCTCTTCCCGTGGTCCCAAATCCATTAGAGGCGTTTGCAAGCCTGCCCGCCGGCATGCGGGCAATGTGGCTTGGTCATGCAACGGTTTTAATCAACATGGGCGGAGTGAGTATCTTAACCGATCCTGTATTCGGCAAACTTGGAGGCGTGATCAAACGGCAAGTTCGCGCGCCTTTGACGGTTGATGATATTCCTGAACTCGATATAGTGTTAATTACCCATGGTCATATGGATCATCTCTGCAAACAAAGCCTTGAAGAGATAGCTAAACGTTTTGGTGAACATACGCTTTTTCTTGTTCCTAAAGGAACTGCGAGCGTTATGCCGCGAGAATGCCGCGAGGTCGTTGAGATGGACTGGTGGCGCGCCGTGGAATTCAAGTACTTACGTTTTACGCTTCTTCCGGCTCAGCATTGGTATTCACGCAGCACAACCGGCAACGACACAAATAAAGCGCTTTGGGGCTCATGGATGATTGAGGGGGCAAAGCGTATCTTTTACTCAGGCGACTCCGGATATTTTAGCGGCTTCTCTCTGTTTGGCAAGATCTTTAAATATGTTGACCTTGCCATTCTCCCATTGGGAGCTTATGAACCAAGAAAAATGGTCAAAGATTCACATATGAGTCCTGATGATGCCGTGCAAACTTTCATTGACCTGAACGCGCGGCATTTCTTCGCTATGCATTGGGGCACATTTAACCTGGGATCTGAAGGCCTCGACGGCGGAGTTCGGGAATTATATTCCATAATTAATAACCTGAAGTTGCCGAAGGAAAAGTTCCATGTTCTTCCCCATGGAGGATCAATAGGGTTTGACGGCAATGATTTTGATGGCATTAATGTGGTGGAAGCGTATGATTATGAAGGCATGGTATCTAATAAGCTAAATATCCCCAAAACCATTTTTGATAATATTCCAATGGAGGATGTTCGCACAGCTTCAAATGTATTAAGGCCTTTTGAAGCTGAAGAGGGGGAGACTATTATTGAAGAGGGTGAAAAAGGCTACGAGATGCTCTATATACTTGAAGGAAATGTTGAAGTCGCCCGTAACGGCTCTGTGCTCGGCGATTGTGGCAAGGGGGAAATTGTCGGGGAAATTGCTATGTTCACTAAACGTCCCAGGAATGCGACGGTCACGGCAAAAGAGCATTGTAAATTTTTGATTTTCGGGCCAAGTGAATTCTCAGTACTCAGAGAAGCCGGCAATCCTGTAATTTGGAATCTGGAGCGCACAATTATTCCAAGTATGGCAAAAAGGTTGGGGGAAACATTGAATAGCATATATCAGGAACTTTACGACGATTTAAACAATAATGTTAAGCCTCGCAAATCAATTATTGACAAATTGATGAAGATACTGCCTGGGCACAAAACAAGCGCTCCAACCAGCAAAACAAGTTCTAAATTGCGCGACGACGAGTCTCATATCACGGTTTTAAAAGCGACAGGCATATTTGAGGGTGAAGATGCGCAAACACTTGAGCGTTTGGCTGGTTTTATGAGCATAAAACATTTTAATCAAGGCTCCCCGGTGTTTGAACAAGGCGATAAAAGGGATTCGGCTTTCTTTATAGCTGAAGGAGAAGTCTCAATTCTAATACCACAGAAGAATGCCGGCGGCAAAATAGAAGAGAACAAAGTGGGAGGAATCGGCCCGGGCAATGCCATCGGCCTGCATTCACTTGTTGAAGGCGGCTCCACCAGGACAAGCTACATTGCGGAACAGCCTACAACCGCGCTTAAACTCGACAAGGAAATATGGGCGCAGCTATATGAAAGGCAGGATCGTGTGGGGTCTGCCATGCGTATCGCGGTTATTTACGCTTTTTGCAACAGGTTTAAGCATAGCGGTTTTTGATTTATTCAATCTGATTAAGCTAAACCGGAAGAAGTGTTTATGGGATTTACCCTTTGCGTGTGGGGTATTTTATGAATATCATAAAAAATTAAAAAAGGAAATTCTATTATGCGAAGGGAAGATTTGGACATAACCGGTATGGAAGTAATGATAGTGGATGATACACCGGGAAATATAGATGTTTTAAGAAAAACAATAGCGGCGGAAGGACTAAAAATAACATTTGCCCTTGAGGGGGCAACCGCTTTAAAATTGATTGAGAATTCTATGCCGGATCTAATATTATTAGATATTATGATGCCTGTAATGGACGGATATGAAACCTGTAAGCGGTTAAAAGATAATCCTGAAACTTATGATATACCGGTTATTTTTCTTTCAGCTAAAACTGAAACCGTAGATTTGATTAAAGGATTTAATCTTGGCGCGGTTGACTATATTACTAAACCATTCCAACATGATGAAGTTTGCGCAAGGATTAGAACACAGCTTCAACTTGTTCTTACGCATAAATATTACATTTCAACAAAAGGACAGTTTGAAACAAAAATCAAACATTTGACTGAAATGAATGAGTTGAAAAACACCTTTATAGGAATGGCGATACGCGACCTTAAAAATCCTGATAAATTTAATGGAATTTTAAAAAAATTGTCGGACTTAAAAGAAGTATCGTGAAATGTTATTTAAGGCTCTATTTACATTTTTCAGCCCTGAAAGGGCAAATTATTACAGCCCAGGCTTGCAAAGCCTGGGCGCTCAGATAAACACGGTTTAGCCCTGAAAGGGCGACTTAATGTTCATATGCGTTACGTTAAATCGCCCTTTCAGGGCTAAAAACACAATGTTGAACGTACCCAGGGTTTACAACCCTGGGCTATAATCAGTCAGCCTTTCAGGCTTTTTAAAGAAAATAATTTAGATACGGTTAAGGCCTGCTCTTAAGTCAATGACATTGCCCATCAAGGGAGGGGAAATAAACGGTATATTTTTATTAAAAGACATCACCCATTAGGCGCTAACAGCGGCAAAACGACCAACATGTTGTCGCTAATTTTGTAAGTTGTTGTTATATTATAGGTTACAACCCGCTGAAAGCAGCTTTTTTGCTAAGCTTGTCTTAGAAATAATTTAGTATCTTATGAGTTAAATTCTGACAATTTTTGACAAGATATTTTAAAAGTTTCACTAAATCGCAAAGCAAAAACGTTTAGAAGCAGTCTGCAATACTGCTCCGGCTTTTAACTTTTTTCCTTGATCTTGTTTTCGCTTTTGCTCTTTTATTAGTGTAGATTAGTGAAGATTAGTGGTTAATGCGCTTTTGCTTTTCTCCTTTTCCGGTTTATCCGGGTAAGGTATTAAAACCTTTAATTAAAACTGCATACTGGGTTAAAATGTAAAAACAATGTTTCCCCTGAAAAGGGATAGATAGCCTCGTTGCTATATCGTTAGTTACGAAAGGCGTATCGCATTGTAATTATTCATCGACTATTTGGCAATGGATACCCAAAAGCATAAGATTCTCTAGATTTGCTAATGAATAAAAGGCTAAAGCCTTAACTCCATCAAGCAGAGTTTATTGGAATTTACCCTTTAGGGTTTTATTTCACTGCATTTGAAGAAAACATACACGAACATGATTTCTCGAAAACCTGATCTGTTTGACTAGACAATGTTTAAAATCCAGGAGACCACAATGAAAGAGCAACAATTAATCAAAGACACGGACATCGCCATTATCGGCATGTCATGCCGCTTGCCCGGCGCGTCCAACACTGACGACTTCTGGAAAAATCTTAGAGACGGCGTTGAATCTATTTCGTTTTTCACTGATGAAGAGCTTATGGAGTCGGGCATTGAGCCTGCGGCCTTTAAACAACCCAATTATGTTAAAGCAGGCGCTGTGTTGCCGAATATCGAATTATTCGACGCCCCATTTTTTGATTTCAGTCCGAGAGAAGCGGAAATAACCGACCCACAGCACCGCCTCTTCCTGGAATGCGCGTGGGAAAGCCTTGAAAATGCCGGCTACGCCCTTCAGGACAGCGAAAACGTTATCGGCGTTTTTGCAGGTTCCGGTCCAGCCGCTTACCTGCACAACAACCTTAGCCGAAATAGCAAAGCTTTAAAGGACGGTTTTACTTTAATGATCGGCAATGACAGAGATTTCTTGCCGACGCGGGTCTCTTATAAACTCAATTTAAGAGGGCTCAGCGTCAATGTGCAAACCGCCTGCTCCACCTCATTAGTGGCTGTTCATATGGCTTGCCAAAGTCTGCTTAACGGCGAATGCGATATAACTTTAGCCGGAGCCGCTTCAATCGCCGTTCCTCAGAAAACAGGTTATCAGTATGAAAAAGGAATGATCAATTCACCGGACGGACATTGCCGCGCTTTTGACGCTAAAGCGCAAGGCACCGTAGGCGGCAACGGCGTGGGTATTGTGGTATTAAAAAGATTGGAACAAGCCGTCGTTGACAACGACCACATTCACGCCCTTATAAAAGGATCGGCCATCAATAACGACGGCTTTTTAAAAATAGGCTATACAGCGCCCGGCGTTGAGGGGCAAACCGCCGTCATATCTGAAGCTCTGGCCGTATCCGATATTGAAGCGGAAACGATTAGCTACATAGAGACTCACGGCACCGGCACCGAACTGGGCGATCCCATTGAAATTGCGGCATTGACTAAAGCGTTTCAAGAGACTACGGAAAAGAGAGGCTTTTGCGCTGTTGGTTCGCTAAAAACCAATATCGGACACACCAATGCCGTTGCCGGCGTCGCCGGCCTGATTAAAACAGCGCTGGCGCTTAAACATCAATTGTTGCCGCCCAGCCTGCATTTTGAAAACCCTAATCCTCAAATTGATTTCGTCAATAGCCCTTTTTATGTTAACACGACTTTATCAGAGTGGAAAAGCAATGGAATGCCGCGCCGAGCCGGAGTAAGCTCATTCGGCATCGGCGGAACCAATGCGCATGTTATCCTTGAAGAGGCCCCGGCTCTGAAGCCTTCAGAGCCCTCTCGTTCGTGGCAATTGCTGACGCTTTCAGCCAAAACATTGTCGGCTCTGGATACGGCTACCGCTAACCTGGTAAAATATTTAACGCAACATCCCAACGTCAACCTGGCTGATGTCGCTTATACACTGCATTGCCGACGACGAAGCTTCAGACACCGGCGGATGCTGGTTTGCCAAACCGCGCTGGATGCTGCGGCTAAGCTTAACTCCCTTGATCCTGAATTCGTACTCACACATTTCCTGCCGGCTGAAAACATGGCGGAGGAACAAGAAGCGCTATCCTCATTGCCACGCCCTGACAACGGCCAATCAGAGCCGGAGATTATGTTAAATAGATTGGGAAGAGAGTGGTTAGTGGGAGGCGCAGTGGATTGGTCTGAACTTTATGCCGATGAGCGCCGGCTCTGCTTGCCGTTGCCCACATATCCATTTGAACGTCAACGCTATTGGATTGGCGCGTCCGGCAATCGCCAACCGGGCCGGGCGGAATCTTTGTCAATAAAATCTGAAAAAATAGAAACGGCAACTCTCCACTCCAGATCAAATATGCTAAAGAGTTATGTTGCGCCTTCCGGCCGGATTGAACAAACTATTGCCGATATTTGGTCAAACGCCCTTGGCATTAAACAGATCAGCGTACACGATGACTTTTTTGATTTAGGAGGCGACTCTTTAATAGCCGTTCAAGTGATAGCCAGGTTGAAAGAGACCTTGCGCATAGATTTAGACGCCCATAGCCTCCTTAATAAATCAACAATTGCCGCTTTAGCTGAACTCATTGAGGATGAAGCCCAAAAAACTGCAACTCAGCCGGCGCAACAAGCGCTTCCTTCATGTTTAGTCCCAATTCAGACCGGCAATACATTAGCGCCCCCTCTATTTTTAATGCATCCCGTGGGCGGGCATATATACTTTTACCGGGATATGGTGGAACAACTGGGGGATGCTTACACTGTTTATGGGTTGCAGGCGCTGGGAGTGGATGGAAAAACCGAACCGCTTACACTGGTTGAAGAGATGGCGGCTCATTATATAGAGGCGTTGCGTATCATTCAACCTGAAGGACCATACTTTTTAGGAGGCGCTTCATTTGGTGGCACATTGGCTTTTGAAATGGCGCAACAATTTAACGCCATGGGTCAACAAGTCGATTTGCTGGCGCTGATGGATACGCCGGGGCCGGGCCACATGCCGGTTGAATTTAATGATGACGCGGAAATACTGGCTTATATGCTAAAACTCGGTTATGATATCACGGTTTCATTAGAAGAGTTGCGCCGGCTTGAGTTTGAGGAGCAGTTCGACTACTGTATTAAGCAAATAGCAATGAAAAACAAAGAGAATCCTGATATAGATTTAACCCACTTTCGCACAGTGCTTAAACTGTTTAAAACTAATTCTAAGGCCATGCGCGATTATACGCCTGAAATATATCCGGGCAAAATCCATTTCTTCCGCGCAAAAGAGCGTGACGCCTTTCTTCCTCAAAATCCTGAACTCGCATGGATAGATTTAGCGCTTGAAGGCACTGAGACGCATGTAATACCCGGCAATCACATAACCATGACTACCCTGCCCAATGCGGGTATTTTAGCCCACCGGCTTAAAATCTGCCTTGATCAAAACCAGGGCTTAGTAAATAACTTTACAAATGAGGAGTTTTAAATGTCATCAAAGCAACCAAATGCAATCGAACTGACGGCTGCAACCGCAAACAATCCCTTACTGCCTAAAAGAGTGCAAGAGGCATTTAGTGGATACCAGCTTACACAGGCTATTTATGTAGCCGCCAAACTAGGCATTGCCGATAACCTTTATAAGAGCGCCAAGAGTTGCGAAGAACTTGCCGCCGGCATGGGAACAGACACAAATGCGTTGCGGCAGCTTTTGCAATTACTAAACACATTCGGCATTATTGCCAAAGATAGCGCCAACAAATTCAAATTAACCGACCTTGGTTCACTGCTGCGTTCCGACGCCCCAAATTCTATATTAGGAATAGTGCTGAGCACAAACGAGACGTACAAAGCATGGGGTAATCTGTTGTACAGCGTGCAAACCGGCAAAGCCGCATTTGACCAAACTTTCCAGATGAGCATGTACGAATACCTTTCAAATAATGCCGAAGCCAATGCCAACTTTAATCAATGGATGGAAAAATCAACCAAGGATTGGCTGCTCCCGGCTTTGGAAACCTACAATTTTTCAAACTTCACCCATTTTGTGGATGTCGGCGGCAGCACCGGCTCACTCACAGCCGCAATTCTTGCAAAACATCCCAATTTGAGAGCAACAATATTTGACCAGGCCCATGTTGTCGCCAATGCGGAAAATGCGCTGAAATCCGCGGGAGTAAGTGATCGCTGCCAAATCATCGACGGCGACTTCTTTGAATCAATACCGGCAAAAGGCGATCTATATATTATCTCAAGAGTGTTGCTTAATTGGGATGATGACAACGCCCTTAAGATTCTCAGGAATTGTTGCGCAGCCATGGCCGGCTCAGCCAAATTGTTAATAATGGATTTTGTCCTGCCGAACAAAGAGACAACAGCGTCTGAACTATTATCAAGCTTGCATTTACTGGTGCTCGGCGGCCGCCTCATGCGAACGGAAGATGAATACTACGCCCTACTTTCCAAAGCCGGTTTCCAATCGCCAAAATTGATCCAAACAGAATGGGAAATCAGCTTCATAGAAGCCGTTCCAATCAGTTAAAATTTAGCTGTTTGCAATTATTATCGATGGTTTGGAGAAAAGCAAAAGCGAATTAACCACAAATCGGCGCTAATAAAAGAGCAAAAGCGAAAACAAGATTGAGGAATTTCATGACGGAATTAAAAATAAAATTACCTGACAAGTTGTTCAGAAAGACATATGAAGTATCCCAAAAACAGAATATCCCAATAGACGAATTGATTGCCGCTTCATTAGCGCAAAAATTATTTAAAATTATTCCTGATCCTTATCTTGAAGAGAGAGCAAAGCGGGCAACAGAAGCAGGTATTTCTGATTTTCTATCTCAAGCGCCCGACGTTACTCCAGAGGAATATGACAAACTCTAAACATGAATATTACATGCCAACGTAAGATGAATATTACACCCTACTTTCCAAAGCCGGTTTTCAATCGAAAAATTGATACTTTTTTTGCTTTTAATTTCGTGAATTTTCATGCCTTTTCGTGGGCACGCTTTTGTTTTTACGCATCTATCTGTGAAATCGCTTTTTTATCTACATTAATCTGTGTCACCGCTTTTAATGTTTTTGCTTTTAATCCGTGAAAATCCGCGTCATCGGTGTCATCCGTGTTCCATTGCTCTTGTTTTTTTTTGAATGTTGGGTTTCGCTCTGCTCTACCCAACCTACGCGCTTTTTTATTGATGGGCACGGCAATCGCCTTTGCCCATCCTACAATTTGTGGTTTATTTTTTAATCCGTGAAAATCCGCGTTACCAATGTCATCCGCGTTCCATCGCTTTTACCGATAACAGATAACTAATTACCAGTCACAATACTTTCTGCTTTTGCTTTTTAATTCCGGGTAGAAGCAGCGATTACTCGCCGCTCCCCCCACAGATCCGTACGTGAAGGACTTCACTCATACGGTTCCTCAATAGACAAACGCTCTACGCATTCATCTAACCAAACAGATTCCTCCGTTTGGCGCGTAACTTTGCTACTCGACTGAAAGCGCCAGCCACTTGCACAATCCATTATAATTGCGTTGACATGGTTTATGACATCAGTGTGTCTACCATCTTTCCTTATAATAGAGCGTTACGCCCGGCTTCACCTTTCCTACAGTGGGTCGCTTGAGTCTCACTTCCCCACCTTACAGGGCTTGCACGTAAACGTCGCTACTAACCTGCCGGCTAAGCTTTAGTTAGACGGGATTTCTCTTTACGAGGCACCCGTTGGATTACAATATCAAATTTCATGAGTTTCTCTCTCAATCCCAATGATTTGGGTTTATCTTGGCGCGACTGTGAAATCTGTGGTTGCTTTAATGCTTCTATCAGTGAAATCGCTTTTAGCAAAAAAAACACCTAGTAACAATCCTTGCAATTATTATTATCATTAACAGCCAACATCATTAATATTAACAGCTTACGTAAATAAGCAACATGTTATTAATTGATTTTTACAATTTGCCATCTTTTTCCCACGCCATTGTTAAGTTTACAATACATATATTATTTAATTTTTTTTGTAGACAACAAGCGATTAAAGTGCTAAATTTTGTACGTTTATAGAAAACGATTAATTTAATACATCCAAAAACAGTTTAGATTTTCTTATTTAGCTATGAAGTTTTATAGAATGCTTTGGAGTAAAACATTAAAAACAGGAAGCATGGTATTTTAAATTCTGGATTCAAGGTTTCCCTCTAAAGCTTTTCTCTTGATGAACAAGGATCAGATTAAACTTAAAATAAGTTTTTTACGGAACGTTCAAAAATAAAAAACCTTGATAGTTATGATATGGGGGCAGATGACAATGGTGATGCCCCTGAAGACTGCGAAGTTGAAATTAATATAGATATTGATGGATGTGAACGTCTGATAAAAAAGCTATATTCCCAGGATTGTTACCCTTCTAAAATATGACACTGTTATTCCAAAAAATCTTTTGTCAATAATACAGTAACTTATTCAAAGGGGACAAGCCCAGGGTCACCCATTAGAAGGCCCTTTCTTTGCAACAATTTTATAGGATTACAATGAAAACAAGAAGTCAAATATTATCCAATATTTGGTTGCAACCCATCATCCAACTTATTGAAAAACAAGATTATAGCGAAGCTTATTCTTTGGCTGAGTATTATCCCTCCACACCTGGGAGAAAAATTATGCAAACTTGCTCCCTTGTTGGAGACGGAGCGTTAAATGAAATTACCAAGAAATTAGATTTTGATAAATCAAAGTTAGGTAATATAGACGACTGTAAAGTTCTAGATGCTATTGATTTGTTTAATCAATTGGATATTTCTACACCTGTAAAAAGTAAAACCAATGACTTTAACCCTTATTCACAACAATCTACATTAATCGATAACAGGGTTAATTTGCTTAATGAAGTAAATGCTATTTTAGAAACATCAATTCATGAAGCACGGGTAATTGCATATGATTTTGCTGCTATTTTTAGCAAAACTAAAATAAATTTACTTAATACAGCAAACAGTTTAATTGATAATTACCCTAGATCTAACTATCTGTATATAGCTTACTTATTAATTGAAACTCATTTAATAGAAAATTATAAGGATGTAGACAATATTAACAAAAGTTTTCTGCAATTGGCCACAAAAACGATAAATGATAATAAAAAAATTGAATTTGCAAGAATATGTTTTGAAAGAATTTTAGAAATTAAAAATAATCCACAAAATTTATTAGATATAGCCGATGTTATTTTTGCGAAACCAGATTCCAAGATTAGTGACAATATTATAGATTACGGTAAAAGTAAAGTAGAAGAAGCGATAAACACGGTTAATGATAATATAGAAATTCTTTTAAATGGAGCTAAATGCTTGGCTTATAACGAGAAAACGTTTGCCGCTTCTTGTGATCTGTTTAGGCGGGCGCTACAGATAGACTATTCACGTAATCATGAAGTTTGCGCTTTTTTATTGCCGTTTATTACAAGCAAACCGTACTTTATAAAAATAGTTGATTTTTTATGGAATCTTAATCCACAAAACGTAGAGATTTTGGTTAAACAATTAATTTATATTTACGAAAGTTCGCAAAATCATTCCTGTATTGAGAAAGTCCTTTGCCTTTTAAAAGGGTTTGATTATATTACAAAAGGGTATGCTAATGAATTTGCAAATTCAATTATAATGTGCGGTAGGCATCTATCTAATTTTGAATCGTATGCTAAAGATCTTTTAAAAACTAATTTATCTTCAAAGACTTTGATTAATATAGTTAATGCGTTATTTGATATCAAATCAAATAATTATATGAATATTATTAATGAATATTTGAATAAAGTATGTTTGCGCGATATTGATGCCAGCAATAAAATAGAGGCTATAAAATGTTTTATACAACTTGGAAAACTGGCAGATGATAACGGAAATACCGATTTATGTATAATGAGCTTAAAAAAAGCAGTAGAACTTATAACTGAATATTCAGAATTGCAACAATGTATTTTTCATAAAGACTGTTTCGAGTACTTAAACCTGTTTCGTAAATACAAATATATTATAACCAACGCGCGTTGGTTTAATGAACTTAAAGATAAAAATATAATAAAGTTTTTGCTTAAAACAAACAGCGCGGATATGGAAACAGGTTTAGCCAAAATAGAGATAATGTTAAATATAAGCAATGATGAGTTAAATATATTTAGTGATGATCGCTATATTCCTAAAATAATAGATGATATCGAAGAGCCTGTCTATTCAGAAAATAAAGAAGCGTGTGTGTCAATACGGAAAATTGTCCGCGATTTTGTGGAATTTTTTCAGGATATGACAATCAGCGAAGTTAAATATTTTTTAAATTTAGTTTTAAATGAAAGTATTGAACTAAGCCGCGATGAATGCATTTATATAACTTATAAGTTCGTAGAAGATGGAATCGAAGAACAAGTTCAAGACCTTTGTGATAGATATATACCAAACTGGCTTTTCTCTTCCGGTGTAGCAACTTCTGATATTTGTAAAAGTAGCGGCAACTTTGAAATGCCGGCATCAGAGTGTGTGGAGGTTTCAGAATCTAACAAAAATTACAATGTAAGAGAAATTGAACGATATACAAAAATAGAATTTCCTGAATATTGTTCGTTGGAGAAGAAAGTCGATCTTAAAATACAGATAACAAAAGATGCCCCTGAGTTAACTCGTAAACTAGAAAAATTACGCTTTACGGTTGAAAAAACCTTAAAAGAAATTGAATTATATGTTATTGTTACAGCCCCGGGCTTTGCGATGCATGAAAAAAGCAAACCTATGAAGATGTCCATTGATAATGATTCTGAAATTGTGGTTTTTCATATGTTTCCAATGGAAAGAGGAAAAAAAGTAATAGAGATAGAAATATTTTATAGGGCAAAAAGAATTGGATATGTCTTAGTTCCAACTTTAGTTTCGAGATTTAATTCCGCGCATGATGAAGCGGCTGAAAGTGTACTTTTAGAAGAACCGGATATAAGCGCAGCATTTGAATCCCATAAAATGGAAATGTATGAAAGAAGAACATTGCAGGTAAATTGGCTAAAAAATGAAAGAAAATTGTGTTACACTGTTTTTTCAGACGATCAAGGTAAACCGTTTGAATTAGTTCAGGATGCACCTGAATTGCAAGAACAGATTGTTGACTATTTGCAGGAATTAAACGCTAATTTAACAGAGATTGTCACTTTAGGAAGTCCTGATGATGACGAATGGCAAGGTGTATGTATAACATTGCAGGGGGCAGGAAAACAACTTTTTAATTCACTGATTCCATCTGACTTAATAGAAATAACAAAGAATTGGACAAAAGGCTCTACCATTTCAATATCAACAAATGAAGATTGGATACCATGGGAATTGATGTTTGACAATAACGATTTTTGGGGTTCTAAATTTATAATTTCTCGTTACCCTCGCATGAAAGATGGGCGTGAGATGCCAAAAAATAATAGATATGTTAAGATGGGAGAGCGAACTGTGAATCGTATTGTTAACATTGTTGGGGGTGATTTGCCTAACACAGAGGCAGACAGGGCTAGAACTCTTTTTAAAGTAGAACCTATTAAAGAACAATCTATTGGAGCTATATTCAAAGAGTTTGAGAATGCTGATTTGGTGCATTTTACATGCCATGGACATTTAGAACCTGCATGTCTTCAAGTTTCTAAAAATAAGATGCGTACACAAAATCTACTAATTACAACAGTGCAAGAGTTGCCAATTGATCCAGGGTGTTTAATTTTTGCGAATGCTTGTTCCTCTAATGCGCCATTAATTTCATTTGGCAAATTTACTACTTTTGGGCTTGAATTTTATCTTAAAGGAGCAGGAATTTATATAGGAACTTTAGGCGCTGTGCCAATTAAATACGCAATAGAATTTGCTGAAAGCGTTTACAAAGAATTATTTAATGAGAATGATAATATAACTATAGGAGAAGCTATGGCTAAAGCTAAGGCAAACGCAGCAAATAAAAGGAACTTGTTTTGGCTTTTATATACAATTTATGGAGATCCTGATATGACTTTTAAGATACAAAATAATTAAAAAGAAAGGAAAATTTATGGCTATAAAAACATATTTAACGGCAATTGACCCAAAGAATGCTGGCAGTCTTAAGACTGATGATAAAGAATTTTTAACTACTTTAGGCAAAGAAGAGGATAATGTCGCAATACAGATAAATGAATTGCTTGAATCTTTAACTGAAAAAGTGACCGAATCTATTACTTTGCCAAGTCAATTGACAATAGAAATATCAGGCGCAATCTCTTTAAAAGCTGAAGCTGGTATAAAATATCTATTTTTCAATGTTGGTGGAAGCGCTGAATCGTCAAATTCGATGAAGGTTACTTTAAATACAACGATAAATCCTAAAAGTTAGTTTATAAAACTGCATTTTAAGAATCAAAACAGATTCAAAGTGGGTAAAAACCACATTCACATGAGGTAATCTCCGTTAGAAATCCATAGTGCCCTATTAAGGCAATAGGCTCACGATCATATATTGATAAATTAGGTTTTCAAAATAGCTTATAGCATATTTTACTCTTTGGAGAGTCCTTAGGGTCATACCTGGGCAGGTTGTCCGAGAATGTAAAATCTCGAATATTTTTTGTTGATACTAAAGGGCTTATGACTTGAAAATTGGTCGAAATTGCTATTCTCGGACAGCCTGTCAAGGTACGACCCTGAGACTTCTTTCTGATAGCATACATCGAATTGGATTCCCGACGCTTCATTGATAATATCTATCTGCACTGGAGAACGCCCCATTCTAAAAACATTTCCCTTTTCCTTAAAATTGGCAATATCAATTGGAGGAGCGCCGAATTCACGAAGGGCCGTAATAAGTCTATCAAGATTTGATTCATCAATCCCAATAAAGAAATCAATATCTTTTGTGGCTCTGGGATGCCCATAAATACCAATGGCCCAGCCTCCAAGGAGTAGGTATTTAACTTTGTTTGAGTTTAGAAAATTCAAAAATTCTTTGAAGTCTTCCGGTAGTTGCTTCAGGGCCATAGAAACACTCTCTTAGATAGGTTATTGTTCTTAATTTTTCCTCAATTGAGGCCTTTTTCCAATATTCATCGTCTTGTTTATCTAATTCAGCGCTTTTTCCAAATTTGACAAAGCTTCTGTCCATTTGTTGGCTCATATTTTTTATCCTTAAAAGCATTAGGTTTTTAAAATTTAGTCAATGAATAAAAGGCTAAAGTTTTAACTCCGGCAGGCAGAGATTGTTGGAATTAATTTTTGGAAAACCTGATTCGTTTACCTATATCTATAGACATGCGCGCTATCACCAATTCATATTGTATATTCTTTTTAATAAAGAAGAAGAATTATAACTCATTCAGAGTTTTGGTTCAAGCCTTCTGAAATGATGCTTTTTTGACATTAGTAATATTATGTATTGCGTAAAATGAACTCCCCCCCTATTGCATCTTAAAATGCTTTTTTTTGTTTTCAACATGCCGGCCATGAAGCTTCTCACAAATTCAACATCAATTCCTCGTATTGTTTTCATACTACCTAGGCCAAAGCATATGATACCATTATTTTTTACGCGATTTTTGTCCCCTCTGGGGATAATTCTCACTAAAGCAGACAAGCGGCTCAGTGTTCATTTATCACCCTCCACTAACCCCTCCCATCAATGGATGAGAAGTTGAAGGAAAATATTTAAATTAAATGTAGTAGCGTTATTATTGGCCACGGTAATAAGTATGGTTTACTAATTCGAAGATGAATCTCTTAAAATAACCATTCCCGCCCTAGAGTCCTGTAACAAGCTAAATTATAGACAACGAGCTTGCCATTTTAAAGTAGCGCTTTAAAATGGCAAGCATTAAAATAATGATCCAGATGAATAATTAGAACAACAAAAAGGATATTATTATTTTGATTAGAAAATTAACAATTTTAGTTTTTATTGTTCTATTTGTGTTTGGTTGCGCCGGCACAGGCCCTCTAATCTCTTTAGATGAACTAAAAAAATTAGAGGATGAGATTGAACTCGAAGCAACAAGATTATATATTGATGATTGGGTTAGGACATGGAAGGTCGGCTTTAATATTCTTAAAGATATGCCTGACGGCACAATCAAGAATAGTAGTGTGATAGGAGCGCTGGTAATTAAAAATTCAGAAGATATCTCAAAATATTATAACCTTGAGACGGAGGAAGGATATGTTGTAATTGGTGTGATTGATAATTTCATTGCAGGCTTATCGGGTATTAAATCAGGAGACCTTATAAACGAGATAGACGAAAAGAAGGTTAAGGATTTGGATCATGTAAAATTTGTGTCAGATAAATATACAGAAATAGTTATTGAGAGGAATGGGGTTAAACAGATTTTTAAAATTATACCGGAAGCGAGGCCTTACGTTAAAATTCATGTAGAAGAATCAGGAGATATTAATGCATATGCAAAACCAGGCAGAGTAGTATTTACAACGGGGATGGTCCATTTCGTAAAAAATGATGACGAATTGGCGGTTGTTATGGGACATGAATTGGCCCACATTACATCAAACCATATATCAAAAAGTGTGGGCATTGGCGCATTGTGCGGGATTGCGGGATTAATCACCGGCCCATTTTCGCCTCTTACATTCAAATCTTTATATGCGCCATATGGAAGGAACAATGAGCGAGAAGCTGATTATTTAGGGCTGCTTTACGCGCAAAAAGCCGGCTATGATATAGAAAAAGGGATAGAGCTTTGGAAACGATTTGCGTTAGATTTGCCTGAAACCAGGAAAAAAGGTTTTCTTCGTAGCCACCATCCAAGCCCTGAACGGATTTTACGGGCCAAAACTGTGTCGGAAATACTTAAATCAGGCAAAAACTAATCTAATGAGAACCCGCATGCAGCTGATTCATGTTTGTAACATAAACCGGGAGTTTCTCTTTTTGTAATCGCTTTTAAAGGCAAAACAAATTAGGTTAATACAACGACAGAAACATGCGGGATCAATTCCTAAATTGATCCCGCAATAGATTTATTACAAAAGGGGCATTTGGGGTCACCCATTAGAAACTCCCGTCAAAGCATTTTGTAAAAAGAGCAATTATATGAAAATAAACAACATATCTGATATCAGGAACCTTCTTATCATTGTTGCAATGGATGTGGAGGAAGAGGCTCTTTTGAAAAATGCGCAATATAGTGAAAAGAGTTATGGGCGCCGTTTTAAGGTCAAAACAAAACAATTTGAAGCAAACCAATGCACGGTTAGTGTGACAAACTCCGGTGTTGGTTCCGTGAATGCGGCATTAGTTTTAATCCATTTATTTGAGCATATATCTTTTGACGCTGTTCTGGCTTTGGGTGTGGGCGGGGCGCTTTGCCCTGATTTGGATATTGGCGATACTGTAATTGCGGATAAGATCATCCAGCACGATTCAATAGCAAGCGCTGAATCAGGAAACAAGCTGATTGCGGCCGGCGAACTTACACTTTCAGCTCCGGCTAATAAACAAGTAGATCCTGTCATTTATTGTGATCCATTTCTTGTCAATTGGTTGCAAGAATCGTTTAAGAAAGGCGGCAATAGTGGCTGCGTTAAAACCGGAACAATTCTTTCAGGGAGCGAGTTTGTAGCAAATCCGCGGAGAAAAAAAGAGCTGGCCGCTACTTTTGAGAATGCATTCCTTGTTGAAATGGAGGCTGCGGGCATTGCGCAGATGGCTCATAAATTAAAAATTCCTTTTGCAGTGGCAAAAACCGTATCCGACCGCGCAATACCTGATGCTTCTATCTCAAAGGATTATAAAGCATTTTTAACATCAGCAACAAATCACAGCTCTCTGATTTTGAATTCATTATTGCATGATATGGACAACTAAGGGCCGACGTAAAAATAAAGAAGCGGAAACTGAAAAACGAATAGAATTTTTGAAGATTTATCATCCATAGGGGCCAATTTACTTTCACTTTTATTATTGACCTAGAGGGAAAATCAAGTGATAATAATCTGTTTAGCCGTAACTATTCATTGTGTTTACTAATACAAAAATAATAATACATGAGATCTCCCTCTTTGGCCCCTAGGGGATAATTCTCACTAAGCCAGCCAAAGCTGACAAGTGTTCATTTATCTCTAGAGCAGACAAGCTGCTCAGTGTTCATTTAGCAAAGAGGGAGTAAGGGAGATTCGAATAAAGAATATCCCGCTATTTAAAAGCTAAAAAATGAAAGTTAATCTATTCAAATCCCCCCGCCCCCTTTTCTAAAGGGGATGGATGATTGTATGAGATTGTTGCAAAATATTAGAAAATACACTGAATAGTTACGCTTAGCTCGGGTAAAAAAGATCGGGGCTTGTCGACACTTTTGGCTCACTTTTCCGGTTTGTCAGGATTAGGAATAAAAATTATGATTAAACTCTATATCAAAAACAAAAACTTTATTTTTCTGATAGCTTTTATTGCAATAATTGCAAGCGTTAACATAGGATGCGATGAAACATCAAAGGTAAAAAAAACGCGCCCTACCGAACCAAGGACTACAAACGTAAGTGGAAGGACGTTTATAGGCGATCCCTCCACGGCTGAATTCGTAAAAGGTTGCGAAGGGTGTTCTAATCCCGGAGAATTTTCTTTTATAAAGGGCAACAGTGTATGTTATGCTTTTCCAGGGAGCGATATAGAGGATTGCGATCAATACACACAGGAAGGGCTTTTAATAACGTTTAAAAGAGAGGGAGCGAAGTTTACGGTATCAGAGGATGGGTGGGCAATACGAGATGAATATGGAACTATATATCGTGATAAAGAATATGGGTGGTAGTTATAATGCAAGGGCCAAGACCGTGGCTTCTCTATCAGTTACAAATTTAGGTATGTTTTGTGTATAGAGCTCCCGCATAAACTTTAATTTATAGAATCAAAAACAATTTTAGCCACAAAGACGCAAAGGCACGAAGAAAAGCAAAAACTTTGTTATTATTTAAAAATTTTGAAATTTGTAAAATGAAAATGCAATGTGAATGTTTGACCGCTTTGACACAGGTAAATCCTTATTTTTGTAAAAACAACCCGCCATTTTACAAAATACTATTCTTATTTTTAGAATTAACGTCTTATTTTATAACAACTTATGTAGTTTATGCGTCAGCTCTATAGTCAAGCGGATGAGGTTTTCGAATTTTTATTAATACGATGTATATGTATGCTGGATAGCATGGACAAACTCGTTTGTCCATGCCACCCGAGTAAAAGCTCTGAGAAATTAAAAATGTTCGAGACCTGACTTCTTTGACTATATATACCCAGCTAATGGTTCGAAAAGAAGTTATTCACAACAAAAATTATTCCTGTCTGAGCATAGCCGACATCTCGTTGTCTATAGTATAAAATTTAATAAATCCGTCAATGCTGTTGAACCTAAACTTAAACTTGAAAACAGCCACGCCATTAGCATCTGTTATGACTGCGTTTGGAGCGACTACCGTGCCATTGGTTGCCGACGCATTTACTATAACACCCGCCATAGGCAAACCGTCCGCGCCGGTCAATGTGACGACAGCTTCCTGCCTTTTTAATGATTTGGATGCTGCGGCGGGCGAGACATCCATCCGCGCATTTTGCGCAACCGGCTCTTCATCTTCATCATCAATCGGCTCTTCATCCCCTTCAACAACAGGCTCCTCTTCATCAACAACAGGCTCCTCGTCTTCGGCAAACGGCGCGTCGTCCTGCAATACTACAATATCGCCGGACATCATGCCGGTGACATATATTCTGTTATTAGACGTATTAACATCAATCGCCACTGGGTGATCGTTAACATCAACCGTATTAATAACGGCGTCGTCTGAACCGTCGATCACGCTAACCGTGTCATCCTGGCTATTTGCCACATATATTCTGTTTGTCAATGGATTTATCCCTATTCCAATAGGAGTGTCGCCCACTTCGATAGTTCCAAGCAACGCTTCTATATTGCCGTCTATCACGGTTACGTTGCCGGCAAGTTCATTAACCGTGTATATCTTGTTTGTTCTTGGATTTAACGCTATTGCAAAAGGAGATTCATTAACGCTGATTGTCGCGACAACCTGGTTGTCAGAGCCGTTTATAACACTAACATCATTGCCGGCGGTGTTAGACACATATATCATATTTGCATCGCTGTTTATTGCAACCCCATCAGGTCTGCTTCCCACGTTAATTGTCTCTTTTATCTCGTTTGTGGCCCCATCTATCACACTAACATTGTCATCGCCGTTGTTAGCGACATATATTAGATTAGTTATAGGGTTAACGTCAACTCCTTCCGGGAAATTACCCACGGTTATAGTTTTAATAACCGTGTCGGAAGCCCCGTCAATCACCGTAACATTATCGCTCTCGCTATTAGTCGCATAAATCCTGTTAGAATCCTCATTAATACCTATGCCCTGCGTCCCTATCCCATCGTTGACGGTCGCTACCGTTTCATTTGTCACAGCGTTAATTACGTTTACATTATCTATAAGCACATCCGCGACATAAATTTTATCCGTTGTCTCGTTTACGCCGATTCCCACAGGAAAGTGACCAAAGCTGATAGTGGCGGTCACCTCATCGGAACTGCCGTCTATTACGCTTATATCGTTATCATCCAGATTAATTACGTACACAGTGTTTGTTACGGGATTTACATCCACGCCGTCAGGGGTATCGCCAACACTGATTGTAGCTATCGCCCTATCGGTATCTCCATCAATTACAGTAACGCTATTTTCCGCAACATTGGCGACATATATCTTGTTGGTTGATTGATTCACAGCTAAGTCAAACGGCGCTATTCCAACCGAAACGGAACTTATCACTTCATCCGTAGAACCGTCAATTACGCTTACATTGTTGCTTCTGCTGTTGACAACGTATATCTTATTATTCACAGAAGACACAGCAATTGCTTCCGGGTTGTTGCCGGCAATCACTGAGCCGATAATTTCATTAGTGGCTCCATCTATTATTGAAAGCGCATCGCTTGAAGCATAAGAGATATAAATCTTGTTGGTGACGGTGTTTACGCCAATGCCGATCGGTAAATCCTTGACAACAATTTCATCTATTATTTCATCTGTCGCGCCGTCAATAACAGATAAAATATCATTATTTGAATTGACAACATAAATTTTATTGGCGACATCATTTATCCCTATCGCCAACGGAGATCCGAGCCCTTCATTAATTGTTTTTACGACCTTATCCGTTGATCCGTCTATAACGGTTATGGTGTGGCTTAAATTGCCGGCAACGTATATTTTGTTTGTGGTCGAGTTGGCCTCCAGCGCAACCGGAATATCATCAACATCAATATGATTGATCACCTTGTTGGTCGAACCGTCAAACACGGTTATATCGCCGCTATCTTTGTTTGCAATATATATTTTTTCCGTGGAGTCATTTACACTCAATGCCACGGGCCCTATGGGGTTGCCGGACTCATGGCCTAACCTTATGGTATCTATTACGGTTTGGGCAAATAATAAGTTGTTAAAAGATGCGCATAGCAGAAACATCAACGCAAAAATAGCGAGTTTCAAATAACCGAGCTTATATTTAGCCTCTAACATATTTAACTCATTTAATTTCAACTTCAGCGCACTGCAACTTTTAATCATGATATCTCCCTAATAAAATAATAAATTAACAGATTGTTTATATCGTCATGCGTTGCTTTTTCAATGAAAAACAGGCATGGCAACTTAAATTAGCTCAAATAAACTTGATAATTCCCCGGAATTATATCAAAGCTTTAACAAAATGTCTATAGACATAAGGATTCGCGTTTATTTAAAGTCTGTTTTTTTATAAAAAGTAAAAAGAGGGGAGGGGGTATTTAATATCGTTTAATTTAAGTTTATAGATTTACGGTTAACAAACTTTTTTGCATTGACACGATATTTTCTATCTGTTAATTTAAGAGTACTTTCGAAAATAACTTTTTAAATATAACTTCACGCTATCCTTCAATGCTTAACAGAGTAATTAACAGAAAATTTACGTTTTTATTAATACTATCCGTATTTTGTTTTTCGAGTGGAACATTAGGCGGGTATTTACTGCATGGACATGAGATCCATATAGTAAACAATCACACTCACTTTCATCATATCAACGGCCACAACGGCCTTGATGATGACCATAATGAAGAGCATGGCTTAGGCGGGAGCGATCATCACGACGCGGGAAATATTATGTATCATGATTTCCTGCCGACAAATCATACTCGCATTATCAAGCCGTACTCCGAGAACGGCAAGCAACTACACACCTCTTTTGCGCGCGCAGATTGCCAAAGTCTTCTTTGCGCAACCGCAAGGAGCGCTTATTCCTCAAATATAAATCAATTTCCATCCACAAATTTGTATCTACTCAACTCGTCCGTCCTTATTTAATCCATCAATATAGTAAACATCCATTTTCTTTCTGCTAAAACCTTTTTAGCCACTTTAAGCATGACGGAACCATTCCGTCTACATTAGGGTCTTCTAGTAATAGCTTAAGCCTAACACAGAAATCTTGCGCCGTCATTTCAGAGCTGATATCTTGTTCTATTTTAAGCCGGTTTTCACCGCCGGCTATTATAATAAGGCGCTTTTAGTGATTTAAAATAAATTCCATATATGAGCCTTAAAGGCTTAAACTACAATAGCCAAGGTTAAATCCCAGGATTAATGCGCAAAAAAATACGCGTCTTAAAGGGGGGAGAAACAAAATGATCAAATATACATTCATAATGTTTATACTAACAGCCAGTTCTTTAGCGCTGTTTACTGATAAACATCAATTCTTAGCATATTCGGAAGAGATCAACGTTAAAGATAAAAACTTGACAATAGAAGAGGCCGTAAACATTGCTCTTCGTAACAATCCAATAATTAAGTCAAAGAAACGTAGTATAGAGGCTTCAAAAGGAAGGATAAAACAGGCTAATATGATGCCGAATCCAAAGATTAATCTGGCGACTGAAGAGGCGCCTACAAATGAGATAGGGCTTAATGAAAGTCAAAATATGGTTTCATTATCCCAAAAATTTGAGATTGGCGGCAAAAGAGGACTAAGAACAGATGTGGCGGAAAAGGAGAAAAGCATCCTTGATTTAGAACTTCAAACAGTTGTTAGGTCAATTACAGCTAAAACAAAAAAGGCGTTTTTTGAGGCTGTTACATCGCAAGACAGATTAAAACTTGCAAAAGTAAGCGTTAAAATCGCAAACAGTTTGAAGGATATTTCAGATAAAAAATTTAAGGCGGGCGATATAGCGAAGCTGGAAGTTTTTAAGGCGGAGGTTGAATTATCTAACTCAAAAATCAAAGTAATGGAAGCTGAAAGGTGTCTGTTTAATGCAACAAAAAGATTGCAGACTATTATGGGAACGCCAAAAGAACCATTAAAAGAACTTGTTCCTGTTCCTATGAACGAAGGGCCGCTACTTAAACTTGAAAAATTAGAAGAGTTATTATTAACAAACTATCCTGAGCTGCAAGCGCAAAGGAGCGCTGTGGACCTTTCGCTATTAAAGGTTAAGGAGGCTAAAAGAAAAAAGATTCCGGATATTGATTTTTCCGTGGGATATAAACGGCTTTCAGCAACCGATGAGGATACAATCCAGGCGGGAATATCTCTCCCTCTGCCTTTTTTCAACAGAAACCAGGGGAATATTATTGAGGCTACCGAATTATCACACAAAGCAAAAGACGATGCGACGGCCGTTAAAAACAGATTAATGCTTCAATTGAACAACGCTTTTTCATTATACGCTTTATCCCGGGAACTGGTTAGGTCGTTTGTTGATACTATAATCCCGCAAGCCGAGCAAGCGTTGAAGATTGCAACCCTGGGATATGAACAAGGTGAATTTGGTTATCTTGAGGTGTTGGACGCCCAGCGAACTTTGGCGTCCACAAATGTCACATACCTGGCATCTTTAAAAGATTATTTTATATCAAGGACGGAAATAGAGAGGCTTGTGGGTGTAAAACTTGCTGATATTAAATAATTTAGCTAAAAAAAAACATTTTCTTCATGAGGATATTTATATGAATAAATTATTTATTTTAATTGTCATAGTTGCGGGATTATTCTCAGGCTGTAATAATGACAATCATAATCACGGTGATTCCACGGGCGCTCATAAACACGGAGAAGAGGCGCATGGGGAAGGCACTGAGCCGCTTGCTTACACTCTTTACACTGATAATTTGGAACTATTTGTCGAGTTTCAACCTTTGGTCGTTGGTAAAACCTCAAAATTTGCCGCGCACTTTACCAGATTAGGCAAAAGTTTCAAGCCGGTCACAGAGGGTTATGTAATCGTTAAATTGATAGGAAACGGGACGCAATTAAACGACACGGATAAAGAACCTTCATCTCCGGGCATATTCCGATTGGCTTTAACCCCCAAAAAAAGCGGCTCATATAAGTTAGTTTTTATTGTTCAAACAAATGAGTTCTTCGACAAGATAAAAATACCGGACATCACTGTTTATCCAGACACAGAAACAGCGTTAAAAAGCAGAAAAGAAGATTTAATCGGCGACGAGATTGTTTATTTAAAAGAACAGGCATGGAAGATAGAATTTGCCAATATGGAAGTAAAAAAGCAGCCTTTTAATGAAATCATTAAAACCACAGGGCAAATCCTGCCCGCAAGCGGAGACGAGGCAATAATAACCGCAAAAAGCAAAGGCGTTTTAACATTTGGAATCAATAAGAAGATGATTGGTTCTCCTGTAAATCAAGGCGAAACCTTGTTCTCTATTTCAGGTGGCGATTTAACAGAAGGCAATTTAGACACGAAATACAAAGAAGCAAAAAATAACTATGAGAAAAGCAAAATAGATTTTGAAAGAGCCGCGGAATTAGTAAAAGATAATGTCATTTCACAAAAACAGTTTCAGGAAACGCAACTAAGATACAGAAACGCCCTATCCACTTTTAGCGCTATTGAAAAAAACTATACTGACGCCGGGCACAAAATCACATCGCCTTTACAAGGTTACATAAAAGATATAATGGCAAGCGAAGGCGAGTATGTTGAAATTGGGCAACCAATCGCCGCTGTTTCCCAAAATCGCAAGCTAATTTTAACAGCCGAAGCGCCTCAAAACTATTTTTCAAAACTTGATAGCATTTCATCGGCGAATTTTATAACAGCTTATGACGGCAAAATATACAACACCGACAACTTAAACGGCAAGCTCATTTCATACGGTAAAACAGCGGACAACGACGCTCATTATATTCCTGTAAATTTTGAAATTGAAAATAACGGCAAAATTATTCCCGGAGCTTTTGTTGAAGTTTCATTAAAAGCAGATGCGATTAAAGACGCTTTAGTAATTCCATATTCAGCGCTTATAGAAGAACATGGCAATTATTTTGCTTATGCGCAAACTTCAGGCGAGGGATTTCAAAAGCGAAAATTGAAAATAGGAGCCAATGACGGGATAAATGCACAGGTACTAACAGGCATAAATGAAGGTGAAAGAGTTGTCACTAAAGGCGCATATCAAATAAAACTTGCGACAATGTCAGGCAAAATGCCTGCGCATGGGCATGAACATTAAGAGATTTTAAATTTTGGATTTTAGATTTTAGATTAAGGAGGTTGGTTATGAAAAAGGATAATGTAATACTTGAGAAGACTTTTGATTTTGCTTTAAGCATTATAGAACTGTATAAAAAAATGACAGAGCAAAAGGAATATGTTTTATCTAAACAGATTCTCCGAAGCGGGACAAGTATAGGGGCAAATGTAGAAGAAGCTATTGCCGCGCAATCAAGAAAAGATTTTGCGGCAAAAATGGCAATTGCTTCCAAGGAAGCAAGAGAGACGCGCTACTGGTTAAGGTTGCTTCAAAAAAGTCAATTAGTTAAATTAGAATTTGCAATTCATTTAGATGATATTGAAACTATAATCAACATTATTACAGCTATTGTTAAAACGACCCAATCAACCCCTAAATAATTTAAAATCTAAAATTCAAAATTTAAAATCGCTTTGCTTTATTGCATGCGGCAAAACCTTATTGACATGTTTGAAATAATTTAAAATTTAAAATCCAAAATTTAAAATCCCTATCGTGTTAAACAAAATCATAGAATACGCTTTGCATAATCGTTTAATGATTATGGCGGCATCAGTGTTGCTTTTAGTAGCCGGTATTTACACGGCTTCGCAAATGGATGTCGATGTATTTCCCGACCTTACCGCGCCGACGGTTGTAGTATTGACCGAATCGCATGGAATGGCGCCGGAAGAGGTCGAGAAATTAGTGACTTTCCAGATTGAAACGGCGGTTAACGGGGCTACTAACGTGCGCCGGGTAAGGTCGTCATCCGCCGCCGGAATATCAATTGTCTGGATAGAGTTTGAGTGGGGAACGGATATTTTTAAAGCGCGTCAAATAGTTAACGAAAAGTTGTCTACGGTTGCCGCAAAGTTGCCGTTAGGAGTGGGCAACCCAACGCTTGCGCCTCAATCATCCATTATGGGGGAAATTATGCTTATCAGCGCTTCATCAGACAGCGCAACTCCAATGGATTTGAGAACCATTGCCAACTGGAATATACGGCCACGGTTGTTGGCTATCGGAGGCGTATCGCAGGTAATTGTAATTGGCGGGGAATACAAGCAATACCAAATACTTGCTTCGCCTCAAAAAATGAAATATTACAACATTACTCTTAACGAACTGCTGAAAGCAAGCGAAGAGAGCAATCTTAACGCTTCAGGCGGTTTTATGAATGAGTTTGGCAATGAATACATCATAAGAGGCGTGGGAAGAACAAACAATGTAGAAGAGATAGGCAATGCGGTAATAAGGGTTAGCGATAATATCCCGATCAAAATAGAAGATGTTGCAGAGGTTAAAATAGACGGAGCTATCCCTAAAATAGGAGACGGTTCACTTAAAGCGATGCCGGCTGTTATTATGACCGTGGCAAAACAGCCGGAAACCAACACTCTGGAACTAACGGCTAAAATAGATGAGGCTATTGCGGAGATCGCTAAAACCCTGCCTCCCGAGATAAAAATAAACGCAAAAATATTTCGTCAAGCCGATTTTATTCAGGCTTCTATAAACAATATTCAAAAAGCGCTGATTGAGGGTTCAATCTTTGTTGTTATAATTATGTTCCTGTTTTTAATGAATTTTAGGGCCACTATTATTTCCATAATTGCCATCCCTATTTCACTTGTTGTTTCAATAATTACCCTTAAATGTTTAGGTTTCACTATCAACACCATGTCTCTGGGTGGAATGGCAATAGCAATCGGCTCATTGGTGGATGACGCGGTTATTGATGTGGAAAACGTATTTAAACGTTTAAGGGAAAATGCGAAAAAGAGTATTGAAGACCGAATAAATTCACTTGTTATAGTTTATGAGGCTTCAAAAGAGATTCGGTCATCAATATTTAATGCGACTCTTATCATCATCGTCGCTTTTATTCCATTGTTTTTTCTTACCGGAATGGAAGGCAGAATGCTGCGTCCCCTGGGAGTATCCTTTATTGTTTCCCTATTTGCATCTCTATTAGTCGCGGTTACACTGACGCCGGTGCTTTGCAGTTTTATGCTCACAAATGAGAAAGCGCTTTTAAAACAAGCTAAAGGAAGTTGGTTGGAAAGAGGGCTTAATCGATATTATAATTGTGCGTTAGAAAAAGCAATGCGAATAAAGAAAACCGCGATTGGATTATCCATTGCGCTGTTTATTGTCGCCGGCTTTCTAATGTTTGGCTTGGGTAGAAGTTTCCTGCCGGAATTTAACGAAGGCACTTTAACTGTAAGCGCAGTTAGCATGCCGGGCATATCGCTTGAGGAGTCAAATAAAATTGGAAACAGGATTGAAAATATCCTACTTTCAATGCCTGAAATCTCGATTACTTCACGCAGAACAGGAAGGGCCGAGTTAGACGAACATGCCCAGGGTGTAAATGCCGCTGAAATTGACGCGCCTTTTGTTTTAGCCGAAAGAAGCAAAGATAAATTTATGAAGAAAGTTAGAGCTGAATTAAGCGCAGTTTCAGAAGCTAATATTACTATCGGGCAACCTATAGGACATCGTATTGACCATATGCTTTCAGGCACAAGGGCCAACATAGCCATTAAACTATTTGGAACTGATTTATCCAAAATGTTTTCCCTTGCCAATCAAATAAAACTCAACATTAAAGATATTGAAGGGCTGGTGGATATAAGCGTGGAGCAACAGATAGAAATCCCGCAAATACAAATAAAAGCAAAACGGAATATGCTTGCTAAATATGGAATTTCAATAGGACAATTCACAGAGTTTGTTGATGTTGCCTTTGCAGGCGAAAAAGTATCTCAGGTTTTTGAAGAGAACAAAAGCTTTGACCTGGTATTACGATTTAATGATGACAACAGAGGCAAAATAGAAAACATCCGCAATGTTTTAATTGACGCCAATATCAAGCCAAGTCAACAATCTAAAATTCAAAATTTGAAATTTAAAATTCCTTTGCATTATGTGGCCGATATTGTGTCAACAACAGGCCCAAACACAATTAACAGGGAAAATGTGCAGCGCAAAATTGTAGTTTCAGCCAATGTGGCCGGACGCGATTTAAAGAGTGTGGTAAATCAAATTAAAGAGAACATAAATAAAAATATTCAGTTGCCGGAAAATTACCACATTCAATATGGCGGGCAATTTGAGAGCGAAGCAAAGGCTTCAAAAATATTATTCCTAGCCTCTTTAATGGCGTTATCCATCATTTTCCTTTTGCTTTATCATGAATTTAAGAATATAAAGGTAGCCGGCATTGTTTTTATCAATTTGCCTTTGGCGCTTATAGGCGGGGTTTTAAGCATTTGGTTTACATCCGGCATAATGAATATCCCTTCAATCATTGGATTTATAACCTTGTTTGGCATAGCGACGCGCAACGGTATATTATTGGTGTCAAACTACCAAGCATTGCAAAACCAAGGCCTTGAATTATATGATACTGTTATTAAAGGCTCCCTTGATAGATTAAACCCAATATTAATGACTGCTTTGACTACAGCTTTGGCATTAATTCCATTAGCAATAACAGGCGATTTGCCGGGCAATGAAATACAAAGCCCAATGGCAAAGGTGATATTAGGAGGATTGCTAAGTTCCACCCTCTTAAATATATTCATCATTCCAGTTGTTTACTACATTTCAAATGTAAAAAAAGCAAAACAATGACAAATAAACATCGGCATATGCATCGTGCGCATAAACACACTCATAGCGTTGCGGACCCTATTCTTTATACCACACAGCGCGGTATTTGGGCTGTAAAATGGTCTTTTTTAGGGCTGTTTGCAACAGCCGTAATTCAGATTTTTGTAGTCTACTTTTCAGGAAGCGTGGCGCTCTTTGCCGACACTATCCACAATATCAGCGATGCGTCTACCGCAATACCTCTGTGGATAGCATTTAAACTTATGCGCAGAAAACCCAGTAAAAGATTCACATATGGTTATGGCCGCATAGAAGATTTAGCGGGCGTCTTAATTGTGTTTACTATATTGTTTAGCGTTATTTTTGCTGGTTACGAATCTGTTGATCGATTATTTCATCCGCGCAAAGTTGAGTATATAGGCGCGGTAATCGTAGCGGCGCTTATAGGCTTTTGTGGAAATGAAGGGATTGCAATATTCCGTATTAGAGTTGGGAAAGAGATTGGAAGCGCGGCTCTAATAGCCGATGGCTACCATGCGCGGGTAGACGGTTTTACAAGCCTGGCCGTGCTTTTTGGAGCAGTTGGCGTATGGTTTGGCTACCCCCTTGCAGATCCCATTGTAGGCATTTTAATTACTATAGCGATTATGGGTGTTGTATGGGATTCAGGCAAAACAGTTTTTATACGTCTGCTTGATGGAGTCGACCCTAAAGTTATTGATGAGATTAAACATGCCGTAAATCATACAAATGGAGTAAAGGATATTACGGAAGTAAGAGTGAGGTGGGCGGGACACAGAATGCATGCAGAGTTAAATATTGCCGTAGACCCGGAGTTGCCTATTGAAAAAGGACATGAGATTGCAAATGAGGCGAGGCATAAACTATTGCATTGTTTAAAATATCTTTCCAATGTTACGATTCATATTGATCCCGCAAACACATCAGGCGAGGAATATCACCATATAGATAAACATAAACACGGCAACTACCCTTTTCATTCACATTAATAAATTGTATTTTGTATCATTTTTTTGGAGTTTACATCATTATGATAATTACCAAATCAATCATATTATTTATACTTGCCGGTTTGTGTGAAATTGGGGGCGGATACCTTGTCTGGCTCTGGCTTAAAGAAGGCAAAAGTATTTGGGTCGGCATATTGGGCGGATTAATACTTGTGCTTTACGGGATAATACCGACCCTTCAGCAAGCGGCTTTTGGCAGGGTTTACGCGGCATATGGTGGAGTGTTTGTATTTATGTCGATCCTGTGGGGATGGAAGGTCGACAAAACAAATCCTGATAGATTCGATATAATTGGCGGCATAGTGTGCCTTATCGGCGTGTTTATAATAATGTACTGGCCAAGAAACAGCTGATTTATTGGTATATGAAGCGGCTAATAAATTGTTTATTAAGAGGCGCAATAATAGAATACGAAACCGTCTTAATTAAAGTCTAACATTACGAATGTATTGTTTTTGATACAATGCATATATCGTATTTTTTGCCTTCGGATTTTTCAAAATGAATAATGCTTTTGATATGAGTTTCGTTAACCGTTACGCCTTCATGTATTAGCAAAAGGCCCTTTCCTGTTAAAATATCTTTTGACAACACCATGCCTGCTTTCAATTCGGAAGACGATATTCTAAACTCAGGCTTTTCTTCAATTTTCTTCTCCATTACAGGAAGAATTTGAACAAATACCGCAACTATTTTAGGTTCATATCTTTTACCGCTATTCTCAACAATGAAATGTCTAGCCTCTTTATTTGTAAATTTTGAAGGCATAAGTGTGCCGTTTATCAGGGCTTCATAGTCGCTTGCAATTGATATTATCCTTGATGGTATTGGGATTTGTTCTCCGGCAAGGTTATCCGGGTATCCCTCGCCATCCCATCTTTCATGATGATGCCGCACTATTACGCTAACATTGCGCATATTCTCAATTGAATCAAGCATAGCCTGGCCAATTATAGGATGTTTCTTATATTCAATCCTCTCTAAAGAAACCATATTATCAAATGCCTTATTTAATAAGTTATCATTAATCCCTATCAAACCTATATCGTGTAGCAAAGCCGCTATTTTCAACTCTATTTTATCTTTTTCCGATATGTTTAATTCCTTTGCAAATGCTACGGCCAGTTTCGATGTGTTTTTGAAACCTAAAGCTACAGCCCCCTTTTTCATGCTAATAATATTTGACAAAACCATTACAGTGTTCATGAAACTTTTGTTAATGTTGTCATGTAATATCTTAAGCTTGTCATACATGCCGCGCAATTCTTTTGTCTGCTCCTCCACCTTATCTTCCAAATTAGCGTTAAGATCTTTTAACTCTAAATTTTGTTTTTTTGTCAATTCTAATAAGCGTTTATTCTCTTTCTTTAACCGCCCAAACTCTAGAGCGTCGCGAACTGTCGCTTTTAACTCATTATTATCCCATGGTTTCGAAATATATCGATAGACCTCGCCTTTATTTATCGAATCAACAGCCGCGGTAATGTCTGCATATCCGGTTAGCACCATTCTTACAGAATTCGGTGAGTATTTTTTAGATTGTTTCAGAAATTCAACCCCTCCCATTTCAAGCATTCTTTGATCTGAAACTATTAAATCCATAGACGTTTTTTTTAGTATTTCTAAAGCTTTCAGTCCACTTTCAGCTGTATATATTTCAAAGTTGTCATCAAGAAATATTCGTGTTAACGACGACAAAATACTTATTTCATCATCAACAAACATTATTTTAGATTGCATGATCTATAATTCTCCTTTAATTCAAAATTAGCAATTGACGGTTTCGCAACTGGTTATATTCACTACCTCTGTTTATGTCTTTAAAAAAAGAAACTAAATATATAAATAAATTGGCAAAGAAATATAGGCAATATTTCGGTAATGTCTGCATCTTGAATATTTACTGATGTTTCTTTAATAATTTAACTAACTTGCTGTTTGCGTCTGTTAGTTCCTCATTTCTTTTTTTAAGTTTAACAGTAAGTTCTTCATTTTTCTTTACTAGAAAGTAACGTTCTATTGCATTTAAAATAGTCATTTTTAACTCATTATCATCCCATGGTTTGGGGATAAATTTATAAATATGTCCATCATTTATAGCCGATAATATAGAATCGGTGTCAGCATAACCCGAAAGCACAATCCTAACGGTCTTTGGATATAATTTAAACGCTTCTCTAAGAAATTCTGATCCGTTCATAACCGGCATACGGTAATCTGATATTATTACGTGCACATCTTCAGTTTCAAGCAGTCTTAGGCCATCTTTTCCAGATGTTGCCGTTAGAATGGTATAATCACAATCAATAAAAAGTCTAATTAGCGATTTAAGCACATTTGGTTCATCATCAACACATAATATCGTAACATTTTCATACATAATTGAGCCTCAAATTATAAAAACGCTATTAGATAGATAAAAATATTAAATATTATTTTTAATTTATAACCGGGATCTTTATTATAAATTTTGTTCCTTTGCCAATCTCGCTGTTTACATTTATTTCCCCCTTGTGTTTCTTAATAATATCAAACGCAATGCTTAACCCCAGCCCGGTTCCTTCCCCAACATCCTTAGTTGTAAAAAACGGTTCAAATAGCCTGTTTAGATTTTTTTCCGCAATCCCGCATCCTGTATCGCAGATAGAGATGTAAATATTGTTTTCTTTCTCCCATGTTTTTATTATAATTTCGCCTCTTTCCTTAATTGCGTGCGAAGAATTTACTAAAAGATTCATAAAAACCTGGTTTAATTGCCCAGGATTGCACTTTGTCAAAGGAATATCATTATATTCTTTTTTTAAAGTCACTTTATATTTCAATTCATTCCATACTATGTTTATTGTGCTATCTAACCCGTCATTTAAATTTGCAATTACGTATTCTTCGTCATTTATATGAGAAAAACTTTTAAGGTCCTTTACTATCTTATTTACCCTGTTAGCTCCGTCAACAGACTCATTAACCAAGTTTAATATATCTTCTATAACAAAATCAATTTTGCTGTCCCTTTTTTTTCTTCTAGAGTAAAAAGTTCTGATTGAATATTTTTTCCTAAATGTCCTGAAATGTTTTTAATCACCTTTGATTGTTCATTTATAAACCCCACTATCTTGTTAGTATATTTCCTTAATGAACATAGGTTGCTTAAAATAAAACCTATAGGATTATTTATTTCATGGGCTATACCGGCGGCCAACTGACCGATAGAAGCCATTTTCTCCTGTTGTAATATCTGCGATTGAGCCTCGTTAAGTTTAGTATACGCCTTATTCAATTCTATGTTCTTATCATTAACTTTTTTATTTAAAAGCGCTAATTTTGTAACATTATGCAGATATATAACACTTCCAAAGGCGACATCATTGCTGTTTTTTACCGAACAAGTATCTATATGAAATCTTTCACCGCTTTTGTGAACAATATCTATATGATTTTCTCTATGTTGTTCTTCTCTAAATCCAAATTGTTTGAATATATTAGGCCAATTTTCACCCAAAATTTCATTAAAAGATTTGCCTGTTAATCTTGTTAGCTTTTTATTACATCTTAAAATACTTCCATCTAAATCAGTTAAAATGACCAGATCATCAATAGAGTCCATGCTTTGTTCCCATTCAATTTTTGCCTTTTGCACCTCTTTATAAACCATTGATAGCATTTCATATTTTTTTGTAGCGGTAAAATTTTCAGCTTCCATGCTTTCCTCCTTATAATGCGATGTTGATATATAACCTAAATCGAGATCACATATCGTTAAACCGGCAAACTAAGGGTAAATGTTGTCCCTTTCCCTACTTTACTTTCAACTTTAAACTTTCCGTTATGTTTCTTTATAATATCATATGAGATACTCATGCCTAAGCCGGTGCCTTTTCCAACCGTTTTGGTTGTAAAAAACGGATCGAAAACTTTAGTAAGGTTGTTTTCAGAAATACCGCATCCCGTATCCGATATAGACACAAATACAAAGCTATTCTCTTGCCACGATTTTATTGTAATTACCCCTTTTTCATCAATTGAATCCGCGGCATTAATAAGAATATTCATGAAAACCTGGTTTAATTGTTGTGGGTTGCATTTAGCCGCGGGGACATTGCCAAACTCTTTATTAACAGCGGCCTTATACTTTATCTCATTCCATACGATATTTAATGTGCTTTTTATACATTCGTTTATATTTGAAAGCTTTAGCTCTTCTTCGCTGGGACGGGCAAATCTTTTTAAATCCTGAACTATTTTAGTTACGCGTCCGGCGCCTTCCATGGTTTCTCTAATTAAATTCTCCGTATCACTAAGCACAAAATCGATTTTAAGTTGATTGCGTTTTTCAATTATATTTTTCTGATATTTGCTATCAGCTTGAGACGTTAAAACCGACTCTATCAAACAAATAAACTCATTAAGTTTCTTAAAATAACGACCAAGAGTGTCAACATTACTTGATATAAAACCCATTGGATTATTAATCTCATGCGCGACACCCGCCGCTAACTGGCCTATGCCTGCCAATTTTTCCTGTTGAAATGCCATTGTTTGAGATATTTTTAAATCATCATACGCTTTTTGTAATTTCTTGTTAGAGCATTCAACTTTAGCTTTTTCCGCAACTAACGTTTGTTCAAGTTTTTTCCTTTCTGTTATGTCGCGGATAATAGAAGTGAAATACCTTCTCTTCTCTATACTCCATGTTGATATTGTAAGTTCTATAGGAAACTCTACCTCGCCTTTTTTTAACCCTACAAGTTCGAGAGGTTTTCCTAAAATTTTAACTTTACCGGTATTGTTATAATTATCCATCCCCTTATTATGTAATTCTCTAAATCGCGCAGGTATAATCACTGTAACAGGTTTGCCAAGCGCTTCGTCAGGATCGCGTTCAAATATATTTTTTGCTCCATTATTCCAATACGTGATAATCCCTTTATCATCGATAGTAACAATAGCGTCAGTTGCAGTCTCGGTTACAGAGCGAAACCTATTCTCGCTCAACCGTAGAGCGTTCTCAGCTTTCATTTTTTCTTTAACAAGCTCCCACTTTCGCATTACCCTTCCGCAAATTTTAGGCAAAGCGGCTATTGCCGCTTCAGACTTTACCACATAATCAACCGCCCCTTTTTCTAAAGCTTCCAACGCAATTTCATCATCTTCAATGTCGCTTATTAAAAGGACTGGAAATTCATTGTAACGACTTATGTTATTTAGAATTTCAAGTCCTTTGCCATCTTTTAACAAATAATTAACAATTGCTAAATCCGGCTTAAACCGTGATAAAACAGTTTTCATATCCTTAATGCTATTAACAACATTAACTACTTTGCTATCACCATTAAGAGAGCTGTATATCCTTTTTACATCTTGCTCCTTGGCTTCAGCAAGCAGGATATTAATGTTATAAATGTCTTTGGTATTCATTATCTTCAAACCTTTTTGTGAAAATTTGTATAATTGCGCAGAATAGCTGTATTTTCTATATATTTTAACCGGTTATAATTTATCAATAACAGGAATTTTTACAATAAATCTGCTCCATTTGCCGGTTTCACTCTCAACTTTAATAGATCCATTGTGTTTTTTAATAATATCATACGAAATACTCATTCCTAATCCGGTGCCTTCCCCTACATCCTTAGTTGTGAAAAATGGATCAAATACCTTGTTTATATTTTCTTTTGAAATTCCACACCCTGTATCTAATATAGACACATATATCGATTTTTCTTCCTGCCAGGTTTTTATGGTTATATCTCCGTGCTCTTTAATCGCATGAGCGGAATTTATTAATATATTCATAAATACCTGGCCTAATAGAAGCGGATAACATTTAGTTAATGGAATGTCGCCAAAGTTTTTATTAATTGAGGCTTTGTACTTTAATTCATTCCAGACTATATTAAGCGAGCTTCTTATGCATCCATTTATATTCGCCATTTCTGCTTCTTCGTCGCCATGCCTTGCAAAGTTTTTGAGATCCAACACTATTTTTTTAACACGCTCAGCGCCTTCAAGCGACTCTTTAATTAGGCTATCTATATCATCTAAAATAAAATCCATCTTTAATTTTTTACGATTTTTATTAACATTAGCCACAACATCTTTGTTGTCAATTAGATTTATAGCGGCATCTTGCAAAGCGATAAATTCAGTAAATTTACTTGTATACTTTCCAAGAGTGTTGATGTTGCTGGAAACAAATCCAATCGGATTATTTATCTCGTGCGCCACGCCTGCCGCTAGCTGACCGAGGCTCGCCAATTTTTCCTGTTGCAATATAACTGTTTGAGACTCATGCAGAGCCTCTAACGTTTTTTTTAAATTCTTATTTGTTCGTTCTATCTCAATTTGTTTAGATCCAAGTTCTTCAACAAACTTTTCTCTATCTTCATCATAATGTTTTCGTTCTGTAATATCTTTTGCCACACAGACTATTCCTTGGCATATCCCTTCTTTATCATGCATTTTTGATACTGAAAGAAGCGCCGGTATTTTTACGAAATAGTTTGAGAAAAATATTTTTTCTAAATCATAAATAAAACCATCTTTATTTAATTTATTTAATTCCATTTCTGTTAGAAGGTTGCTCTTTGTAAAAAAATCATCAAACAATTTGCCGGTTATGTAATCCAATGGATAATCCAAAAGATTGCAAAACTGTTTATTCGCCGTTTTAATTTTAAAATCAGGAGTTAATACAACTAAAACATCATACATGCTTTCGAAAATATTTTTTAAGTAATCTATTGATACTGTAGTATTCCTTAAATCAACCGCCATATTTTTGAATGATTCTTCAAGAAAGCCAATTTCGTTTTGAGATTTAATTTTAAAATCAATATCCATGTTGCCTTTAGCAAATTGAGGCAATAAATTTGCAAGTTGAATAATAGGGTTAACTATTAGTTTTGATATTGTCAGTGAAATCACAACAACAAATACTACGGTTAAAAAAATCATTGTTAAAATTATATTTCGCAATATATAGGCGGAACGAAACGCTTCATTTTCATCAATTTCCGCTATTAGAATCCAATGAACTCCAAGCCTATCGAGCATATCAATATTTATGCCAAGGCCTAAAACGTTTATACCTCTATAATCTTTATAAATATTAGCTTTAAATGCTTTATACGTTTCCGGTTTATTCATATTAATATTTTGATTCACATGCGACGAGGTTTTTATCCCTGTATTTTGATAATCAAGATGACCAAGTTTAGTCTTATTTATAAGCCACTCGTTTGTGCGCTTAGTGTTAACTTTTAAATTTAAGACAGTTGAATTTTCGCTAAACCTTGATGACGTCCTCATTAACAGATCGGAGCCGATCAGATATGTCTCGCCTGTGTCGCCTAACCCTGTTCTATCCCGCATCAATTTATCTATTGAATAAACCGGTATTTGCAACGCTATTAAACCAATTTTGCGTCCTTCAGAATCAACAACGGCCTGAACAATAAAGAAGTCGATTTCATTTGCATTAGATTTGCAAAATTCATAATCCGATAAATATGGTTTGCCTGTGTTCATTGATTTTTTGCATGCTTTTGAAATGTTGGAGTCGGCATATTTCCCTGTAAACATATTAGTTCCCATAAAATGCCGGTTATGCCCTGTAATAGAAAACAAAAAATGGCCGGTGTCATCCAAAAGCAGGATATCAATGTAGCCATATGACGCCTGAAAGTTTTTAAGATCATCTCCAAATCTAACCGACAGTTTTGAATGCTCATAGCTTTTTACATATTTTTCTATGGACAAGCCGCTTTTTAAGAATGACTTCTTTAATTTTCTTAAAAATTTGATATTTGCCATCTCCTGAGATTGAAAATCCAAATCCGCAACTCTCTCTGAAAAATATGATTCCAGAAACTCTTTTTTTAGCTTCGCCGCATTAATTAAAGAATTTGAGGCATGATCTTTAAGCGTATTATAGGCAATATTAAAACTTATGAAGCAAACTAAACACAATGGAATAACAGATATTAAGAGAAACCAAAATAATATTGTTCGCCTTAATTTACGGTTTGGCAATCTTTTTGTCTTATCTTTATTCGGCTTTAACATATTAGAATGCTCCAGTTTATTATTTCCTAAATCAAAAAAGCCTAAGCACCATATTCAGGAGCTATTCCCGTGTAATTTCAGTGGCAAACCTTTCATCGGCAAAAGCATCTATATCAATGGGCTTATTCAAAATACCCCCATCAACCGCATAATTCATAATTTGCCTTAACCCTTCTTTATCAATATTTAGATTTTTATAGTTTATAACATTTAAATCACTCCTGAGACTTTGGATTATTGCGTCTTGATTATGTTTAGGGATGTGTTTTCTTATCATATCAGATATTTCAATTATTTCACTGCCGCCGCGCATCCTTGCATTTTCAATATCTATCCCTGCTTTGTGTATATAATAAATAACCTCTTTTAATGCGTCATTTTTATTTTTTATAGCATTGTTAGTTGCTATTGCGATGCACTCGACATGCCCATTTGGCCATATAATGACATCTTTTGAATACCATGCAACATAACCAAACCCTTGAGTTTCAACAACATCAGCCCATGGCAAAGATTGCTCAAATGAAGCCGGCGCTCCGCGACTATTTTGCCTTCTAATAAATGAAGGCGATTTTGGAGGAGCTATTTCAAGCGCGATAACATCTTTACTAAGCCCATATCCCAAACCTAATGTTTTGCCGTGATCTTTCAAATATTTGTAAAGAACAACCGTATGGGTTGACAATAGCGACGGAACACCGCATTGAGTTGGTTTTCCATTATATTTCTTCGCTTTTGAAAACGCATTTGCGACTTTCTCATCCGGTTTTCTCTCAATCCTGTTTTTTAAAAGATTTACATCCTCATTTAATAAAGCATTAATAGCCAACGCATTCCCATCTCTATGCATTAGACCTACCCATCTAAAATCTGGATTCTCAGTAAACATATCCATTGCCATAGGGCAAATAATGAATGCCATATCAACTTTACCTGACATAAAATACGCCCTAAGTTCAGGCCAGCTTCCAATCCTTTCTATAATATATTTCGCCTTTTTCATTTCTGTCCGATATTTTTCATATGCAATTATGCCGGCATAGTGATCGGCAAGTGGCACGTAAATTGCTTTAATTGGTATCCGCTCGCCTGCCTGGAGCGAATATCCATCAATAAAGAATCCACATAACATAATAATTAGCATTAAAACGGCTGATATTTTTCGCATAACAATCTCTTTTTTAAAAATCTTACGCCTCAACACAAATGCAATACCTCTTTCTTTCAGCCTTTTCAAAATCCGCAATATTATTAATATCATCAATAGTAATTTTTGTTCCTTCTTCAAGTAACAGAAAACCATTATTTGTAAATATATCCTTTGCCAAAACCATTCCCTGTTTTAACTCTGAAACGGCAACTCTGTTTTCCGGTTTCTGTTTCTTATGGAATTTATCTCCTTTAAATAACGAAACAAATATTGTCACCACTTCAGGATCATACCTCTGATTGCTACTTTTTATGATATAATTGCATGCGTCTTCCATTGAAAGTTTAGTCGGTAAAAGCGTTCCGTTAGACAAAGAATCGTAATCACTGGCAACCCCTATTATTCTCGCGCCTATTGGTATCTTATTGCCGCTTAGTTTATCAGGGAAACCATGGCCGTTCCATTCTTCATGATGGCGCCGAACAATTTTCCCGATATCATTAAAATTCTCAACCGATTTTAGCGCAGCCTGACCAATTGTGGGGTGTTTTTTGTATTCAGCTTTTTCTGATGTTGTCATGTTCCCAAATGGTTTATTGAGAAGCTCATCCGAAGCTCCCATTTTGCCTATATCATGCAATAATGCCGCGATCTCAATCTCCTTTATATCATGATCATCAAGATTCATTCTCTGCGCAATGTTTTTCGACATCCTGGCTGTATTCTTAAGATGCACAACAAGCTCAGGATTTCTCAATTTAATCATATTGATGAAAACCCTTATTGTATTAAAAAAACTTTTACTTAGTTTTTTATAAAGAATTTTTGATTTATCAAGCATCATACGAAGCTCTTCTGTTTGCTCGTTTACTTTTTTTTCAAGATTTGAGTTTAACTCCTTTAATTCTATATTCTGCTTTTTAGTCAATTCTTGAAGTATGTAATTCTCTCTCCTCAGTTTCTTTAACTCAACAGCATATTGAATGCTTTTTATTAACTCATCGTTATTCCATGGTTTTGTAATATATTTAAAAATATCGCATTTGTTTATAGAGTCAATAACCGCGCTAATATCAGCATGCCCTGTAAGCAGCATTCTTATTGATCCCGGTGAGCATAGTTTAGCCTGTTGAAGAAACTCAATCCCGCTCATTCCCGGCATACGCTGATCAGAAACAATAATGTCAATTTTCTCTTTTCTTAACATTTCAAGAGCTTCTCTCCCACTGTTTGCAGTATAAATATTATAGTCATCTTCAGAAAAAACACGTTTCAATGCCGATAAAATTGATTTTTCATCATCCACAAACATTATCTTACAACCCATTTTAAAGCCTCCTATGCAACATTTATGTAAAACCACATCCGCTTAATCTGTTTCTGTATTTTATATGTCATAACTTCTACTAATAAACTCAATTTTTAGCTATAAGCGCCATTTTTACGTATATTCTCCATCAACGCGCAAAATGTCCACACTTAATACCCATCCTTAGCTTTATAAAAGATAAACTTTCCCTAAATTTACATTCCACCACTAGGTTAAACCAGGGTTTTCAAACATTGCATCTCCGTAAGAAAGAACTAAAACGAGAAATAATTGCTCTTGGAGAATAGACATGCCAATAAATGTAGCAGAAATATTAATGAAAAGCTGAGTTTTTGGTCTTTTTAACACTCCCCCCCTTTAATATTGTAAGCATGCGCGCTTACTTAATGCGAATGGCATTAAATACTTAGACAATCTACGTAGTGTCAACCAATAACCTTTCGTCGATATTATAATACAACATCTTCTGTCAAAAAGCAAAGATGCTTTGTCATATTTTGAATCAAACTATTAAATTTGATATTTATGCCGGAAGCAGGATTTAGATATCCAGAAAAAGCCTATCATAAGTTCATTAACAACAATATGTTAGACAATCAACATGACAGACACAAAGATTATAATAGGCTATTGTCGCAATAAGAGAACCATTAGTTAGTTCAACTCACTGTCTCGAACTAAACAGCCTTAAACTATGCGACTTATAGATAATAAAAAACATTTTAAAAATGACAAGCATTTACCGACTAAAAGGCGCGGAATTAAGTTTTGGAATAAAACGTATGAAATGATTTACTGAAGCGGAAGGATAAAGGAAAAATGAAAAACCAAGCTATTAATGATGAGAAGGAAACATATCAACTTCTTTCATATAACCATTAAACTTTAATCAGGTTTAACGAACCTAACACAATTCGAAATTTGAAGCGCAATATAGAGCAATTTGCGTGAACGTCTGTGATACATTTTAAGATAGAGTGTTGAAATGAAGATGTGTGGCAGCGCCAATGAGAACCTTGTAATCAAGATCAAAATCAAGTAAACAAATGCAACCGTACTAAATTTAACACTATACAAGTCTATTCAAAAGCGTTGAATCACGACACTCAAATTGACGATTATAAATTTAAAAGCAATAATAACATTACAGCCGTATCTAAAACTTAAGTTAAGCAAAACCGTATTGGTCAAGTCTTTTCTAGACTACATAACCCCTTGCGCGCTCTTTTGTGCGAAATTGGGATCGAATACCTTGTCTGGCCCTGGCTTAAAGAGGGCAAAAGTGTTTGTGTCGGCATATTGGGCGGGTTAATACTCGTGCTTTACGGGATAATACCGCCCCTTCAACAAGCGACTTTTGGCAGGGTTTACGCCGCTTATGGAGGAGTGTTTGTATTTATGTCGATCCTGTGGGGATGGAAAGTTGACAAGACAAATCCTGACAGATTCGATATAATCGGCGGCATAGTTTGCCTTATCGGCGTATTTATAATAATGTACTGGCCAAGGAATACGTAACCACGATAAACCTGGCAAGGCTTGGACAACCAAAGATTTCGCGGGTTACACAGATTAGGATTTTATCAGTTAAGTTATGACAATTTTTGACAAGATATTTTTTGCGCTGGTTACCAAGCCCCTAGATTTCCCTCTTTGGCAAAGATGGAAATCTAGGGAGATTCGAATAAAGTATACCTTAAAAAAACGATTATAAGGAAAGTTAAAAATTCAAATCCCCCTTTTCTAAAGGGGAAAGATAGTTGTATATACTATTAAATTAAGTTTAAGTCAAAAACATTGGAAAACACGCTGAACAGTTACTTAAAAGAGCAATTGGGCCAATTCTTGACGGTTTGTTCATTCTTATTTATTAAATCCTGTCCCATTCTAATGGTTCTCTATCTGGAACTTTCTTCAGTACTTTATCAAAATCGGAGCGTTTTCCTTTTTTTGCTCTGGACTTTAAGTAATCAACCGTAAGTATTGCCGATAATTTCTCTCCTGCGGCAGAGCTTATAAACTGATTTATTGAGACGCCATCCTTTTTAGCAACTTCTCGTATTTTCTGATGCAACGAATCAGGTAGTCTTACTGTAATTGAACTCATAATTAGCCCTCTCTTCTTTTTAAATAATATCCCGGTAACATTGCTTCTATTCCAAATCTCTCTATTCCTTCAAAATCTTTAATATTATGTGTTATAATTATCTCCGATTGTGACGCAACCGCAGCTTCAAGAACCATATCATCTTTCGGGTCTTTTAAAAATAATCTCCATAAAAAGAATATATCCTGTAAATACGCTTTTTTACAAAAAAAATCAAGAAAACCCTTTATTTCATTCTCTGCTATAACATTTGATAGCGGAGGCCTCCTTAGAATATCAGAATATTCTTCATATAATGATACTGTTAACACAGGATTGATTTTATCATTTCGCGCATCTTTTAAAATCTGATACGATGCGCCTTTATCGGAATATAGGCCTGCATAAATAATATTTGAATCTTGAACAATTTTCATGGTTACATAAATATAAGCATATGCACTAAGCCTTTTCAAGATATATTTATATAATGTACAGGTAAGAAATTCCTGATTTATGGCAAACGGCCCGGCAATGGTTTTTCTATTTTAAAAACAACTTTATCCTTGCAAATCTTCCACGGCGTGGCATAAATACAAGGATGATTAAAAGGGGAATTTTAGACGATTAAAGAAATGAAATTCGATATTAAGATTGTATTGATTTTGATGAAACGCATATATCATATTTTTTGCCCTCGGATTTTTCAAAATGAATAATGCTTTTGATATGAGTTTTGTTAACCGTTACGCCTTCATGTATTAGTAAAAGGCCTTTCCCAGTTAAAATATCTTTTGACAAGACCATGCCGGCCTTCAATTCTGAAGACGATATTCTGAACTCAGGTTTTTCTTCAATTTTCCTTTGCATTGCGGGAAGGATTTGGACAAATACAGCGACTATCTTAGGCTCATATCTCTTGCCGCTATTCTCCACAATAAAATGTCTTGCTTCATCGCTTGTAAACATTGAAGGCATAAGCGTGCCGTTCATCAAGGCCTCATAGTCGCTTGCAATTGATATTATCCTTGAACAGATCGGAATTTGTTCACCGGAAAGGTTATCCGGGTACCCTTCTCCATCCCATCTTTCATGATGATGCCGCACTATAACGCTAACATCATGAAGGTTCTCTATTGAATCAAGCATTGCTTGCCCTATTATTGGATGTTTATTATATTCAATCCTCTCTAAAGAATTCATACTATCAAACGCTTTATTCAATAAATTGTCATTAATCCCTACTAAACCTATATCGTGCAACAAAGCCGCTATTTTTAATTGTATCTTTTCTTTTTCTGAAATGTTAAATTTATTAGCAAATGCCACAGCCAATTTCGATGTGTTTTTAAAACTTAATGACGCGGCCCCCTTTTTCATGCTAATAATATTTGACAATATCATTACCGTGTTCATGAAACTTTTATTAATGTTGTCATGTAATATTTTCAGCTTATTATACATGTCGCGTAATTCTTTTGTCTGCTCGTCCACCTTCTCTTCAAGATTGGCGTTAAGATCTTTTAACTCAATGTTTTGTTTTTTTGTTAATTTTAATAATCGTTCGTTCTCTTTCCTTAACCGTCCAAATTCAAGAGCTCCGCGAATAGTCGCTTTTAACTCGTTATTGTCCCATGGTTTTGCAATATATCGGTAGACCTCGCCTTTATTTATAGAATCGACGGCCGCATTTATATCAGCATATCCGGTTAACACGATTCGCACGGAATTAGGCGAATATTTTATAGATTGTCTTAGAAATTCAACGCCATTCATTTCAGGCATTCTTTGATCAGACACTATCAGATCCATAGACTCGTTTTTAAGTATTTCAAGCGCAGCCAGCCCGCTTTCCGCCGTATATATTTCAACGTCATCATCAAGAAATATTCTTGTAAGCGCCGCCAAAATGCTTTTTTCATCATCTACAAACATTATTTTTGATTGCATGATCTATAATTCTCCTTGCGTTCCGTGATCTGGCCTTGACTATTTCTTCACATATTAAATAAACATTCATTTTTGTAAAATTAACAACTTACTACCCAGTCCAACACATATGATACCATTATGTTTTCCCGATTCTTATCACCCTCCCCTAACCCCTCCCATCAAGGGAGGGGAAGTTAAAGGAAAGAACTTAAATCCAATATAGTAGCTTTGTTTTTGTCCTAAGGGTTCACTCAAATCTTAAATTTAATTTTAAAGGAAGAGCCTTTGCCTTCCCGGCTTTCAACCCAAATGCTTCCATTCTGCGCTTTAACGGCTGTTTTACAAAACGCAAGACCAAGCCCAACTCCGCTACGTTTTCTTTCAGGGCAATCATCTATTTGAAAAAAACGCTCAAATATGTCCTCTTTATGCTTCTCAGGTATTCCTGGGCCATCATCACTTACGCAAATAATCACACTATCCTTCTGTTTCTTAGCGGATATTTTTATATAGCTTTTTGAATATTTCAAACTATTGTTTACAAGATTTTCCAAAATCCTGGGCATTAAGGCTTTATCCGCGTTTGCTATTATTTCATTTGAATCACAATCAACAGATAAAGAAATGCGTTTTTTCTCAGCTTGAGGAATATACTCATTTGAAATATCATTAATAAGCTGAGCAATGTTTATTGATTTAAGCGAAACATTAATCTCCTCCGACTCAAGTTTAGAAACATAAAGAATGCTATTAAGCAAAACCACCATTCTCTCAATTGTTTCTAAAATTATAGATATAGTTTTATTTGCAGTGTCGTTTATACGAGACTCCAAAAGTTGAACACACCCTTTAATAATGCCTAATGGATTGCGAAGATCATGAACAATCATGTGACACATTGTATCGCGAGCTTTTTCCGCTTTTTTTAAGGCCTCATAATTTGTTGTTAGCTCTTTATGCAACTTTTTTTGTAAATTGCATAGATTTATATGTAATTTTACTTTTTCTCCAAGCTCTTTATTAAGGGCTTTTAATTCAATGTTTTGTCTCTCTGTTAATTTGAGAAGATTACAATTATCTTCTCTTAATTTCTTAAGTTCGAAAGCAAGTTTTATAGTATTTTTTAATTCATGGTTATTCCATGGTTTTTCAATATATCTAAAAATCTCGCATCTATTTATAGAGTCAACGGTCGCCTTGTTATCTGAATACCCGGTAATCAATATCCTTATAATATCAGGAAAAGACTTTTTAACATGCTCCAGAAGTTCAATACCGCACATTTCCGGCATCCTTTGGTCGGAAACAACAACATCTATACTCTCCTTCTTTAACAGATCTAACGCTTCAGCTCCGCTTGAAGCTGTATAGACCAAGCAGTTATAATCAATAAACAACCTTTTAAAAGATGATAGCATCTCTTTTTCGTCATCAACAAACAATATTTTGCCGGTCATTGTTTATGCCTTTCAAAAAAGACGTGAATATTTAGAAAAGATTATTGTCAAAATCCGCCAATAATTTACGAATATCCGATATAAACCTACTTTGCGCCTAATAGTTTAACTAACTTATTATTTAATTCTGTTAATTCTTTATTTTTTTTCATAAGTTCAACTGTAAGTTCTTCATTTTTTTTAACGAGGAAGTAACGTTCTATTGCATTTAAAATAGTTACTTTTAACTCATTATCATCCCATGGTTTAGGGATAAATTTATAAATATGCCCTTCATTTATTGCGGAAAGTATTGAATCGGCGTCAGCATAACCCGAAAGCACGATTCTAACTGTCTTGGGATATAACTGAAACACTTCCTTTAGGAACTCAGCCCCGTTCATAACAGGCATACGATAATCAGATATTATTATTTGAGCATCCTCTTTTTCAAGGAGATTAAGGCCTTCCTTGCCTGATGTGGCGGTAAGAATAGTATATTCACAATCAAGAAATAGCCGTATAAGCGATTTAAGCACATTTCGCTCATCATCAACACATAATATTGTAATATTTTCATCCATAATTAAGCCTGAAATTTGAAAATGATTATAGATATATAAATAGTGATAAAATTTGTTTTAATTTACAACCGGAATCTTGATTGTAAATTTTGTCCCTTTGCCGACCACGCTGTTTACATTTATCTCTCCTTTATGCTTCTTAATAATATCAAATGCAATGCTTAAGCCAAGCCCGGTTCCCATTCCAACATCTTTTGTAGTAAAAAAAGGCTCAAACAATCTATTAAGATTCTTTTCCGGAATCCCGCAACCTGTGTCGTAAATTGAAATAAAAATATAGTTCTCTTTATCCCAGGTTTTTATTACAATTTCGCCTTTTTCATTAATTGCATGCGAAGCATTTATTAAAAGGTTCATAAAAACCTGGTTTAATTGTCCGGGGTTGCACTTTGTCAAAGGTATATCGCTATACTCTTTTTTCAAAGTCACTTTGTATTTTAATTCATTCCACACTATATTTATGGTGGTATCTAATCCATCGTTTATATTTGACAATTTATATTCCTCTTCGTCAATGTGCGAAAAACTTTTTAGATCCTGCACTATTTTTTTTACCCTATAGGCGCCCTCAACAGACTCTTTAACAAGATTTACAATATCTTCCAGAATAAAATCAATCTTAAGCTCCCGTTTTTTATCTTTCAAATTGCTAAATTTTAATTTAAGCGCATCTTTAGCATGATTTGACACGCTCTCAATCACATTCGATTGTTCATTTAAAAACTCAACTATCTTAGAGCTATATTTATTTAATGAAGAAAGGTTGCTCATAATAAAACCTATTGGATTATTTATTTCATGGGCTATGCCGGCGGCTAGCTGCCCTATAGAAGCCATTTTTTCCTGTTGTAAAATCTGAGATTGAGCCTCTTTTAGTTTATTATACGCTTTGTTTAATTCAATATTCTTATCTTCAACCTCTTCCCTTAAGCGCCTTAATGTTGTAACATTATGCAGATATAAAACCTTGCCAAAAACAATATCTTTGGTGTTTTTTACAGAGCATGAGTCTATATGAAATCTTTCACCGCTTGAGTGAATAATATCTATATGTTTTTCGCCATGTGTTTCTTTTGTAAAACCATATTGTTTGAATATATTCTTCCAATTTTGGCCTAAAATTTTGTTAAAAGGTTCGCCTGTTAACTTTATTAATTTTTTATTGCATCTCAGAATATTGCCGTCTAAATCTGTTAAAATGAAAATGTCATTAATACAATCCACGCTTTGTTCCCATTCGATTTTGGCCTTTTGCACTTCTTTATAAACCGTTGATAGCATTTCATATTTTTTAGTGTCGGTTAAATTATCAGATTCCATGCTTTTCTCCTTATAGTATGCGCAATATAGATGTTTAAACTCCTATATCCGGGTCACAAATTGTTTCAACCGGCAAACTAATAGTAAATGTTGTCCCTTTGCCTACTTTACTTTCGACTTCTAATTTTCCGTCATGTTTTTTTATAATATCATAAGAGATACTCATGCCCAGTCCGGTGCCTTTTCCAATCTCTTTGGTTGTAAAAAAAGGATCGAAGATTTTAGTGAGATTTTTACCGGAAATACCGCATCCCGTATCCGATATAGACACAAAAACAAAGCTATCCTCAAGCCACGATTTTATTGTTATTACCCCTTTCTCATCAATTGAATCCGCGGCGTTAATAAGAATATTCATGAACACCTGATTTAACTGTTGAGGGTTGCATTTAGCGGCGGGAACATTGCCTAACTCCTTATCAACGGTCGCTTTATATTTAATCTCATTCCATACAATATTCAATGTGCTTTTAACACACTCATTTATATTTGATATTTTTAGTTCTTCCTCGCTTGGGCGGGCAAAACTTTTTAAATCCTGCACTATTTTAGTTACACGTCCGGCGCCTTCCATGGTTTCTCTAATTAAATTCTCCGTATCACTAAGCACAAAATCGAGTTTGAGCTGATTGCGTTTTTCAATTATATTCTCCCGGGATTGGCTATCAATTTCAGACGTTAAAGACGACTCCGTCAGACTAATAAACTCCTCAAGTTTTTTAAAGTAACGCCCAAGAGTGTCAACATTGCTTGATATAAAGCCCATTGGATTATTAATTTCATGCGCAACACCGGCCGCCAACTGGCCTATGCCGGCCAATTTCTCCTGTTGCAATGCCATTGCCTGAGAAATTTTTAAATCATCATATGTTTTTTGTAATTCTTTATTAGAGGCTTCAACCTTTTTCATTTCAGCAATTAGCTTTGTTTCAAGTTTTTTCCTTTCTGTTATATCTCGAATAATCGATGTAAAATACCTCCTCTTGCCTATACTCCAGGTTGATATTGTGAGTTCAACCGGAAACTCAACCTCATTTTTTTTTAGTCCTACAAGCTCAAGAGTTTGCCCTAAAACCTTAACTTTTCCGGTTTTGTTATAACGATCAATACCTTTAATATGTTTTTCTCTAAACCGTTCAGGCATAATTATTGTAACAGGTTTGCCAAGGGCCTCTCCTGAAGTAAATCCAAATATGTTTTTTGCTCCATTATTCCAATAAGTAATAATTCCGTGTTCATCAACAGTAACAATAGCGTCGGTCGCAGTCTCGGTTACAGAACGAAACCGTTTTACGCTCAGCCGCAGAGCATTCACAGCTTTCTCTTTTTCTTTGACAAGCCCCCACTTTATCATTGCTCTGCCGCAAATCCTGGGCAAGGCGGCTATTGCCGATTCAGACTTTGCCACATAATCCACGGCCCCTTTTTCAATAGCTTCCACAGCAATTTTGTCATCCTCATAATCGCTTGTTAAAATAACCGGAAATTCTATATAACTTCGCATCTCATTTAAAATTTCAAGCCCTTTGCCGTCTTTCAGCAAATAATTAACAATTGCTAAATCAGGACTAAATTCTGATAAAACGGCTCGCATATCTTTAATGCTATTTACGGAATGCGCCACCGCCACTCTACATCTTGCCTTGAGAGAAGCGCATATCTTTTTTAGATCCTGATCGTTCGCTTCCGCCAGCAATATATTAATAGGTTTAACACCTTTGACATTCATTGTTATATCGCCTTTTTATAATTTTTTTTATTAAAAATACTAGAGCTAAAGGCCCTCATATATAAATGTAGAAAAGATAGATACAAAATTTAATTAAGGATTCGTTTAACAACAACTATAATTTATCAATAAAAGGTATCATCACCACAAATTTCGTCCATTTACCGGCATCACTCTTTACTTTAATAGAACCATTGTGTTTTTTTATAATATCATATGAAATACTCATGCCTAAACCGGTGCCTATCCCTACATCCTTAGTTGTAAAGAACGGATCAAATATTTTATTTAAATTCTCTTTTGAGATACCGGACCCTGTATCCGTAAATGAGGCGAATATTGATTGCCCTTCCCGCCATGTTTCTATAGTTATATCTCCGTGTTCTCTAATCGCATGAGCGGAATTTATTAGTATATTTATAAATACCTGACCTAAAAGAAACGGATAACATTTAGTTAGCGGTATGTCTCCAAAGTTTTTATTGACAGTGGCTTTGTATTTTACTTCATTCCAAACAATATTAAGCGAGCTTCTTATGCATTCATTTATATCCGCCATTTCCGCTTTTTTATCGCTATGCCTTGTAAAAACCTTAAGATCCCGCACTATTTTTATTATACGCCCCGCCCCTTCAAGCGACTCTTTAATTAGGTTATCTATATCATTTATAATAAAATCCAGCTTTAATCTTTTCCGATTTTTATCAACATTAGCCACAACATCTTTGTTGTCAATTTGATTTATTGCGGCATCTTGCAAAGCGATAAATTCAGTAAACTTCCTTGAATACTTTCCAAGAGTGTTGATGTTGCTGGAAATAAATCCAATCGGATTATTTATCTCGTGCGCCACGCCTGCCGCTAACTGGCCGAGACTCGCCAGTTTTTCCTGTTGTAATATGACTGTTTGAGACTCACGCAGATCCTCTAACGCTTTTTTTAAATTCTTATTTGTTTGTTCTATTTCAATTTGTTTTGATCCAAGTTCTTCAACAAAATTTTCCCTCTCTTCCTCATAATGTTTTCGTTCTGTAATATCTTTTGCCACACATACTATCCCTTGGCACACCCCTTCTTGGTCATTCATTTTCGAAACTGAAAGAAGCAACGGTATTTTTACGAAATACTTTGAGACAAATATTTTTTCCAGATCATAAATGAAGCCATGTTTATTTAATTTATCTAATTCCATTTCTGTTAGAAGGTTGCTATTTGTAAAAAAATCATCAAACAATTTGCCGGTTATGTAATCCAATGGATAATCCAAAAGATTGCAAAACTGTTTATTCGCTGTTCTAATTTTAAAATCAGGAGTTAACACAACTAAAACATCATACATGCTTTCGAAAATATTCTTCAAATAGTCTATTGAGACTGTAGTGTTTCTTAAATCAATCGCCATATTTTTAAAAGATGATTCTAGAAAACCAATTTCATTTTGAGATTTAATTTTAAAATCAACATCCATGTTTCCTTTAGTAAATTGAGGTAATAAATTTGCAAGTTTAATAATAGGATTAACTATTAGTTTTGACATAGTTAGCGATATCACAACAACAAATATTACAGTTATAAAAATCATTGTTAAAATTATATTGCGCAATATGTAGGCGAAACGAAACGCCTCATTTTCATCAATCTCCGCTAATAGAGCCCAATGAATCCCGAGCCTCTCGAGCATATCAATCTTTGTGCCAACGCCTAAAACGCTTATACCTCTATAATCCTTATAAATATTAGCTTTAAATGCTTTATATGTTTCAGGTTTATTCACATTAATATTTTTATCCATAGCCTGGGATGCGCCTATCCCTGTATTTTGGTAATCAATATGACCAAGATTAATCTCATTTATAAGCCACTCGTTTGCGCATTCTGTGTCAATTTTTACATTTAAAACCGTTGAATTTTCGCTAAACCTTGAAGACGTCCTCATTAACAGGTCGTAGCCAATCAGATATGTTTCGCCTGTGCCGCCCAGCCCTGTTCTATCCCCCATCATTTTATCAATTGAATAAACCGGTATTTGCAACGCTATTAAACCTATTTTGCGCCCTTCATAATCAACAACGGCCTGAACAATAAAGAAGTCGACTTCATTTACAATAGATTTGCAGAATTCATAATCTGATAAATATGGCCTACCATCGATCATTGATTTTTTGCATGCCTTCGTAAAGTTTGTGCCGGCATATTTCCCTGTAAACATATTAGTTCCCCAATAATGCCTGTTGTGTCCTGTAATAGAAAACAATAAATTGCCGTCGCCATCCAATAGCAGGATATCAATGTAGCCATATGAAGCCTGAAAATTTTTAAGATCTTCTCCAAGCTTAACCGACAGTTTTGAATGCTCATAGCCTTTAGCATATTCCTCTATAGATAAGCCGCTTTCCTGGAATGATTTCTTTAATTTGATTAAAAATCTGATATTTGCCATCTCCTGTGATTGAAAATCCAAATCCGCAACTCTCTCTGAAAAATATGATTCCAGAAACTCTTTTTTTAGTTTTGCCGCATTAATTAATGAATTTGTGGCCTGATCTCTAAGCGCATTATGAGCGATCTTAAAACTTATAAAACAGACTAAACATAAAGGTATAACTGATATTAAGAGAAACCAAAATAATATTGTTCGCCTTAATTTACGGTTTGGCAATCTTTGTGCCTTATTTTTATTCGGCTTTGACATATTAGAATGCTCCAGCTTATTATTGCCTGAATCAAAAGCGCCTAAGGGCTATTCCTGTGTAATCTCAGTGGCAAACCTCTCATCGGCAAAAGCATCTATATCAATTGGCTTATTCAAGATACCGCCATCAACCGCATAATTCATAATTTGCCTTAACCCCTCTTTATCAATATTTAGATTTTTATAGTTAATGACATTCAGATCACTCCTGAGGCTTTGGATTATAGCGTCTTTATTGTGCTCTGGAATGTGTTTTCTAATCATATCGGATATTTCAATTATTTTACTGCCGCCGCGTATCCTTGCATTTTCAATATCAGCCCCGGCTTTGTGTATATAATAAATAACCTCTTTTAATGCGTCCTTTTTGTTTTTTATAGCATTATCCGTTGCTATTGCTATACACTCAACATGTCCATTTGGCCATATAATGACATCTTTTGAGTACCATGCAACATAACCAAATCCTTGAGTTTCAACAACATCAGCCCACGGCAAAGATTGCTCAAATGATGCCGGCATTCCGCGGCTATTTTGCCTTCGTATAAATGAAGGCGATTTAGGAGGAGCTATCTCCCTGGCAACAACATCTTTACCAAGCCCATATCCTAAGCCTAATGTCTTGCCGTGATCTTTTAAATATTTGTAAAGAACAACCGTATGAGTTGCCAAAAGCGACGGAACCCCGCATTGCGTTGGTTTTCCATTATTTTTCTTCGCTTTTGTAAAAGCATTTGCGACTTTTTCATCCGGCTTCCTATCAATCCTGTTTTTTAAAAGATTTACATCTTTGTTTAATAACGCGTTAATAGCCAGCGCATTGCCGTCCCTATGCATTAAACCTACCCATTTAAAATCAGGATTCTCCGCAAACATATCCATTGCCATAGGGGAAATAATGAATGCCATATCAACTTCGCCGGATATAAAATAGGCTCTAAGTTCAGGCCAGCTTCCAATCCTTTTTATAAAATATTCCGCTTTTTTCATTTCCGCCCGATATTTTTCATATGCAATTATTCCCGCATAGTGGTCGGCAAGTGGCACGTAAATTGCTTTAATTGGTTGCCGCTCGCCGGCCTTAGGAGCATTTCCATCAATAAACAACATAATAATTAACAGTAATACGCTTAAAATTTGTCGCATAGCAGCCTCTTTTTTAAAAAACTTTTACGCCTCAACACAAATGGAATAGATCTTTCTTTCAGCCTTTTCAAAATCCGCAATATTATTAATATCATCAATAGTAATCTTGGTTCCTTCTTCAAGTAACAGGAAACCATTATTGGTAAATATATCCTTTGCCAAAACCATACCCTGTTTCAACTCTGAAACGGGAACTCTGTTTTCCGGTTTCTGTTTCTTATGGAATTTATCCCCTTTAAAAAGCGAAACAAATATTGCAACCACATCAGGATCATACCTCTGATTGCTGTTTTTTATAATATAATTGCATGCATCTTTCATTGAAAGTTTAGCCGGCAAAAGAGTTCCGTTAGACAAAGAATCGTAATCGCCGGCAACCCCTATTATTCTCGCGCCTATTGGTATCTTATTGCCTTTTAATTTATCAGGAAAACCATGCCCGTTCCACTCTTCATGATGGTGTCGAACAATTATTCCGATATCATTAAAATTCTCAATCAGTTTAAGAGCGGCCTGCCCAATTGTGGGGTGTTTTTTGTATTCAGCTTTTTCTGATGTTGTCATATTCCCAAAAGGTTTATTGAGCAGCTCATCCGAAGCTCCCATTTTGCCAATATCATGAAGTAATGCCGCAATCTCAATATCCTTAATATCATGATTATCAAGATTCATTCTTTGCGCAATGTTCTTTGCCATTCCGGCGGTATTCTTAAGGTGCACAACAAGCTCAGGATTTCTCAATTTAATCATATTGATGAAAACCCTTATTGTATTAAAGAAACTTTTACTTAGTTTTTTATAAAGAACTTTTGATTTATCAAGCATCATACGAAGTTCTTCAGTTTGCTCATTTACTTTTTTTTCAAGATTTGAGTTTAACTCCTTTAATTCTATATTCTGCTTATCTGTCAATTCATGAAGTATGCAATTCTCTTTCCTCAGTTTCTTTAACTCAACAGCATATTGAATGCTTTTTATTAACTCATCGTTATTCCATGGTTTTGTTATGTATTTAAAAATATCGCACTTGTTTATAGAATCAATAACCGCATTAATGTCGGAATAACCTGTAAGCAGCATTCTAATTGCCCCCGGTGAGCACAGTTTAGCCTGTTGGAGAAACTCAACCCCGCTCATTTCAGGCATACGCTGATCAGAAACAATGATGTCCATTTGCTCTTTTTTTAGAATTTCAAGAGCTTCTCTCCCGCTGTTTGCAGTATAAATATTATAGTTATAATCAGCAAAAATACGTTTCAATGCCGATAAAATTGATTTTTCATCATCCACGAACATTATTTTACAAGACATTTTAAAGCCCCCTCTGCGCCATTTATGTAAAATAACATGCGCTTAATAAGTTCTCTGCATTTTATATGCCTTAACTTCCGCCAATAAGCGCAATATTTAGTTAAAAACATCTATTTGATATTTTCCTATTAAACGCCCTAAATATACTGACTTTAAACCCAACTCAAGCTTAAAACAAAGTTTTTAAACATTGCATCTCCGTGAGAAACGACTAATCCGTGAATTAATTGCTTCAGGAGAACAGATTTGCCAATAAATATGCAGCAATATTAATTAAAAGCGGCGTTTTAGTCCTTTTTAGAGAGCCTCCCTCCTTTAATATTACCGGCCATTCACACTTATTTAATGAGAAAAGCTTTTTAAAATGCCTGCATAAGTTATGTTATTCCTAACGAGAACCATCCGTCATAATTATAGTACAACACACTTGTTTAAAAAGCAAAGTAGCGTGGCAATATTTTAATGCCGTTGTTAAATTGGGCATGAAAATCAAAAACAGGGATTGTAAACTATGGCAGATATTACTGTAAGCTCAATTACCGCAATATGTTAAAAGCAACGTACCACGTACTAATTGAGTATAAAAAATAAGCAATGCAGGAGACTAACGCGGAACATAAAGAAGGCGGTTATAGACGTGTATATAATATAAAGCGAAGGATACAATTATTGTTGTTGTATAACGGAAAGTATATATCAAGTGACGTAAAATTTGAGGGGTATAGTCAGACGTATGAGGTTTGTGTTTGTGAAATTTGTTAGTGAAAAAAGGCAGAAGCCTTAACTCCTACAGCGTGGTATTGCGGAAATTTACCCTTTAGGGTTTTATTTCGTATCTATTCAGCGTAAATTACACACACCGTCCGCCAAGCGGCCACCCCTCTTTTTAGAGGGGATATTAAATCGGATATATTTCCATAAAGTCCCCTCTAATAAGAGGGGATTTAGGGGTGTGTATAGTCATGTGAAAACATGCTGAATAGATACGAAGTTGGCAATTAAAAGCCGGCTCTTTCATTATCCAACGCGCTCAAAAAATCAAGTATTGGTTTATTCAAAACTATTAAATATCATTTATTAACTATTTATCAGAAACTCTTCCAACAGAGAGACTTTTAAGCTCTTTACTGATTTTGCTATAAACCGAATGTTTTTTTATTGCCTCTACGTCCTTTGTGCCGTTTACATTTGTTATAACTATTCTGCCCACCCCTTTTCCATAAGCATTAATGAAATCGTCAACCGCTCCGATAATGGTGAGTTTGCCTTTTTGAACTTCGTCGCGGTATGCATGAAGCGCCAACTCAACCTGATAATCAACATTTCGTTCAACATTTTTTAACCACCGGCTCTCAAAATCTTCATTATGATCATCTAGTAAGAGAGGGATATGAAGATGGTCAAGCTCGCTAATAATAAAAGTTGACTCTTTCCTATAATCCGACATTGCCGCTTTAACCGCTCCACAATGCACATGCCCAAACATCAGCAAAATAGGGGTGTTAAGATGATGAATACCGTAATCAACCGATCCTTCTCCCACTATAAATTGATTACCAACGACTCTAATGGCAAATACTTTGTCAACCGGATCAAATGAAAACGCATTTGTATGCACCCTTGAGTCGGAACAGCAGACCATGGTTAAAAATGGATGCTGGGCGTTTTTTATATTTAAGTAATAGTCTTCCGCATGATTTTTGACAAATTCATCATTGCCTTTAATAATCATTTCAAGGCCAACGTTGGCGTCAATCTTCCCAGTGGAGCCGGCGGCGGGTGTTTGTTTGGCCGCGCCTTTATTTTCATGAGCTTCATTCCCGGCAAAAACCTGAAAACTAAAACCAAGCGCTGCTAATAAAACGATAAAAATATAGCTTCTCATAATAACTCTCCTTAATAATTAATTTTTAAATATATAAAATCGGAATACTATAGATTTGAAAAATCAAAATCGTAAAAAAACATTTTATTATATTTTTTAATTAAAATAAAGTTATTTTTACTTCATATTTAATAGCTTTGGCGGATAGAATTAATATTCCATTTAACTCTATGACTGCTTTTTAAACAGCCCCCTGGAACATAATTTTTAGACAATTTTAAATCTTTAAGATAGTATTCATCTTTTTCATGTAATATAGTCTTCCAGAATTCATATAGTTGTTTGCTGTTTAGTTATGAAAAATTGATTAATATTATTTTCTATTCTTTGAGAAATATCAGAGACCTCGGTTCTTATAAAGGGCTCGCCGGTCAGATTCTCAAAAAGTTCAATATACCTTTCCGATACACTGCTAATAAATGACTCGCCCATTTCCGGTATTTGTTGCCCGTCTTTTCCCTGAAAGCCGTTCTCAATCAGCCACTGCCTCGCAAACTCCTTGGATAATTGCTTTTGTGGCTCGCCTTTGTTTTGTCGTTCCGGATACCCGTCAGCATAGAAATAGCGGGATGAATCAGGCGTATGGATTTCATCAATAAGGTAAATGTCGTTGTCCCTATATTTTCCGAATTCGTATTTTGTATCCACCAGTATTAATCCTTTTTCCGCGGCAAGCCGGGCGCCCCTTTCAAACAAAGCCAATGAGTAGCTCTCAAGCAACCTGTAATCTTCTTCAGAAACTAATCCCTGTTTCAATATATTTTCCCTCGAAATATCCTCATCGTGTCCAACATCCGCTTTTGTTGTTGGCGTAATAATCGGCGCAGGCAACTTGTCGTTCTCATTTAAATTATCGGGCAGTTTAACACCGCAAAGCGCGCGTTTGCCTGTTTTATACTCCCTCCATGCGTGACCGGATAGATACCCTCTCACTATCATCTCTACTTTAAACGGGACGCATTTATAACCAATCATTACATTCGGATCCGGAACGGCAATCATCCAGTTTGGTATGATATCTATAGTATCTTCAAGAAATTTGGCGGCAAGCAGGTTTAATACCTGCCCTTTATAGGGAATACCATTTAGCAATACCACATCAAAACATGAAATGCGATCGGTTACTATCATTACCAGAAGATCATCGTCTATATTTATAACATCTCTTACTTTCCCTTTATAAACGCTTTTCTGTTTTGGCAAGGAAATGTCTACCGTAGTGATTGTATTGTTCATATTACAGTCGTTTTGTTTTGTTTTCATAAAATCAAACTCCTCCAGTTTATAAATCATACAGATCCGTTCATATTAAGTTCCAGTCATACTAACCATTGCCGTTCGGCGGCCACCTTTTCTTCTTGCCATTCTCGTCAACAATACGGTGTTTGGTTCCCGGAGGCAATACCTGAAGAGTCTTTAAGAACTCAATAATGGCGTCCTGCTCATGCTGACTCAGCGCTACGAACGACTCCTTTGAAACCACGGCCTCGCCATTATGAGCAAGGATAGCTTCCCGCAATGTCGTGAACTGCCCGTGGTGGAAGAAGGGCGGCTCATTTGCGACACCCCAGAGTTTGCGGGTAATAAATCGCGAGTTCCCCTCGAAGAACTCCGGCGAGCCTGCCGGCCGGTTCATATCGAGAGGCTCTTTGTTAGGGTCGCCCGGCCCATTAGTAATATCGTGAAGCTTAAGATCGGTAAAGGCCGGGACATGAACTATGCCTCGCTTAACCTTAAGACGCGGAAGCGGCAACCTCTTGTTAGTAAGGTCAACACTGAGCATGCGGGTATCGCCAACCTGCAAATTCCCCGGCGGGTTGAAGGGATTAGGCTCAGTAAAAATCCACCCATCATTATCTATCGGCAAACTAGACACATGACATACGGAGCATCCAATATCCTCAAATAGCAGCTCTCCCATCAGCACGGCTTCCTCTACAACCGGGTTGTTAGCGATTACACGGCCAGGCGCCGCCAACGTTGCTTGATGAATGACGCTTGCGGTTATGTCCGCCCTAGTTAGTTCGTTGACAAAACCGTCGCCGTCAGGATCGGCGCCAATACCAAAGCGTTCAGTGGACTGCATGCCGTGATGATGGTTGAAAGCGTTGTTTGTAAACTGACGGATCGAAACCACGGCTCCGGCCTGATGAAATGGGCGAATGATCAAATTGGGCGGATCAACCGGGCCTGTGGTGGCTAGGCTGGATGCCGGGAGCCCTTCAACCTGAGAAGTATCCCATGCGCCTTCAGCGTTCCTAGCGATTATTCCAAAAGAAATTCCCTTGGTGACAAGGGGATTCGCTCCTCCCGGGCTCGTCGCGTCGCGAATCGCCTGTAAGTCGAAAGTCATCTGCCGCGCGAGCATTTCGATAAAGCCGGAACCGAACATACCCAAAGTGGCCCGGCGGTTGGCAATCGTCTGCAGTGTAACGGATTGGCCAATTTCATCCACTGCGCCCTTCGTGGAAGTCAGGTCATTGTTGTCAAAAGTAGCAAAGTCAAACCTTTGCCCCAACACGAAAACGCTGGTCACGAAATCACCGCCACCTCCGGGAATCCCAAATGGCGCGTTGTGGCACCCGGCGCACGAGTTCGCATCCGGCCCGGAGATGCGATTGTTGTTCCGCGGGAAGACGAGAGGATCATTTTGATCTACCAGCGGATCGCCTGTCCCCTTCGTCAGCGGTCTTCCGCCCCCTTCCTGACTGGTCCAATTGGCCGTAAAGAGTTCTTCACCATGCGCAATAAGGCCCTTCATTGAAATAACAAACTCATTATCGTCCTGAAGATGTTTGGGAACGGCGACCTCTCTGCCTATTTGGGCGGTCGCACTCGCTGAAAAAAATCCTAAAGTGATAAACAACAAGCACAACAGACAGTATCTACACAATACACTCATAATTTTTCTCCTTTTTGATCGAGTCTCTTCGATCTGTGGTTTAGTTCATTTTTGTCTGGTTTCATAAAATTGCACTCCCCCCGATTGTAAATCATACATCCCCCCGGCTATCCCTATCTCGCCATTATTAAACATTTCCTTCAAAACCGGACTTTGTTTTTTGATGTTTGCAATGGTTAATTCAACATTTATGCGCGCAACTTTTTCAACAAATTCGGTATTTTTAGAGTTCCTGTTTTCAGTAGGTTCCAGCGCCGCTTCTACAGCAGGTTTCAATTTTCTAATAAGGGTAGTCAAATTCCCGAGCTTAACATTGTCACATGCTCCTTTAATAGCGCCGCAGCTGCTATGCCCAAGCGCTACAATTAGCTTTGAGCCGGCAATCTTACAGGCAAATTCCATACTCCCCAATATGTCTTCATTTACAAAATTCCCCGCAATGCGGACGCTAAATATATCTCCCAGCCCCTGGTCAAAAATAAGCTCCGGCGATACACGCGAGTCTATGCAACTCAATATTACCGCGAATGGAAATTGTCCCCCGCTTGTTTCGCCCGCTTGTTGCAACAGGTTTCGGTTTGCTTTCAAATTGTTTTGAAACCTCTGATTTCCTTCTTTCAATAATGTCAATGCCTTTTCAGGAGTCATGGACGCTTGTGTTTCTTTAGTATGAGTTCTCATTGTTTTTATTTTATTTTAGATTAAATTAAATTAGATTAAATTAAATAATATTAATTATTAATAGTCCGCTGTTTGCGCTTCGCCTCTGTTCAAAAGCACAACTTCAATACCTTTATCATTTGCAGTGTTTTTGAAGTTGTCTATAATTTCCAGAACATCATAATCAATGCTTACCGACTTGCTCATGTCAATGGTAAGGTGTGTTCCCTCCAATAATTTATTCAGCGTTTCCAGGATCGCCCCTTTGTTTAAAAATGTCACCTCTTCCGCAAGCGTCATTTTTACTTTATGGAACTTGTTATCAAAAACTTCCTGGTGTAGAAAGTGCGAATTTTTAAAACTATTTTTAATCAATATCACCAAGCCTACAACGGCGCCCATTGCGATACCTTTAAGCAGGTCGGTAAATACGATTCCTATAATAGTCACAATAAACGGCAGGAATTGGCACCAACCTAATCGATACATCTGCTTAAACAAACTTGGCTTGGCCAGCTTATACCCTACTATAAAAAGGATAGACGCTAAAACGGATAACGGAATCATATTAAGCACATGAGGAATTGTGGTTACACAAATCAACAGAAAAAGGCCGTGTAGAAGAGTTGATAGTTTTGTTTGCCCGCCTGACTGTATATTGGCGGAACTTCGGACAATGACCTGTGTTATGGGCAACCCTCCTATTAAACCGGATATAATATTTCCTCCGCCTTGGGCAAACAACTCCCTGTTAGTATTAGTTATGCGTTTATGAGGATCAAGCTTATCCGTAGCTTCTACACAAAGCAAGGTTTCTATACTGGCGACGACGGCAATCGTAAGCGCCACTATCCAAACTTCAACGCTTATGATATGTGAAAAATCAGGCAACGTAAATTGGTTAAGAAAATCTAAAAATGTTTTGGCAACCGGCACACTTACAAGATGTTCCTTTTGAATAGTGTAAGCGGGGGAAAAAGCTGAAGTAATTAGTTGATAACCAATGCCCGCCGCAACAGCAACCAGCGGCCCTTGTATTAGTTTGAAAATATTGTGCTTTTTAGATAAATAAAGCTCCCACAAAAGCAGAATGAAAAGAGATATTAAGCTTACTATTACCGAACCGAGCGACACATAATCCAGCATATTCACCAGTTCCGAGAAAGTATTTTCCCCATCCGCTTGCAGAAATGAAAGGTCGCCTTCATAATCAGCGTCATAACCAAAAGCATGAGGGATTTGTTTTAGAATTATGATAAGCCCTATACCCGTTAGCATGCCTTTTATAACTGAAGAAGGGAAGTAATACCCGATAACGCCGCCCCTCAATAATCCCATTACAATTTGCATGATGCCCGCCAGCACAACAGCGACAAGGAATATTTCAAATGCCCCTAACGATTGAATAGAAGTTAGCACTATCACAGCCACACCCGCCGCCGGACCGCTCACACCCACTGAAGAGTTGCTCAATGACCCTACTATTATACCTCCCACTATCCCGGCTATTAAACCGGCAAACAAAGGAGCTCCACTGGCTAATGCTATTCCAAGGCAAAGCGGCACGGCAACAAAGAAAACTACAACGCCGGCAGGCAAATCATTCTTGAAATTTGATAATATATTTTTTGTAAACATAACTTTTCCCTTATGTGGCTCTAAAATGATAGCTGGTACTGGAACAGATACTTGTAGTCTATATCATCCGGCCCCGGGTTCTCATTGTCAATTCGCATAGCGTTAAACTGAAGTTTTGATTTGTGTTTTGCAAAAAACCAATTAAGGCCAATGGTGGTTTCCCTTGTTGCGTCAGTTTCCAATTGGTCGTCAAAATCAACAAGTGAATATCGACCGGTTACTTCAAACTTCCTAGGGATGAGAAAGTACCCGGTTTGAGCAAAAACTCCCTGATCTATTATATTTGTGCCTGAAATGCCATGCGTCTTTCTCCAATAATATTCTCCTATAGCGGAAAAACCTTTGTATTTAAACCCATATTCACCCACAATGCTTGTCCTGTCCGTTTCGTTGGCCGTAACCTCTCCAAAGCCTTCCAGATCCATCGTTACATCTTCCGTGCTGTCAAAAGCAATAGCGCCTGATATATGAGCCAACGGGGTTTCTGAATATTCTATATCACTTTCAACCTCGGCTATTCCTTTTCCGTATCCACCTAACAGATTATAGGAAGTCCGCAATAGAAACATGTGTTCGTTATTATCATTCCGGCTTTCGTTTCTATTATTGCCGTTAAAGAACCCAAAATAATATTCTAGTTTTTTATCAAATAATTTACCAAAACTCTGAACACCAATCTGTCTATTCAAGGCGAACTCGTTATTCGCTACTGATCTATCAATCAATTGCAGATTCTCAGAAGAGACCACACGCTGCCGGTTAAACGGAACTTTCCATTGTCCCATCCGAATCTTGGCAAAAGAATAGCGTGTATAATCAGCCCACCAATCAATCAACTCAACTGATTTACTTTTATCTTTAGATCCTGTTGACTTTAACGCCAATTCAATCTTGTATTTAAAGTCCCTATACGCATTGCCTGTCCATTTAATCCTGGCGCGTCGAAGCCTGAAAGAGCTGTCATCATCTTTTCGGTCAAAATCCTCAAGGCTATACCGAAACTGAAGTCTTCCATTAGTTTTCATGCTAAATTTTCCATCGTGTGTTCTTAAATAGAAACCTTTTTTATAACCAATATCCAGAGGAAGTTTTATATACGAAACTAACTCTTCCCGGTTATCTTCTATCTCAAAATATTCACTAATTTTCTTATCTACAATTTTATCTATATCTTCCCTCACAAACGCTGTTTCATTAAATGTATTGGCAATTTTCTGCCCGGTTTGTTCCGCTAACATTGCTTTCAGTTCCCTAATCTCATCCTTTTGATAAGCCATTTCCCGTTTAAATGTTTCCATTTGTTGAGCAAAATTATCTGTAGGTGAATTCACCTGGGCATAAAGAATACCCGCGTTATATAACACAGTAGTTGCCGCTATTAAAATAATTCCCTTTATTCCTATTTTCATACATTCTCACTTTACAAATAAAAATTTATTAAAAATATTATCTCTCTGCTATGGCTAACATCTCTATGATTTTAGCAGTTTCTTTTGTAACCACTACAAAGTCAATGCCTCTATCTGTAATAAGCCGGATTAACATTAACCCCTAAAACGCCAGCTGATATTGGAATATATACTTGTAGTCTATATTGTCAGGCTCCTCGGAATTACGATTTAAAAATCTGACTGCGTTAAATTGGAGCTTAGATTTATGTCCATTAAAAAAATAGTTAACACCGACGGCGGCATTCCTTAACGCGTCTTTTTCCAGTTCATTGTCATACTCTACAAGGGAGTACCTGCCGGCCAATTCAAGTCTTTTGGGGATGAGTAAATATCCTGCCTGAACAAAGAAACCATGATCTATTAAATTTGCGTTTGCAACTCCACTCTGCTTCCTATAATAATATTCACTGATTAATGAAAACCCGCAATATTTGAATCCAAGTTCTCCCGCAACCTGAGTTTTATCAATTTCGTCAGCAGTTACAGCCCCAATATCATCCAGCGCAAAGGTTGCATCATCGACACTATTAAACGAAATAGAGCTTGATATATGAGCTTTAGGTTTAACTGAATATTCTAGATCGCCTTCAGCATATGCGTATATGCCAAAAGGATTGTAAGAGGCCCTGAATACCCAGAGATGCTCATTATTGTCGTTTCTGCTTTCGTTTCGAAAATTGCCGTTCCAGAAACCGCCATAGTACTCTAATTTATGATCAAGCAGTTCTCCATGAACCATAATCCCAATCTGCCTGCCTAAATTAAATTCGTTATTAGCGACAGATCTATCTATCATTTGTAATTTCCAAATAGGTGTAGTCTGTTGACGGTTAAATGGTATCAGCCATTGACCGAACCGGAGCTTTGCGTTAGGAACGTAAGTAATATCGCCAAAGAAATCAATCATTTCAACCGATTTGCCGCCATCTTTTGAACCCGTTGAACGTGTTTCCAATTGGATAAAATAATTTATATTGGGATTATATGCATTGCCATGAAAGACCAGCCTGCCACGGTCTATTCTAAATGAGCTGTTGTCCTCTTTGTCGTCAAAGTCCTCAAAGGTATATCTGAATTGAAACAAGGGGTTCATCACAAAGCTAAAATTGTTGTCATATGTTCGGAGATAAAAGCCTTTTTTAAAACCAATATCAAGGGGAAGTTTTATATACGAAGCCAACTCTTCCCGGTTCTCTTCTTTTTCAAAATATTCATCAATTTGGTTTTCAACAATTTTATCTATATCTTCCCTCACAAACGCTGTTTCATTAAAGGAGGAGGCAATTTGTTGGCCTGTTTGTTCCGTTAACCTTGCCTTTAGTTCCCTAATCTCATCCTTTTGATAGGCCATTTCTCTTTTAAAGGTTTCAATTTGTTGCGTAATATTGTCAATGGCCGGGATTTCCTGAGCATAGACATTGCCTGAATAATGAAAAATGGCAATTATTGTCATTAAAATAATTTCTTTTATTTGTTTCTTCACACTATCGTCCAGATTCAACTGCTAAAGGTTTATATTAATATTTGTGTTGAGTTCGTAGGCTTCCATTTTAGACGAATCCGTAAAGCCCTATCTTCAAACTCCTCTGCTTTATCATTTTTCCCCATGTTCCAGTAACATTCCGCTAAATTGTCTAGTATTGGAGCTATTTTTGAATGTTGCTTGCCTAAATTATTTTCCATTATAATTAGAACTTGCTTGAAAAGTGGTTCGGCTTTGGCAAACTTGCCCTGTACTCCATAAAGCGCGGCAAGATTGTTCATCAATATTCCTACACTGTCATGTTCTTTGCCAAATAAAGTTTCCTTTGTCTCTAATGCCTTTTTATAAAGAAGCTCTGCTTCGGCATACTTGCCGCGTATTCCATAAACTGATGCCAGGATATTCATCAGGTCGCCAACACTAGAATGTTCGCTTCCAAGTAGTTTTCCCCTTATCACCAACGCCTTTTTTAAAAAAGGTTCAGCATTGGAAAGATCCTCCTGAATTAAATAGATTTTAGATAAGGTATGCATTATTGTTGCCACATTCAGATGATATTCCCCGTAATTTTTTTTATTTATCACCAAGGATTGTTTGTAAATAAATATAGCCTCTTCATATTTGCGCTGTGCTTTATAAAGTTCACCCAGATTATTCAGTAATTTTGCCACATTTAGATGTTTGTCCCCAAATGTCTTTTTTTGAATCATGATCGATTTCTTGTAAAGTGTTTCGGCTTCTGTATACTTTTCCCGAGAACTGTAAAGCCCTGCTAAATTATTCATTGGGAATACCAGACTTTGATGTTCTTCTCCATATATTTCCGCTACAATCTCTGACGATTGTTTAAAAAAATACTCAGCCTCTGCATATTTGCCCTGGGCTTTGTAAAGTAGGCCAAGATTGTTCATTACTAACGCCACATCAGGATGTTCATCCCCAAAAAGCTTTTTATTTATCGTCAAAGATTGAGTGATAAGAGCTTCCGCTTCAACATATCTTCGTTGTTCCGCATACAATTCACCCAGATTATTCATTGATATAGCAACATCACGATGCTCTTTTCCATAGATTCGTTCTTTTATTGCCAGCGCTTTTTTATAGTATGATTCGGCCTCAGTTATCTTGCCTTGAGTCCTGTAGATTATAGCAAGATTATTTACTGATTCTGCAACTGTCGAATGTTCGTTTCCGAAAACTTTTTGTCTTATAATCAGCGACTGACTTAGAAGCGTTTCCGCTTCCGCATATTTACCTTGGGATCTATAAAGTCCCGCAAAATTATTCATTGTAAATGCTATATCTGGATGCATTTTTTTCAAAGTTTTTTCGTAAATTTCAAGGATTTGCTTAAAAAGAAGCTCTGCTTCGCTGTATTTGGTTTCTATGATATAATAAGCGCTTGCTAATGTGTTAAGTATTGCCGCAAAAGCTGGATGTTCTTTTCCAAGCGCCTTTTCTCTAATTGCCAGAGCTTGCTCGTAAAAGGGTTTAGCTTCATCATATTTACCCTGAGCCAAACAAATAATTGCTAATGTATGCATTGATGTTGCAACATCGGGGTGTTCTTCTCCAAAGATCTTTTTTCTAATCGCCAACGACTGTTTACTAAGCGTTTCTGCTTTGGAATATTTTCCCGTGATTTTAAAAAGAGCTCCGAGATTATTCATAGTATCCGCTATATCATGATGTTCTTTTCCAAAAGCTTTTTCTCTAATTGCCATTGCTTTATAAAAAAGCGACTCAGCTTCTGAATATCTTCCCATAGCACAATGAAGTTCCGCCAGATTGTGCAGTGAGGACGCTATATCAAGATGATCTTTTTCCAACGTTTCTTCTCTTATTGACAATGCTTGAGAGTGAAGATATTCTGCTTCGGCATAATTGCCCTGATATTGATACAGTTTTGCCAGATTATCAAGCGCAGTTGCAGTTTCATGATGATCCACCCCAACAGTTTTTTCTCTAACTTGTAACGCTTTTTTGAAATAGGGCTCGGCTTTTTCATATTTCCCCATAACTCTGTAAAGTTTACCTAGATTATCCATGGTAGTCGCTAAATCATGATGGCCTTCTCCCAGCGTTTCTTCTCTAATCGCCTGCGCCTGATAAAAAAGAGACTCGGCCTCTGAATATCTTCCCATAATTCTGTAAACTTCCCCCAGATTATTCATAGAGGTTGCAATATCTTGATGATCCCTTCCTGACGCTTTTTCTTTGATGGCCATGGCTTGTTGGAGAAGCGATTCCGCCTTTTTAAATTTCCCAATGAGGCTATAGATATTAGCGAGATTGTCCATTGATCTCGCTGTGTTGTGATGATCCGTCCCGTATGTTTCATTCGCAACTTTAAGAGCATTTTCAGCAGTTAAAAGCGCCCCAGTATAATCACCCTCTTTATAAAGGGTATCTATATGATTATTTAAATCATCCCATGACTCCGCTAGAGCATATGCGTTGATTGAATAATGAAAAATGGCAATTATTGTCATTAAAATATTTTTTTTAATTTGTATCGTCACACTCTCGTCCAGATTCAACCGCTAAATGTTTATATTAATTTGTTATGTTACCCTGATGCGACTACCTTTGCCGTCAACGCAAAAATAAACAGAGGGTTTATTACTTTAGAATAAAATACTACCTAGGCCGGAGCATATGATACCGTTATTTTTGCGCGAATTTTATCACCCCCCCCCTAACCCCTCCCATCAAGGGATGGGGAATTAAAGGTAAATACTTAAATTCAATATTCCCCCATTGGATAAAACTTTTTAAAATTATGATTTAAGCCAAAACGCGTTTAAGAAGCCAAATCCCCCTCCCCTTAGTGGGAGAGGTTAGGGGAGGGGGTATTTAAATCGCTCAACTTAGGTAATATAGTTATTGTAAACATAAACTTTTCCTTGCGTGGCTCTAAAATGATAGCCGGCGCTGGAACCGATACTTGTAGTCTATATCATCCGTCCCAGGTTTCTCATTGTCAAACAGATTATAAAAAGTCAGCAATATATAAAATGGAATATTCGAGATCACCTTGTTTTTTATGTGAGCCGTATCGCTATTGTATTCGTACTCGAAGAATAGCAATTAAAGATTCCAGTAAGAACCCAAGTGAAGCTGACGACCGAACTACCCGTTAGTGTTTAATAAGCTCTTATATTTCCAAAAGCGGGTTGCGCATTATCAGGCTCTGAGTCGTCAAACAAATATGTCAAACCGGAACACTTGCTGTGTTCATCAAGGCACATCAACAATATTTCGTCCGCCTTTTCTATAATGTAGTCGGGGCTAAACGGTTTTGTGATATAATCGTCGCCTCCGGCCTTTTTGCCCTCTTCCTTATCATCATCGCTGTCTTTTCCCGTTATAAAAACAACCTTTGTGTTATTTAATTCAGGATCGCCTTTTATCTGTTTACAAACATCAAGACCGGACACTTCATGCATCGCTATGTCTAGAAATACAAGGTCGGGTTTTACTCTCTTTGCAATTAAAAGAGCTTCCGTTCCATTTTTGGCAAGAAAAAGCCCCACACCATTTTTTTCAAAACACCTTAAAACCCTTTTCAAAAGTAACAGGATCTTCTGATCATCCTCAACAACAAGCAAATTTTTGTCCATAAATATATCTCCTTCGTTTTTAGTAAACCTAAACCGGATAAACCGGATAAGTAAAAAGTAAAAAGGCAAAAGTAAAAAGGTCGGAATTATTTTTTTGAAAATATTCTGTCAAAAATTGTCACAATTTAACTCATAAGATCCTAATGCTTTTGGTATCAGCCCGGCAGTTTTTCTAACCTTGCGCTACACACCTTATACTCGGCGGTCAGTGTAATATTATCGAATGCCGCAATGGTAAGTTTGTTGACCGATGCTTCCGCAAAATGCATCGGCATCCAGATAACCCCCTCTTTTACCTTAGAGGAAACCTCCGCGCGGGCTACAACATCGCCCCTTCGTGTTATAATCTTAATCATTTCGTCATTATTTATTCCGATCTTCAGCGCGTCTGCGGTATTTAACTCAACAAAGCAGTCGTTGGTTTTTTGCGCAATGCTTTCTGACCTTCGGGTCATGGTGCCCACATTGTAATGGTACAGTGTTCTGCCTGTGCTCAGAATAAGCGGATATTCTTTATCCGTTTGTTCCGCGGGAGGCCTGTGCGGGAGGGCAAAGAATTTGCCTAATCCACGCGTAAATTTTCCTTTATGTAGGTACTGAGTTCCGGAATGTGAAACGTCAGGGCATGGCCACTGTATTCCCACATGCTCTATCCTTTCAAAATTAATACCTGCATAATGTGGCGACAACGTGGCCACTTCATCCAATATCTCTTTTGGTGATGGATAATTCATTGGGTAACCCATACGATTAGCTATCCCGCATATAATTTCCCAATCAGGTTTTGAATTTCCCACGGGATTTATCGCTTTTCGCACTCTCTGAACCCTTCGTTCCGAGTTAGTAAACGTGCCGTCTTTTTCGGCAAATGAAGAGCTTGGCAGCACTACGTGCGCGAGTTTAGCCGTTTCACACATAAATATATCCTGAACTATGAGCAATTCCAGCTTTCCCAATGCGCGCTTTACCGCATCTTGATCCGGTTCGCTCATAACAGGATCCTGTCCCATAATGTAGAGAGCCTTCAGATTACCTTCATCTGCCTCGTCAATCATCTCTGGAAGCGCATACCCTTTTGTTTCCGGCATTTTGACACCCCATGCCTTCCCAAATTTATCTTTTACAACAGGGTCATAAGCAGACTGATAACCTGGTAGTTTGTCGCACGAGGTTCCCATATCACATGCGCCCTGCACATTGTTTTGCCCTCGTAACGGATTAACCCCTGTGCTTGGTTTTCCTATATGTCCGGTTAACATCGCCAGGTTTGCAAGGGTTCTGACGTTGTCGGTGCCACAAGTATGCTCTGTAATGCCGAGAGTGTAAAAGATTGCGGTCTTTTCAGATTTAGCGGCATATATCCTTGCAGCTTCCCTTATATCCTCGGCTTTTACACCAACTTCATCCGCAACCGTTTCAGGGGTGATATTCTTTACCAACTCTTTGACCTCTGCAAACCCTTCCGTCCTGTTTTTAATAAACTCCTTATCCTCTAATCCTTCAGAGAGAATGACGTTAATCATTGCGTTTATCAAGAGTATATCTGTTCCCGGTTTATGCTGCAGATGTATCTTTGCGTGTTTCGCAAACCATATCTCTCTCGGATCGGCAACTATAAACGTTGCCCCTCTTTTTAAAGCCTTTTTCATTTCTAACGCTATTACCGGATGCGCTTCGGTAGGGTTACACCCTATAAGAAATAGTGTCTCGCAATCTTTTATCTCACTAATTGAATTAGTCATAGCGCCGCTTCCAAATGACATCGCCAGACCGGCGACTGTTGGAGCGTGTCAGGTGCGGGCGCATTCGTCTATATTATTCGTCCCGATAACCGCGCGGGCAAACTTCTGCATAAGATAGTCTTCTTCATTAGTACATCGGGACGATGCTATGCATCCTATGCTGTCGGGGCCATCTTTATCCTTTATAATTTTCAATTTTTCCGCAATGTAATCAAACGCTTCATCCCATGTCACTTCCTTAAAACTACCGTTTCTCCTGATCATAGGTTCTTTTAGGCGATCCGGATGGTGTATCATGTCCTTGCCGAAACGGCCTTTTACACACAGGTTGCCGTCGTTTGGAACCGTCCCTGATTCTGATGTGACTTTTACAACCTTGTCGTCCTTTATATTAAGAAATATGTTGCAACCCACACCACAGTAACCGCAGACTGTCTGAACCTTTTTAAGTTCCCATGCGCGCGCCTTGCCTACGGCTTGTTTTTCAACTAAAGCCCCGACAGGACACGTGGAAACGCACTGACCGCATAAAACACATGACGAATCAAGTAATGAGTCGTTAAAGGCCGGCCCAATTGTCATATCAAAACCACGGCCAATAAAATTGATTGCTTCGTCCTGCTGTGTCTCGTTGCATATTCGGACGCATCTACCGCAAAGTATGCATTTGCTGGAATCAAACTGGATTGCGAGGTTTCTGTCCTTTTTAATTCCGCCTGTAGGGTTGGAAAAATATCTGCTCTCCCTCACTCCATATTTGTGCGCAAGATCCTGCAAGGCGCAATTGCCGCAAACCTCGCATGTCATACAATCTGTGGGATGATTTGAAAGGAGGAGTTCAATTATAGACTTCCGCGCCTTGTGGACTCTTACCGTATCCGTGCGCACAACCATACCATCTCTTACCTTGGTAATACACGAAGGAATCAATCTGTTTTCACCTTCAACTTCTACTACACACACCCTGCATGATCCAACATCTTGCAGCCGTGCGTCATGACACAGGGTAGGGATTTGTATTCCTATGGTATTTGCGGCCCAAAGGATTGAGCGGTCTTTTTCTATCTTTAATTTTTTTTCATTTATTGTTATTTCAATTACCAACATTCGCCTCCTTATTAATTAAATAAATCCAGACGAGACAGCCTGCTTGCCTTTGGCATTGCAGGATAGACATGGTTGTATATCTCGTTATCTTGCCAAGTACTTTCTACTAAGGAATTTCAATTCTTTTGTTTTTGTCTTTGTCTTTGACAATTAATACATGGCATTGAGCTTTACGAACAACTCTTTCAGCCACGCTTCCTATTAAAACATGAGATAAACCGGTTCGACCGTGGCTACCCATAACAATCAGATCTATATTTTCTTCACTTGCAGTTTTGACAATTTCAACAAAGGCTTTTCCTTCACGCACTTTTATCATAACTTTACGTTCTTTTGCTACTTTCTTAGCCAAGTTGTTCAATTGCATTTCCGCATTTTTTACCATCTTCTCTGCTATTTCTTGAGGTGTCAGCTGGAGTATCATATAGTGTTCGTCACCATGCAAATGCTCTACTACGTGTAATAAGTAAAGCCTTGCATCAAATAACTTAGCCAGGGATTCCGCATATTGCACAGTAAAGTTACAAGACTCCGAAAAATCCACAGGGCATAATATTTTTTTTATTTCCATGGTTTTCTCCTATGATTTTAAAACTCATATTCCAATTTTCGTATTCTTGGCGTTGACAATTAATACTGGACATTGAGCTATGCGAACAACCCATTCGGAAACGTTTTTTACAGGAACGCGAGATTCGCCTGTTTGATCATGGCTGCCCATAACAATTAGATCAATATCTTCTTCTTCCGCGGTTTTGACAATTTCAATATAGGATATTCCGTCGCGGACTTCTATCTTAGTTTCCACTCTTTTTTTTATCGTATTGGCTAAATTGTTTAATTGAATTTCAGCTTTTTTTTTCATATTTCCCGCAATTCCTTGAGGCGCTATATGGAGTATAATACGATTTTCGTCTCTGTTCCGATTTCTTACCACATTTAGCAAGTAAAGTCTTGCGTCAAATAACTTAGCCAGGGATTCCGCATATTGCACAGTAAAGTTACAAGACTCCGAAAAATCCACAGGGCATAAAATTCTTTTTAATTTCATGGTTGCCTCTTACGATCTAAGAGCTATGATGAACTCTGTAGTTAATAGATTTTATTATCTATGTTTAAATTAAAATTCTTCATAAGGTTTGATCGCTTTTAATGTATGGTACGCAGCCTTTTGCGAAGCATCTTTTTTTGTTTTGCCCCAGGCAGAGCCATATTCGGTGTTATCAATAAATACCGCTATCTGAAAAACTCTAATATGATCAGAGCCGTGTTCTTGCACGACCTTGTATTTCGGTGTAAAGCCGTTTATTTTCTGGGAGCATTGCTGAAGCAATGATTTGTAATTCTTTGTATGCTCATTTTTCCAGACAATTTCAATCTCGTTGCGCAAATTTTCCAGTATAAATTTTTTTGTTGCCTTAATCCCCCCATCTAAAAAAATAGAGCCCACAATAGCTTCAAAAACATTTGCAAAAAGTGAATTAGGCAGAGTTATTCTATTTGCCAATCCTCTGCCGAGAATCAAGTAACTCTCTAGATTTAACGCGCGTCCTACTTTGGCTAAAACCGACTTGCTTACCACGACAGATTTAATCTTTGTCAACTCCCCTTCACAATAATCCGGGAAAGTTTTGAATAAATACTCCGAAACTATTAAACCTAAAACAGAATCGCCAAGATACTCCAACCTTTCGTTGCTGAAGTTGAAATCAGCCTTTCGTGAAGTGTGGGTTAAAGCTTTTGCAAGCAATTTTATATCTTTAAACCAATAATCCAGCTGTTTCTGGCATTTTGGCAGGCTTTCTTCATAAATTTGATCATATGTATCAATCATGTTTTTTCCAAATCCTTATTTAATGTAAAAACCTCAATACGCGCGCCATTTGTTAAACTTATATCTGAGTAAATCTCAACCACTTCCGCATTAGTTAAGGTTTTGATCATTACTTTTAAATGGGGCAATATTCCTTCCATGAGTTTTACTTTCAGTTCCTTCATCAAGACTATGCCTTCTTGTGTTCTGACAAGCTGCCTTTCAGCCGGAAACAGAACATTTTTAAATCTAACTATTATTGCGTCGCCTATTACCTGTGTATGCACATCCTCTGTATATTCGCCCATCTGTTCATTTAAGAATTTGCTTATTGATTCGCTAACCATTGACTCAATAATTTTTATCGCTTTAATATTCATTTCATGTAACAATTTTCTAATTGTGAACTTTATTAACTTTATATTTATGATGTTCAGCGCTTTTAATTGATTTATGTTCCGATCCCACCATGAGTTCAGCTCGCCGGACATCACGGACAAAGTCCTTAAACTCATCAGTTGAAAGATCCAAAGCAACATGATTAAAGTGCGTCCAATCTTCATTGCCCAGTTTTACGTGTTTTTCAATCATCTTAGCTCCACTTGCAACCGCGAGGGCGCTGGCGAGCGAGCCGTTGTCATGACTTGAATAGCCCGGGTAAATATTCGAAAATATCGACTTAAGTTTATAATAGTGGCGCACTACCCCTACCTGGCAATCATCATCCGAAGTAGGATAGGCTGAAGTGCACTGCAACAAGTAAATTCTTGAGTTTTTTGCAAATAAATTTAATATGTGATCTTCATATTTTTTGTCGGTGTACCCTGTGGATATGACAATATCGCCATGATACTTATTAGAAATAATTCTGTGAAAATTGTGATGATTGGATACGGTTGAAGGGATCTTAATCATCGACGGATTAAATTTCTTAATAAATTCAAATGAATCAGTATCAAGGACAGAGCAAAACCAGCCAATGTCATATTGTTTGCAAATGCGATCTAAAAAAACAAATCCTGTTTCATTAAGCTCTACGCGCCGGCGATAGTCGCCTAAAGTACAACCAAAAGGCGAATCATAACGGCTATTCAGCTCATCTTCCGTGTAAAAAGTCTCTACATTTCGCTTTTGGACTTTTATTAAGTCTGCGCCCGCTTCCTTGGCTAACCGTATCATTTTTTTTAGCCTTAATAAGTCGCCTAAATGGTTATTGGTAAACTCTGCTACGATTAATACAGGCTCTTCGCGGTCATTTGATTTACTGCCGGCAGCCTCGTCGGTAAAATGATAACCAGCGAGCAAATCCGCATAATAGGCGCGACGGCGATGCGGCTTAATCCTTAAGCGCGGCTTTAAATTTTCTGTTTGTTTGATGCGCATAATTTACGCTCTCCTTTGCCAGTCAATTCTCAATTTCCGGGAAATGTAAAATATGACGATTACAGCGCTTATAACAATGTTAATCCAAAATGGACGGATACCGTCCAGTGTGATGCCGGCCAGGTCTATATTGGCAATGTAAGCCCGTATCAACGAAGTTGATCCGCTAATGTGCGCGGCCATGCTTCTCTCCATATAACCCGCATAAATTAACTTATCCTCGTAGGCATTAACAAAATACCTGCTGGAATTAAACAATCGAGAGGAAGCTAACAGCCATAATGACGGCCAACTAAAAACATCAAACTGAATTGCCGCTAATAAAACAAAAAAACCTGTAAGTAGACTAAAAGCTACGCGTTTTGAATAGTAAAATGAAAAATTGACCCATGGCCCTCTATCTTTATGAAAGTTGAAAATATTTCGAAACGTATGCCTGTACCGATTAAGTAACAGGTTTTTAGTTGAATCTACAATAGTCACTGCAATAAGCGATGTAACATTCAGAACAGGCAACCATGCCAGAAAGGTCACAAAAGATGTTTTGACCAATGAAAATATACTCCAACCAATTTCTGCTTTGACAGGTCTTGCATAAACACGTTGCAAAAAAAGAAACAAACAGTTTGGCGCAACCTTTTCAAAACCATGTATTGCTATAGTTTTTATATTTCTATTTATCATTGTTCTTCTCAATAATGATCTAGCCCCATCATTTAAGGCAACATAACAATATTTTTATAAATAAAAAAAGCCAACATCATCTTCCACTCTCATAAGAGAGCCTGAAAAGTCGATGTTGGCTTACTTTGCAACAGCCCAAAAGTATAAAAGGGTTCTTGCCTTAGTCTTCCAATATATAGTTTTCAATCAATAAAAAAAGCCAACATCGTCTTCCGCTCTCATAAGAGAACCTGAAAAGTCAATGTTGGCTTACTTTGCAACAACCCGCTTATTTTAAAGAGTTCTCGCCTTAGTCTTCCAATTATATAGTTTTCAATCAATAAAAAAAGCCAACGTCATCTTCCGCTCTTACAAGAGAACTTGAAGTTGATGTTGGCTTACTTTGCAACAACTCCTTTATAGTAAAGAGTTCCTGTCTTAGTCGTCCAATATATAGTTTTTAATCAATAAAAAAAGCCAACGTCATCTTCCGCCCTCATAAGAGAACTTAAAAAGTTGATGTTGGCTTACTTTGCAACAACCCGCTAATCATAAAGGGTTCTTGACTTAGTCGTCCGATACTTAAAGAGAAATCATATCATAAAAAAAGGACACAGTCAACCTTAAGTTTCTGCATAACTTTTAACTTCTAAATTCCAGTATCTTAGGATTTAGCAATAATTGACAGAAAACAAATATTCGCATGTAAAAAAGTTGACATGATCAATTTGGCTGTGATAGAGTAATAAAAAATTATTTAAACTGTAAAATTGCAATATATCAAAGGACAAAATAGTGAATAAATTAACCAAAGGTCAAGTTGAGGCTCAAATTAGCGAGGCTTTGATAAAGTTTGAAAAGGAATATATGGGGAGAGGCCCTATTGAAACAAAAACTTATATTATAAGCGACATGATATTAGTCAGGCTGAAAGGAGTGCTCACGCCCGCCGAAGAACACTTGGCAAAGTCAACGGCCGGCGCCGACCTGATAAAAAAAACGCGCGTTCAGTTATTAGAAGGGGCAAGGTTTTTGCTGGAAAAAATCATATCGGATGTAACTAAGTCAAAAGTCAAAAGCCTGCATTCGGATATAAGCACAAAAACCGGCGAAAGGGTTATTATTTTTACATTAGGCTTTAATTTAGAAGAAAAACTAGGCTAAGGACACGGAAAGAAAAATTGATTCTTTAAAATGCCGATAAAATTGTGAAAGGATACGCGCTCAACCGCCATACGATTCTTGGAACTTTGTTATTAAGTTCTGATTCAATTGATAATTTTCACAATGAAGATCAGCGGATTTGAATGTCAGTTGGTTCAGGGTCTGATAGTTTTGGAAGCTTATATCGGAATTGAAAAACCCTGTGGTTGGTTTTATATGCTCATAACGGCTTGAAAGCAACGCGGAGAGCACGCAACCGGTGATTGTGAACGGCTTGTGATTTATGATTGCCAACATTTTGGCGTTTTTCAGCTCATTTTCCACATCATGCGGAAGGTATGTTGTTTTGGTTATGGGAGTCGGGCATTTTAAGACGCCGCCTTCGGTGAACAATATATCGCGTTTATCATTAAAACGCTTAACTGCATGGTCGGTTCTAAAACAGTGAGGGCCGGAATCGTCTACAATCAGGGAGCCGGGCCTTATTTTTGAAATATCAAGGATATCAGGAACGTTTGTGGCGCCGACAATTAAAGTTGAGTCATAAAACCCGGAAGGTATTTCACCCTCTGATTTTATGATTTTTACTTCGCCTTTAAAACCGGCCCCGTCTATTATCTCCCTTTTCAAGGTTTCAAGGAAATCGCTTTTCTGTATCACATCGCAGATCATGATCTCCTTTGGTTGCGGCAAACATCGCAATAACAGGCGAAGCGACGCGACGCCCATTGAGCCCATCCCCAGAAAGCCGACAATTTCATTTTCAATATTTCTGCCGGCTTGTTGTAAAATGTTCTCTATTGACAAAATTACAGCCGCGGTTGTGGTTGCGTGCCCTGTTGTCACTATTGGTAGTTTAACTGTTCCCGGCAACTCTGATAAAATATCTTTTCCGTAATTAGCGGCGGAAGGCAGAAGCCCGGTAAGCGACACCGCGCGGGCGCCGATGCCTGAGGCGATTGACATAGATCGGCAAATTAACTCGCTCACAACTTTTTTATCCGTGTAAAGCTCTGAAGAGAATAATGGAAGCGTTATTAGAGCCGCGCGGCCTATTGATGTTTCAATAACCGATTCAATAACCGGGGCGCGGTTGAGCCATCTATCCATCACGTAATCGCGGTCCAGGGCCGCCCCCCCTACCAGGCCGTCCGGCAAATATATTAGCGCGGCAGCGTCAACAGGTTTCATTTCACCCGTATCACAAATCCCTTGCAATGGACGCCTTTCAATATGCTGATATTCAGATTCGACATATTCCAGATTCTCTATATCTATACGTGAAGTTTCGTCGGATTGCGTTTCAATCTGTTTATCTATTGCAGCCGCCATATCAGATATGGTTGTGTTATGAAAAAGCAGTTTAACGGAAAGTTCTATGCCTAAGAGCGCGCTTATTTTTGCAATAAGCTGAATAGAATGCAGCGACGAACCACCCAGTTTAAAAAAGTCGTCATTAACTCCAATCTTTTCCCTTTCAAGCACTTCTTCCCACACTCCCGCCAGTTTCAATTCCAAATCGTTTTGCGGCGCAATGTAATCAGCCTTGTCTATCAATCCCGCATCCTTAACCTCTAAAAGCGCTTTTTTATTAATCTTTCCCGATCCGGTTAACGGCATGCTCTTTATTAACGTAAAATGATTTGGAATCATATAGTCAGGAAGATATTCGCTCAAATGTTTTCTCAGCTCAATTGATTGCAACTCTTCATCGCTCACAATATATGCGGCCAGGACATTGACATTTTTTCCTTTAGTTATAACCGAGGCTTGTTTTATTGACTTGATAAGTAGCAATGTTTGTTCTATCTCGCCCAACTCCACACGGCGACCGTTTACCTTGACCTGCTCGTCATTTCGCCCCAGAAACACAACCTCCCCACGGCTATTAAATCTGCCGCAGTCTCCGGTGCGGTACAACCGCTCTCCTTCGATAAAAGGAGATTTAACAAATTTCTCGCCGGTAAGATCAGGCTGGTTAAGGTAACCCCGCGCCACCCCGACGCCGGAGACGCAAATTTCGCCCGCAACCCCAATGGGGACGTGGTTTAACAAACCGTCCAATATATAAATGCCCATACCTGAGACAGGCCGGCCAATCGGCATTGTCCTCTGATTGGGATTTACGTTTACAGCTTTATGTATTGCGGCGCAAACCGACGTCTCCGTCGGCCCATAAGCGTTAAAATAGTTTTTATTGCCTGAGTAATATGCGGCGTCGTCCAATATGGGAGATTCGCCGGCGGTGATAATGGTTGTAACCGACTTCAATGCGTTGCGGTCAATGGCGTGTAAATATGCCGGCGGAAATGTGACGTTTGTGACTTTGTTATCCGCCATGTATTTCGTCAACACAACGGGATCGTCTATCGCCTCTTTATTTGGGGCAACAATGGCCCCGCCTGAAAACAGCGCCATAAATATCTCAGACATTGACGCGTCAAATGATAAAGACGCAAACTGCAATACCCTGTCGTTTTCAGACACGCCAAACGTCCTGATCTGGTCAAGCGACATATTAACAAAACCGCCATGCTCTATCATTACTCCCTTTGGCTTGCCCGTGGAACCGGAAGTGTATATTACATAGGCCAAATTATCAGGCCCTATGCATGGCGCGCCGGATGCCCCCTCTCTGTTAAAGCCCGCCAAATTTTCCGTCTTTTCAACATCAACAACATGCGCCACGGACGTGCCTTTAACGATATCAAAATACTTTGTTTCCGTCAAAAAAACGCGGCAGCGGCTGTCGTTAATCATATAATTGACACGCTCACGCGGATACGATGGATCAACAGGCATATAAGCGCCGCCGGATTTTAACGCGGCTAATAAACATATTATCGCCTGTTCGCCGCGGTCAATCAAAACGCCGACCAGATCTTCAGGTTTTACATCACAATGATCGCGCAAATAGCCGGCAAGCTTATCGGCCCGTGCGTTTAGCTCCTTATAACTTATCTGCTTGTCCTCATAAATCACGGCAATATTGTCGGGAGCGAGTTTAACCTGATCATCAAACAATCCAACAATTGACACTGATCCGGATTCGGAGTTCAATGGTTTATTAAACGTCAAGGCGGCGGCTTTATATTCATCCGGCGAAAGCATGTTAAGCCGGGTTATCGGCAATTCATCATCAAGCGCTACGCTTTTAACAATGTTCTCAAAATGCGAGGCGCATCTTTTAATAGTATCGTCGCTAAAAAGACGGGTGTTATAATTTATGCCTACGCGCAACCCATTTTCAGTCATAACAGTCTCAAACGTCAGGTCAAACCTGCAAACACCGGCCTCAATCAAGCTCTCCTTAACAGTTATCTCTCCCATTTCAGTTAATGGAAGCGCGGTTTCCTGAAACACCAGCATAACGTCAAACAACGGCGCCCGGCTAAAATCCCTGGCAAGATTAAGCTCGCCAACCAGGACGTCAAAAGGATACCCCTGGTTATCGTACGCTTCAATTGTTGTCTGTTTAACCTTTTCCAACAACGTCGCAAAGCTGTCATCGTCCGCCACCTCATCCCGCAAAGCCAGAGTATTGGCAAAGAACCCGATCTGCCCCTCAAGTTCAGGATGATTCCTTCCGGCGGCCGGCGAACCAATAATGATATCGCTCTTTCCCGTGTACCGCCGCATTAATATCTTCACAACTGAAAGCAGCGCCATAAACATGCTGGCGTTATGCTTTTTTGCCGCGCCGGCCAGCCCGTCGGTAAGGTCCGCGTCCAGCAAAAACCTGAATGTTTTGCCGTTATAGGTTTGAACTTCAGGTCGCGGATAATCAGCCGGCAAATCCAAAACCTCAAGATCGCCGGACAATTTTTGACGCCAGTATGATGAGGACTCCATCATTTTGTCTGATTTTAATATATCATTTTGCGCGGCGGCGTAATCCTTATGCTGTATATTTAGAGGAGTAAGCGAGGCCTCTTTTCCGTTTGAATACGCTTCATATAATGCGCCCGTCTCCCTGGCCAGGACATCAAGCGACCAGGCGTCGCTAATAATATGGTGTATATTCATAAAAAGAGCGTGAAGGTCATGGCTCAATTTAAAAAGCTTTACCTTTAACAAAGGACCTTTAGTGATATCAAAAGGCGCGAGCGCTTCATTTATCACATGCTCTTTCAGGGTAGCTTTGCCGTCGGCATTCATAGAGATGTCAATCGCTTCCACGCAAGAGCCGGAAGCGTCTGGAAAACCATTGTTTATCACCTGTCGTGGCTCCCCATTAACCTCAATAAATGTCGCGCGCAAAGATTCATGCCTCTCTATCAACGTGTCAAACGCGCGGCAAAACGCCGGAGCATTCAACCGGCCTTCAAGCATATACATAGCAGGCAAATTATACGCGGCGGACCCGGGCTCCATCTGCTCCAATATCCATAAACGGCGTTGTGAATGCGACAGCGCGTAATCCGCCATTGGCGGCAGCGGCTCTATCGCCTTTGCCTCGGATTTTGCGCCGCTATTTACAAGACACGCAAGTTTGCGAATAGTAGAGTTGCCAAAGAAATCTTTAAGGCTTACCTCTACCCCGAGTTTTTTGTAGATGCGAGAAACGATTCTGGTGGCTTTAAGCGAGTGGCCCCCAATTTCAAAAAAGCTGTTATTAACGCCGACTTTTTTAAGATCAAGGACTTCAGCCCAGATTTGAGCCAACTCCTCCTCAAGTGGCGTGGACGGCGCCTCATATTTTATTGTCTCAAAAATCAACTCCTCGGGTTTAGGCAACGCCTTTCTATCAATCTTGCCGTTAATGTTCAGAGGAAATTCATCAAGATGCACATAAAACGCGGGCGTCATATAAGCCGGCAACAAACTATTCAGGTAGGTTCTTATCGCCTCGGCGTCAGTCTCCTTTTTCCAGGTGTAATAACACACAAGAGTGTTCTCGCCGGAGCTGTTTTGACGCGCAAGCACAACCGCCTGATCAATAGCCTCAAACGCGGCAAGCGCAACCTCTATCTCCCCAAGCTCAATTCGTATACCGTTGACTTTTACCTGCGAATCAAGCCTGCCGATAAATTCAACGCTTCTATCAGGCAGAAACCGGCCTAAATCGCCTGTCTTATAAACAATATCCTCTGTTTCATCATTTAAAGGATTTTGCACAAAGCTCTTATTTGTCAGATCAGGATCGTTATAGTACCCTTTAGTCCTGAACGGAGTCTTTATATATATGTCCCCTATCTCTCCGATATCGCACAGCTCGTTGCCGTTTAATATAAGAATAGCCGTATTTGAAATAGGTTTGCCTATAGGCACAACTATATTAGGATTGGCCGGAGGCTCGCTTATCCTGTGAAACGTCTTAATAAGCGTGGTTTCAGACGCGCCGTAGAGGTTGACAATCTCAACGCCGGACCCGACAATGTCGGTCCATGCCGAGACATCCCTCCCGTACAAGGCCTCCCCGGCCATAAGCAAATATTTAAGTTTAGGGAAAAACGGCCCATCGCCTTTGGCGTCCTCAAGCTCTTTTGTAATCAACCTGAAAAGCGAAGGCACGCAATGAATAAGCGTGACGCCCGTATCCTCAATCCATTTAATTAGCCGTTTTGCATTTGCCCTGTCATCAACCTCGGGAATGCAAACAGAACCGCCGGTTAAAAGTGGCACAAATATGTCCCGCAAGCTTGCGTCAAACGTGACCGGCGCGAACTGTGTGCAGCAAACAGTGTGGTCAAAACCAAATTCCTTAATTTCCCAATGCATAAAGTGGCTTAGACTTTTATGACAACCAACTATCGCCTTAGGGGCGCCGGTAGACCCGGAGGTGTACATTATGTAATTAGAGTCGTCCGGGCCGGGAAGAGGCCAATCAATTGAGTTGGTTTCACTTTCAATCACAATCTCATCCCCGCACTTGCGCAATCGCAAATCTTCGTCTATAACAAGCATAGAGCATTTATTACCATCTGGGCTCAATGCGTTAAAACGCCGGGAAACATCATTGCAACTCTCCTTATCGGTTATTATTACACTCGGAGCGGTTGCGCCCAAAATATATTCAAGGCGCTTATCGGGAAAATCCATATCCAGGGGAAGAAACACGCCATTGGCCTTTAACACGCCAATGATAGACGCAATATATTCAACTCCGCTCTGTAATACTATTCCGGCAATCGTATCTTTCCGGACGCCTATTGAGCGTAATTGACAGGCAATTTTATCAGAAGCGTTTTTTAACGCCTCATAGGAAATGCTTTGACTACCTTTTACAACCGCAATGTTTTGGGAAAATTTTTCAGCGGTCGCGTCAAAGACCGTATGCAGTATTTTTTTATCAGGAACCATCATTAGCGTCAACCTCCATAGTTAGGGTTCGGATTTCAATAGTTTTAACACAATCAGAGCGCCGCCCATTCAAGCGGGATATCTATTCAGCGTGATTTATACACCCCTTCTGCGATAGAACGGCCCCTCATCTTTTTAGAGGGGATAAAAACGATATCAAAATTCAAAAGTCCCCTCTAATAAGAGGGGATTTAGGGGTGTGTATAAAGCGCGTCAAAAAACGCTGAATAGGCGTAAAATAAGGCAATATTATAGTTGCATACTGTTGTCGCGTCAAATGATATTATAATAACATAGCCGACATTTATTAGAATAGTCCATCAATGGCATTTATCCTGAATGTTGGAACCGGCTACCAAATCATCAAACATTTATAGCTTTTCGAAATGTAGTGTAGGCGCGTCCTCGCGCCGTGGCGTTTGAGGGAGATATTTACATTTGGAGTTAAACCAAACAATTTCAAAAAAAAAGATAACCACTAATTCCTGTTTTCCGGGTCTGCCCATGAGGTTCTTTCAACAACAAACTAACCAAACGACATTCAACCCTGCATGTCGCAAATCAATGAACTTAAAAACTATTGGTGGCGTTCCGGCGCAGCGCCGGCTTAGGGTCCGCTCAAAAATAACTTCGGTTTTTTGGCTGGAATTTTGCGTTAGATTTGCGAGATATGATTGAGTCAAATTCGGAGCGTAGCCTTAGCTACGTGAGAATTTGACGATTGAATATCTCACAAAGATAATGTGAAAGTACGTCCAACAAAACCGAAGTTATTTTTGAGTGGACCCTTAGGTGGATTACGAAGTCTCAGGCGGTGTGGTTTCTATCAGTTTCTCTAATTCGTTCCTACTGACTGTTTCCTCCTTGCGCCTGCCCTCAATTAGTTTCCAAAATACATCATCTGTGCTGTATTCTAACTGCTCGGCATTAATACCAATCACTAAGGCAACAGGTTTCCCTTCCCGTGTCACGACAAGACGTTCTTGTTGCGCATCAATAACACAAGAATCTAAAGAAGTTTGTTCAAGTCCAACGGTTTTCATAATATATCCTCTGTTGTTCTATGGGGAGGCTTATGCCGTATTGCTCTTATAATCACGGCTAAAGCCTTTTCATCTATGTCGTAAAATACTCGATACTCTCCAACTCTTAGCTCCCATATCGGCTCAATGTATTCCCATGGAGGTATAAGGCCAACTATAATTTTTCGATTTGGGGTTTCAATATTCGGTTCATACTTTAGCAAATTGTCGATCCCATCAAGAATTTGTTTTCTTTCGAATGCCCGAACATTTTTCAAATCAGCCACAATTCCTTTTGCGTACTCTATTGTAAACATATTTGTGCCGGCCTTTCAAGGAATATGATGTTCTGAGCAACATTACGATCAGGTACGGCGTACTGCCGCAACAAGGAGCCTCAAGGCCCACCACCCTTGACTCCATTCTATTTTAACCTTTCTCATACTGTATTTTGAATTTAAAGAAAAAGTTAACTTCTTACATTTCTCAATTAGTATCTTGTAAATAAAGCGTTGACAAATTTTGACAAAATATTTTTAAAGCCCTATCCAATCTGCGGATTAATATGTTAATTGTTAGTGAAACTGTAATCGCAAAATAAAAACGTTTAGAAGCAGTCTACAAGGCTACTCCAGCTTTTAATTGCCAACTCCTAATTTCCGGTTTGTCTGGGTTGCGTTATTAGAACGACTATTATTACTTCTGTTTATATCATCGTCAACAATAAAATGAGTCAAAATGGTTTTAGCCTTATGCAGTCAATGGGAGATTCAACCCCTTGGGAGCCCTTTACAACCGCAATGTTCTTGGGAAACTTTTCAGCGGTAGCGTCAAAGACCGTATGCAGTATTTTCTTATCAGTAACCATCATTAGCGTCAACCTCCATAGTTAGGGTGCGGTTTTCAATAGTTTTAACATCAATCAGAACGGCGCCACTTAAGGGCGTATTTAGCGCGATTTATCCCCCTTCTGCAATAGAACGGCCCATTATCTTTTTAGAGTGGATAAAAACGAAATCAAAAATCAAAAGTCCCCACTAATAAGAGGGGATTTAGGGGTGTGTATAAGCGCGTCAAAAAACGCTGAATAGGCGTAAAATATGGCAATATTATAGTTGCATACTGTTGTCGCGTCAAATGATATTATAATAACATAGCCGACATTTATTAGAATAGTTTATCAATGGCATTTATCCTGAATGTTGGAGGCCGGCTACCAAATCATCAAACATTTATACCTTGCCGCAATGTAGTGTAGGCGCGTCCTCGCGCCGTGGCGGTTGAGGGAAATATTTACATTTGGAGTTGCGCCAAACAAGACTGAAGACTTGAACCAACAATAGGATTGCGTCCGCGGTTTATCCAATAGCGATCAAATCTTTGTTAATGACGTTTGTTTACAATAAACAGGCTCTTCGAAAATGTCAAATCACAAATATTATCATTGGTATTAAAGGACTAATTATCGCGATAAAACAAGTTTTTTTGTAAATCTTGTTTTCCCTAAATTAATGCGTATACTTTATAGTATAGGCAATATTGATGTTTTGCCACGTTTGGATAGCCGGTATGGCGAGTTTTACGCGCCGCATTTACGATTTTATTGATATTTTTGGCGGACGTTAGTTCCATTCGTAATTATTGTCAATTTAATGGTTTCGACGCATAGAAGACACCATAAGCGCCTACTCTAGTTGTTTTATTATAAAAGGAGAGGAAATGCGCATTGACAATATTTTTACCTTAAAACCGCGAACATCCTCTGTTATTGATAAAGCCAGACTAAATTTACTCGCTAAACCTCTTCTCTTGAGTATCACACTCCTTTTTTTGAATATAGGTTTCATAAACCATCTTGTAACCGCCGAAACGCATAATATTTCTATTAAGATTGACAAAACTCAACACTCTCTAAAAATACCAATATCGGTTGATAATGTTCCGAGTTAATCTTGCAAGGTAAACAAAGCAAGCGTAGTGAAAAATTATGGCAGTTTACCTTTAAGTTTTGAGCTTAACAAAGGACAGTGTGACAAACATGCAAAATTCATATCACGTTGCAGGGGATACAGCCTGTTTTTAACGTCAAACGAGGTGGTAATGTCGTTGCACCGTAATATGAATGATTTTTCGAATGACGGCGCCAGGGTAATAAAAACCAGTAATTTATCCAATGCTTCTCAATTGTCAATCCAGAATCCAAAATCCGCAACCTCCAATCTGGAATCAGCTGTTTTACGTATGAAGCTCATTAATTCCAACTCCAAATCGCAAATATTCGGATTAGATGAACTCCCCGGCAAGATTAACTATTTTGCTGGTAATAATCACAAAAAATGGAATACAAACATCCCCACATACGGCAAAGTCATGTATCAGGATGTTTATCCCGGCGTGGATATGATCTTTTACGGCAACCGGCGTCAACTGGAATATGATCTTGTAGTTGCGCCCGGCGCAAATACAAGGGATATAAAGCTTGCTTTCGAAGGAGCCGGCAATATTACGATAGACGACCATGGGGACCTTGTCATTCAAATAAAAGGAACAGTGGTCAGACAACACAAACCGGTTGTTTATCAAGATATAGACGGAGTTAGAAAAAACATATCCGGTCGATATGCGCTGGATCAGGAATCACAATCAATAGGTTTTCAGGTAGCGGCTTATGACCCGGAAAGCCAATTGATTATCGACCCTGTAATTTCATACTCATCACTCGTGGGCGGAGGCTTTGACACCGGGCTTGACATAGCCGTTGATTCTTCAGGAAGCGCATATATCATGGGGCAGACTTTCTCCGACAACTTCCCCACAACATCAGGGGCCTTACGAGACGCGCCTATTGAAGGAAAAACTACTGTTGACGCATTTGTAACCAAACTCAACCCATCCGGCTCGGGATTGGTCTATTCTACATTTCTGGGCGGCGGCGCGACCGAACTTGACGGCAGTGTAGTGGGAGGCATAGCCGTTGATCAATCAGGCAATGCGTACATAACCGGCGCAACCTGGTCAGACGATTTCCCAATAAAGAATGCATTTCAGCCCGAAAATGCCAGCGCCGTAGCCAATACTCTTGGATTGGGAGGAGACGCTTTTGTTGCCAAGCTCAATCCAACCGGCTCAGCGCTGGTTTATTCCACATATTTAGGCGGCAAGTCCGCGGACGCAGGGCATGATATCGCGGTGGATTCCTTTGGCAACGCATACGTGACAGGCGCAACAGGCTCTGACGATTTCCCTACTATTAATGCAATTGATCCCATATGCGGCAATGGCGCCGGTTGCCCCCCTACCGATGTTTTTGTTACTAAGTTTACCGCTTCAGGGGAAATCGCCTATTCCACATTTCTGGGAGCAGATCTTATAGACCAGGGCAATGGTATTGCCGTGGACTCCGGCGGTCACGTATATGTAACAGGAACAATTTCAGGTGATAAAGATGATTTTCCATTTACAAAGATATTCCCGCTTGATCCGGATACAAGTTTTATCGACCCTTTCGTAATCAAGATTAATTCCCTCGGTTCAGCTATGGTCTATGCCACGCTACTTGGCGGAAATGAGATTGAAGATAGCTATGATATTGCAGTCGACGCGGCCGGCAATGCATACGTGACAGGCATTACTCGATCCGAGGATTTTCCAGTATCAAACGCCTTTCAGGCAGAGTATGGCGGCGGTGGTCAAGGCGGGGATGCCTTTGTGTCCAAACTCGGCCCCGGCGGCGATACGCTCATATACTCAACATTTCTTGGTGGTTCTAACCTTGATTGGGGCCTTAATATTGCGGTTGATGCCAAAAATAATGCATATGTTACGGGAAGAACGGATTCTGATGATTTCCCTCTGAAAGCCCCTTTCCAGTTAGAAAAGGAAAACAGTTCAGACGCATTTGTAACAAAGTTTAATTCAAACGGCGCAATGGTCTATTCATCTTACCTTGGCGGACTTGGTTTTGATCAGGGTAACGGCATTGCCGCGGACGCCGCCGGCAATGCGTATGTAACAGGAAACGCAGGGTCGCCGTTTGACTTTCCTATTGTCAACCAGATTCCGGAAGTGGACCCCGGCGGCGAGAACGCCTTTGTCACAAAAATCTCAGATACGACATCTACACCGATTCCAACTCAAACTCCAAAGCCTACTACCGATGAAGAATGCAGTAATGTTAAGATAACAAATTCCATACCGGCCTTTAATGCTCCCAGCGGGGTCTTTTTCAGTAACACCGTAGAGGTAACAATACCGGAGATCTTTTCAACTGTTATCTTTTCAACTGATCCGGATGGACAGGCGCCATTTGGCATGGACGATTGGGCTATTGTCACAGTGACAGGCCCTTCAGGCAGCGAACAAAGCGCAATTTTAAATGAAAATGACGCTTTTGGAAACCCCATAGGCGAGCAGTTCATACTTTCCAATGTTGTAATTCTTGAGCCGGGAATAAATAAGATTAAAGTAGAATTGTGGAATGAATTTGCGCCGGCCGGAACTAATGCAAGTTCTTCAACTATCTGGATTGTTCCTCTTGATCAGAACGGCAAAGCCATCTGTGAAGAAACAATAACGGATGACACAATTCTATTTTCCGAGGACTTTGAAGCATACACGCCGGGGAGCAACCTTGCGGGACAGGGAGGTTGGACGGGCGATGAGATCAGAGTTGGGAACGGAGCATTCTTGGATACTAATGTGCTTAACGGTCGCGACGATATCGGGATCAAGATCCAAAGCAACGTAAGCCATTCACTGAGCCGTTCCCTGAACAGCTCGGAAATAACTAAACTAACCTTTGACGCCTGGGCAACTTCTAACTTTCCCCTCACACACAACATGGTAGTGGGATTTGGCAATACACAGGATTCCATTTACCCCGATGTCTTTTGGTATCCGGCCGAGAATTCCTCGTCACTGCCTCGTTCCTGGACGTTTCTTGCGCGCGCTCTTACCGGCAACGCCGACCACAGGTTTGATATTTCCGGCGGTTACAACCAGGCAGTGACTTTGTCGATCGTTGTAAACGGCGCCGCTAACGAGATATTCGGAATCTATGACTTTGGCGCCGGCCCGAAAGAGACGCCCCACTTCAATATAACACCGGAACAAATAAAATCGCTCAATACAGTAGCGATCTCTGCCGACTTCCGCGCTCCTACCACATCTACACCTTTAGGTTCGCAGTACATCGGCGGAGAGTTCGACAACATCCTTGTGACAACCACCAGTCTGGATATAACACCAACGCCAACGCCACACCCCGAGCCAACACCAACTCCAATATTAACACCTACACCCACACCAGAGATTCCTACGCCAACGCCAACCCCGGTTACGCCGGGGGAAGTTCCAGCCGCCGACTTTGTCGTAAATACAACATCAGGCCCTGCGCCGTTAACAGTAGTATTTACCGATGTTTCATCCGGCGACCCGACATCCTGGAGGTGGAGTTTTGGAGATGGAGCTGAAAGTATTGAACAGAACCCCACACATCAATACAACAATGAAGGTAAATTTACCGTTACTCTAACAGTTTCAAATAATTCAGGAACTGATAGTTTGACAAAAAAGGATCTTATAAACGTAACAAAAGGAAAGAAAAGCTGCGCAGCATCAGCAGCGCTGGATTCAAAATCATCGTTAGCCGCCTTGAGAATGTTTAGAGACAAAGTTATGTCTAAAACAAGCGCCGGATTGAAGTTGATATCTCTGTACTATAGGTATTCAAATGAAGTTGAAGAGATACTAGACGCAGATCCTGCCTTAAAATCAAAGGCGTCTAATATATTAAACAATCTGGCGGGCGCACTGCGAAGTAATGTTGATAAGGAGTCTGTAAATCAGGTTGTTAACGGCACAATATCAGGTTCATTGGTCTCGGAAGTAAATGGTTTGCTTGATGATATATCTGAACGAGGAAGCAGTGAATTGAAGGCGGCAATAAGAGATGCCGGGGCGTTGGTTTATGAGAAATGATTGTAAACCATTGCCACACCGGGTATCATAGCGAGCTCACGCCGGCAATAGTATCCGGTGACCGTGGTAGATTTGTGATTATTACTTAAATTCAAGGTTGTTAATAGATCAAAACAAAACACTTTTATCAAGGGGGCGCTTTGGGCCAAATTATCACCTAAATTGAGCGATTCTTGAATGTAATTATCCTTTAACTTGTGTAACAGGCTATAATTACGATGAATTAAACATACACCTATTAAATGAAAATCAAAAACAGCAGTGTCATTTCGAATGGAGTGAGAAATCTTATGACATATACGGGCTCTAAGATTTCTCCCGATGGTCGAAATGACAAATCGTGGTAGTAAATCGCTCAATTTAAGCATCAATATGTTCTGCATGTAAAATATAATTTAATTTAATTTAATTTGCTGGTGTTTGTATTTTTTATCAATACCGTTATCATTATTTTACTTTTTTTACATAATTATAGTAAGGGCTCTGAAAGAAATTACTTGGTCTTTTTTGCCTGTAGATTTAGGTTGAATTTGTTCAATCTGATTGAGTCGAACCGGATGCGCAGCCAAAGCTGCGTTGAGGATTCGATGATTGAGGATTGGGCGAAGTCGGCCTGAAGATGCTGGTAAAAAAGACCAAGTTATTTCTTTCAGAGCCCTATAGGGAGGATTTTATATTATGAATAAGAATACGAATAAAATAAGAAAAGGATATAAATTTGCGCTTTTTATGTGTATCGTTTTGGGTATTTTTGCCGGCTGGATTTCAGCCGCAACCGCAGAGCCACAAATAACAAAATTAGAATTGGGAGCGCCTGTCAATGGAAATAATTTTGTGGGAATGTTTGATTCTGCTTCTGTATCATTTGGCGGATGTGACGGTGTTTTTGTTAGTAGTGACCAGACTTCCAGCCAAAACTCAACCAATCCTAAAGCCTTACAAACTTTCCCAGGTGGAGTTGAAGTGGTTATTATTGAATGTAATCAAAAACCCGCCACTATGTTTGGGGCACCAATAGCATTTGGAAACATGTTAGTTGCTATTGATGGTGGCTCCGGATTATTGACTGAGCTGCAAAACATGCAAAGTAATAGGCCTACTAATTTTAATGAAACAATACTTGGCGGACCAAAAGGGCCGGTTAACAAAGACAACCTCTCTCTTTCGCGCGCTATCCCCACAGGAACTTCCGTCACTTACACGGTTAATATGAATGGCGAATTGCCTCACCTTGTAGGTGTTATGGGTGGAGCTACCCCAATAATAACATATGATGCCGCCGCCAATGGAGGTTTAGGAGAATTAACGATTCTGTCTACTACTATTGATACAACTAACAATGCCAATGAGAGTTTTACATCGTTAAGCGGTTTTATGATTTATACGGATCAATCAATTTACGGCGCTGATCCGTTACAGATCGTTGTTCACTCAGATGCCTGGGTTGGTGACATGTTTCCTCTTTTACCCGGTGTTGACGGGCAATCCGCGGCTGTTTTTTTTGGTGGACAACCAGGTGACGCAGGTGGAGCGCAAGGAAGTTTTACCGCAAAATGCGGTTCAACATTCTACGGGCCGACAGGCCTTCAAAGAGTTGTAACAGATTTTTTCCCTGACGATGAACTTGAACGAATTTTTGGACCAGGAGTTACCCCGGCAGCTCTTAATGCGCACATTAATAATGAATTAGAGGAGGACGCTACTGCTACAGTAGGGGTTAATAATTTTAGCACAATTGGCACTGCCATAGAGTGGAAATACACTTTTGAGTCTCCAGTTGATGTTTCAATAGGCCCTTCGTCTAAATCAACGGATACGCCAACAGAAACCCCAACGCCATCGCCAACACCGACTCCTCAGGTAGATGATGATGTCAATAAAAATTGTTCCGGCCCGGGTTTTCCTGAAGGACATCCATTTGACGGTAATTGCGCACAATGCCATGACGATGGGCGAACCAACTGCTTTAAAAATGATGATGATGGAAGTGATGACGACGACAGTGATGATGACAGTAACGATGATAAACCGAACCCAAAACACCCCTGCGCGTCCTCAATATTGCTAAAAGACAGTGAAAATTTGCAAGACTTAAGAACATTCAGGGACGGCATACTTTCTAAAAACTTAACAGGTCTTGGTTTAATCAATCTATACTACAAACACTCGGCGGAAGTTACCAAGATACTGGAATCAGACCCGAAACTGAAATCCAAAGCGGCTAATGTATTAAAAGAACTGGTAGCTGTAGTTAAAGGAGCTTCTTCGGATGATACAGTGATTGATGTTGTTAATCACACAATTCCATTCTGGCTGGAAAAGGATGTTAACGCTTTGCTTGATGAAATATCTGCTATAGGCAGCAATGAGCTTAAGGATGCGATCAGCAAATCAAGGGCATCGTTGTATGAATAAACAGAGGTAAAGTAATTAATCATTGCCAAACCGGGCATCATTACGACCGCTCGTCAACAATGGTATCCGGCAGGCAGTGAAATGTTTTGACAAGGCCGTCCATAATCAGCAATAGTAGCCTGACTTGGGCGGCCTTTCTTTCCGATCCCTAAGCCCGATCTATTCTTTCCCTGATTGGTTTCCTCTAATTATTGCCTGCTATAGCAAAGCTATTAATCCCACCCCTGCTAAAAATATTACAATAAAAAACAGTGGAAAAGCCCACCATATCCATTTATTTTTATACTTCCTATACAAAAAAAACTGCGCAGCAACAGTAATTACAATTGATAGTCCGGCAAATATTGCCAATATCATAGGCACAAAACCGCTCAAGCCCATTGGGCCGGAAGCATGCGCATTTATAGGAATAATACTAATCGCCGTATATACTAATATCTTAATAGCAACAAGCGCATATTTATTGGCAACAATAAACTTAAATTCATTCAGCATTTGCATATATCCCTTTTAAATAAATTCCTTTGTTAGTTCTAACAATATAAAGGATAGGTTAATTTCGTGTAACTATTCTGTATACGTAAATTTGGAGTACATTAACCGTGTTAATGGTGTATTTTTTAACATCAACACGGTTGAGGATTCACCGATTGAGGATTAAGAAAAGACGGCCTGTATAGACCACATGGAGCTATTCAGTTTTCAATGTCTACCCTAAAGCTTTCGCTAATCTTCCGGCATAACTATGTGATTTGTCCATCGTATAAGTCATCAATCGAAAAGCTCAAATCATAATTATTCCAGTGAAAATAACCATATTCAAAGGTATATTGCCTGAATCTTTTGAGATCCAAATATTTTTGAATCTCGGGATGCTGAGATTTCCTTAAAAATGGTTCAAAATCTATAACTTGCTTTCTTCCATCGTTAAACGTTAGTTCTAATTTGTATTCAGATTGATACTGAACATCTGTAATTTCAATAAAATCTGTCGTTATACTATTCATTTAATTTTCTCCGTTATTTTTTTAGAGTTTATCTTTTTATGCAGCACAAAGTAATCAATCCAACTCTGCACAATTTCAATGGAAGATATTATCTTTAGAAACAAACCCTTTCTTGATAAAGTTGCCGCGAATTAACTCCTCAAACGGCCAAACTCTCCTGTTTTTATCGCTGTAAGAATAGGCGATAGCATTACTATTTCCATTGTTCTCAATTATATTGTCAGTGATTTTTACTGAAGGACCGATGTAAAGAATAGCATATTCTTTATTTTCATGAATGATGTTATTTGATATGTTAAGATTATCAGTCTCATATGAGCATACACCTACTATCCCACAACCATTTATGTCACATTTTTCTATAAGGATGTTAGAGCTTCTATAAACTAAAAAAACATTTCCCGTGCAACCTAATGGGCCGGACGGCCTGGTATGTGTTGCCTTAAAATTAATTAAGGCAATTCCTTCACTCTTATCAACGGATATAACATCTGCAGATAGAGAATCGCAAATAATAGAGCTTCCATTACCGTTTAAAGTTAAATTACTTTTACCATAAATTTTTAAAGCAGTAGCGACTCTATATATCCCCTTAGCAAAGACTATCACATCTCCATCTTTGCTATTATCTATCACTGCCTGGATATCATCTTCTAAGTTTACATGAATGGCGCTTCTATCTACTTTAGAGTTCAATGCGCTGCAGGAGGCAACCATTAGCAGTAGCGTAATTATTAAAAATAGTCGTATCATAACCCTTGTTTATCCATACGGTGAATGAACTTGTTAGATGCAACTATTCAGCGTATTTTCACATGACTATACACACCCCTAAATCCCCTCTTATTAGAGGGGATTTTGTGGAAAAATAAGTCCGATTTAATATCCCCTCTAAAAAGAGGGGTGGCCGCTTGGCGGACGTGGTGTGTAATTTACGCTGAATAGATACTGTTAGATTGTCTTTTTTAAATTGGTCAAATCTTTGTTTCCCAATATCAATCCTGGGACGCTAATATCTTCATCAATTTCTTCCCAATGAATTCCTGTGCCGCCACCACTTAACTCAAATTTGTTTCTTTGTTGAGAAGTGGCATTTAATAAACGTGGAAAATAAGTTAAAGGCGCTGATAGTTGTCGGCCGTCAGATAGAGCCACCCACATATTTTCATCATCAAACCATATCTTTGTAGCGCTAGCCTCAAATGTTAAAGTGTTCCTTCCATTTCTCCTTTATTAATTGGGATTTATTTTCAATTACTTTTCTAAATTCATTCAATTCTTTACTTGAAAACCCATAATTATGTTCAAGAATAACAACTGGTTCAATCTAAAATTTAGCTCTATTAGGCCTTTGCGGGCATGAATATGGATAGGTTCTAATAGATAGCCTTCGTTTGAAAAAAATGAAACCTAATACCCTTCCAACTAAAACTTTTTGGCATTAAATTATTTTCCTATCAATATTTCTTTTCAAGAATGATATAACATGTAGACTTTAGTATTTTATCAAAATCTGAAAGGATCACCAACTTCATTATCTAATGCTTCTGCTAATTTATGGATAGTTTCTATTGTCGTTTTGGTTTTTCCATTTTCAATTCTGATTAACAAGGCTTTAGCCTTTTATTTATTGATTAATTTCGAAAATTTAATGATTTTAGGGATTTAAACTTGATTAAAAAGAAAAATCTAAAACATTTATGGAGGAATGGAAAAATGAGCAAACGTAATTTGTATAAGGAATTACAATTTGCGCTTTCTGATGCGAAGAAACATGATGAAGGAAAATTAACACTGAAAACCCATAAAGTTAACCATCCTGTTGAGTTGACTATAACACCAAGAGAAATCAGAGAAACCAGGACTCGACATACCATGTCCAGGCAAATTTTTGCCAAGTATATGCATATTTCCAACCGTACTTTGGAAAATTGGGAGCAAGGAAGAAGCAGGCCAAATGAACAAGCTATAACTCTGTTACATCTGGTTAAAAACCATCCAGAAACACTATCTCATATAGCAGCATTAACATCGTAATGCTCAAACAGGCGCATTGTTCAGTTTCTTTCAGAGCAAACAGAATGAAAAACGAATCATGGGAAGACGGGAAGTCGGTAGGCGTTGCTTTTAGGGTCAAATGTTCCTGATTTTCAACAGGAAAAAAGTAAGGAGGATTCTGCTTTTTTAAGATAATATTAGGTAGGCAGCTTGACTGTTACATGCACTTAAAAATAGTTTTGTCCCCTACGGCATCTTTACATTTGTAGTTCCGTAAAACAAGACTGAAGACATTAACCAATATAAAGATTAAGTCTGAGGTTTATCAATGGCATACGCTTTCGGGTTCCTAACCTTAACCTTTTGCATTCCTGACTTACCGAGCTATAGCAAATATCAAACGCGCCAGAATATTCAATTTATAGTAGCATCGCCATATTTTTTTTACATCCAAATCTACAGTTGTAAACAGTAAAGATTTGCCCCTAATTGCTTCAGCAGTAACTCTTCTTAGTTACTCTATTTTCAAAAAGTGCAAAATCCCACTATCATCTCCAAATATTACTTTATCTCCTATTAATTTTAAACATGTTACTTCATGACTAACGGCTAAACGGTTTAATATTTTACATTTTTCAATGTCCCATAGAATTAATGTTTTATCTGCAGAACAACTTAAAGCTCTTTTATTATCATCACTAAACGTAACAGATAAAACCTTCTTCGTATGTCCTTCAAAAGTAAAAACTGACTCACCAAATTCTAAATCCCAGAGTATCATAGTGTTATCGGAAGAACCACTTAAAGCAAATTTACCGTTTTTACTAAAATCAACAACTTCAACAGGCCCCAAATGCCCCTCAAACACCCTTAAATATTTACAACTTTTAATATCCCATAGAATTAATGTTTTATCAACAGAGCAGCTCAGTGCAAAGAGCCCGTTTTGGCTAAATTTTACATCTTTAACAACATCAGTATGTCCTTCAAAAGTAAAAACTTTAGAACACTCTTTTGTTTCTCCATTATAATCGTGACCATTTATGGTCCATAAAGTAAAATCATTTCTTCCAACAAATGACATAACAAATTGATTATTGTTGCTTAACCGTAATATGTTCTTAAATCTTTCGGGGGGTTCTAAACAATAGAATCTTTGTGTTTTATCAGTATGTGGATTCCATAAAATTATCCTTCCACAAGAGGATACACTTGATATGATTGACCCATCAGCGCTGATATTACCATCTGTAATATCAGAATCATGATTTACAGATCGATAATATTCACCTTTTAGAGTTTGAATCATTTTCATTGTTTCAACATCCCACAAAATCACATCGGCATCTAAAGAACCTGTAATCGCGTACTTTCCATTCTGACTAATACTTAACATCGTTATTTTTTTTGAATGACCTTCTAAACAACGCGGTCTAATATTAGTCAAATCCCAAAGTATTAAATTCCCACTTTCATCACCGGTTAGCCCTTTTTTACCATTTAAACTTATGCTAGCAGCACAAATTCTTTCTGAATGTTCTTTAAATAAGCTTTTGTGTTTGAAATTTAATTTGTCCATTTCATAAAAAGCAACATTCATGTCATCAGCGCCTGTTAAGGCAAAACGGGCATCAGGAGTAAGATAGCCTGTTTCTATAGAGGTAAGAGAACTCGACCTGCCCCACCCCCGTGGTTTATGAGACATAAATTGACCTTTATTAATATACTCCTCGTTTTCTTTTCCCAATATTGTTACAAGTCCACCTAAGCCTCCTTGCAAAATCCAATGGGCATCCTCACTAACGCCTAAAAAATAAGTAGGACCATAACTATTATAATTAAACTTATTTTTTTTAATAATTTGCCCACTATCAATATCATGAAAAATAATAATGTACTCATTAAAAAGGTTTCCACTATGCATACTAACGCAGTGTTTCACATCTTTGCTTAAATTAAATGTCAAAATAGGGTTTGATGAAACGGCGCTATATATTGCAAATTCTTTTAAAATTTCCCCATTTTCTAAATTCAGCATTGATAATGAACACATATTAGAAGATTGAATAATAACCCTTTTATTGTCTGGCAATAACATATGTTTTTTGATTTTTTGATTTTTAAAGATCCGCAAAACATTAAAACTATCTAGTTCAATTAATTGTAGAGCTTTTTCAGTAGCAACCAAGGCAAACTTTCCATCTTTACCCAAACTAACACTTATTATCTTACACTTATCAATGTTAAATGTTTCTACAAATGATGAATTTTCGTAACTACTAACTCCCACTATTTTAAAAATAAGGTTCTTAATATTTTTGATTGCAGTATAATATTTTATAGACAGTATATGAAAATCTAATTTGAAAGCACGGTAATGAAGTTGTTGATAAAAAAAATATTCAGGCATAAATCCATCAGATTGATAGCACCTTAGATTACTTTTTTCTGAAGAAAGAAGACGATGTAAAGTATTTAATTCCTGTAATTTTTCATTGTCTTTTTCAAACAATTCAATCACAATATTTATATCATTAATTATTTCATCAACACCCCGGACCAGAAATTCATTCTCTAGACGTAAAAGATCATTGTAAGCTTTTCGAAAATTTATAGCAGCAAAACATCTCAAAGATTCTTTAGAATTTTCAGATAATAAACTACGGCTAAAATCTCTAATTAAAGGGTGTAACCAAATAGCTTTCTGATTAGATTCTAACTCTTCTATCAAGTTTAATTCTTTAAGCATGTTAATAGATTTATCAAAAACCCGATTCAGTTTTGATTTACCAAAACTGATACCTGAAAGTAAATCCAATATGGCTTTTGATATAATAAATGATTCTGAAAAAAAGCCAGACAACAAGAAAAGATTTTTAGCATCTTCGTTTGACAACATTTTCCATTGACTCTCAAGCGTTACTTTTACAGCTGATTCGTGTCGTGTTGCTAATTCCTCATGAGAAATCTCTTCAATGTCGATTGTGCCTAATTTGTTTTGCTTTAACTCATTATAGTAATCTGCAAATGAAACGTCGCTGTATTTATTAATGTAGCTAGCAGCAATATAAAGTGCTAAAGGTAAACAACCGACAGAAGAGCAAATTGACCGTGCCATTTGTTCTTCTCTAGGATTATCAGGTTTTCTATTGTAAGTAAGCAACTCATATGATGATCCAGAAGATAATATTTTTACTTTTTGATAAATCACATTTGGCAAATTAAAATATTTTCTAGTAGTAAATAAAATATTACAACCAAGTGTAAGTGGTGTTAAACCTAAAAGAAATGTATTATTATTTAAATGCTTTGGGTCCGAAACATTATCCATTATGATCAATGTATTTGTATTATTTTTAAAATATTGTTGTAACTTGAGAATATATAGCTTATTTGCTTCTGAACTATTTGAATACTTTATACTTAAACATAATCTATCTCTTGCAAGCTCAACAAATTGAATAAGCCACTTGTTATGATCAAATGCTTGAATCCAATATATTTTGTCAAATGCAAAGCTGAAACGGTACGCAAATTCAACGACAAGCTGCGTTTTTCCAACTCCCCCCATTCCTATAGCGCCTACGTGGTTAATACCAACTTTATTAATATCACCTATCATATTAAAATAGAGTTCTACTAAATCCTCTTGCCTTCCAGTGAAAATGGGATTTGGATTGAATGGTATATATGAATTTATTGCTAAAATTGAATAATCATAATTAACATTTAAAAAATTAGAATTCCCATTAAACCTGTCTATTAATTTTTCTATATCTTTAGAAACTTCATCAAAAGTTATTCCATGTAAATTATATAATGGTTTCGGTAATTTAGGAGAGTTAGGCATGATATACGGAATAATACGTTTTCCAATGGCTCTAGCAGTTAACCATTCATTTTTAACAATATTAGACTGTTTAGCGTATTTAGACCACAGCAAAATTAATATATCAATACCAGCTAAAGCTGATGCAATTTCCTTAGACCAATCAGTTTCTAAACGTTCCTGATCTCGCCAAACATCAAAACCCTCCAATCTTAGTTTCCCATAAACAACATCTGATATTTCTTTATCCTTTGATGAATAACTTAAAAATAGCTGACATTTTTTTTCAATATTTTTCATTTAATAAACCGTGTAACGCTACATATTAATAAAAACAATTATGACCAAACTGGTTGACTTACGACAAATCGTCATTTTTCAATTTTAAGATAATAACAGGACACATCCGTGACCATATCTTAACAGACTATCATATAGTTCTAAATCTCTACATCCCAGTGTTGCTATCAAACAACTTATGACTTTAAAATTAATCAAAATATCTATTCTAGGTTAGCCTCTAAAGATTTACTCCCGGCACTTTACCATCCTTATCGATCACCGACATCAACAATTTGCTCTTCGCGCTTTGTTTTTCGCTTTTCATGATTTGATCTTCATTCTTTGTTCATCGCGCTTTGCTCTCTACGCTCCACGATCCTCCACCCATACCCTATTGCCCCAATCAATTTCACAGCCTTTGCAAGACACTCACTCGCTTCCTTAACCATCCCCTCAGCCAAAAAAAGCCTGCGCGCCTCAAGGTGATAATCGGCCAAATTTAGCTTTTACCCTCCCATTTCAGCAATCTCATACGCATCGTCAAGGTCAGCCCACGCCTTGTCAAACAACTTCTGTTCTTTATATAATGACGGCCTTGCTAATAAACCGCAAGGAATAAAATCCTGCCGTCAAGCTTTTCTCAATCTTCCTGATGGGTGCCCGGCGCGGATGATTTTCAATTTAGAATACTGTTACGCAGCCTGTAAAACCTGAAATAATAGATCCGGTAATTAAGTTAAATAAGTCTCATACACAAGTAGTATTATAAATATGGACGAATCACAAGAATTTCATTTTTTTGCCGGGGGGGATCTTTTGCGCTTGACTGGGAGCTTCTAATGGGCGCCCCCGACTTTCTTTTAGCTGCCTCTTGTAATCTCTTTTTTAAAACCGGTATAGGCATATGGTTAAGTTATATTATGATTGTAATTCAAGCGCTATTTTGTTAAGAATATTAAATGATAATCAGAAGGCATAAGGCCCTAAAAACTAGGACCTTTTATGCAATTTTAATTAATATAAATAACTGTAAAAAAAAAATAGCATGAGAAATGTAACTTTTCTAAAAGGAGAACATATGAATATATTTATAAAAAAACATAATATTTGTGTATTTATTTTAATATTGATATTTGTATTTATCACTGCAAATCAAGCATATGCAGGTGAACCGAGGATTGTAAAGGCAGGAGCATTAATACCTGGTTCAGGCATTTGGTCGGAAAAGGGAAAGGAACAGGCGGCTGTCATTAAACTTGCCGTGGAGCAGATTAATTTTTATCTTGCGAAATCTGATATTAAACTTGAATTGGTTATTAAAGATTCTGAAAGCAACCCAGATACAATCGCCTCAAAAATGCAGGATTTAAAAAGAGAAGATGTGGATGTTGTAATCGGTCCTTTTACCAGCGCCGAGGCCGAAGAGGCAGTAAAGTTCGCCAATGAGAACGATATGCTCCTGATCAGCCCTTCAAGCACTGCCCCGACATTGGCATTGGACGATAACCTTATAAGACTGGCGCCAAATGACAACCATCAAAGCAGGGCTATGGCAATGCTTTTGGAGAGAGACGGCATAGAGGTTGTAATACCTGTTTATATGGACGATGTTTATGGGAAAGGGTTGTTCAATGCGTTAAGCGATAATTTTACAGGCAGAGAACAAACTGTATCGAACGGGATAGCATTTGATCCTTCAGCCCCGGATTACGATATAATTTTACAAACCATGGAAACTGAAATTAGAAATAGCGGCACAGAAACGGCTGCTGTTTACCTTGTGTCCACAGCATTTCAGGCTGTTAGTTTATTTAATAAAATACCGGAACATAGCGATCTATTACAAGTCAATTGGTATGCAAGCGACAGCTATACCGGCAGTGAAGTTTTGCTAAACGATAAGATTGCGGCAAAGGCCGCTACGCTTACTAACCTTACCGGGCTAACATTTAGCGTGCATGATATATACTTTTATATATACAGTTGGTTGATTATGCAGATGGTTGAAGACGAAATTGGGGCTAAACCATTGCCAACTGTTTTGGCCACATGGGATGCTTTGTGGTTAACGGCAGAGACTTTTAGAAACGTCACAACAAACGATTTTGCTGAATTTAAAGAGAAGCTCATATCCATGTCCACTGATTATTTTGGAGCCTACGGTTTTGGCGGACTTGATAAAAACGGCGACAAAGTTGAAGCGCGTTACAACATTAAAAGTGTTGAAGGGGATACTGAAAATGGATTAGAGTGGAAAGTCACCGGAAATTATATTGATCCTCACTACTGGAAACAATCATTAATCCGTTCTTTTAAAGATAGAAGTGTAGAGAAAGAAGGAACTGTCAATATAGGAGCCCTTTTAGATTTGAGCGGTTTTTTATCAGCGCAGGGCAAGATTAACCGGAAAGTATTGGATCTTGCATCAAACCACATAAACAGATATCTTAGCTCCAAAGGATCCGGCATGAAGTTGGCAGTGGAAACCCACGATACAATAGCCGATCCTGAAGTCGCGCAGGAAAATGCGCAATTGCTAAATAGTAAAGGCGCTAAAGTAATTGTAGGGCCTTTGTCAAGTTCTGAAACAGCCGGGGTTGGAAAGGTCATAAAAGAAACCGGGCAGAGCGTTATATCTCCTTCAAGCACAACTCCATCCCTTGCGCTGGATGATGACAATATAATGAGGCTGGTCTCTACCGATATTCACCAGGGAAAAGCTATTGCCGAATTGATGACAATACAAGGGATTAAAACGGTATTTGTTGTATGCCGTGACGATATATACGGCAATGATTTACTTAACGCATTTGACAATGAATTTGCCGGCGACATTAAATTCATTATTAGATACGAACCTTCACAAAAAAGATTTAATTCATTAATTAAAAAGCTAAATGCTGAGGTTAAGCGCGCCGGTGTTCGAGAAAATGGAAATTCAACAGCAGTCCTGGCGATAGGATTTGGAGAGGTTATAGATATGTTTAAACATTTTTACAACAAAAGCCCGCTTGCAAAAGTGAGGTGGTATGGAACAGACGGCATTGCGCTTAACAGCGAATTGATTAACAACAAGAAAGTCGCGGCAATGGCTGAGGCCGTTTCCTTCACCACTTCAGTTTATGATCTTAACGCGCTCGGCCTTTTTCTGCCACAAATGGAAACAATGAATTTCTTTCTGGAATCTACTATCGGAGAAGAGGTTTCAGCCTTTACAGCTAACATGTATGACGCTTTATGGATAGCCGCCCTTGGTTATGAACGGGCAGGCTCGTTGCAGCCGGAACCTGACAAGTTATGGGTAAATCTAAACGGCGCCGCTAACTGGACATACGGCATGAGCACTCCACTCTTCCTTGACGCTAACAGCGACCGCGCAGATGCCACATACGGCTTTTATACTGTGAGAAAGGATAAACGAAACTACATCTGGAAACTTGTAGCTACCCACAGAAACACCGGGTTCTCAACTTCCGGCATATCTATTATTGTCGCATCCGGCAACCAGTAGGGCGCGTTTTACTATGTTCTTGTTTATTTAAAGGAGAAAAAATGAAGAAAATAATATTAATTATATGTTTCGTCTTTGCTGTTTCATCTTATGTTTATGCCGCCTGTCCAGCGGGCTGGTCAATTGAGGATTGCAAGGATGATTTGCTGAGGACTAAAAAATGTCCCGGTTGTTATCTTCCAGATGTGAATCTTTTAGGCGCAGGTCTTTTTGGAGCGGACCTTACTAATGCAATTCTTACCAACACTGATATTTCCGATGCGGATCTAAACTTTGCGAATCTTACAGGGGCGGACCTTACCGATGCAAATCTCACCAGAACAGGCCTTATATCTACAACTTTTACAGACGCAACACTAACTAGAGCGACTATGACCCGCGTCGATCTAACTCAATCAATTCTAAAAAATGCAACACTCATAGAAACGGTTTTAAAAAGCGCTCAATTGATACAAGCAGACTTTGAAGGCGCTAATCTGGAAGGAGCAGATCTAAGTCAAGCGGATCTTGACAGGACAATAATGAAGAATACTATTTTGGGCAGGGCAATTTTACAGGAAGTAACAGCGCATGACGGCACAAGTTTTGAAGGCGCGGATCTTTCACACGCGAATCTTTCCCGTTCATCTTTTACTAAAGTAAATTTTAACGATACAAATTTTTTTTCCGAAAGCTCTGATTTTCCACCCGCGAATCTTTCCGGCGCTACACTTGCCGGCGCTACGTTTGCCAATGCAAACCTTTCCAAAACAGAACTTGCCGGCGTTAATCTTACTAATGCCAACCTTACTAATGCTAATCTTTCAAGCGCAAGGTTTTCCAACAATAGCTCTAACTTCGCTCCAGCGAACCTTTCTAAAGCGAACCTTACCGACACTGATCTAACTGAAGCGATTCTTTCCAACGTAAGCCTTGCCAACGCTGACCTTACCAGGGCTAATCTTTCCAGCGCAAACCTTGCAGACGCAAACTTTACCGGCTCTAAACTTGTTGACTCAATTTTTATTGATACAAATCTAGCGGGAGCTAATCTCTCAGGCGTGAAGCTTATCGGCAATAATCTTACCGAAGCTAATCTTTCCAAAGCGAAACTTTCCAAAGCAAATCTTTCGGGCGCTAATCTTTCCAAAGCGAACCTTACGGACGCTAATCTAACTGAGGCGATTCTTTCCAACGTAAATCTTGCGGACGCCGACCTTGCCGGGGCTAACCTTTCCAGCGCAAACCTTGCAGACGCGAAGTTTACCGGCTCTAAACTTATTGACTCAATTTTTATTGACACAAATCTTTCGGGCGCGAATCTTTCAGGCGCGGAGCTTATCGGCAATGATCTTACCAGGGCTGATCTTTCCAGCGCCGACCTTACAGACGCAAACTTTACCGGCTCTAAACTTATTGGCTCAATTTTTATTGGCACAAATCTTTCGGGCGCGAATCTTTCAGGCGTGGAGCTTATTGGTAATGATCTTACCAGAGCTAATCTTTTTAACGTGAACCTTACTGACGTTGATCTTACAGAGGCGATTCTTTCCAACGCAAATCTTGAAGGCGCCAACCTTGCCGGGGCTAACCTTTCCAACGCAAACCTTGCAGACGCGAAGTTTACCGGCTCTAAACTTATTGACTCAATTTTTATTGAAACAAATCTTTCGGGCGCGAATCTTTCAGGCGTGGAGCTTATCGGCAATGATCTTACCAGGGCTAATCTTTCCAACGCTAATCTTTCCAATGCTAATCTTACCGGCGCGGAACTAGCTGAGGCGATTCTTTCCAATGTAAATCTTGCCGACACGGACCTTGCCGGAGCTAATCTTTCCAGCGCAAACCTTGCAGACGTTAACTTAACCGGTTCCAAACTTATTGATTCAATTTTTATTGAAACAAATCTTTCGGGCGCGATTCTCTCGGGCGTGGAGCTTATCGGCAATGATCTTACCAGGGCTAATCTCTCCAACGCCAATCTTTCCAACGCTAATCTTTCCAAAGCGATTCTTACAGGCGCGAATTTTACCGGCGCAACACTTACAGGCGTAAATCTTACCGACGCTACATTTAACGATGTAATTTTTAGAGAAGCAGATCTTTCCGGTTTTGATTTTTCCAATTTTGACCTTTCCGGTCTTGATCTTTCCAATGCGAATCTTACCGACGCTAATTTTACCGGCGCAACACTTACAGGCGCAAATCTTTCCGGCTCAACACTTACAGGCGTAATTCTTACCGACGCTAAACTTAACGGTGTAATTCTTAACAAAGCTGATCTTTCCGGCTTTGATCTTTCCGGTTTTGATCTTTCCAAGGCGAAGCTTTCAAGCGCGAATCTTGCCAGGGCGAAGCTCTCCGAAACGAATCTTACCAGCGCGAAGCTTTCCAGCGCAAATCTTACCGAGGCGAATCTTTCCGAAGCGATTCTTACCGGCGCGATCCTTTCAAAGGCGATTCTTACCGAGGCGAAGCTTTCCGGCGCGAATCTTACCGGCGGCATTCTTACCAATGGGAACTTTAGCAACGCGAATCTTACCGGCGCGATTCTTTTCAATGCGAATCTTACCGAAGCGAATCTTTCCAATGCAAATCTTTCCGAAGCGGATCTTTCCAATGCTAAGCTTACCGACGCGAACCTTTCCGGCACGATTATTACCGACGCGACACTTAAAGGTGTGATTATTTATGATACGGATCTTTTCGGTTTTGATTTTTCCGGTCTTGATCTTTCCGGCGCAGACCTTTCCCAATCGAATTTCCCCGGCGGGAATTTTAGCAACACGATTCTTTCCGGCGCGGAGCTTTTCTACGTGAATCTTTCAGGCGCGAATCTTTCCGGCGCGGATCTTTCCGATACAAACTTGCTCCTCTCGAATCTTTCCAAATCGAATCTTTCCGACGCGGATCTTTCCAATGCAATACTTTCCAATGTGGATTTTTCCAAAGCGAATCTTACAAACGCGAATCTAACCGACGCGTATCTTTACTGGGCGTATCTATCCGGCGCGAATCTTTCCAATGCAAATTTTACCGGCGCGGATCTTTCCAAAGCCACTTGGACTGACGGCACACGTTGTGCTGATGGTTCTATTGGAAAATGTAAACCTGAAGAAGAGTCTAACAATAACGGCCCCAGGTTCGGCAGGCTGAGCCAGTAGAGTTTGCAAATATAGAACGAAAGCTATATCAGGGCATTAGTTTAGGCAGGCAGCTTAACTGTTACAACTGGATGCCCAATCAAGTCGGGCATGACAAAAACAGGACGGCTTTGCTGAACACAATTTACTTCATATAGCGTTGGCTTTGTCATAACCTTTGTTGATACCCAATGGCATGAGGAGTCCATTGCGGCGCTGGGTTGATTGATTAATCTCCACTGTATGCCCATAGCGATAGCTATTCCGTTAGGGTTTATCTCTATTGGGGGCGTGGCGCCTGAAATAGCCCGCGACGCATAAAAAGGCTTAACTGCCCCGGCCCACCCGGGAAGAGCCTGTAGAGCCTGTATGGGATGTATATGTGCCTGTAATCCGTCCCGCAGGGCTAACAGATAGTTCAACCTGTGAACAGTATGAGTTGTGCCATGTGCCGTTAATGGATTCTATAGTGGCTTCAACTGATTGTCCGGGGTGGGAACTGCCGTCATATCTTTTGGCCCTTCTCCCGATGATTTCCTGTAGAGATACATATTTCCCTGCGCCAGCCGTCCATTGCCTTTGTCTACATAATTAAATGTTGTGTAGAAATAATCCATAAAAGTCGAACCCACAAGCAGTCCGCCAACACCGTCTAAAACAGTAAAAGCCGGAACCCATGAGCCAGCCCGGTCGCCCTCCTCAACAAGATATGAGTATTGCTCAGGACTAAGCGTGATCTTAGCCGACTTCCCCTGTTCGCCGGCAAACGTCTGCCCAATAGTTATTATAAAATCAGGTAACAGACCCTCATAATCTTTAGGCCCTCCCTTTATATACTTTAAACATACCCATTTGCAGTCATCATATACCTTTTCAAATATTCGCGCCCCGCTCTTGTCCCGCATTAAATAGAGCTGTTCCAGAATTGGAGCGACATATGCGCCGTCGCCTTTAAATAGAGACGAACCGGTGTCAAGATAGAAACGCCCATTGGTGAGTGAATCAATCTGTTTAGCGCCTAAAAAGAGTGAATAGAGGTCTGTGCCCCACAGGTAATCGACAATCCCATCAGTATTTGGTTGAAGCTCAATGGATGATTCCGGGATGTATTGGTCGGGATCAGCGCCGCCTAAATAAAAGGCGCCTTTTTTGGTATTTGGATGAGTAACAACAGAAAAAGTGGGTTCCTTAATATCCCCGCTTTCAAATAAAGAGGCCATGTAAAATCCCGAACCCTCATGAACCCCGTCGCTGTTAGATGGAAATCCTATGCCGCCGTCCCAGGCTAGGTACTTAAACTGAGCGCCCGTATAGTCGGTAGACGCAAAAAAAGGCTCAATAACATCCGCGACTTTTGATGAATTAAAGGAAATCATACCCGTTTCAGTCTTCATCGAGCCCCAAGGCCCAAAAGATCGAACGGTTGGCTTTGTATTGATCCAGATAAAACCAGGCTGAGAAGTATCTACTTTACTATGCGCATTACATGCGCCGGTATTGCATAGATCAGAGGTCGCCCAGATAAAATTGGCCCCTGAATCGGGCGAGAATTTTAGAGGAGTTTCCCCCACCGCAATATCTTCCGTATACCACGGGGAAGCCCCATAATCAGCCATAGGCCCTAATTTCAATTCAAAAGATTTAAGAGACTCCCCATTTACAGAAGCCATAAACAGTATCAGAGCCGGTATGCAGTACAACACAAAACAAACCATGGCCTTTTTTAGATTAACAAGTTTTCTGTAATTAAAACAGTTATAACTACGCATTTTTTTCTCCTTTATTTGATATTTTAGGTAACTATTCAGCGTATTTTCTAATATTTTGCAACAATCTCATACAACCATCCATCTCCTTTAGAAAAGGGGGCGGGGGGATTTGAATTGATTAACTTTCATTTCCTGCTCGTTCCAATGCTCTGCGTTGGAATGTACTATGGCACGCACTGCGTCCAGTCACTTGACGCAGTGCGTCAAAGCAATCGTTCCAACGCGGAGCATTGAAGCAAGCAAAATACAATAAGCTACACAAAAAAATAAACACTGGCACGGAGGCCCGCGCTATTTAGATTTGTATTATGGTCAAAATCCAGTATCCGGTCTCCAGTATCTGGAGACGACTTTAACCATATGCTCATTTGCGACTATTATTTGCCGGCATATTTTTCATACAGCTAAATTATTATTATTTTTTATATTTTTCATACAGCCAGGGCGCAGCTTCAGGATCAATGTACATATACGAGTTGTACAAATCATCACTCGCGACCAGCGCTTTTCCATTTGAAGGGACAGACAAAAATGTATCGGGGTCTAAGCGCATATAGCCATAAGTCCACTTATCAGGCAAAGTAATATAATCTTGTAAATAGACGAGTTGGTCAATGACAATGTCGGGATTAGCTTTGTTAGTGAATGATTGCATTACATATATTTTATATGGATCTTCTGATATTAAAAGATAAACCAGGCTGCCCGGATAATACAAAAAAGTGTCCCAACGATAGATTTCATTTTCAGTATATAGGCCGTCGGGAGATGTTTTTACCTCGGCTAAATATTGACATTTAAGTTCTATTAACGGATTAGACGCAAAAGGATAGCTTTTGTATATATCATGCTCTGTTTGTGATGCAGTGTAATAACAAATCATGTGCATATCCATCATTAATCTGTCTTTTTGATTCACTTGCACACCATCCGGAATGATCAACTCATCTTTCGAGGTAGTGGAACATTGATTTCCGATTACATCGGAATTATAGACATAAAATAGATTTTCACCCATCGGGTACATGAATTCCATAAAAGGGTTATATCTTGAACTGATATTAATGTTATTTGAGAAGGAGATTTCTGTATTGGTTTCCTTAGAGTATTTAATAAGCTCTTTGCCCGCAAATTTATCTATCAAGACTTTTTTTACAGCTTCACTCATTTTAAAAAGATTAGATACTTCAAATTCCTCGTTCGTCATGCTCTTTGTGTTGCCGCCCATACTATATCTCCTGTTTTAAGAAAGATTTTAGTTCTTTAAAATAGTTATTCTAATATCGTATTCCACTTTTGCGGTAATTCTTTACAATTTAGCAATTTTAAATCAAAGGTAATGGGATATCCAAACTATCTATAATTATCCACGAAATAGCCGCTTCTAAAGCTTCCCCCCTCTCCAAGGCTATCTTTCAAAGTAGTGCATTGCGTGATAGATTCAAGTATATCTGGAAATGTTACCACAAACCCGTCGTCATATTTATCAGGAGTTAATATTGCAGGATAAATGAAATCAGTCATAGTGTCTTCTAATATAAATAGAGGTCATGTTTTTTAACTAAATCAGTTGGAGTATCTTTGCCCTCCTATAAATCATCATTTAGAAATACATATTTTGATTTATTTCTTCATCCGAAGTTTTAATCGTATCTTTTACTCTTATTTCTTCAATAAACACTCAAATATATGTTTCAGGAGGACACTTTTGTGCCCATCATAAATCTTCTAGTAGTAAGAGGCACCATTTCCTACTGTTTAACTATAAATATGTTTTATGCATTTACCCCCATTGAATTCTTACTCATTTCCTCTAAATTTTCTTTAATATCGTTCTTAACAGCACCAACATTAATTCTTTGATTCTTTAGCTTTGCTTTCGCCCCCATCATGATATTTATTTCTGTAATTAAGTCAATAATTGAATTTTTCTCTTTTGCGCTCAGAGTTTTAAAAATATAATAAAAACGAAGTTTTATACTTATAAGATTAAGTACTAATTTATTATGGGCGCCCCGCTTAGTTAAATCCTTTATTTTAACAATATAATCTGGTAATTTTAGATCAGAATATAAAAATGTAAACAATACAACTTCTAGCAATTGAAGATTAGGGTCGTTTATTCCATCTAGCAATAAAACTTCCAGCTTATCTGATGCTAATTCTTCAAACATAAGGGTTTGAAATATGCTAAAAATTATAATAATGGAAATATTTTCATTCTCCGTTTCTTTATTCATAACTAGTTCTTTTTTTAACTTGGCTTCGATATCATTCAAAATAAAGAGTATTTTTTTTGCCCAATAAGATACACATTTTTTTAAATTTGATTTTCTAAAAGGCAAGTCTTCAATTAGCTCAGAATTCTTAATTACTCTTGAAAATATGCAGAGAGATGAAAAAAGTATCGCATTAGGATTTTTAGTAGAAATATCTTTGAAATCAAATCCACTTATATCCCTAATACCATTAAATAGAGACTCCTTTTTCTCAAATATTTTTTCTAATTTGCCTTGATCAATGTTTTTCAGCTTTTCAAAAATATCAATCTTTTCTTCGTAATTTAATAAGTTAGGAACATAAGACTCAATAAGATTAATTGCTTCATCCTTATCGGCAGTCTTTATTTGAAGAACGATGTTTTTATCTTCAAAAACAGACAAGACATCTTCACTCTCATCTATTATAGAATCTCTCCTTTCATCATTAAAATATTCAGAAAGATCATGCAACTTAGAATTATCTTCATCTTCTTGCCATGACAAGTTATTTTCAAATTTTAATTTTTCAAATCTACTAAGCTCTATATCAATTCCAGATTCTTTAAAAATATAGTCTATCCTCTTATCTAAAATTGTCACTAATTCTTTATTATTCATCTGCAACCCAGTCATATAGTCTATTTCATTACCAAACTGTAAATAATTGTTTTCGTTTATTATATTTATATAGAAATCATTATCTTCTACCATTCTTTTTGCAACAAAAAATTCATAAAAACATGTAAATTTAAACTTTATTTTATCATCAGTAGATTTTGCCAGTATACCTTTTTCAAAAAAATAATCGACAAATGAACCTGAAGAAATCTTTAATCCTCTTCTTGCTTCAAAATATTCAATCGTCATTTTATTTAGTACCATAATATTTTCAATAAAATCTTGATTCATATTAACCATTTTACTTGCTAAATAAGCGAGATAATGTTCTTTATCACTATAGTCCAGATTTCTATTTGGCTTTCCAGAAAAATCTAATTTTCCCATGATAATTTCAAAAAATTTTTCAAGAAGAGAAGCTCTATTAGTTGGCACATAATTTTTTTCATTTTCACATATATAAAGAAGCATTGATATAATTTGTGGCGACCTAGGAAGATGCATTCTGCTGATATTGTTGATAATTCTTTCTAATATCTTTTCCACATCCAAGCTACAATCTTGAAACCAATTTTCTATCAATTTTCGTATACGGTGTCTGTTAAATGGCTGAATATGTATTTTTTTATACTCAATTCCTATATCCGGTAATTGTTCAATACCAAAATGAGAGGAAGGTTGCTCGTTTGTAGTAAAAATATATTTATTATTTGAAAACTCTTTAATAAATTTACGTAATTTTTTAAGGTTATTTCTATCATTAAAACTAATATCATCAATTAGAAATAAACATTTCCCTTCTGCCAAACATTTGTCTATATCTATTTTCTTATAAAGATCTCCATCATATAAAGAAAGGATTATGGATTTTTTAATCGAGTCAATAGGTTTACCTTGTGGTATATTACTAAAGTTAAAATAAACTGGCAAAATAGATAAATTGCCTTCAAGATTGTCAACGCTTTTTATGGCAATATAGTCAATTAAAGTAGTTTTGCCTGACTCTTTCTCACCCATTATTAGGAAATTCGATTTTTCAATAATCAAATCATTTATTGTGTAAGACTTACATGTTTCTTTCTTTTTTGTATAAATTGAAACGGTTGTTTCTTTTTTATTTTTAGTTTTCTCAGATATTAAAGGTTCAACGAATATTTCTTTTAGTGTTTTTGGAGCACATGAATCGACCAGAGTAGAAATGAGTTTGTAATTAGCTTTATTAAGTATTACGGTGTGTAATGTATCTACATTTTCTAATGGAATCAGATATTTTGTAGTAGTTTCTTCTTTTTTTTGCAAATAAAATGTTTGCTCTCCTTCCTCAACGTATTTGGTTGCTTTAACAAATTCTCGTTGCGGATCAGAATATTCCCTTAAATATGTCGTAACTTCATTCGATACAGTGTTATATGTTATAATCGTATATCCATTAAAATAATCTCTCGTCTGATATAAACAGCCTCCATGGTTTGAAATTATGTTGTTTGAATAACTGTTAATTTTATTTGAATCAGGTTCATGATTGTGTCCAAAAAACAAAATATCAAACTCTGAAAAAGCTCTCCTTTTTATGTTACTTGCTTCAAATTGGCACAACCACTCAAAAGGATGGTGAAAAATTCCAATCTTAAGATTTACATCATTAAAATCCTTTAACGCATTATCTATCTGTCGTTCCCCAACTAAAAGAGAACCATAGTCTGCATTGTTAGATTTTCCGCTGGCTCGCCAAGCTGAATTCAAACAAGCTAGTCCAACAGAGAGACCATTTATTTCGACGCAATACGTGGAATATAAGACATTGGAACTAATCTCATATTTCGAATCTATAGATTTTTTAAATCTGTTAAAGTTAGATAGACGATCAAAAAACATTAAATTATTTTCAATTGAGTCTATAAATAAATTTATGTCATTACGCCCTTTGAGTTTAGCATCCATCCCAAATTCAAGAATCTCGTTTATGTTATTCTTCTGCACATCGTGATTACCAGGAACAATAAAAAATAAATCACTTTTTAGGTTAAGAGTTTCTAGTAACTTATTTAGAAAGACACAATGAACATCTCTAATATTTTGTTCGTTATCTCCGTTAAAAACAAGGTCACCAGAAAAAATTATAAAATCAGGGTTTAGGGCTTTTTCCTTTTTCAACTCAACAAGATCCTTACACAATGCATTTAAAACAATTTCTAAATCGTTACGTTGTTCCGAAGAATAATGTAAATCGGATAAATGTAAAATTGTGATTTTGCTCATTTTTATTCCTTTTAATTTAATATTACTTTACATTTATGAATTTATAGACTGCAATACTTAATCATTGTGGGGCAGGCCCGGGGTCACGTCTTAATTATTAAGTTTCAGATTTATTATTAAATTTATTATCACGTTTTGAATAAGAAATCTTTTTTATTTATACTGTTAAATCCCAAAAAGCGTCAATGCTTAAGAGTTAAAAGGCAGTCCGAGGATAGCTATTTCGGCTAATTTTAAAGTCATAACTCTTTTGATATTAAAATATATTTTATGATTTCCCGTTCTCCGGCAACCTGTCAAAACGTAACTCCGGGCTTTACCTAAGTTTGCTCCATGTCTGTAATTACGGGAGCAAGTCTAGCGCTTTAATTACCAATTGTCTAGCATAAATTTGACTATTGATTGTGGTGTTGTGTCAACAGGCATTTTGTTGTGAATATTACAAACTGGAAAAAGCGCTGAAACTTGATAGCTAATTACTGTAAATCATTACTAAATATAGCGCTGGAGCGTAATAGTAATTATTATTGTAAGGAGATATAATGCCGGCGCTAAGCGCAGAGAGCTGTCATTGGTAATCTGTAATCGGTTATCAGTAATCGGTAAAAATCTAAAGCAAGAGCGCTGAGAGCGGAATTTGCAGTAATCGGTAATTAGTGATCGGTTATCGGTAAAAAGCAAAAGCGTAAAAGCAGAGCGTTGAGAGCAAGAACGAAATGATAAATTTTGAATTTTAAATTTTAAATTTCAAAAGCAAAAGACTGGACGCGGAATATGTAAAAGCAATTTTAGACGGGATTTACAGGATCGACAGGATAAGAGCTAGGGAAATTGTCAGTTGGCAATTTGCAGTTGACGGTTGGCAAAAATCAAAAGCGGGGTGAAAAACACAGTAATTGGTAATCGGTGATCTGTAATCAGTAAAAATCGAAAAGCAGAGCGCAAGGCGCAAGAAAGAAATGATAAATTTTGAATTTTAAATTTTAAATTCCAAAAGCAAAAGATTGGACGCGAGATATGTAAAAGGAATTTTGGACTGGATTTATTGGATCGACAGGATAAGAGCTAGGGCAATTGTCAGTTGCCAATTTGCAGTTGACGGTTGGCAATAATCGAAAGTTGGGTGGGAAACGCAGTAATTGGTAATCGGTGATAACTGAAAATCGAAAAACAAAGCACAGCGTAGAGCGCAAGGAAGAAATGATAAATTTTGGATTTTAAATTTTAAATTTCAAAAGCAAAAGACTGGACGCGAGATATGTAAAAGCAATTTTGGACGGGATTTACTGGAACGACAGGATAAAAGGAAAATCAGTGTTCATAACTATCTTCACCGTTTTTACATGCTCTTGTTTTTTATTTCGGATTGAATATCGTTATTACTGATCCTATCCGTGCCTTTTAGGGTTAACTCATTTTGAATCTTATCCAGATCCTTAAGCGTCCCGGCCCGTTGATTTATATCCAACTTCACCTCAAAATTATCTCCATCAACCCCGGTTAGTATAGCGACGGGACGCCCGTCTGGCTTAACAACTAATCTTTCTCCTGTTTTGCGGTTTTCCAGCCTTGCCTGGTTGTATACGGAAATCTCTCACTGAAATAATTTTTATTCTTTTTCCCTTTAAATAGAAATATAAACAAAACATAATAATTGTAACAATTAAGCTGTCTATTGCATGCCAATTATTACCTCTAAATTTAAGACCCCCTTGACGTTGATTATATTGGTATGAATACTGCAACTCTTATTATTTATTGATTTGTCAACATTTTCGTCTATAATCAGCATAACTGTTACATTTTGCGTTTATTCTTTTGATATATTTATTTAAGCTCCAAGCTGAACCTAATTGCTTATGCAAAAGTTCTAACTTGTCATTTTGTAATTTATAGTTGATGAGAGATAATGAATAGAGGCATGCATTGTTAACAGGTGTAAAATATTCTGAATTCAGATCAAGTAAGTTAATTAAAATTGGAATTATTTCTTGAGATGATATCTCTCCAAGCGCAAAGGCACATCTCATCCGAATAATCATTGTGGAATCAGCATTGGTTAGCTTCTTCAGAAAATTTAAAGCAGTTGGTATTGTGGCCTTGGGTGCTAATATTATAAGATTTTCAATTAGGCTTGAGTTCTCTATGTCAATTCTGGTTCGGTCGAGAATGGCGCCTATTTCATTGCTATCAATATTTTGCTTGGATATAATCGAAATCCATGTCCCCCAAGTTTTATCCATAAGGATATTGTTTGTTATTTTACACAAAAAACCCTTTGGAATTGAATATCTTAATGCTGAAGCAAGAAGAAACATACAACGCCCAGGAAGGTAATCATTTTTACTACAAAAGTTAGCGTCTCCTACGAAGTCATTTATCAGGATCAGTGTTATTTCTCTCAAGTAATCATTGCGATGGTCTAAGATTGCTTTCTGAGAGAATTTAAATATTTCTAGTAATCGCTCGTGCAATGATTTCTCCTCTAAGTGGTGCTTTTCAGACCACGCACGAGCAACAAAATAGTGAAGTAAAATATCGTGTCTAAAAAAAAAATGTTGCTGACCTGTCTCTGTCTCTGAAGTAGTAAGTAATCCAATTTCTAAGATTAAATTAAATGATCGCTGATTATAGAATTCAATAACATCTTTTTGAGTTAGAGACGAGAATACTGTTTCCTCTGATTCAGGAATAAATTTATTTGCTAATTTAATTAAAAGTAATTTTGTTTGTCTTCGTTCTCGTTCGGACTCTTTTGCTAATAGATTGTTTATATATTCAGAGAGTAAAGATTTTGAAAAAGGCGCCGTTCCATTATTGTTTTCAATGTAACGAGCAAGGATGTTAAGCATAAAAGGGTTTCTCATATTTTTATATGAATCTCTGATATGATCTGATGCGCCAATAAATTTTGAAAGCTTAATCCAGTATTGTTGTGTCTCATGTTCATTAAAATCCTCTAATTCTAATCCGTAGTGATGCACTTGTTTCTGTATTGTTTTATTTTCAAATTTACCTGTTACAGAATCAAACACAACCTCAGTTCTTAATTCTCTACTAACATTAGACAAAAAGAAATAATTGCGAAATCCAGAATCATCTAAAAACTCTTTCCATGTAAATGTTCTACAGGAAAATATTACATGAATATTAAATTTGTTTAATATCTCTAATATCTTAATAAACGATTTTTTGGATTCTTCATATGATAGGTCATTAAAATGATATTCATTGATCCCATCAAGTACTAATAATATCTTTCTTTCTTCATTTGGATAGTAATTAATTATATCATGCAATACATAATCCAGATTTACGCATTTAAAAGGATCAACACAAGGGAATATAGACATAATCTTATTTTTTATACTGCTACTTAGATCAGATAATAGTCTTGCTGATATTACTATTGGTATGAATTGGGGAGGCAGGGAGGCTAAATAAAATTGAATCTGACTAGTTTTGCCTGTACCACCTGGCCCTAATACTGGAAAAACAATTTGTTGTTTTTGTTCTAAAAAATTATAAAAATATTCATCGAGATCTCGGTTTACAAAAACGTCATAATCCATATCTTTAACTAGCAAGCTATCGCGTGATTTAAAGAGCAATTCATGTACTTGCAATAAATTTGCTTTTTGATGTTCTTTATTTTGTGTACATGTGCTGTTTGTTAGTTGTTGTAATAGTTCGTCGATTTTATTGTGAAGAGCGCCAAGACTTATATCATGACGCCATCTTGATAAAGTACGATCACTAAATAATTGTTTTTCAATCAAATCAAAATAATTATTTTTGATTTTCATTATATATTCATTAGAAATTCCTCCCTTTCTTAAGACCTCAATAATTGTGCATTCTAAGGATATTTGCATATTTTTTCGTTTAGCTCTATCATACTCTAAAAGCCAAGAGGCTAAATCACACTGAAATTTATCGTCAGTAATAAGTGTTTTGAAAGGCATTTCAATCCAATCGTTATTTATAAACTCTATATCTTTCGCGACGTTAATACCGATTTTATTTATTTCTTCTCTAAGTGTTAAAGTCGAATGATATTTTTTTAATTGTTTAGCTTGGGTTAGCAGATTCTTTTTAATTTTATTAGATTGTTCTTTGACAATGGCATCTCCACGTAAAGAAGCGGCAAGGCTAACAAAATAAGATAGTAGTGTTGTCAAAAACAATTCCATTGTAAATATTCAATAAGTTTATCAATTATAATAACTTATTGGTTTTTCTAAAGAAACAGTACGATTGTCTTTTGGCTATCATAGCATACAGTAAATTGCCAACAATTGTATATTTCTTATATGATTTATGTTTTATAATATAAATGCTACAATTAGGGCATGCTCAGGATCACATCTAAAAAGTAAAGTATACGAGCTTTTAGCTTTAACTGTGTAGGTAAAAGAATGTTCTTGTTTGAACGTTGAATATATTTTTTTAAATAAACTTAATATTTTATTTTTTAGATGTGCCCCTAGTTGTTTCTCTTGTTCCTGATGGGTGGCCGGCGCGGATGATTTTCAATTTAGAATACCGTTACGCAGCCTGTAAAACCTGAATAATAGATCCTGTAATTAAGTTAAAACCGTCTCATACACAGGTATTATTATAAATATGTGCGAATCACAAAAAAATTACATTTTTTTGCCGGGAGGGATCTTTTGCGTTTGACTGGGAGCTTCTAATGTGTGGCCCTGAGGCTTCATCTTCTTCAATTGCTTCCCAGATTATATACACCGTACACCACAAAGTTTGAATCCTTTGTGGTGTACATTAACAATACAAATTAACAGAAAAACCGATTTGCAATTTTCAATATTTTGTTCATCCTATTAACGTCATGACATTGAACTAACATCTCAGACACTCTTAAATGTAACAACATTATAATCTTCAGTCTCCCCATCAAGAGTAATTTCTTTATACTGAAATTTATAATTACTGAGTCTTTTAGTAGATTTACGTGATGCAATAACTAAATCGATATTGTCTTTGTTAAACCATATATCTGATTTATGATCATGACCAAAACAAAGGGCATCAACATTATTGCTTAATATTTTCATAACTTCTTTAGCATCATCCATCTCCATAACAAAACTCCTGTTAAAAGGGTGGTGATGAAAGTACACGACTACTTTTTTTCCAGAACCTTTATTTGCTTTTAATATTTCCTTTATTTTTTCTCTTTGATCTTTACCTACCTCGCCACTAGCAAAGTGCATAAATTCATCCTCAGCTCCAACAACAGAATCTACCCCTAAAAACAAAACATCTTCCACTACTGTTTGCATAGGAAATATATCCTCCATCCGCACACCAGGTTTCGTTGCTTCCGGCAGATTTAAAAGCTTTCCTAATATATAATCTTGAAACAATTGTTGTGAATTTTCTGTATAAATATTCCCTAAAGGGCCATAGTCATGATTACCGGGTACTGCCAGAACTTTGAAACCGGTTTCAACCAAAGGTTTTAATATTTCTACAGCTTTTTTGTATTGCTCTTCGTCACCATCATCAACAATATCACCGGTAATTAATACTACGGGTTTATCATTTGTATATCGGTTCGTTATATAAGATACTATTTTAATGCAATTCTGATTATTGTCCTTCCCATCATTTTTTGAAATATGTAAATCACTCAACTGTAAAAACTTAACCATTATTATCCCCTCCTATAAATAAAACAAAAATATACTATAGCGCTATGTGATTTTAACACTCTTAATCGTTTACCATTGGTAATATTTTTTTCGTGCTCTTTTAGCAACCTCAAAAATAGATAGCTTTTATTTAATATAGCCACTCTAATATCTCTTTTTTTGCGGTAATTCTTTACAATTTAACAATTTTAAATCATCCGTTTTCTGTTTCAGGGTCTGCCCCTAAGGCTTCCCTTAGTCAGCCAACTTATATTACGGGAATGTTATGAATTCGACCCAGTCTCCATATCCCCAACCAGCGCACTCATCTGATTCAAAGCACCCCCCATAGCGGTCAAATATAGCGGTATATGCAACTTGATCGGCGTAGATTCCAGGTAATAAACACGTGACTTCCTGTATCCCCCCCAAACCGCCTTCGCGTTCCCCACGAAGAAGGTTTCCTTCGCTAATTAATTCGACAGGCACTCCAATGAGTACCGCAGGAAATCGCCTATCAGTAAAATAAGAACTCCTCTTCAAAGCTAACTCTCCAGGCTTCCCTAAGCAACCAGACATTCCCTGAGACTTATGAGTTCCTTTGGACTGAGCACGAGCATCAACAGTCCCTCTTCTCCCTTTTACAATTTCAGATAGAGCGATATTTCCATGCCCTTGATAGAATTTAGGACAAGTAATCAATAGTCTCCCAGTATCTTTAGATACATCTAAACAAGCACGAACTATACGAGTTTTTTCTAATCGAAACCACAAATCCATATTTTCTCCATATTAGTCAAATGCCCTATAGTGGACAAACCAAGGGTCACATTTTAATTATTAAGTTTCAAGTTTATTATCACGTTTTGAATAAGAAATCTTTTTTATTTATACTGTTAAATCCCAAAAAGCGTCGATGCTTAAGAGTTAAAAGGCAGTCCGAGGATAGCTATTTCGGCTAATTTTAAAGTCATAACTCTTTTGATATTAAAATATATTTTATGATTTCCCGTTCCCCAGCAACCTTTCAAAATGTAACACCGTGCTTTATCCAAGGAACGCGGAAGAAATTAAACGTCACATCTCACATCCGTCTTCAGCCAATCTTTGCCCATTCTTCAATCGCCGAATCCTCAACGCAGCTTTGGCTGCGCATCCGGTTCGGCTCAATCAGACCGATCAAATCTTAACTAAATCTGAATGCGATTTTGGACATTTTATTTCTTCCGCGTTCCTTAGTTTGTACCATGTCTATAATTAAGGGCACAAGTCTAGCGCTTTAAATACCAATTGTCTAGCATTATTTTGACTATTGATTGTGGTCTTGTGTCAACAGGCATATTGTTAGACATATTACAAACTGGAAAAAGCGTTAAAACTTGATAGCTAATTACTGTAAACTATTACTAAATTTAGCGTTGGGGCGTAATAGTAATTATTATTGTAAGGAGATATAATGCCGGCGCAGAGAGCTGGCATTGGTAATCTGTAATCGGTTATCAGTAATCGGTAAAAATCTAAAGCAAGAGCGCTGAGAGCGGAATTTTCAGTAATCGGTAATTAGTGATCGGTTATCGGTAAAAAGCAAAAGCGTAAAAGCAGAGCGTTGAGAGCAAGGAAGAAATGATAAATTTTGGATTGTAAATTTTAAATTTTAAAAGCAAAAGACTGGGCGCGGAATATGTAAAAGCTATTTTGGACGGGATTTACAGGATCGACAGGATAAGAGCAAAAGCAATTGTCAGTTGGCAATTTGCTGTTCGCAGTTGGTAAAAATCGAAATCGAGAGCGCGGAGAGCTAAAAAGGGAATGATAAATTTTGAATTTTGGATTGTAAATTCCGAAATCACAAATGCGGAGTACGAACGAGAAGTTTTAAATTTTGGATTGCGAACGTCTTACTTGCTCGGTTTATCAGGGGTCAGTAAAATGCAAAAGGTCAACGGGTTTCTTATTTTTCTAACTTTGCAAGATATCGCTTGATTTCTTCATCAGATAACCCTTTGAGCCTGTCATCCGGTGCCCTCCCCCTAAGCCTGACATCAGGGGAAATCCCTTTAAGCCTCTCATCCGGGGAAAGAACGTCTAAATGTTCTTTTATATAACCTTTTTGAAAATCTTTCATTGTATATGTCAAATTTATACCCTCCGATTGGAATTTATTTAATGTTGGGTTTCGTTCCTCTACCCAACCTGCGCAACTAGAGGCAGAGCCTCTAAGGGGCTGCGTTAAACGCAAAGCTGGAGCTTGGGAACAAGAGCTATATATTAAATAGGCAAGAGAAGAAAAACAGGCTAAATAATCTTGCATTTCTATTTTTATAAGTCTAGTATATTAAATAGTTTAGGTGTAGATTATAATTAATATGATTCTAATATTTTAATGTGAATTTTATATGTAATTACTTTATTTTTTAAGGGCAGGAATTATGCAAATTGCAGTTGATGCTGAAATAGAAAAAAAATTAAAAGAGATACCGGAGCCGGATAAATATGTAAATCTTGTTTTAAAAAAGGCTTTAACTAAAAATGAAAAGATGGGGGAATCGCTAAAAATTGCTGCTCAAGCGCTCATGAAAGATTATACAACAGATAAAAAACTAACTGAGTTTACAGTTCTGGATGGAGAATATTTTCATAATTAGAGGGGGAATTTGGCTTATTAACTTAAACCAAACTATTTGGAGCAGAAATTAATAAAACACGGCCTACCGTTATAGTTAATGATAATGCCGTCGGCATCCTGCCTCTTAAAATTGTTATTCCTATAACAGATTGGAAAGGGCATTATGAGATTGCGCCCTGGATGATTCAAGTAAAAGCGAATGATAATAACGGTTTAAGTAAAAATTCAGCTTTGGACGCGTTCCAAATTCGTTCAGTTTCCGAATCACGATTTGTTAAGAAAATAGGAAAAGTATTTAGTCGTGAACTCACGAAAATAAAGGATGCATTGTCTATTGTTTTAGCTTTAGACCAAAGTTGATTAAGCCCGCCTTTAAAACAAATTGATCAATTCTTATCACCCTGCCATACCCCCTCCCATCAAGGGCGGGGGAATTAAAGGTATATTTTGTATCGCTTCCTCCACCCTATTTGGATTATTCGTGCTATAAGGGTAGGAGATAAAAACTTATTCATGTTTACTTGTATTCGTATCACCCTTCAAGAAAATCATCAAGATTTTGGGCGATTGTTATTAGGGGATCTATAAATGCGATCTCAGGAGATCCATTTGATAATATATGATCAACAAGGAGGTGGAATTCAGTGCAGCCGGCAATGAATGATTTTACGTTGTATTTTCCAGTCAGGTCCTTAACATCCACATAAACCGATTCCAGGTCGCCTCCTTTTTTTAACTTATTATATATTATGTTATGTATACGCTCTTTATCATCATCTTCAGGCTCAATAATATATTGGCCGGCATTTTTGCATAGCTCTTCATTTTTAAAGAGATTCTTTTGATAGGCGCCCTGAGTTGCCAATAACAGTGACGGTTCTCTCTTTTTAATCAATTCATGAGCAGCTAAATCAACAAGGGAAATAATTTTGTTCAGGATATGGGAAGGAAGCCTGGGGAACACATAATGCGAGGTGTAGCAGCACACTACTATCTTATTAACGCCTGTGCTGTTTAAGACTTCAAGATTGTGGAGCAATCTTTCAAGAAACAGGCCGTCATTATTATCAGCAAATGATTGTGTTCTATCCGGGACCGATGAGATGGAATGGAGTATGACATCAGGATAGAGCTGTTCGTCATTATTCCCAATGTTATAGCTGTATATGGATTTAAGAAACGCGGTTGACGCCAACGGACCCATGCCGCCTAATACGCCTAATATTTTCTTTTTATTTGTAGCGATTCGATCACCCTCCCCTAACCCCTCCCATCAAGGGCGGGGGAATTAAAGGTATATATTTTATTTACGAGTGGGGTCAAGGTAGCGCCCCGCTCCAATATAAGAACGTCCATTTAATCGTAATGGTTTTTAAAATGAATCATAAAATGGGAGACTAAAGTCTCCCCTACCCGCCATTTTGTATATTTATAAAATTAACAATTGGGTAAAAAACCACATTCGCATGAGGCCATCCCCGTTAGAACCCATCGTGCCCTATTTAGGCAATAGGCTCACGATCATATATTCATAAATTAGGTTTTAAAATAGTTTATGGCAAATCTTGCTCTTTGGCAGTGGATATTTTTGTGTAAACAATTTAAACTTATCATTGTTCATTGACTTTCTTTGGCTACGGCGATTTATCCATTTGAAAAATATTCTTTCTGACTTAAATAGAAAGCTATGTACTGCTTTCAAATTGAAAGAGACACCATAGTATTGAACATGACCTCTTAGCTTACTACAAAAAGTTTTCCATAATTCCATCAGTGAGTGTTTATTACGATTTTCTTTACACCACAGATTTACTTTAGTAAGTTTGATGCGCAGTTTCTTACCACTACTTTTCAGTTTTGGCGTTACTGCTCCACGTCTAGTTAATCCTAGATAAAACGTAAAACCTAGAAAATCAAAACTGCTGCTATTTTCCATGTCTAATTTATCAAATTTCACTATTTTAGTTTTATCTTCATTTAGTTTGAGTTTGTATTTTGCTAATCGTTTCGGCAGCGCGGCTTTAATACGTTCAGCATCTTCTGCCCTTGCACAGCAAATTACCACGTCATCTGCATAGCAAAATATTTCTACTTTGCCCTCACAGTGACATTTAACTATCTTCTCAAACCACTCGTCAAGCGCATAGTGTGCATAGATGTTCGCTAATATTGGACTACATACACTGCCTTGCGGCACGCCTTCATCACTTACCTTTAGTTCTCCTTCACTGAGTATTCCCGCCTTAAGCATCCTTCGAATATATCTTAAAAAGCGTTGATCTTGAATTTTATTGGACAATAGTTCCATTAAAAGTTCGTGGTCTATTGTTCCAACAAAATCTTGGGACAGAAGATATGGATGACGCCCCTTCCTTTTTAAGTTAGAATAAAAAGTTTATCAGAACTTTAATTAAAACTAACTTTAAAGAAAGGAGCCATCCGAATGTCCAAGGAAAAATATGTAGGCGCGATAGAT
>JAIQZQ010000008.1 GCA_021777105.1 Candidatus Anammoxibacter sp.
TTTCAGGGCTGTTTACGCATTAACGTTTTAATAATAAAATATACAATTCAAGCCCCAACGGGGCGGCTTTAATATAGCCTGGGGCAACGCCCCAGGGCTTAAGATAAAAAAGAGATCAGCCCTGAAAGGGCGATTTAAGCGCTGACGTATCGCTTTTGCTTTTAAATTTTTGATCTTAACCTAACACCTATGGGGTTAGGGGAGGGTGATAAGAATTCCCCAATTTAGGTTCTATTTAATCTGTTTCTACCCAAATTGAGCGATTCTTAAGCACAATAAACATCTAAGCCTTTTAAAAACGACAGTTACAAAGAATAAGACTTTCACTTATTAAGTGAACATTAATTACAACCGTGTCGTTTCGAACGATAGAGAGAAATCTTCTGACATTTACGGGTTTAAAGATTTCTCCCGATGGTCGAAATGACAAATCATATTTCAGAATCGCTCAATTTAGTTTCTAACCTTTTGAAGGTTGCGCATATTTATGAAAATTGCTATTGTAAGCAGCAATAAAAAGAGCGTTGAAACCGTTCGCCTTGTTTTATCAGGCGTTTCAGGATATACGGTCTTATGGGATGCCGATGTAGGAACTGAAGCTGTCCGGAAATGCTTTGAAGATAAACCTGACCTGGCGCTAATTGACATCGACGCAAAAGCTAACGGTAAAGATGTTGACGGCATTGATATTACTAAAATAATTATGGAAGACGCGCCCTGCGCTACCCTGGTAATGGGCGCCGACGTTAAAAGCGACACTTCCAGAGTCTTCAGCGCAATGGGATTCGGGGCGCTTGACGCAGTTAGCGCTCCAGTGGAAGTAAAAAAAGGCCAAATAGACGGGGCTGATAAATTCCTTGCTAAAATAAATACTATCGGTAAATTATTAGGCAAGATGGTGATGGGAAACGGCAAAGCCGGCTTCAAACGCCATAAACCGGAGCCGGCTAAATTGACGACGCCCTTAATAATAATTGGAGCTTCCACCGGCGGGCCAAGCGCTTTGGCGTCAATACTTTCTATATTGCCCGCGGATTTAAATGCCGCTATTGTTATCATTCAGCACGTTGATGAACAATTTACGCCTGGTTTTAAAACATGGCTTAACGATATTACCCCGTTGGATGTTTGCCTGGTTTCAGATGGAGATTTTCCTGAAACCGGCAAGGTGTTTATTGCCGGAACCAATGATCATCTTATACTGCATTCTAATTTCACGTTTGGCTATACACCTAATCCAATTGATTACCCTTATCGCCCTTCTGTTGATGTGTTTTTTAATAGCGTCGCAAAATGCAGGACTGGAAACGGCGTGGCCGCGCTGTTAACGGGAATGGGAAAAGACGGGGCTAAAGGGTTGCTGGAGTTGCGAAAACTAGGTTGGCATACTATTGCGCAGGATCAAAAGAGCAGCGTTCTTTTTGGAATGCCTAAAGAAGCCGCTAAAATTGGGGCCGCTGTGGATGTGCTGCCGCTTGATGAAATTGCGCCTAAATTGCTTGAACTTATTTCAGATAATGGGCGCGTTGCCTAATGTTCCAACGTCAATTTAATTTTAAAGTTTAAGAATTCTGGTTACCAAACTTGGGTTTTGGAACGAGGTGGAAGTCTCAGGGTTGCATTGGTTTATGCCAAAATGCCGGGTTTGTTGTTTACTGCAAATCCGGTAAAGACGTTGGCTTTTTACCCTGAAAGGGTTAAATATATTAGCCCAGGGTAAGCGAAGCGCCACCCTAGGATATTGAATACCAAAATATCATACCCTGAAAGGGTTACATAAAAAAAATGACCAACACACATACTCAAGATTACGCCATAGAGCCGGAGTTGACCGAACACAAAATAGCCGTCCTGCTGGTGGACGATCAGGCAATGATCGGCGAAGGCGTCCGCCGCATGCTTGCGGCCGAGCAAGACATTGTTTACCACTATTGCAATGACGCAACACTGGCCGTAAAAACGGCAATGAGCGTTTCCGCAACTATCATTTTGCAGGATATCTCAATGCCTCAAATTGACGGGTTGACTCTTGCTAAATTCTTCAGGGCCAACGCCGCGACTCGCGATATACCGTTAATCGTGCTCTCCTCAACCGAGGATCCCGAGGTTAAGGCAAAGGCCTTTTCGGTTGGCGCCAACGACTATCTGGTTAAATTTCCCGACAAGATAGAGCTGATTGCCAGGATACGATACCATTCAAAATGTTACATCAATTTGTTGCAACGCAACGAGGCTTTCCAGGCATTAATTGACAGCCAGAAAGCCCTTGCCGCCGAGTTGGCCGAAGCCGCCGAATATGTTATTTCACTATTGCCGGCCCGGATAAACAGCGGAGGCGTTGATACCAAATGGAGCTTTGTGCCGTCAACACAACTAGGAGGCGATTCGTTCGGCTACCATTGGCTTGATCAGGATAATTTCGCGCTCTATTTAATAGATGTCTGCGGCCATGGCGTGGGCGCTGCCTTGCTCTCAATATCAGTTATGAAAGCCCTTAGCTCCCAATCCCTTCCCGGCGCTGATTACACAGACCCCGGTAATGTTTTAGGCGTTCTTAATGAAACTTATAAGATGGAAGATCACAATAACATGTTTTTCTCAATCTGGTATGGAGTTTTCAATAAGCCTGAACGCAAACTTGCCTTTGCAAGCGGAGGGCATCCCCCAGGCGTTCTGATTACCGATTCTGAAAGCGGCCGGGCCAAAACCGTTCAATTAAAGACAAACTCTCCTCTTGTAGGCAGCTTTCCTGATGTAAAGTTTGAAAGCGACGAATGCCTGATTTCAAAACAAGACAAACTTTATATCTATAGCGACGGCGTTTATGAGGTTCCGAAACCAGACGGTTCTATTTTATCGCTGGATGAGTTTGTCGATATCGTCGTCCGGCAATCGCAACAAGAGGATAATGATTTAGATTGCATTAAAGAAGAGATTGTCTCTATACAAGGCTCAACTTCATTTGATGACGATTACTCTATTTTGCGTATAATTTTTACCTAAACATTAGTTTAAGTTACGACTCGTTCCAAAACTCCAATTTTGAAACGTAATTGTTTTAGAAACTCCAGTTTTGCGTATTAGAACTGCAAGCTAAACAAGAAACCGGAGTTTCTAAGGCAATTGCGCAAAATTAAATATATACCTTTAATTCCCCCTCCCTTGATGGGAGGGGTTAGGGGAGGGTGATAAAAATTTGTCAATTTAGTATCTTATAAATCAAATCGTGACAAATTTTGACAAGATATTTAAAAGTTTCACCAAATCGCAAAGCAAAAACGTTTCGAAGCAGTCTACAAGACTGCTCCAGCTTTTGATTACCAATTTCCGGTTTACCCGGGTTAAGGAGTTTATATATGGAAATAAAAGAAAGAAAAGTTGACAACGCCGTGATTGTGTCGTTATCCGGCAAAAGGATGGATGCCGTTACCAGCCCGCGGCTTGAAGAAAAGCTGAACAAACTTGTTGATGAATCCGGCGCCAAATGCATAGTCATCAATTTTAATGATCTCGAATATATAAGTAGCGCCGGTTTACGTGTTATCATCTCAATTGAAAAGAAATTGCGAAGCGTTGACGGCAAATTGTTGATTTCAAATTTAAAGGGCAATGTAAAAGACGTCTTTGAAATATCCGGCTTTCTTTCAATCTTTAAAATCTTTGAAACCGAAGATGAAGCGTTAAATAGTATTTAATATTTTTTAAATTTGCTCGTTACAAGGCTCCAGCCTTGTAACGCGGTGTCCTTAGAGGCTCTGCCTCTAATTCTCCGGCTGGATCAATCTTGTAGATTGATCCGAAACGTTTTAAAAACCACATGCGTTTGCTGGTAGCTATGCCGTTTTATATTATCACAAAAACATTAACCTGTTTAACTTATGCAAACCATAAAACTACCCGCAAAAATAGAGAACCTGCGTAAATTGATCCAGTTTACGCTAGACCGCGCCATGGACGCCGGCTTTGCCGAAAAAAGAGCGGCCACGCTGGAGCTTGCTCTGGAAGAAGCCTTGGTAAACGTAATAAACCATGGCTACCAGACCGAATCAGGCGATGTAGAAATACGGTGCGATTCGGATGGCGGCAAAGAATTTATAATCGAAATCATAGACACCGGCCGCCCGTTTGACATCCATTCGTTAAAAGATCCTGACATAAGCGCGGATGTTAATGACCGCAAAGTAGGGGGGCTTGGCGTCTTTCTGATAAAGAAACTAATCGACAAAGTCGAGTCCCGCCGCGTTGACAATAAAAACATACTTACCTTAGTAGTCGAATCTCATGAAACTGAACCCAAGTAAGCCGGGTTCGGGGAAAGCAACCACACTTCCCGCTTTTATGTAGTGAATGCGAGTCCTCCTGCAGCGGTAGGCAATGAGAATCATACGCTCTAAATTCGCTACGCATTCAGCGCAAGCTTGTTACAATGCTCCAGCCTTGTAACACACTGTTCCCAGAGGCTCTGCCTCAAATTTATCAGATGCTACTTAAAATGTGACCATGAGCTTTGCCTGTTCAGCTCCTGGTTCGCCTTTTCTTTTGATTCAATCTGCTTCACAATCCATTTGCATCGAGACAAAATTGTTTTGGGTATTGTAAATCTTGGGTCTGTAGATTTTATCTTCTTTTCAACTCGCAGCGCGAGTTCTTTTACCCGTGTTATTATGCTCTTTTTGCCAAAACTAACGAGCATATCTTCGGCGGCTTGCGCTTTCAATGGTGTTTCATGAGCTTCGAGAACATTGAGGCATTTTGTAACGGCATCTACCTCTGACAGTTTTCTGCATTGAAGCGCAAGAACTGTAAATTGCGCTCCATATGTGTAAACATCTTCTAGCGCAGTTATTATGTCGTCACCGACAAACCTGCTCAACTCTCGTCCAGCAGCGTCGATGACACTGTGAGTATGCTTGGCCTTTTCCTGTAATTCAGTGGCAACAGCAAGCAGACGTTTCTTCTGTTCATCTTTTGTTTTATTTTCAATAAGTATTACTGCAACTCCAAATTGACCGGAAGGGGAACATGCGAATTGAGAGAAACGCTTATCATATTCCCGAAGTATTGGCAATGCCCTATCAGCTCCCATACGTCCAAGCTTAAGAGCGATATCTGTTTTAATAAAGAGATGCGTTTCCTTAAGTAGCTTGAGCAAACCATATACATCACGCTTGTCATACAACTCTTCAGCTTGAGCCAGTTGTTGATCTAGCGCTTTTGGATCAAGAGGCGGAAGTAACGCATAAGCCGGAGTGTTAACTATTAATAGAACCACAAGAATTACGATGAATGGGCTAATGGTTTTCATAGTTTTCTCCAAAGCTTAAGATTTTAATCATATTAAACCGGTGAGCTAAGCCGCCCGAAGCGGCTAAATAAAATAAAAACAAATTAATGGAATGATTAAAATGGGGGTGGAGATTTGAGCGTTGGCTTAAGCGATTGGTTATGCAAACATTAACCGGCCTTTAGCTTGTGGTATTTCACGGCCTAAATCTTTTGCAGTTTCAATCCATTCGCTAATTATAACTTCCGCATTTGAAAGGGCTTCTTGATATGTTTTGCCGTCTGCCATACACCCTGGTAGTTCTGGAACCTCGGCAATAAATGAATTATCTCCATCGCTCCAATAAATAATTATTTCATATTTACTCATAATCAGCGCCTATTTTTAGTTTATGTTTTAAAATAATATTACGAACCTGTTTAACCTGATACTGTTTAGCCTTTGAACCTATAGGCGCTTAGGGCTCCATAACGACCAACATGTTGTCGCTAATTTCGTAAGCTGTTGTTATATTATGGGTTACAACACGCTGAAAGCGGCTTTTATTCTAAGCTTGACTTAGAATAAATTTAGGATCTTATAAGTAAAGTCTTGGCAATTTTCGACAAGATATTTTTGAAAAGCCTGGACAGGCTTTTAATTTAGTAAAGATTATTGGTTGGCGCGTTTTTGTTTATTAGATTTATCCTGTCGATCCTGTGAGTCCTATCTTTTGCTTTTGCTCTTTTATTAGTGTAGATTAGTGGTTAATTCGCTTTTGCTTTTCTCATTTTCCGGTTTATCCGGGTTAGATCACTTAGCTCTACTTTTTCATTACATCTCATTTGATAGCCGTTTTAGCGAATAAACCCCATCCAAACCCTTTACTTTATTCGGTTTTTTGGTCTTATCCGATCCAAAATTGCTCTTAAACATGTCGTAATAACTATTTACAAACGATTTAGTCCCTATTATCCCGCTATCCGTAAAATACCTCGTCCTGAATCGTAACCTGTCCATGGTTGTCAATTCATACTTCTTGTTTCTCTCCCTGGCTATTATTTTCTCATCAATCGAAGCCCCTTTTTCCGTATCCAATCCCCCTTTTTCATAAAGGTACTCCCTGTAGTCGGCAAACCTCTCCTTCTCGTTCATATCGGCATATCCCATCAACCCCAAATCCATTGATAGAAAGTCCCCTTTGTTTCCAGTCTGCGCATGATAACCAATCGAACACCATCTATAATCTTCCGGTTTCTCCACAATATTCGCCCGCACAGGATTTAAATCTATATAAGCAAGCAAATTTATCAAAGTATCCCCATTTTGAACCAAAACACTCTTAAACCTGTCTCCCCAGAAATACCCGGTTCTATTATGCGCCTTATTATAATAACGTGAAAATCTCTGCTTAATCTCCTTTACAAATTCCGACAAATTCGAAAACTTATCACGGAAATAGGGGAGTTGGCCGTCATCCACAACCCTTTCATCCTTGCGAAAAAACAACGCAAGCCTCTTTTTCAACTCATCATCAGAATAATCCCCCCTATTTTTCATCTTAACCAGCAAATGGAAATGGTTCCCCATAATGCAAAACCCAAACACCTCCACAAAAAACACCCCGCTCATCCATTTGATTAGATTCACCAGATAATCTTTTTCCACATCGCCCAAAACATACCCCGGCAACGTGCTTTTTGTAATAACATGATATATAGCATCCTCGCCTTTTACCACCATTCTTGGAATTCTAGGCACATCTAATCCTCCTTTTAGTAACGATTTAAGATACAAACACACAATTTTACAAGACTACAAAATATTGAGTTTAATGTCAAGCATATTAAGCCTGTCCCATAATATTACTCAAGGAGAGCCCCTGGAGTTCTTTCTTTATTGTCGTACACGTGCAATATATCGCCAACACTTGCCTAGGAAATGACGCATTGAGGCAGCGATTGAAACTTGTGGTTGCCCATCTGGCGGAAAATCCGATCCTGCATACCCACGACCAGCATAGACACGAGCGTAAGCAATTTCGTCGAACATGGAACATGGTATTCTCTTATACTTATCAACTATACGGTCTTCGTATGGTTCAAACTCAAAAACCTCCCAATTCCTAACTTCTTCAATTGGGAGCGTATTCATCCTTCCATCGAAGAATTCAAGATGAAGCCAAGGAGCATGTTCGTAGCCGATTGAGCTTAAATGGTACGACACGAGGCGATATTTTAAATGAATATCGGCCATGTTGGCCGGGCTACCATGTGGCTGTGACACTGTAACGCTGATGTCGCTGATGGCTACGGCATGGACTTTTGGAGTCGCGCGTGGAAGCCCATGTGGATTCCAAAAATAATCTTCAAGTCGATAGACTTTTTTTGTATTTCCTTCTATGTCATTAACAGTTTGGCCTAATATGAATTCGACAGTTTGATGCTTATTGGTCGACTGCATGTGTGATGTCACAGCGATACCTACAGGCGGAGCCTGTGGGGAGTTCCTAGTTAGAGTCGTTACTAGTTTACGATAGTTACTCTCAACGTATGGATTAGTACTAAAGTCAATATAGTATCTCCCCAAAAGCCAACTTGGAGCTGAGATCGTCCAAGATCCAGCACGCAGTATAGGTATAAATTTTTGTTCATTTTGAGTAGTCATGATCTCGGCAGTCATAATGTTCCCCTCGTAACCGACCCCTCCAATACGATTATCTGATCGGTTTTTGTATCGAGGAGTACAAACAATGATCACGAAATCATTCTCCCGGACGGCAGTTTCCATAAATTTTGTTAGTTCATCACCTGGGACAGTGTGCCATTGATCTAGGATGACTTCGATACCTTCACTCCTTCTCAGTCTAGCAGCAAGGGTTCGTACCCATTTCTTATGGTCTTCACTGTCCCACGAATAAGATATGATTGCTGTTGGTGATTTCAATGGATACGACCTCCAAACCCATGCGATTTCTACTTTATACAGAGATACCGATAACGATGAATTGAGCAGTTTATCTGCTCAAATGAGTGGTTAGGATTATTACTTCCCACCTTTAGGCGGTAAAGCGATTTTTGTTCATTTTTCAGCATCTGATAGAGCCGTAATTTAGCAGTGTTTTCTGTTTTCAAGGCCTAATCCTGCAAAGCCCCTCAGGTTTTCGAATTTAAAATCGGGAAACGATAGCCATCACCTGCATTTGCTTTGTTAGAAATAAGATTTTTAAAAATTGTTTATTATTTTTCAAGGATGGGCTATTCAAAACCCCTATTAATATCGTATATTACCTTCGTTATTTTATGCTGTTCTTTAACTTTTCATATTTTCCTGCATTCTTTTTATCTCCAGTAATTTTATAAGCAAGATACAAATTATCGTAGTGGTCTCTAAGGCTGATACCGGAAACTTGTCCTGTCTCATTAAAAATCTTGTCTGTATTCAAGAAACAATCGAGTGCCTTTTTAAATTTACTCAAGTTAACATAACAGATGCCTAAACCAATATAACAACCTGCCTCAATATCCTTATTTCCTATTTGTTTAGCAATTCTTATAGCCTTTTCATAATATTTAATTGCATTTTTATAATCTCTTATTTCAATATAAGATTTACCCAAACTTTCATAAGAACCTAATTCATAATTCTTATTTTCAGTTTTTTTTGCAACTTCAAGTAACTTTTTACAATATTCAATTACTTTATTGAAATCTCTAATGTAATAATAACAAGAGGCTAAATTTTTATAACATGCTATTTCACTGTCTTTTTTATCATTTTTTAATTCGTTCGTAATCTCTAAAGCTTTTTCGTAGTACTTAATTGCATTTTTAAAATTACTTAACCCATGAAAGGAATTACCTAATCCTACATAGCATACTGACTCATTTAGCTTATCACCTATTTCAATTGTAATTCCTATAGCCTTTTCATAATACTTGATTGCATTATTGTAATCTTTTAAGTTGTGATAAGAACTTCCTAAACTGTCACAATATTTTAATTCTTTTTCTTTGTCGCCTATATCCTTGGCAACGTGTAAAGACTTCATGTTATACTTAATTGAACTATTAGTGTCGTTTAATTTTTCGTAAACATCGCCAATATTTGTAGAACATCTTAATTCGGCTTTTTTATTTCCTATTTCATTCGCAATTTCTATACCCTCATTGTAATACTTTTTCGCAATTTCATAGTTTTCTAAGCTAGAATAATAATTACCTAAAACTTCATGGCACTTTAGTTGTGTTACCTTATCACCTATGTCGTCAGCAAGCCCTAAAGCTTTCTCGTAATACATGATTGCATTTTTATCGTCACCTAAATTACGATAAGAAACCCCTAAATTTCCATAACATTTCGACTGCACGACCTTATCACCTATTCCATCTGCAGTTTCTAGGGACTTTTTATGATATTCGATTGCACGGTTCCAGTCCCCTGTATAATTATAAAAACACCCTAAATTTAAATAACAAGTTGATTGTACTGACTTATTACCTATTTCATCTGCAATTTCTAAAGACTTCTTATGATATTGAATTGCTTTAGTAGAATCTCCTAACGAATCATAAATAGCACCTATATTTGTATAGCATATGGATGTTTCAACCTTATTTCCTACCTCTTCACTAATAGTCAAGGCTTTCCAAGAATAGTTAATCGCTGAATCAAAATTTTCTAAACTGTGATAAACAAGGCCTAAACCTCTATAACTTCCTGCTTCAACTAGCTTATCACCAATATTTTCAGCAATTTCTATAGCCATTCCGTAATACTTGATTGCATTCTTTAAGTCTCCTGATCGAGCATAAGCACCAGCCAATTGCGCATAACATGGTAATTCGTCTAACCAATTATCTTCCTTTCTTGAAACATTAGCAACAACTTCGACAGATTGTAAATGGAAGCCAAGCTTTCTCATTCCACGATTAAGAAATTCTAATCCATAAGAAAATTCTAAAGACTTCTTGTAATATTCAATTGCTTGATTGAAATCTCCTAATTCAGAATAGATATTCCCTAACCCTACATAGCACGAATTGCATAACAATTCCTCTGATTTATTTTCTATTTTTTTAGCAATTTGTAAAGATTCTTTAAAATAATCAATTGCTTTTTTGTAATCTCCTAACAGAGAATAAGTTTCACCTAAACTTGAGCAGCTTGCCGATATACCTATTTTTATTCCTTTTTCTTTCGAAACATTTAACGACTTTTTAAAATAATCAATTGCCAACTTAGTATCTGAAGTATCGAAAAATATCCCCGCCACTATGAAATATCTAAGGAATTCTTTATTATCTTTTAATTCTTTAAACCATTCATCAACCTTTTTATCCCATTTCGATTCAAAATTAACAATATCATAATCCCCAGTAACAATTCCTTCACGTAAACAGCAAATTTTTTCCATGAATTTAGCGGTATTACATGTTAGCCTTTTTCCAAAATACTTTTTAAATGGATTGTTATACTCTGCTAATTTTATATCTTCTATTGATTCTCCTAGTTCTGAATGTTCAACAAGTATTATCTCTTTGTTTTTCTCATGTACACTTTGTATTTGTGGAGTGATGTCAAAGATGTCTGAACAACTATAGCCTAGAATCAAAACCTTTTTATGGTTTCCTGTAGAGAATAAATATCTTAATAAATTTATTCTCTTGTAAGAAAGCCGTTTGCTAGCCACAGCTTTAAGTGTTGTCCTTAAACTTTTCCTGTTTTCAAGGCTGCCATGGATTTTAAAAATCTTCACTATTTTATTATCTATATTTTCAAAATCTAATTTCGAAAACTGTATTTCGTCATAGTATACTTCGAAATCCTTATTCCTCTTCAATCCTTCCAGTTGAAATGCATTTTCTATAAGAAGATCAAAATTTGTTGTAAATATTGTTTTAAGATAACCATACTTAGCAAGTTTTGCTATTAGAACATGATTCGTGTTTGGCACTCCAGATGCAAATACTTCCAGAATTTTTGAAATATCAGTATATTGTTCAACTACTTCTATAAATGCTTCAAATGGATAATTGCTGTTCATTATTTTCTCTACATCTTCATCTTCAACACGTAAAGTTGTTAATATATTTATTTTTAACTCATTAGCTAAAGGTAATCCCGAATTTTTTGAAATTCCTGCTCCACAAAATACAACTAAATCCTTCTTTTCTATTGAAGAAATTATGTTTTGTATACAATCTTTAAGCAATTGAATCCTCCGCTTAGTTATAAATATTATTTGGCTATTTCTTAAACTTGCTTACTTATAAGGGGCAAATCTTTATATTGTTTATACTGAAACATTTATTTTGCCTACCAAAGAAATCAAATGTTTCTAACAATGAGATGACCAGAACCGGCTATCTCAGAAAATTCTTAACAATTAAAATAAATTATTAACTTTTTTAGGTAAATCGAGCGACCATTTCGCTGGATATCATGACATCTATAATGATATCCAGCGAAATGGTCGCTCGATATCAGGGGCTTTAGAACAATATCAAGGTCTGTACTTTTCTGCTTTTTCAATTTCCAACAAGGAGATCAACAGTTTAAAGATAGCATCTCCTGAATTTTAAAATAGTTTTAAATTTTGCTTTTTTTAGCAAAATGTATGCGTGTACTTAAAGATAACTACGGGAGCAGGCGCGGGGCGCTGCCACACTATGGATTTAGATTTAACTTTAGTGGAGTTTCTCTCGTGCTGTTATTTCAAAACTCGATTTGTTATATTTGAAAACGTCCCCTAAAGTTTCTTCTAAGACAACCATACTTATAAAAAAGTGTTTATAATTAGCAAAAAAATCAAAGTGATATTCTGGTATCATCTTTCGTAACCAAACCCAAAGGGGGCAATTATGCCCCTTTTGGGTTTGGTTATTAAATATCGTCACTCTTGCATAAAAACCGGCAGACATTGTTTGCTTATTTAATTAAAACGTGAATATTACTACAAGCAGACTTAAGATTCAAGTAAATATTGTTAATAGTAATTTTAATTTGCGTCTACTTTAGGGGGTTGGTGCCTCAGAAGTTAAGTTTTGACAAGTTTTGATAAATCAGCGCCTTCGGCGGACGTGGGCCGGCGCAATCTTGTAGATTGCTTCAAATGTTTCTTAGAACCATTGGCGTTATTGATAATGGTGAATTTTGATGGCGTTTTAATGCTTTGGTTTAAACGTGTGGAGGCTGCCTGCAAGACTGCGTCGGCAAGAGAGAATTGTCCTCGCAGGGGTAGAAACTTAGGTTTCTCGTTTAGCTCACCGTTCTAATACGCGAAACTGGAGTTTCTTAACCAATTACGTTCCAAAACTAGAGTTTTGGAACGAGCCGCGCAAGAATATAGCATAAAGTAGCTGTTTAGAATGTGTTTTGTGAGATTTGTGAAGTAACAACGACTATTTTACCGTTTAAATACCACTGTTGGTTGTGTGTTTTGTGGTTGCGCGTGGAGTGTGGCAAATGAATTTTAGACATTTTAGAAAATAAATGAGACTTGGTAATTATGCAAACATTATGCATGATAAAGATCGTGATAATAAAACAAAATGGTTACCAAGGATTCTCCGCCAACTTTAGAAATCGTAACGGCATTGGCGGTGTACGAACAGCTGCATAAGCAAGTCGCGGAATCATATCTTCTAGTTTAAAACGTCTATTGAATCGATATTCGAACTCTGCCAAATA
>JAIQZQ010000071.1 GCA_021777105.1 Candidatus Anammoxibacter sp.
TATTGGCGCTATATTCAAACCCAGGGCGTTGCCCTGGGCTATATTAACTCCGCCCTTTCAGGGCTGTTTACGCATTAACGTTTTAATAATAAAATATACAATTCAAGCCCCAACGGGGCGGCTTTAATATAGCCTGGGGCAACGCCCCAGGGCTTAAGATAAAAAAGAGATCAGCCCTGAAAGGGCGATTTAAGCACTGACGTATCGCTTTTGCTTTTAAATTTTTGATCTTAACCTAACACCTATGGGCTAAAGCCTACCCCTCCCCGTATCGTTTTGTTAACAGCCCATCAAATTGCATATCAAATAACCGCAAAATATTTACTTTCGTTTCACCAGACTCAGCGCTAATATAGTTAGGATTTGTAGTTACGCTTTTACCTTGTGTCTTTGTGGCTTAATTTGCTTTTCAACTTTTAACTTGCCCGGTTCGCCCGGGCCGGAGCAAACATGAACAAAATCAATAAAATAAAAACTTTAGCCGGCGTTGAAATGCCGCAGCTTATTTACGGAACCGCATGGAAAAAGGAGCGCACAACCGATTTAGTTGTTCAGGCGGTTGTGCAGGGATTTAACGGCATCGACACTGCGTGTCAGCCGCGTCATTATCGCGAAGACCTGGTCGGCGAGGCCGTTGCGCAACTAAATCAGCGTCATGGCGTTAAACGGGAAGACCTTTATATTCAAACAAAGTTTACCGCTGTTGACGGGCAGGATCCGGACAGCATTCCGTATGATCCAACCGCGCCGTTAAAGGAACAGGTAAAACAATCCTTCGCCCAAACCCAAAAAAATCTTGGAACGGATTATGTTGACTCGCTTGTGTTGCATTCGCCCCTTAACACTTTAGAAGCGCTTATGGAAGTATGGACTGCCATGGAAGAAATTTATGAAGCCGGGGGCGCCGGGCAAATAGGGATAAGCAACTGTTATTACCAGAATGTAATGGAGTTGCTCTGGACAAACGCAAAAGTAAAACCCGCTGTTTTACAAAACCGCTTCAGCCCTGAAACAGGTTATGATAGAGATTTAAGGACCTGGTGCAATGAAAACGGGGTAAAGACACAAACTTTCTGGACGTTAACGGCAAATCCCCATATTTTAAACCACTCTACAATGAAGGATATCTCAGCAAAACACGGCAAAACCGCGCCTCAAATATTTTTCCGTTATTTGACCCAACGCGGAATCTCCCCATTAACAGGGACATGCGACAAAACCCATATGTCTGAAGACCTGCAAATATTCAGCTTTGATATTGATGAAGATGATATTGAAGCAATTAACGGCTTGTTGTATTCATAAGGCGGATGAACCGGAAAGTAAAAATGATTGGAATGTTATTTTAAGAACTGGAGCTCCAAAAGATGAATACCGAGATGGACTGGGAATATTAATTATTCAGTCTTTCGTCTTTAATGTTGTCTCAATTTGTTCCCAGCTTAAAACATTTATGCCGTCCCTTTTCATGATATTATCGCCTGCGTAAACCAAGAAAAGGTTTTGAGGGTCAGCTCCTGTGATTGCTCCCCAATATTTTAAACCATCAAGGAATTCCCTTGAAAACGTTTTAGCCGCTTTTATCTCAACGGCAATTGGATTTGATCCCTTATCAATTATTAAATCTATCTCTTTTCTATGATTATCTCTCCAATAGTAAACAGGAAAATGTAGGTCGCAATTATAATTATATTTAATTATCTCGCTTATTACAAAATTTTCAAATATCCTCCCTCTATAATAGTGTGTTGCATACTGTTCCGCATTTCGTATATTTAATAGATAACAAAGCAAACCTGTGTCATAAAAGAAAATCTTAGGAGATTTAATAAGCCTTTTATTATAATTTTTGTGAAAAGTTCTAAGGCGGAAAATAATAAAACTGGTTTCAAGAACATTTAACCATTCCTTAACAGTGATTGCGGAAATTCCGCAATCTTCTGAAATGGATTGCAGGTTTAAGATTTGACCGCTCCTGCCTGCAATCATTCCAATAAATTTAACAAAGTTATCATAGTTGCTGATATTTTTTAATAACCGTATATCCCTTTCAATGTATGTGTTTAAATACGACCTGTAAAATGTTTCAGGTTTTATGCCTTTATTATAAATTCTCGGATAACCGCCTGTGATTACAAGTTTTTCTAAATTAGTATTAAATTTTCCGGTAGTTTTTAACTCAACGGCGCTAAACGGCAATAAATAATGAATTCCAATCCTTCCCGCTAAAGATTGAACACTTTCCATTAACAAATAATTTTGCGATCCCGTGATAATAAAATCGCCTTCAAGGTTCCTCTCATCAATTATTTGCTGTAAATAAGATAAAATATGAGGGCATTTTTGAATTTCATCAAATATAACCCGCGAGTTATATTTTTCCAGAAAATCCCTTGGGTCTGAATTGGCCCACTCGCGAATATCCTGGTTTTCAAAACTTACATATTTATGTTTTGAAAATAGCTCTTTTGCTAATGTCGTTTTTCCAGATTGTCGTGGCCCAAGTATAGCGACAGCAGGGAAACTTTTGGCATTTTCCAGTAAAGTGTTTGATATTTGTCTTTTAATCATAATATAGTTATCAACATAAGGTTTTCGAAAATAAATTATAAGCAACTTTAAATTTATTTGTTATTTCTCACAACCGTTCGAAATGAAACGTGTGTGTGTTTTTGTAAATTAGGGTATATTGTAAAATTCGAAAACTTGAGCCGCTCGACTATATTAAATATACATTTAATTGTACAAATCCGCAATCGATTTATTGATTTGTACAAATAAATGGCAAAAATCTCTATCCGTTTCAAGTAATTTTAGAGGTTTAAACCGTTGTTTTGCGCCAAATTTAACGCGAATATTTAAACTTCAGATTTAAATTAAAACTTTCTTTTTTGGAACCGATACTATACAATGAACTAACCAGTCAATGAATGGATAGTCTTAAAGTTTTGATTCTCTTTGTGTCTTAGTGGCCTAAATCGCTTTTGCCATTTATCTGTGTAATTTGTGGTTGACGCTTGTTGCTTTTTTATTTGTCCGGCTTGCCCGGGTTAGGAAAACCAATGATACTTCCTTTTAAATCAAAATATTTGATACCTGCTAAAGAGTTTCGGCGGTTGTCCGTGCTTCTCGTTATCCATAACGACCCAACCGCAAGCCAGCAAAAAATAGCCGAGCTTACTGATATGAGCAGCTCCATGGTGAACAATTACATCAAGGAGCATCAAAAAAACAAGCTTGTAACCGTCACAGGCAACACCAATCGCACAACAAGCTACCATCTCTCTGCCTCCGGCCGCAACATGCTTATATCCTCACTCTTATCATATTCAACCGATATTGTTCAAATTTACGGAGCCGCTAAACGCGAGCTTAGCGCAAGTCTAAACAAGATAAATTCCCATGGCGTTAACAGCATAACTTTGTTTGGCGCGGCCGAGACATGCGAGGTTGTGCATGCCGCGATCAAAGAGACGCCGCTCAAAGTTGTGGCAATACTTGACAACGATAGAAATAAGCAAGGCAAACCATTTAACGGGCTGATAATACAACCTCCGGAATTGCTAAGACAGATAGAATTTGACGCGGTCGTAATCACATCGTTCGGCAAACAGGAGGAGATTTACAAAAATATAATCAAGATCAGAGGCAGTGACAAAAACATTATAAAGTTAACTGATTTGTACGAAGTGTAGTTTGTTGTTGGGTTTCGTCCCTCTACCCAACCTACACAACTACGCAAACGGTTGCCGGCGACGACTAAAAATAGTATTTGTAATTTGATTGTTATCGTTTTATTTGCGGTGTGAAAATGAAAAAAAACGGAAACACTATTAAAATTGGGGATCAAGTAATTGGAGACGGTTACCCAACATACCTAATAGCCGAGATAGGCATTAACCACAACGGCGATGTCAATCTTGCGAAAAAGTTGATTGATATTGCGGCGGAATCCAATATGGACGCCGTAAAATTTCAAAAAAGAGATCTGCCCAGCCTCTACAGCGCCGACATGCTGAATAACACATATAAATATGAACAACATTATCAATATACCATCCCTATCCTTAAAAATGTTGAGCTGACGGATGACGAGTTCCTGATGTTAAAAAAGTACAGCGTTAAGAAAGGTCTTGAGTTCCTTTGCACTCCGTTTGATATTAAAAGCGCTGATTCGTTAGCAAATATAGGAGTAAACGCCTTTAAAATTGCATCGGCTGATCTTACAAATCTTGAGCTGTTGGAGCACACCGCTTCAATGGGCAAACCAATGATTGTCTCCACCGGCATGTCTTACTGGGAAGATATTGAAAAGGGAGTTGAAGTTCTTCGCAAAAGTGGGATTCCGTTCGCCCTGCTTCATTGCCGAAGCGTTTACCCGGTATGGCCACGGGAAGTTAATCTTGAAATGATTAACAGGCTTAAGAAATTTGATTGCCCGGTCGGTTACTCCGGGCATGAAATCGGCATTGTCATACCTTTGGTTGCAGCATCCATGGGAGCTTGTATAATTGAAAAGCATATAACGCTTGACATGAAAATGCCTGGGCCCGATCACAAGATCAGTCTGGAATTTCAGGAACTTAAGAGATTGGCGCGTGATATCAGAGTTGCCGACCAGGCCATGGGCAAGGCAAGCAGGTTTCTGCTGCGCGGTGAGATAATGAATAGGGAACTTCTGGGCAAGAGTTTGATTGCGAAGGTTCGGATAAAAAGCGGAACGCTTATAACCAGAGAAATGATTAAAGTTCAGGGGCCGGGTAAAGGGCTGGCGCCTAACAAAATAGACGATCTTGTGGGAAAGACGGTTTATCGGGATATTGAAAAAGACGCATTTTTTATAGACGACGACCTTAACGGCGAAGCGCATCATGATTTTAGCGGGTCTTTCAAAGGCCGTTGGGGTTTGATTTCCAGGTTTAATGATTTTGAGGAAATTATCGCTCTTAATCCAAAAATAGTTGAGTTTCATCTTGCGGAAAATGATTGCGATTTCGATTTTAAACCACAAAATAGTTATTCGCAGGAATTAATTGTTCACGTGCCTGAATACATGGGCGATCGTATTATGGACCTCTGCAGCAGCGACGAAAAGTTCAGAAAAGAGTCCGTCGCCTTGTTTCAGAAGTTTATAGATTTTACAAGATCAATATCATCCAGTTTTCATGGAACGGCAAAAGTGTTGGCGCATCCAGGCGGGCAGAGTTTAAACACAAAACTTGATAAACAACCATTACGCGACGCGCTCATAAAGTCGTTTAGAGAGATCAATTCCGATGGGGTAGAAGCCTTGCTTGAAAACGTGCCTCCGTATCCATGGCATTTTGGAGGGCAGTGGAAATGCAGCTATTTTATGGACGCGGATGATGTCGTTGACTTTTGCGAAGAGACAGGAGTTAAGATCTGTTTTGACACTTCCCATGCCGCGTTGTATTGCAACGCCAAAGATAAAAGCCTTGCCGACTATACCGGAAAGGTTAGACCGTATATTAGCCACATCCATTTTGCCGACGCTTACGGCCTTGACGGCGAAGGAGTGCAGATCGGCGATGGCGATATAAATTTTATCGAGGTAATGGCCGAGCTTAAAGATTACAAGGGCAGTTGGGTTCCCGAGGTATGGCGCGGCCATTTACAGAACGGCAAAGGATTTATTGAAGCTCTAAATAAGTTAAAAGTGTTTGGGCTTTAGCAGCGACATTATATGCGCTTTTATCCAGAATCAAGTATCGTGTACCCAGCATCCCGCAACGCGCAGATGCAGAAGGGTGGAAAAGTTATTCCGCCCCCACGGGGACGGAGTCCTTTTACTCTGGATATAGTTTCAAATTAAACATGCTTTACAGCTTTTAATTGTTAATAGAATTGCTAATCTGATATATTGTTTTTATATATATTTGCTAACAGTTAAAAGTGTGTAGAGGTCGTTATGAGCAAGGCTATTTCGTTGAGATTAGATGATAATATTTTTACTGAAACGCAGAACATTTTAAAAAAGATACAGGTTTCCAGAAATTCTTATGTGAATGACGCGATTAAATATTATAACCGGGCAATGAAACGAAAATTACTTGAAGAACAATATGCCTGGGAGTCAACCATGGTAAGCAAACATTCTTTAGAGATTAATAAAGAATTTCAGGAAATTGATAAAAAAAAATGAGCGAAGCTAATCTTGAAAAATATAGAGAGTTTATAATTAATAAACAAAACAGGATTAGTCGTGAAAATCATCAACGGTTTAAAAAGGCGTGGAAAGATTTTGATAAAATTGTTGAGATGTTAATAAAAAAATATAATCCTCAGCGTATTTATCAATGGGGTTCTCTGCTTAACGAAGATCATTTTTCAAATATTTCAGATATCGATATTGCTGTTGAAGGCGTTCTGAACGTTAAAGAATATTTTAAAATGTTCGGCGATGCGGATGAAATGACTGATTTTCATCTGGATTTGGCGCAAATAGAGAAGGTTGAGCCCCTCTTTGCGAAAAAAATACGAGAAAAAGGACGTTTAGTTTATGAAAGAGAATAAAGTTATTTCTGAATTAATTAGCGAAATACAAAGCTCTAAGGAAACGTTAACAAAGATAGACGAATTCTATGATAAGTTTATAAATAATGAATTAAAACAAATTGGCAAAAACACGTTCACCGCAATTGTGATGGCTGAAATCCTTGTTGATTTTTACACATGCCTGGAAACACTTTTTATAAAAATATCACAATTTTATGAAAATAATTTACAAAGAGATAAATGGCATTCAGAATTATTGCATAAAATGACACTTGAAATTGAAGATATACGGCCTGCTGTTATTACCAAAGAAACATGTTTTATATTGCAGGAAATAATGAAGTTTCGTCATTTCAAAAGATACTATTTTGAGTTTAACTATGATTGGGACAAACTAGAATTCCTGGAAAAAGAATATAACAAGGTTAAAGAGCTTTTGGATAAGGATTTAAATAATTTTAAAAATATCTTAAAAGATTTAGGTTAAAAGAACCAATGCAAAACACACTTAAAGAGATAACCCCAAGTCATTTTGAAGCGCTAAAAAGAGACTTTGCCGTGAATGATGACCGCGCATTAAAAGAGTTAACTGCTTTTTTAATAGTCTTTGGCGAACCTCTTTGTAAGCGGCTTCAAAATGAAACAGGCAATGAAACGGAAAATGAACTTTTAACACAAAGCTGGAGTATCGCTAACGAAATAGGCGGAGCTTTTAGCGAAAAGCTTAAAGCATTTAAGTGTCCGGGTTTTAAAGCGAATTTTTTTACATGGAATCAATTAGCCGGCAAATACAGCGAAAACAATCTACGAAGTTACACCGGCATGGTTGATTCTTTACTGGTGGCATATGGCGTTTAATAAAAAAGAGGACGTAGATAAATTCTTTGAAAAGGTTGCCTCGTTTGTTGATGAAGATATTAACATCTATTTGCTTGGCGGCTGCTCATTGTTGACCCTTGGCTCGGACAGAGCGACGCAGGATATAGATTTTGAGATCAGAAACGCCGGCTATAAAACTATCGAACAAATTCAACATTTTTGCGAGGAAGAAAACATACCTGTTAATTTTTCGGAAGATGTTAGCAAATGGGGTATGATTAGTATTAGCAATAACAGAGATAAAGCAATTCCATATAACCAATTTTCCAAAGTTAAAGTTGGAATTGTTGACCCCATGGACTCTATCATAGGCAAGATAGAGAGGTATACGGATATAGATGCGCAAGATGTTATATTCCTGATAAAAAAGTTTTCTATAAAACCGGACGATTTGATTGCATCGTTGGCAAAAGCTTTAAACGATAGTGTAAAGTCCGAGAAGATATTTTTGTTTAAAAAACAAGTAGAACTGTTTATATCAACATATTCTCAAAGTTTATGGGGTGTAGAAAAAGACGATCTTTTACGCTCATGGAGTTCGCTTCTTAAAAAGACGCAAAACGTATAACGTTTAGTTCGGCTAATTAGTTGCAAGGCTCTGACTTGCAACTAATTAGCCGCGGTATCCAGAGACGCTATGCGCTTTGTTCTCTGCGCCCTGCGCTTTTATCAAGTATCAAATATCCAGAGCTCCAAAACTCCATTACTCCTGGCCTGCTGTAACGATAATTCGTTTTAGGCGATCATTTTAAACCAATATGCCCAAACTCGCTGAAAAGTTATAATCATTGTCCAATTTAAACCACAAACCATTCCCTCAAAGAATCACTATTGAGATATCCGCGTCGTGCAATCTAGAGTGCGCAATGTGTCCACGGCAATATATTTCAGAAAATGGCAAACTTATGGAGCCCGCTCTTTTCAGAAAGATTGTAGACGAGATCGCAAAACATGATGTCGAAGCGGTTGTTCCATTTTTCCGAGGCGAGTCTCTGTTGCATCCTGAATTTTTGGATATGATAAGTTATTTAAAAGAGAAGAGTTCCGCGGCTATTCAGCTTGCAACCAACGCCCAACTATTGACGGATAAAATAAGCGACCGATTATTAGAGCTTGAAATTGATTTCATCTCGTTCAGCCTTGACTCTATAGTTGCTGAAACCTATAAAAAGATACGAGTAGGCGGAACGCTTGAAAAGGCGATGCAAAATATAAGCGCTTTTCTTGACAGAAAAAAGAGCCTTGCCCAGGATAAACCCATAGTTCAGGTATCGGCCACAAAATGCGAGCATAACGAGGAAGAGATCCCCGGTTTTATAGAGCATTGGCAAGACCGCGTTGACCGCGTGCGCATATATCCACAACATTCAGAAGACGGAAAGTTCGGCAAATTGTCTAACAACGCATCCGCATCCCAACGAGAACGGCGGCCTTGCAAAAAACCGTTTGCCGATATGGTTATTTATTATAACGGCAATACGGCGATATGCAATCACGATTGGCAACGACCACAGAAAGACTCACCCGGGTCAGTTTCAAATCAAAGCATTAACCAAATATGGAACAGCGATTTGTATAAACAAATAAGAGAAAAACATATTAAATTAAAATACGAAGGGCTGTCCCCATGCGCGCATTGCGACAATTGGCAGGAGTTTGATGATAAAAATGGAAGCGTGGGAAAACTGATAAGCGCATAGAGCTATGCTGGATAAAATAGATGACCGGAAGCTTCGCCTCATATTGCCGGCAGTATTTGTTAACCACAATAAAAACGAGGCAGAGCCTCTCAGTACATCCAGTTACAAGGCAGGAGCCTTGTAACTAGTCAGAGTAATTAGTGTCGATTTGTGAAGATATGTGGCGTTTACGCTTTTTGCCTTTGCTCTTATCTGTGTAATCTGTGGTTAAAATGCTTTTGATTTTATATTTATGCAGATTTGTGGTTTATATCACTTTTTGCACTTATCTGTGTAATCCGTGGTTCATGCTTTTGCTTTTAATTTCGTGCCATTTCGTGTTTTTTCGTGGGCACGCTTTTGCTCTTGCTCTTATCTGTGCAATCTGTGTAATCTGTGGTTAAAATGCTTTTTGCTCTTATCTGTGTAATCCGTGGTTTATGCTTTTGTTTTAAACAAACCTAAATATCCAAATGAAAATACCAATAACAAAACCCCTTATAGAAGATGACGATATCGCAGCCGCCATGGCCCCGCTTAAAACCGGCTGGCTGGTTCAGGGACCGCGCGCCGCGGAATTTGAGGATAAAGTTGCGGAATGCTGCAACGTTAAATACGCGATTGCCGTAAGTTCATGCACCACTGCGTTGCATTTGATGTTGTTGGCCGCCGGAATAGGGCCGGGCGATAAAGTTGTTGTTCCCGGGTTTACATATATAGCAACGGCCAATGCTGTTGAACATGCGGGAGCCAAACCGATTTTTGTGGACATTGATATTGACACATTTAATTTATCAATTGATAAGTTCGGCGAGTATATAGCCGGCTGCAAATCCCTGGGCGAAGCGCTGCCTAAAGCCGTTGTCCCTGTCCACTTGTTTGGACTTTGCGCCGATATGGGCGCGATTAATGATATTTGCGTTAAGAATTCCATAGTTGTTCTTGAAGACGCCGCTTGCGCAATAGGCTCATCTTATAAATCTCAACCGGCAGGCAGTTTCGGATTATCCGCATGTTTCAGCTTTCATCCACGCAAGGTCATTACAACCGGAGAAGGCGGCATGGTAACAACAAATGATGAACAAGTGAATAAACAGATCAGGATACTCAGAGATCACGGCGCGGAGACATCAGATTTTCAACGCCATAAACAGAGCAGCGGTTTAATGCCCGAGTTTAATTCACTGGGGTACAATTATAGGATGACGGATATCCAGGCAGGCCTGGGAGTTTCACAAATTGGCAAACTCCAGCGATTGATTAACGCAAGGGTAGAGTCCGCCGAGTATTACAGCTCTAAATTAAAAAATATCACCTGGCTGACCCCCCCTGTTTGCGCTGAAGATTATAAACACACATATCAATCCTACGTATGCCGTGTTGATCAAAAAAACAAGACGGCAAATGAGATAGGCGATAAACGCGACTCGCTTATTAACTATCTTGCCGACAAAGGCGTAAGCGCCCGGCCCGGCACCCACGCGGTTCATTTGCAAAACTATTATAAAAACAAATACAGCTTAACCCCTGATCAACTGCCCGCCTCATTTATGGCGGATAGATGCTCCATAGCGCTGCCCCTTTATTATGGAATATCCCGGGAAGAGCAGGATTATGTCGTGGAAACAGTGTCGAAGTTTAAAGTAGAGTGACGCTTGTTTCTTGATACTAGATAAAAGCGGATTAAAGCGAAAATCAAAACGACAAAAAGCCGTTAACCGTGACCGTTATCCATTGCCTGTTTTCGAATCTTCATATTAGAAATATACCACCCTTTTTACTTTTATCTTTTGACTTTTTACTTGTTTCACGTTCTATCATCAAATAACAAGTGACAAATGACCATCAACCAGTGACCAGTAATTATGTGCGGAATAATCGGAATTTGTGATTTTAGAGACAAGGCCATTGAGCCTTCATTAATCCAACGCATGACAAACGTTGTCTCTCATCGCGGGCCGGACGGCGACGGGAAATGGATTGAGAACTCCATAGGTTTAGGCCATAGACGGCTGGCGATTATTGATTTAACGCGCGCCGCTGATCAGCCAATGTTTAGCCCTGATAAAAGGCATGTCATTGTTTACAACGGCGAAGTGTATAATTTTAGAGAACTGCGTTTGGAGCTTGAGGGCAAAGGGCATTGCTTTAAGTCCGCGTCCGACACTGAGGTAGTTTTAGCGTCATACATGGAATGGGGCGAGAAATGTCTTAATAAATTTAACGGCATGTTTGCGTTTGCTATTTGGGATAGAAAGATCAGAAGCCTATTCATCGCCCGCGACAGATACGGTATAAAACCTCTATACTATTTTTTTAAAGACAACGCGTTTATTTTTGCCTCTGAGATTAAATCAATTTTAGAGCATCCACTTGTTAACGTTAAAGTGTGCGTTGAAGCTTTAAACGAATATTTTTCATTTCAGAATGTGTTTTCCGACCACACCCTGTTCCGGGATATCAGGATTTTAATGCCCGGACATTACGCCCGCATAAAATATGGAGATAGCGGAATAAGCCCGGTTAAATATTGGGACTACAAATTTGAAGAAGACACAACGCTTGGCGATGCCGTGGAGTGCGAACAGGAACTGTTGCGCCTGTTTGAACGCGCGGTTAGAAGGCAGATGGTAAGCGATGTTGAAATAGGCGCGTACCTGAGCGGGGGCATGGATTCCGGCGCAATTACCAGCGTTGCGGCAAAAGAGCGCCCTAACCTTAAAAGTTTTACCGCGGGATTTGAAATGTCCGCCGCGTCAGGCCTGGAGCTTGGTTTTGACGAGAGAGGGAAAGCGGAGTACCTTTCCAACCAATACAAAACCGAACATTATCAGGTAGTGCTTAAGGCCGGCGATATGGAAAGGGTAATGAAAAATCTGGTATGGCATCTTGAAGACCTGAGGGTGGGCCAGTGTTATCCGAACTATTATGTTTCAAGGTTGGCCGGTAAATTTGTAAAAGTCTGCCTCTCCGGAGCCGGCAGCGACGAGTTGTTCGCCGGTTACCCATGGCGGTATTACAGGGCTGTGGTTAATGACGATTTTGATCACTATACCGATAAATACTATAAATATTGGCAACGCTTGATTCCGGACAGTTATAAACCAAAGTTTTATCAACCCTCAATATACCCGCAAATCTGGGATTATCAGACAAAAGACGTTTTTAAAACCGTTTTTAACGGACAGGCAGGCCCTTGCGGCTCGCCTGAAGAGTATATAAATAATTCCCTTTATTTTGAGATCAAAACATTCCTGCACGGTCTCTTTGTAGTTGAAGACAAACTAAGCATGGCCCACGGCCTTGAAACCAGAGTTCCGTTTATGGATAACGATCTGGTGGAGTTTGCCATGAAAATTCCTGTTAAACTAAAATTGCAAAAGATAAACGAGATAGTAAGGATAAATGAGAACGAACCCGGCTCAAAATTTCAAAAATATTTTGAAAAAACAAACGACGGCAAGATTATCCTCAGAAAAGCTCTAAACAATTTTGTGCCCGAACACTATACAAACGGCGTCAAACAAGGCTTTTCCGCTCCTGACTCAAGCTGGTTTAAAGGCGAAAGCATCGATTACGTCCGTGATTTGCTCTTTAATAACAACGCTTTAATATATGAATATATTCAACCGGAATTCGCACAAAATCTTGTAAACGAGCACCTTGAGGGAAAGGTCAATCGGCGGTTGCTAATATGGTCGCTGCTATGTTTTGAATGGTGGTTAAAGATCTTTCTGAAGGAAACAAGTAAAACGTAAAGGCATATTAACCACAGATTACACAGATATCACAGATAAAATCAAAAGCGCGCCCACGAAAAAACTCGAATAGGCACGAAATTAAAATCAAAAGCTAATTAACCACTAATCTTCACTAATCTACACTAATTTAAAAGCAAAAGCGTAAACCACAGATTGTCCCCTCAGGGGATAATTCTCACTAAGGCAGACAAGCTACCAAGTGTTCATTTGCGCAGATTTAAAAGCGAATTCGATAATAGCCTGAAAGGCTTAAATTATTATACCCCAAGGTTATTACCCTGGGAATAAAAGCGCGCCCACGAAAAAATACGAATATGCACGAAATTAAAATCAAAAGCTAATTAACCAAATATCTTCACTAATTTAAAAGAAAAAGTGTAATCCGTTTTCCAAGTTTTTCGGTTTTTGTCTTTCCCAAGCGCTTAGTCCCCTACGCGGTTTTTGGTCTAAACAATTTCAAGAGCGCCATAACTTGTTTAATCACAACACTTTAATAATTTCTGCTATTTTTAGCAAACCAGCACAAAATCCAAAACCACTACATTTTGTAGTGGTTTTGCTTACACCCGTGTAGTGTGCAGCCGACAATTAATCATATAATCATATTACAACTTCCTGATTGACAATTCTGTTCCAGCTTTGTAATATTTTGTTAATTACAAACTAGACTTATTTGACATTAAACAATCAGGAAGGAGGTGCTAAATATTGGTTGAAATTTAAATCCGTAGTTTTTATTTATTTTTCAAGTACAGTATGATTAAAATAATTGTAAACAATATTTAGGGGGCATGAAATTTACGAAAAACTAATTTGCCCATGCCTTTATTGTCTGCTTTTACATTGATGTTTAGTCATAATTTGTTTGCCGAAGGCTATACAGGAGCGTCTACCATTACCGGAATGTCTGCGCCTCTTGAAAATTGAAGTTTTGAATTATACGGTAGCTGGACAAATGTGGACAATTGCCCTAACGAAGGCTTAAAATTTAACACCGACATGCTAAGGGTTAACGTATTCGCCGCCTAATATTTGTCATCTGATTGTTGATTTAATTCAAATATACTTTATTTGAAAATTAGTTTTCAGAGATAATGGTCCTGAATAAATTACACTTACAATTTAAAAAAGGAGAGACATATGAGATCAATGCTTGTTTTATTTTTATCAATAACCACGATTATATTGACAACAAGCCTGGCTGGAGCTCAGAGTCTTGAAGGAAAGATTCTTTTCCCTATCAAACAGCACCTCCAAACAACAGGCACACTTAACGGCCTTCAAACCGGAGAACTGGACTTTAGTTCAATTGTGCCTTCAAACGCCACACACGTGGTTGTAAAGACCGTGCTTGATGTAAACGGTTATGGAAATGACGGAGTTCACGTCCATGCGGATATGTATCCTGCTTTAGGGGATTTTACAGGATTTAACACCATTGATAATAAAATTGGATGGACGGATGTGGCCAACGGCGTTGAAGAGCAAATAGTCTGCTCATCTATCGTGCCCTTATCAAGCGGCATGAAAACAGGTTGGTTGGTAAACCCTACCGGAGGTTCCACCACTTACCATTTAGGATTCTGGATACAGGGATATTATGTAACCCCTCCTGGATTTGTGCATTTAAAAAAGCATATACAAACAACTTCGCAATATAGCGGAGTCCAAACAGGGGAATTAGATTTCAGTTCACTTGTGCCGTCAACCGCTGTTCATGTAGTTGTAAAAACCGTGCTGGATGTAAACGGTTTTGCAAACGACGGCATCCATGTCCATGCGGATACATATCCTGATTTTGGAGATTTTACCGGTTTTGATACAATAGACAATAAAATCGGATGGGTTGACGTCGCTAACGGCGTTGAAGAACAAATAGTAATAACAGAAACAATCCCCCTTTCAAGCGATCAAAAAGTTGGATGGAAGGTAGCGCCTACAGGCGATTCAAGCACGTATTTTCTTGGATTTTGGATACAGGGTTATTATGTTGGAACTTAAACATTACGTTGCAAAAAAACAGGGATAGAATTTAACGCCAAACAGGCAGTGAAACTTCGAAACGCCGTTTTTTCTGAACCAGTTGCCTCTCGGCCTTAAATCCATCGCTCACACAGAACCGATAGTCCCAATAATTGAGGCGTTAAAGGAGCTTAAGAGCAAAAATGACGCTTTAAAGGAGACGGTTTCAGCTTTGGCAAAAGAGCTAACCGAAATCAAGGTAGGGTTAAACAGAGCCGGTCCAACAGGCGACAAGCCGGCGAAGCTTGAAGTATTTAGCAACCTGGGTCAATAACGGTTTTTGATCTATATTAACCGGTTCAAGCGCAATGCCTGAACCGGTTAATTAAATTATTGTAAAAACAGGATACAATCCCGCATTGTAAAAGCCAAAATGCCGCGAGAAATATTGTGATGCCGTGGTATAATATTAAATATCCTTTTTATAGCTGTTGCGAGTATTAATTCTAAAGGTTTAGGCAAATGTCTGTTCAAATATAAGATGGAAACTATTTATATAGAAACTTCAATTTTTAGTTATCTCTTAGCAAGGCCAAGCAGAAATTTGATTGCCGCAGCCAGGCAGCAGCTTACAATATAGTGGTGGGAGGAACATCGCCATGCATACCAGAGCTTTATCTCAAATGTAGTTATTGCGGAAGCAAGTCAGGGTGATCACATCCGCGCGCGCGAGAGACTTGATTTATTAAAAAATATACAAAGGTTGGAAATAACGGATGAATGCAAATTCTTATCGGAAAAAATTATCACTGATATGGCAATGCCTGAAAAAGCGGTAGACGATGCAATGCATGCCGCTATTTGCAGTTGCCACTCACTGGACTTCCTCTTAACCTGGAATTGTAGGCATTTAGCTAATGCTCATATTATACCTAAATTAAGATCAATAGTGGAATCTGAAGGATTTAGATTTCCACAAATTTGCACACCTGAAGAATTGATGGAGGTTTGATGATGAACAATGAAAATAAAGATGAAATTATAGAAGAGTTATGGCGTATAAAGGATAATTTTTCTTCTTCATGCAAAAATAATGTTGATAAATTTATAAATGAAGTCAATAAAATAGCGCAACAAAATGGATTTCATGGAGAACAAATAAACCACCGTAGAGAAAAAATAAAAAACGATTAAGCGCTTACTTATACAAATCAGAGCTTATTCCCTTCTTGTTACAAGGCTCCCTCCTTGTAACGCAATGTTCCATAAGGCTCTGCCTCATACTGCCGGCAGTATTAATCAACCATAACAAATAAGGCCAACAACATTACAACTAACAATACTCCAACACACCGGCCCTGGGCATACTTTTAATTTAAATTAGTGGTAGATTTTAGTGAAGATTCGAGGTTAATTGCTTCTGCTCTTATCTGTGCAATCTGTGTAATCTGTGGTTTACGCCTTTGCTTCTTGCTTTCTTGATTTGTGTAAATTAGTGAAGATATGTGGTTAATTGCTTCTGCTCTTATTTGTGCAATTTGTGCAGATATGTGGTTAATTGCTCTTGATTTTCGCTTTTGCTCTTATCTGTTCAATCTGTGGTTTACGATTTTGACTTTTGCTTTTGCTTTTATCTATGTAATCTGTGGTTAATATTGCTTTTGTTTTTCGCTTTTTTTAATTTGTGTCGATTTGTGCGGATTTGTGGTTAATTGCTCTTGGTTTTTGCTTTTGCTCTTATCTGTGAAATCTGTGGTTAATATGCTTTTGATTTATGTAAATTAGTGAAGATAAGTGGTTAAAATGCTTTTGCTCTTATCTGTGTAATCTCTGGTTAATATACTTTTGCTTTTAATTTCGCGCCATTTCGTGTTTTTTAGTTGGCATGCTTTTGATTTTAGATAAGTGCAGATTTGAGGGTAAAATGCTTTTGCTCTTGCTTTTAAATTAGCGCAGATATGTGTAGATTTGTGGTTAATTGCTTTTGATTTTGTTTTTAATCTGTGCAATCAGAGGTTTACGATTTTGCTTTTAATCCGCGCAAATCAGTGTAATCCGTGTTCCATGTTTTTCGGCTTTTGCCTTTCCCAAGCGCTTAGTCCCCTACGCGGTTTTTGACCTAATCAATTTCAAGAGAGCCATAACTTGTTTAATCACAACACTTTAATAATTTTCACTATTTTTAGCAAACCGCGCAAAATCCAGAGCCACTACATTTTGTAGTGGTTTTGCTTACACCCGTGTAGTGTGCCACCGACTATTTATCATATAATCACATTACAACTTCCTGATAGATATCTGTAAACCTGTTTGATATAATCGCAACCTGTTATTTTGATTGTCAATTTCTTTTAACAATCGAAAGGAGGTGATGGTTATAGCGCACACAGATTATTTTAACAGGATCTATTTTTGTAACTATTAGGCGAGTTTACGCATATTGATAAAAAAATGATTATAAAATATGCATTATCAACGCTTTAAGCCCTGGAGTGAAGGATTAATGGAGAAATAAAGATGGAGTATCATCACTCCAACACTCCACTGGTTCATTTGCCTGCCTGACAGTTAGACAAATGCGTTGAAAAACAGTTTATCTCATTTATTGAATTAATATGCCGAATAGCCACGTCTTTAATATGAAAGGGAGTTAAAAATGGTGTTAAAAAAATATGGTTTAATGGTTGCGTTGATTGTTGTAGCCGCATTTGGTTTTATTTCTAAGAATAATTTGATTTTTGCCGCCAACAATTATCTTGACGCAGCAGACAACGATCCGTTAAACGCGGTTTACGTTGACAATGATGGTAATGTTGGCGTTGGAACAACAACTCCGCAGGCCAAGTTGCATCTCTCAGATGGGCAACTTATGGTGGACAACGATCTTAAACAAATCTTATTTAATACTTCTTCAGGGTTAAATCGAGCCTATATTACCGCTGATGAATTAACTGGAGCTACAGATGTATATATGGCATTAAATGTTTTGGATGACAGCGGAACAGGATGGACTGAAACTATTCGTTTTTTAGGAAACGGCAGAATCGGCATTGGAACAACAACTCCTGGTGACAAACTGCATTTGTCGGAAGGAGGAATCACAATTGCAAATGATAATAGACAGATTTTACTAAACACATCTTCAGGACAAAACAGAGCATCTATTTTAGCAGATGACTTAACTGGCGACACAGATGCATATTTAGCTTTTAATGTTTTAAAAAATATAGGATATGGATGGAAAGAAGTTATGCGTTTAAACTCAGATGAGAAAGTTGGTATAGGCACAACGGCTCCAATAGACAAACTCCATGTTTCAGGTGGAAAGCTTAGAATAGATAATGATACCAACCAGATCTTATTAAACACATCTTCTGGTCAAAATAGAGCTTATATCCTTGCAAATGATTTAACAGGAAGCACAGATGCTTACTTAGCGCTTAATGTTTTACATAATAGCGGGTCCGGCTGGAGAGAAGTTATTCGTTATAAAAGCAACGGCAATGTGGGCATTGGCAATACTAATCCAAGTGTTAAGCTCGACGTAGAAGGCACAATAGAGTATGACGGACTTCAACAGGAATCGGATATCAGGTCTAAAAAAGAGATCAATTCTTTAAGCGGCTCTTTAAGCAGATTAACGCAACTGAAAGGCGTATCTTACAGGTTTAAGGATGAAGATCGTGATAAAGGCGTGCATTTAGGTTTAATCGCGCAGCATGCTGAATCAATTTATCCTGAAGTTGTTAAAACAAAAGACGACGGGTATAAATCAATCGCGTACACAGAACTAATAGCCCCAATAATTGAGGCGTTAAAGGAGCTTAAAAGCGAAAATGAATCTTTAAAAAAAGCCGTCAGCGCCCTTACATCTGAACTTGCGGAAGTTAAAGTTGGTTTAAACAGGCCGGTTCCATCAAGCGACAAACTTGCAAAACTGGACTTCATTAACAATACGGGACAATAACAGAGTTTAATTCTTCTTTACGGGTTCAGGCGCAATGCCTGAGCCCGTATATAAAACCTCAGATTTCACTGATAAAAAAACAAGAGCAAAAGCTAATAAACCGCATATCTTCACAAATATTCACTAATTTAAAAGCAAAAGCGGAAACCACTTATTACACTGATAAGAGCAAAAACAAAAGCAATATTAACCACAAATCTGCACTTATCTACACTAATTATCGTTAATTAAGAATCAAAAAACATAAACTACTGATTACACTGATTAAAGCAAAGACAAAAGCAAAAGCTAATTAACCACATATCTTCACTTATCTACGCTAATATAAAATCTGAAAGCAAAAATAATTTTCATGAATCGAACAGTCAGGCTTATTTGTAATGCTATTAGGTCTTTTGGCATAGACCTTTCAGGCATTACGGTTTTAACTGAAGCGGCAACCGGAGACTTTGCGGTTACCCCGGTTATAGCGTTAATGGCTGGGGCCGAACGCGTTATCTGTTTAACGCGTGATTCTAAATATAGCTCTGCCCGTGAAGCTATTGAACAAACTATCAGCCTGACCAGAACCGCAGGTTTAGAGCGTTTGCCTGAAATTTATACGGAGAGAGAAAGCTGCCCTATTGAGAACGCAAACATTGTCACTAACCTTGGTTTTGTAAGGCCGCTGGATAAACAACTCATAAAAAGGTTGGCTGAGAAATCTGTTATCAGTTTGATGTGGGAGCCGTGGGAACTGCGCGATTCGGAAATTGATCTTGCCGCATGCGAAAACAGTAGAGTCCTTGTAGTAGGGACAAACGAGAGTGATCAGAGGCTTATGACTTTGAATTATCTGGGACTTACAGTTTTAAAACTGCTTTTGCTACTTGAACTGGAAGTATTAGGCAATAGGTGCGTTATATTGAGCGACTGTTCTTTTGGGCAGGCGGTTGAAAACGTGTTGAAAAGTAATGGAGCGGACACCATCGTTATTGATTTGCCTCAATGGTTTAATCTTAAAAATAACGATATTGAGACACTCTTCACAGGAGCCGACGCTTTAATATTCCTTGTTCACCGCTCAGACCAATCGTTACTGGATGTTACCGGAGCTCCTGAACTGCAATCTATTTTGTCAATAGCGCCTGATCTGAAAGTAGTCCATATAAGCGGCAATGTTGAACCTTCACTTTTCAAACAAGCTTCAGTTCCATATTTACCGCGCAATTTTGCGCCCCCTTTTTACATGTCCGTTAACACAAGTTATGTGGGCATAAAGCCTGTTATTGATCTACACGCCGCCGGCCTTCACATAGGGGCGACATGTTTTAGACTTTTACAAAATGATAACAACTTCGAAAAAGTTGTAAAACAATCCCAATTGTCATGTCCGGCTTTAGGAATTAACGCGTAAAAATAGTTAGATATTTTTACGCGCAATCATGTTTTGTTTCTGTATTTTAATGGGATTAATATGTTTAACAATGTTTTATAAAGTAAAAATAATATGAGCAAAAAAACTATACTTGTAACAGGCGCGGGAGGAGGAGGCTCGAATAATTTGATTCGAAGTCTTAAAAAAAGCAGTTTGGATTTAAATATATACGGATCCAATATGGACGGGTATGTAATCGCAAAATCAAACGCAGACAAAACTTTTAAGCTTCCAGCTTCTACTGAACCCGGATACATTGATAGTATTAAGCAATTAGTGAATAAGGAATCTATTGATTTGATTATTCCAAATAACGACCGCGAGGTTAATAGCCTTGCCGAACATCGCGATGAGTTTGTATGCAAGATATTCTTGCCGCCTATAGAGACAGTCCAAATCTGCCAGGACAAATATAAGATGTATCAACGGCTTGTTAATGACGGCATTCCCGTGGCGGAATCATATCCACTAGAATGTTATGAGGACATAGAAAATGCTTTTATTAAACTTGAAGATAAAGGTGAACGTTTTTGGGTTCGGCTTCGAAAAGGCTCAGGGTCGCGCGGAGCCACCTGGGTTAAGACTAAAGATCAGGCACGATCATGGATCTCATTATGGGAAAATTTGCGCGGATATAGCGTTAATAATTTTACAATATCGGAATTTTTGCCGGGCCGGGATTACGCATTTCAGAGTGTGTGGAAAAATGGGGAACTTGTGGTATGTAAAATGTGCGAGAGGCTTTCGTACTTTATGGGATCAAACCGCCTTAGCGGAATGTCGAGCACGCCTGAAGTTGCGCGAACAGTAAGAGATGAACAGGCGCTGAATACAATATTTAAAGCCATAAAATCAGTTTGCAACAAACCACATGGCAATTTTTGTTTAGATCTTAAAGGTAATAAAGATGGGATTATGAATATAACCGAATTTAATATAGGGAGGTTTTGCATGATTACCCCTATATTCGATTTAACCGGCAAAGTAAATACAGCGGAAGCTTATGTGCGCTCGGCTTTTGATGAGATAATGAAAGTTAAAGACCCTATAGATATTGAAGAGGATATGTATCTTTTGCGGGACCTGGACACAGAGCCAACTATTGCGCATAAGTCGATTATTGACGCTTATAAAAATCAAGAATTTAAATCAGAAATTTGTAATATATGACATTCATTGTAAAGGGGATATCCTGAAAGTAAAGATATTAGGCATAACGGCGAGCCTTCGAAATGCAAGATGCGGCAAAGAGAACCGGATCTCCGCCAATGAACTGAAATCATGCAGAACGGAAGCTGAATTAAAAAAATATTTGCATAAACAGGCAAATTTGCATTTACAGAATTTTATTAATTCAGGCCGCGGCTTACAATTGCCTTTTAATCAAATATATAAAAATCTTAAAAAAAGTTCCGGCAAAAGCAAAGGGTTTAGCAATACAGAGGTTGCGCTTGCCTCCGCGCTTTGGACCGCCGCGGGCACGGGCGTTGAAATTGAACATCTCTCTCTAAGTGAACATTTTCCAGCTTCCGGTAAACCGAAAAACCTTGAAAAACTGAAAAGCGCATTAATATTGGCGGATGGAATAATTGTTTCTACTCCGGTCTATTTTGGAGATCGCGGTTCACTTGCGCAGGAGTTGATAGACTTTATTAGAAATGACAAAGATCTTCAATTGCAAATGGATCATAAAGTATATGCCGGCATTGCGGTAGGCGCTAAACGCAATGGTGGGCAAGAGACCACCCTGATATATCAACTTCTGGACATGATTGATTTAGGCTTTTTTGGAGTGGGAAATGATTCCGATACCACTGCGCAATATGGAGGAACGGGACATGCTGGGGATGTGGGAACAATGTCTGGTGACGATTATGGGTTATGGACCTCGATGGGAGTTGGCAGAAGGATTGCGCATGTCTCAACTTTAGTAAAAAAGACGGAAAATGTAAAACTTAAAGACAAAGCCAATATTTTATTTTTAATATTACAAGACAAGGACGACAAGGCATTAAAATATGTAAACGAGTTGATTGAACCTTTTAAAAACATAATTAAACCAACTATACTTGACATAAACCAACAAAATTTTAAACGATGCATTGCTTGCGATGTTTGTCCTACGCATATTGGCCCGGATGAGGATTACCGTTGTATTATAAAGGGCGGCGCGACCGATAATATGGCGAGTTTGCATAAACATTTTTTAAATCAGGACGCTATCGTTCCGGTGGTTTATTGCCCTGACGATAAAGAGGGTTTAGTGTCAAACTATCAACTCTTTATTGAAAGAACACGTTATCTACGCCGCGGAGATTATATTCTTTCCGATTGTTTAGCCGCGCCGCTAGTTTTGCAGGATATAGGGTCAATGGATAATATGCACATCCGTATATTAACATCACTTATCCGACATCATACCGTGCTTTTAAAGCCTATGATAGGAAGCTTATACAAAGAAGAGATTTTAAATAATGAACAGATAAAATCAAAATTTAAAAATTTTGTCAATAAAACTATAGCGCTAACGCTAGGGCGTCATATAGCGGCGCTTAAAGATAAAGAAGGGGCAGGCATTACTAGATATAACCCCGTAGGTTATATCATTAGCGTTGAAAAAGACAAAGAAGATGAAAAACTTTGCCTACGAAATAAAATGGTGAAGCAAAGACAAAACCGGCTGAATGCCGTAGCAAGGAAAAAACTTTTGCTTACTGATAACACAAAAACTAAATGACTAAAATTGTTTCTATAGATGTTGAATCCAGACAATTACCTTTACGAAAACCGTATGAATTGTCATTTGTCACACTTGATTGTTTTGATGTAATAGTCGTCGCTCTAAGCCTTGAAAACAGCAAAAATATTATAGGAGAGGTTATTCCATTGCCTGGTTATGCGCAAGAAAACAGGCATGACGTCCTTGAAAAAGCTAAATCTTTGAGCGCTAATATAATAAATAAGGATTTAGAAGATGCGCGAGAAATTATTTCAAGTGAAGTTTTACAGACGCCTTTTGCCTGTTCACTGTTTTTATGCGCTATTGATTATTATATATTTCAGACATGTCAACTGGAATCAAAAAAGAACATAGTTCCGTTAGTATATCCTGTTTCAAGCAAAGACCAAAATATTTCTGCTAATATAAAAGAGGCAATCGACTCTGGATATAAAACAATAAAGATAAAATTGTCAGGACATTTAGAACAAGATGTAAGTATATTAAAAATCTTGCGCAAGTTTGACCATTTCAATATCAAATTCCGTTTTGACGCCAATCAAGCTTTTAATTTTAAAACAGCGGAACACTTCATTAAGGCTGTTGAAAATACAGTGCGCGGCACAACAGAGCTTATTGAACAACCGTTGCCCAATGACGCCTGGGATGAAATGCAAAAGCTCGCTTATAGCGCAAAAGTACCACTCATGCTTGACGAAAGCATTCACATTAAAAACGACATTACACTGTCAAGAAAGATTGGCTGTAAGTGGATAAAACTTAAATTATGCAAACATGGCGGCGCGAAGGAAACTCTTGCCTTGGCTCAATACGCAAAAACTATTGGACTGAAAGTTGTTTTAGGAAATGGAGTGGCAACTGATATTTCCAACTTTTTAGAGTTGCAAATATATAAAAACAACACAGAACTGTTTGACGGAGCATGTGAAAGCAACGGATTTCTTAAATTAAATGAAAACCTTTTTTTTAAAGAGCTTAAATTTGAGTCTGGGAGCGCTGTATGGCGGTTATAATTTTCAAACAGACTGAAATAATAATTACTTTTAAATAAATGTTCTTATAAATAATGGACTATTATTCCTTAACCTATTTGCTTATTCCGGCCTTTGTCTTTACTTTGACGTTTTTTTTTCGATACTTATTAACTATTTGGAATAAAAGCAATGACACCAGATTTGTTACATTTGATATAGCAGTGCATGCCTATTACATAAAGAAGCTAGCTGAATCAAAATCCAAGAGATTTATAACAATAGAAGAGCGGTTTTTAATTAATGAAGAATCAGCAAGGCCCCAACTAATTTATTTATTGGTTTCGTTAATCTTGGGATACAAAGGTTTTTTAAAATATCATAAATTAATTAATCCGTTTTTAGACGCTTTTTTAAATCTATTTTTATATTTTTTGTCAATATATTCCTTAACGATTATAGGGACAAGAGAAAATGTAGGATTTATTGCCGGAGTTGTATCTTTAGGATATATATTGTCGCCAATACTATTTTTCAGTGTTAACAGGATTGCAATATTTGGAACCAGGCACTTCTCTTATATTATTGTCTTAATAAGTTTTATTAATACAATCCTTTTCCTTTTAACAGGGAATATATTTAATATTATTTTGGCTGTGATTTTTAGCTGTTTAAGTATATTTAGCAGCCAATTTGCTTTTCAATCCATCATCCTTGTGCAATCCATATGCTCAATACTCTTATGGAACATAAATCCTTTTCTTTTTTCTATGCTTGGCGTCGGTCTGGCTTTTTGTGTTGCCCCGCGTTGGATGACCGTATTTGTTAAATGTAAATATATTCATTTAAGATGGTATAAAATAAATCTTAAGAAAGGCAAACTAAACCTTGACTGGATTTATAATAGGTTCGCAGAGCATATATTCGTTTATGGCATTGTTTATCTGTTTTTATCATTCTTGGGTTTTAAAGGCATTGATTATACACGGCACGATATTCTATATTTTATGGCTGTGTATGTTTTATCTACATTAATAGTGTGCCTTCTTGTTTATTTGCCCCCTTTCAGAATTGTTGGCGAGGCGATTCGATATTTAGAGTATTCGCTTTATTTTGCAAATTTTATTCTTGTTTATTGTTGTTTTGTTTATGATCTCTGGTATTTATTAGTTTTATATTTAATTATGAGCTTTCTATTTTCAATAAATGTTATTTTTAAGTTGCATAAAGAAAATGAAAAAAACGTTATTAACAGCGCTGATCAACTGAAAGAGTTGATTAACTTCTTAAAAAATAATAATGATAAAATTATCTTGCCTATTCCTTTTAAACTTATATATTCGTTGTTGCAAGATTGTAAAAACAGATTTGTTTATTCATTTTGGATCTATGGAAAGATAAGAAAAATATCGCGACAGTATGCCTGGCCCCTTGCTGATTTCGATTTTATTAATAATAATTATCAGTTTGATTGGATTATAGCTACAAATGACGCGAGAGGTTACGACTTTAAAGATATGGCCAAGGTTTTTGAGAATGCAGGATTTGTAATTTATGACTATCGGTCTAAATTAATTTCAAAATCAGTATAAACAATTAATCTCGACTAAAGTGCGCGCAACACCAATTTTCCATGACCATGAATATTAAAGGGCACAAAAAAGCTTTTGAACAAATATATAGCAAACTAGAAATGCAGGATAAATACAAAATGAGCTTCCCTTTAATTGAAATCGGGAAGCTTGATTGGGGAAGGGGGAAGTGGTCTAATGAGTATTATAGTTATTTTTATAAAAGATTTAGCGCTCATATTTTAAGCAAACTTGCATTGACTAATAACCAAAAAGTGCTTTCCATGGGGTGCGGCCGAGGCTCTGATGAAAAAAACATTAAGACTCTTTTCAGTAAAACGGACATATGTAGTATTGACATTTCATTGGAAATGATAAAACGGGCAATACACAACCTTTCACCTAGCCGTTTCTCTATAGCCATTACTGAAAAGGCTCCATTTCCTGATAACTCATTTGACCGGATAATTGCTCGCGAAGTTATTGAGCATGTAATGGATCCTGCATTAATGCTAAAAGAAGTTTCACGTATTTTAAAACCTGGAGGTATTGCAGTCATTACCACTGAAAATGGAAAATCTCTTGCGCCGACAAATTATTTTGAATCTAACATAAAACCAAGAATTGCTAAAATTTTTAAATATAATCTCAAATCGTTGCCATATAAAGACAAAGCGCCCACACTAGCTGAAATGAAATCATATATTGACAATGCCGGCCTTACTTTGCAGGAAGTTTTTTACGATGGCGCATTATATCATTGCCTATCAGGAATGGGCGCAATATTTAAATCTAAACTACCTGGAATTACCCATTACTTTTCATGTCTTGAAAACAATCAAAAACTGGCTTTTGCATTTTGTGATCAAATTAAATACGTCCTTAAAAAGCGCGGCAATAAAACTCCCGCAGAAATTTCCGTTAATGGGATTTGCTATGTTTGCCCTCAATGCAAATCTAAATTAATAGAGTCTAATAAACAATATAAGTGCTCACAATGCAATCGATTATATCCAATAACTGACGGGATTCCTGATTTTATACCATATAACAATGAATCAGAAGCAGGAATTTGGAAACATGGCAAAGAAACTGTAACTTTAAATCCAACAAACCTTTCTTTTATAAGCAAAATATTAAACTTTACATGCTCCGTTGTTTTGCCGTTATCACACAAAGTTTATGTTGTCATTTATCTTTCTATGGCAATCATGGGTTCATGTTTCGTTAAAAAAAACAAAAGGCAACTCTCTCATATTCTTTCAAAAGATGACCACTACCAGAAGTATTTAAACTCAAAATCGTTTTAGCTACCGAATCTTGCTGAAATGCGCTGAAAGAAAAGTTAATTGTAAAATGAAAGACGAAATTAATACAAAATTATTATATAAGATTGCAGTTTTTATGTTTTCTCCTGCTAATTTTATTTTAACAACTTTAGCAAGGCGCAACTACTATGTAAATTCTGTTTTACATATATCGTTTATGGTTCATGTGCCGTATTACACGGTAAATATATTAAGAAGGCATGGGGTAAAAGCGGATTATATGGCGATAGGGGCAAAGAGCCCTGTGTGGAACAGTTGCGACTATCATGTAATCTTCTCAAAAAACAGTTTTGTTAGAGCCTTTCAGGAATTTGTATGGTTTTGGGGAGTTGTGGCAAGGTATGAAATAGTGCATTCTCATTTCGCGATAATGCTGACGGACTCCGGGTGGGAACTCCCTTTGCTGAAAAAAATGAACAGAAAAATCGTTGTTCATTATCGAGGGTGCCATATACGCGGCAGGGAAAGGAACATGCGGCTTCACCATGACAACGATTATAACATTTGCCATGAATGCGACTACAACGGGCAATCATGCGCCGGCGACTCGGTGGTCCGTCAACGAAATCTTGGCGAAAAGTTTAAGGATTTGTGTTTTGCCACTACACCTGATTTACTGGATTTTGCGCCGGACGCTATCCTGTTGCCACTTTTTGCCCCTGAAATACGGAGCGCAAACTCAGCCGCCAATAATGGAAACGGCAAAGTCACGGTAGCGCATGTAACCGCGCATCCCGGCATTGAGGGAACAAACCGTATTAAAGAGGCAATTGAGAGTCTGGTTAAACAGGGCTACAACATAGAGTTTAAATTTCTCCATTTTGCGCATCATGACGAAGTGTTAAAGACTTTTGCCTCAGCCGACCTGGCAATCGGAAAGATGAAAATGGGGTATTACGCAAATGCTCAGATTGAGAGTATGAGCTTGGGAATACCCACAATTACATATGTCAGGCCGGAGTTTATGACCAGCGAACTTCAAAATTCCGGCTTCATATTTACGGACCTTAAAAATCTCGAAAAAACCATTAAATATTATCTCGACAATAGAGACGCCCTTCAGGCAAAAAGAACTATTGCGCGCGAATCTATTTTGAAAATACATAATAATGAAGAGATAGCTAAACAATTAGTTAATTATTACGAGAGGTTAAGAAACTCATAAAATCTAAAATCTTATAACATTAACAGGTTCTATATTGAAATATGATCAAGTAAAAGAAGTGTTGGCTATTATACCTGCAAGAGAAGGATCAAAAGGTGTTTATAAAAAGAACATTACGGAATTGAATGGGAAACCGCTTATTGCCTACTCCATTATTCCGGCGCTGTTATGTAAAGGTATTTCAAGGGTTGTTGTGTCAACTGATAGTGAAGAGATAGCCGCCATAGCGCGTCAATTTGGAGCTGACGTTCCTTTTCTCAGGCCTTCCAGGCTTGGGGGGGATAAAGCCAAGTTAACAGATGTTATTTTTGACACATTAGACAAACTTTATGAGTTGGAGGGTTATGAGCCTGATGCATATATGCTTATAATGCCTTGTTATCCATTTAAAACCAAGGAAGATCTTTTACGAATGGTTGAGACAATGAATATTGAGGGGGCTATATCATGCTCTATTTCTAGTTTCTTAAATGATAAATTGCCTGGATGGTTAATGGTTGAGGAAGGAAAGTTGGTTGCGCCAAAGATAGATTTAAATGGTAGTGAAAAATTGGGGCCTATTTTATACGATTCAGGCAATTTCACACTTGTAAGAAGCGTGCCTTGGAAAAAAGTGCATAGTAAAGCAAATAAATATATAGAATTTGCGCGAATAAGAAACAAATATTTATCATCTTTACGGTTCGCAAATAAATTAACGTGTGTTGTGTCTAATATAGAATATAACGAATTTTGTTTTTTTGAAATAGATGAAAAACACGATCTGGCTGTTGCCAGAAAGATTTTTGAAAAAGGGATGTTTAATGCGTAAACAAATAGCATTAATAATTCCTATGTTCCCCTTGCATCAGAATAAAACCGAATTGTCGGCTTTCGATGGATTAAAGATGTCTATGGTAGATAGGTTAATTTCGAATATTAAAAAAACAGGATCTTACGATTTCTCGGTATCATTCTTATTTCTAGAGGAACAAGGCGACATTCAAAAAGACTTATTAAATGATTATGAAATGTATAAAATATTAAAAATCAAACAACGAAAATGCCAAAATGTTCCTTTGCCTCCAGTAAATGGATATATTTCAGATATTTGCGTTTCATTGAAAGAGATGGGGCATAAAAAAGACACATTGATAGTAATAACTAGCCCATATTGTTTTTTTTCGAATGAAAAAGAATTCGATGATATTTTGAAAACGGCACAGTCGGGTGTGGAAATATTGCCTTTAGTTACATGCCAACATGTGGAGCTCCATCCTGTATTGCTAAGAGAGGGTGTTTTTGACAATGAAAGAAAATTTTATCAAAAATACCCTATTAATTTCAAAAATTTTTGGATATATGATGATAAATATTTTTGTACTGTAAGCGCAAAAGACGGCAAGCAGCTTTATCGTAGACAGGATTATCCCGATGTATACGAATTGAATTATGGGTTAATTGTAGGCGAGCTAAATCAGATCATTAATTTGCAAACCATACTTGAAAAAGAGTCAGATCATATCTATTTTTGTAAAAATACTATAATGTTATGTAACAGCATTGATCTTATACACGCTGAAGTTCTTCGAGAACAATCCTTAGAATCCATATAAGTATATGAAAAATTGTCTAATAACAGGCGTATCAGGTTTGATTGGTTCTAACCTTGTCTCTTCTATTTCAAACGGTTGGAATCTTTATGGGATTTCCAGACGAAAGCCTAAAACCCCTGCGAATGTGGTTAACCATATATCCATAGATTTCTCAAAAGAGTGGGATGTTTCATTGTTACCGGAACAGGTTAACGCGGTAATACACCTGGCTCAGTCGGAGTATTTCCGCGACTTCCCTGAACGCGCGCATGAGACATTTAAAACCAATGTTGAGAGCGTTGTTAAATTACTGGAATATGCTCGTCAACATAACGCAAAAACATTTATTTTAGCTTCTTCAGGAGGAATTTACGGATATGGAGATAAAGAATTCTCTGAAAAGGAACCAATAACCTCAAAAGGAGATTTGAGCTTTTATTTAGGAACAAAATTATGTTCTGAAATTATTGCTGAAAATTACACCCAGTATATGAATATTATTATTTTGCGATTCTTCTTTGTGTATGGCCCGGGGCAAAACAAAACAATGCTGATTCCCAGATTAATCGGTTCTGTTTTAAATAACCGGCCTATTGCCCTTGATGGCGAAGATGGGATTCGCATTAACCCAACATATGTGTCTGATGCCGTTGACGCTATTTGTAGATCGTTATTATTATGTAAAAGTCAAAAGATAAACATAGGCGGGCCTGAAGTTTTAAGTTTAAAGGAAATAGGTAAAACCATAGGCTCTTTACTTAAAAAAAAACCATGTTTTTCCATAAACGACGAGATTGAACCGCGTAACCTGATTGGAGATATACAAAAAATGTCAAAACGTTTAAATGCCCCGATTATAAATCTTAATGAAGGCATACGGCGCACAATTAATAAGATATCTAACCGGGAGATTATATAGTGAGCCAAACAGCGAAAAGTTTTGAAGATAAGTGGAGCAAAAATAAAGCTGCGTTTCTTGATGTAACTATTAAAGAGGGCTCTGAAATATTTAATTGGATATTAAACAGAAATGGTTTTAACAAAACAGAGGAATTTAAGGATTTTCTTAAAGATAAAAAACGCATACTTGACGCCGGCTGCGGGAATGGCCGTGTAACAAGATTATTTCAATTATACACTTCGGATACTAACGCGGAGATTGTCGGGATTGATCTGACGGCTTCGGAAGTGGCAAGAGATAACATGTCAACTCTAAAAAACGTTTCTGTTTTTAAAAGAGATTTGCTTGACGACCTTAGTGATCTCGGAAAATTTAACTTTATATATTGCCAGGAAGTTTTACATCATGTTAAGAAACCGTTCAATGCATTTCAGAATTTATGCAAATCATTAACGTCTTGCGGGGAAATTGCTATATACGTCTATAAAAAGAAAGCTCCTATCCGCGAACATGCGGATGAATTTATTCGAAACAGGATATCATCCCTTTCATATGACGATGCGATAAAGACATGCAATCAGATTACAGAATTAGGAAAACAGCTATCTAAATGCAATGCAACTATTAACATTCCAAAAATTGATATCTTAGAGATTCCCGAAGGTGAATATTCGATTCAAAGGTTTGTATATCATTTTTTTCTAAAATGTTTTTGGAATAATGAGATCACATTTGATGAAAACGCGCTTATAAATTATGACTGGTACCATCCTCAGATAGCGACAAAACATACTATAGAAGAGGCGCGAAGCTGGTTTGATAAAGCGGGATTAAAAATTGTCCATGAATGTGTTGATTTTTATGGCATTACTATACGTGGAGTTCTAAAAACAAAAGCAGATTAATCACAGACATCACAGATTTAAAAGCAAAAGCAATCAACCACATATTTTCAGTTGCCTACACGAATTCCCTGCTCGTTACAAGGCTCTGCCTTGTAATGCGCTGTTTCATGAGGCTCAGCCTCATATTGCCGGCGGTATTAGTTGATCATAACGAAAGAGAAGCTAAGCCTTGCATTTAACAAAATTCCAGTACTCCAGTACTTAAACACGCGCAGCCCATTGCGCTTCTACTTCAAAATTCCAGTACTCCAACTTGAGCCGTCTCTTGAGTGTTGTACTCCATCTCTCCATCGCATTCTCGCGCTGATTAAGAGCTGGATTGGTGAATAAAAACATTTTGATCATAAAAAAACTTTAATGAATCCAAAACCGCCATTACGTGTTTTACACCTTCCTCTTATTGTAATGAACCAGGGATACGTTTATTGCCAAACTTTGAAAAACTTGGGGCATAAGGCGGATTATCTGTTGTATGACATTCCCGCGGAAGACGCTTCATTGCATGATATTTGCGATATAAACCTTGAGCTTACCAATAAAGGTTATTGGGAGAGGTTTAAGACGGTTAAACGGTTTGTTACTGAAAGTCTGGATAAATACGATATCTACCACTTTCATTCAGCCAGGACGTTTATACCGTTTATGGCTTATTCCAGGTGGAGCTTTTTGCCTAATTGGCTGGGGCGGTATTTTGACTTTTTGGACATGCTTGATCTGCCTTACCTGAAAAGCAAGGGAAAGAAGATCGTGTTTCAGTTTTGGGGTTGCGATATTCGCAGTCCGGCATATGAGAAGCAATATCCGGAAGCCATGTGTTTTGTTTGCGATCCTGAAATACAAAGGATTCATTGCGATAAAAAACTTAAGGCTAAAATACTCCACTTTATTAGAAAATATGGAGACGCCACATTGGCCACCGGCGACCTTGTCGCATGTTATAACGACTTTCAATGGGTGCGCAATGCCATTGACACTTCGTACTGGAAACCGGTTGATTATGAAATGATACCGGAAAAGTTCCGTTTAAAACAGGACGGGGCCGTCAAGATATACCACTCCTTTTCAAAGTCCGACCTTCGCGGCGATATAAAAGGGACCAAGGCGGTGATGCAGGCGATAGAAGAGCTTAAAAAAGAGGGACATAATGCAGAACTAATGTTTTTTAATTATGTGCCGCATGACGATATTCGCTATTACCAGACTCAGGCCGATATTGTAGTGGATCAGCTTAAAGCCGGCATTTACGGTAACACCGGGGTTGAGTGCCTTTCAATGGGCAAACCGACAATATGCTATTTTCGCGAAGAGGTTGATAAAATGATGACGCCCGCGTGCCCTGTTGTCAGGGCAAATACAACAACCGTTAAGGAAGAGCTTCGCCGGTTGATTGTTGATGAACAATATAGAATAAATGTTGGAGAACAGAGCAGGCAATATGCGGTTAAACATCATGATGTTAATGTTGTGGGGAGGAAGCTTGAGCAGGTTTATTATAGGCTTTAGACAAGCAGAAAAATTAAAACCAGAGGACTAGAATTGTATGCATTATATCAATTCAATAGCAAATTTCACCTAGTTTTGCACTAATCTTATCTCTAAATGACAATCTAAAGCTTCCGCATATTTTTTGATTGTATTAATAGAAGGGGAATGCTTTCCACTACTGAGGGATGATTCAAGCCTAGTCACTGAAGGAGACTTAGTTCCCATACGTTCCGCAATTTCGGCTTGACTAAGGCCGGCTTTTTTGCGCGCAATAAGCATTTCCCTAAGTAAAATAAACTCCGGCTCTAATGCATCGTATTCCGCTTTTACTTTTGGTTTACTTAGAGCTATTTTTTTTAATTTTTCATGAGTCATTCTTAATAACCTCTTTCATTCGCTTAATAGCAATATTCAATTCATTTTTTGGTATCTTTTGTGATTTCTTAACAAACATATGAAGCATAATAATTTTTTTACCTATTTGAACGCAATAAAAGACACGGGCAATGCCTTCCTTTCCCTTTACACGTAATTCAAATAGTCCTTTATCAAGATGACTTGTATGCGGTTTGCCTAAATTGGAACCAAATTCAATCATTAGATCTGTAAGCCTTAAGTATCTCGCCAATAATCCTTCCGGTAGATTTAAAATAGATTGCTTTACTTTTAGGCTGTAATATTCAATGTTCCAGTTCATCAAACAATTGTAACAAATATGTTACTTTTCTAACAAGCGGAAAAATCTTTAATTTTAAAAAGCAAAACCGTTGCGAACAGATGAAGCGGATTAAGGCTCTCTGAAATAGCGGTACTAAGGGTCTGCTTAGAAATCAACCAGCATCCGGTATCTATGACTAGAGAAAAACTTTTACAATCAATTCACGCCCTTGACAATTGGCGAGCCGTTAATGGCTGGAAAGGTTACGATCCTTTTGGGATAAGGAAAAATATATATGAGCGGTTCGGCAGAGGGCAAAAGGCATTTGAAATACAACGGACTATTGCAGGGCTTGAAAAAGAGTATTATTTTAACAATCCTGGACTGTTTCATGACCTGTTGAAAGACCGGGGATATCTGGACCCAAAGACATTTGCTAATTTTGGAATGGGGTATATTAATCTTTTTAAATTAACTAAAGAGGATAAATATAAGACGATTGCTATTGAATGCGGGGATTGGCTGATTAATGATGCAAATGAACGCAACATTGCGGCATGGGGCCACCCCTTTGTGTGGCACACCGAGGTAAATAATTACTTTCATAAAAAGAACAATCCTAACATCTATATCACAAGCCTGGTTGTTCATTTCCTTCTTGACCTTTATGAGTTAACCGGCGATAAAAAATATAACGACAAGGCATGTGAAGGAGTTGAATTCCTTGCCGCGTCGCCTTATGACGTAATATCGGATAATGAAATATGTTTTTGGTATATTATAGATTGCAAGGAGTTGCGCATCCATAATGGGAACCTGTTTGTAGCTTCGGTTCTTTTGCGAACTGAGAAGAAAGATTTTGTTGTGCTTGCTGAAAAGGCGGTTAATTATGCCGTGGCCGATCAAAACAGAGACGGCAGCTGGTATTATTACGGCCCGCCGCGCGCGGACAATATGAAATTTATTGACAACTATCACAGTGGATTTATTTTAGACGCGCTTTATCAGTGCAATAAAAGCCTGCAAAGAGATGATGTAAACAACGCTATAAAAACAGGATTGTCACATTACAAAAAGATGTTCAGCGACAAGGGGGAGCCTTTCAGATTGGACGGAGCCCAATTCCCTCAGGATATACATGACGCTGCGCAGGGGATAATAACTTTTACATTGCTTAAAGACTTTGAGAATGAAAATATCGAGATAGCCGCTAAGATTGCGGATTGGGCGATTAGCGAAATGCAGGATAACGACGGTCACTTTTATTACAGGAAGCTTGCTGACAACAAGATTATAAAATTCCCATATATGCGTTGGTCGCAGGCCCCTATGTTTAAGGCGTTGACAGCCCTGGCGCAAGGGACGATAGCAACAAGTAAAAAGTAAAAAGGCAAAATTAAACAGTGTGGTAAAATATTTTAAATTTTTTAGTATTCAGACTCTACGCTTAGCGTTTTTATCCAGCATCCAGTATCCAGTATCCAGAAAAATGGTTAGTTTGCCGTCATTATTAAAATTGTTGCCATGCCGAATCAGGGGCAGGGTAAAGAGGACGATATTAGACTCTGATCTATTTGCGTACTTAAATACAAGATGGATTGCGCATTTAATTGATAATCTTGAGAGAGGCAATTACAAGCCGAGAGTTGCATATTTGGAGGCGACAAACAAGTGCAACGCAAACTGTTTGATGTGCCCCCGCGAGAAAATGACAAGACCCACGGGCGTGATGGATATGGGGTTGTTTAAAAATGTTGTTAATCAACTGGTTGATTTAAATATTGAGGAAATACGGCTGCATAACTTTGGCGAACCCTTGCTGGATGAAAACATAGCCAAGAAGATTAACTATATTAAAAGCAGGGACCAAAATATTAAACTGAATTTCTATACTAACGCATACAGTCTAAGTGAAGAGTTGGCGAGAGAATTTGTAAACAGCAAACTGGACAGGATATTCATTAGCATAGACGAGATTGATCCTGATGCGTATTTTAAGATTCGAAAGCTTGATTTAGAAACTGTTGAGAAAAATGTTATGCGGTTAATGGATATAAGAAATGAAATGAAGGTGGACAAACCGGAAATATATGTGTGCTTAACACGCGTTGACCAGCCGGATAGTAGCGTAAATGCTTTTATTGATAAGTGGCAAACACGGGCCGATATGGTTACCGTGGGCGGGGCTCACGATTGGGCGTCCCAAAAGGACGGGGTTTCAATCAACGGCATTAACCGGTTAAAAAAATGGCCCTGTGTCTATTTATGGAATGATTTATATGTTTTATGGGACGGTCGGGCAACTATTTGCTGTGAAGATTTTGACGGGTTAAATATAGTCGGCGATCTAAATAACGAAACCGTGCTGGATGTGTGGAACTCAGGAAAATTTAAGGCCATTAGAAAACTTATGAAAGAAAACAAAAGAAACGGGATTAAGGTTTGCTCCGGGTGTTCGCTCAGGCCGTTATGGTCGTGTTATGATGAGTGATTTTACTGGTTACTGGTTACTGGATTCTTAATACTTGATAAAAGCTCGACTAGTTACAAGGCTTCCGCATTGTAACTGGGTGTCCTAAGATGGCCTGCCTCTTTTCGTAATCGCCTGTAAACACTGTCGGCGCTATGGGGCTGAGCCTCTTGGAACACTGCGTTACAAGGCGGGAGCCTTGTAACAAGCGGAAACTTTTTTGCTTTTCGCCATGCGCTTTGCTCTCCGCGCATTTGTCCAGTATTCAGTATTTAGCAAATGTTATTATGAATTTCCATTAATCCAACACTCCAATACTCCAGGCTTTCAAAGTAAGCATAAAAATTAAAAATAAATCAAATACTTTTTTAAATTATTAAATTGTTACGAAAAACAGAGCAATGTGCGGAATAGCCGGCATATATAACGTAAACGAAAATTGGATTGATGCGCATAGATTAAAAAAAATGTGCGATATTCAGAAATATCGAGGCCCTGATGACGAAGGGTATTATTTTAACACGGACAATGGGAACCGTTTCTTTGAAAGGCCTCCTGAATCGGGTGTTAAGGCGTCAATTGGGCTGGGCCACAGGAGGTTGTCGATAATTGATCTTACACGCGCGGGGCGCCAGCCTATGTCGAACGAGTCAGGCAGTATCTGGTTGATTTATAACGGAGAGCTATATAATTATCGTGAGATTAAAAATGATTTGTCATCTCTGGGGCACAAATTTCAATCATCCGCTGATTCCGAGGTTATTATCCACGCTTATGAAGAGTGGGGAAGCGATTGTTTGCGAAGATTTAACGGGATGTGGGCGTTTGCCATATGGGATGAAAGATATGAAGAGCTGTTTTTAGCCAGGGACCGGTTTGGGATAAAACCCTTCTATTATTTTGTAGATGATAAAGAGTTTATTTTTGCTTCGGAAATAAAAGCAATATTGTCCGCGCGGCCGGATGAGAACATTCCCAACATCCCATATGCCGCGCGTTTTATAGCATATGGCATAATGGATGATAAGGATGAAACGTTTTTTCGCAACATTAAAGCTTTGCCCCCCGGCCATTTTATGACCGTCTCAAAAAATGGCGTGAAAATAGAGAAATATTGGGAACTATCGCAGGATAGTTTGCCGAATATGTATGCCGGCGAGCATTCTTTAAATGATTTGGACGAACAGTTTCTTTATCTTTTGGAAGACTCGGTTAAAGTAAGGCTTATGAGCGACGCTCCGCTGGGCTTTAGTTTAAGCGGCGGGCTGGATTCAAGCTCTATTACTATGCTGGCGTCAAAATATTTATCTGATTTTCCAACATTTACAGCGGCTTTTGATGATAAATCGTGCGACGAATCACGTTATGCCTCTGAAGTTGCGCAAAAATGCAAAGCTCAACAATATTTTGCAAGGCCGGGCTCTTCGGAATTTATGGATTTCCTTTTAAAAATGGTATGGCATCTTGACGAACCGTGCGCCGCGTATGGAACATTTCCGCAATGGAATGTGATGCGCGAGGCTTCAGGGCATGTTAAAGTTTTGCTGGACGGGCAGGGAGGGGATGAAATTTTAGGCGGATACCACCACTTCTTTCCTCACTATCTTACGGCTTCGCTGGAAGATCAAAATCTGGATCAAACCGCGTTTAATAAAAGGCTAAAAAGCGTAAAGGATATGCATGGCCGGTTGGCGGCAAAACCTTATGAGGCTGAAAGCGATGAAAAGGTAAAATATAGATCGGATATACTTGCCGGTGATATAAAAGCTGATTTAACTTTCAGATCCAATGGTTTTAAAGGGCCGTTTGCAAACCATCTTGACAATGTCATGTTTTTCTCATTAACCAGAGATGTTTTGCCGGGCCTTCTACACTATCAGGATAGGATAAGCATGGCTTTTTCAATTGAATCAAGGGTGCCGTTTCTTGATTACCGGCTGGTTGAATTCTGCTATGCGTTGCCGTATAGCGAGAAAATATCAGGGCCGGTTACAAAATCCATACTTAGGGATTCAATGAAAGGGATTCTGCCTGAAAAGATCAGAGCGCGAAAAGATAAACAGGGCTATCCTGTTCCATTGGGAAAATGGATACGATGCGAATTGCAGGATGCTGTTAAGGGTTATTTTGATTCAGACAGGTTTCGTAATCGGGGAATATTAAACACGGATATAGTGAACCAAAGATTAGATGAACATATTAAAGGCGAGCAGGACCACACCTGGGAGATATGGCGCTGGTTAACGCTTGAAGTATGGTTTAGGGAGTTTGTTGACTGTTAGTGTCTATTTAGCGTGTTTGGACGCTTCGGTTTTAAATGATAGTATAATACGCGTAGTCGCCAAGGCAAGCCTGGGATATTGGAGCGCGAACGCAAGGGGCCGACCATGGTGGAGTGGTGGAATGAAAAGCTAAAAGCAGTCACAGATTTCACTGATGGCACAGATTAAATAGGGAAGAACAAAGCGCTTAGCGCGAAGCGTTTTCGCTCGTTACAAGGCTCCGGCCTTGTAACGCAATGTTTCACGAGGCTCCGCCTCGTATTGCCGGCGGTATTAATTAATAATAACGAAAAAGAAGCTTAAGCCTTGCATATAACAATTTTCCAAAATTCCCATACTCCGGCTCTCTAACTTGGACAGGCCCTTGAGCTTTATGCCCCACTACTCCAAACTTATTGTATAGATAAATGCGTATAGATAAACAACTTCAAACCAAAATAACCAAAATATTTGCGGAGGAAAAGACTTGCGCGTAGGAATGATACTTGAAAAAGAGCTTCCGGTAAATCCGCCGGATCTAAGGGTGGAGAAGGAGGCCCGATCTCTTGTTGCGGCGGGTTATGATGTTGATATTTTATCGTTAAAGATAAATTCAACTTTAGACCGGGAAATTGTTAACGGCCTGAATACGCACAGGATTCCAATTAATATGCTCTCTATTAATGAGTGGGAAGAGGAGTTGGTTGAAAGACATTTTCATTCAAAGGATTCGCCCTGGGTTAAAGCCGTTGAAGAGTTTATTGAGAAAAACTGCATAGACGCCGTTCATGTTCATGACCTTCCGCTTGCCTGGGTGTCGCGCTGCGCGGCTACAAAGATGAAAATACCGATTATACTCGACATGCACGAGGTTTACCCGCCAATGGTTGAGTTTATGAGATCGAATAACAGAACCCCCTGGGACCCGGTAAACTGGGTCGCGCAATTTGAGCGAGAGTGCGTAAATAACGCCGACCGCGTAATTGTTACGGTGGAAGAGTCTAAAACAAGATTGATCAGGCTCGGCATCCCTGAAAAGAAAATTGTTGTTGTCATGAACACAGAGAATATGGACAACATGACAGGGCGCAACTCTGGACAAAATTATGTTAAAGACTATAATGATAAATTTATAGTAACGTATGTGGGAGCGTTTGGAGAGATAAGGGGGCTTGAGTATTTAATAACGGCAACGCATAAACTCTTAACTCAAATCCCAAATATACATCTCATGCTTGTGGGAGGCGGGTATAATAAACCGGAACTTGAAAAGCTGGTTGACGATCTGGATATAAGAAGATGCGTTACAATAACTGACTGGGTCGGGTTTGAGGAAGTTCCGCGTTTGATTGATATATCCGATGTTTGCGCTATTCCCCATATAAAGAACGGGTTTGTGGATACAACAATCCCGCATAAACTGTTTCAATATATGCTTATGGCGAAACCCGTTGTTTCAACTAATATTGCTCCTGTTGAAAGGATAGTAAACGAATGCCGATGCGGCGTGGTGGTTCCTGACAGAGACCCAGGCGCGTTGTCCGAAGCCCTGGCAATGTTGGCTAAGTCAAATGATATGAGAAAGCAATTGGGTGATAACGGCCAAAAGGCTGCAATGGAAAAATATAACTGGAAGATGGAAGCGGAGAAATTGCTTGCGTTGTATGGTGAGGTAGGAAAATGTAATTGGTAATTGGTGATCAGTGATCGGATGCAGCTGGATACTTGATGCGGGATAAAAGCACGAAGCGATAAACCTTACCGCCGGTTACAAGGCCGGCGCATTGTAACTAGTCGCAAAATATCACAAACCTACGGTAATTTAAAGGTGAAATCATGAAAAACATAAAAATTGGATTTATCTATTCTAAACAGGACACATTTCAGTGTGAATATGTGCCGGTTGCTTTTGGGTATATTATTGCGTATTTAAGGAAACATTTTAGCCATGATTTCGAGTATGTGGTTACGGACAACCCTGAAGAATTGATAAATGCGGATGTTGATATCGTTGGATTTTCTTCAGTGACAAGGGCGTTAAACAAAGCCATATCAGACGCTGGGAAGATAAAAAAATCATTAGACATTCCTCTTATACTTGGAGGCAGCCATGTGACGGGTTTGCCGGAGTCGTTGCCTAAGGTGTTTGACGTAGGTGTTGTTGGCGAAGGCGAGCAAACTTTTCTTGAGCTTATGGTACTGTTTGCGGAAAAGGGAAGAGTTGATTGCAGCGGTCTTGCAAATATTAACGGACTTGTTTATCGAGACGAGGGAACTAGTTTAAAAATTACAGAAAAAAGACAATTTGTAGCGGAGATTGATTTGTTGCCACATCCTGAACGGGAATATTATAAAAAGTTTAACGCTGATCCATATCTCACAAGTTCGCGCGGTTGCCCGTACCGTTGTGTTTTCTGTTTAACGGCAAAAACATGGGGGTACAAATATAGATGTTTCAGCGCGAAATATGTTGTTAATGAGATAAAAAGTATTATTAATGAATTTCCCGCCGCAGTTAAGAAAGAAGTGTTTTTTGCGGACGATCTGTTTGTAAGCAACAAGAAGAGGTTGCGCGAATTTATTAGTTGCCTTAAATCAGAAGGTTTATTAGGCAAATACAGAATAGCCGGAAATGTGCGGGCAAATCTGGTTGACAGGGAGTTTTGCGATCTGCTTATAGAAGCCGGTTTTTACAGGGTAAACTTCGGCCTGGAATCAGCCTCGGAAAAGGTTTTAAGCTATCTTAAATGCGATTCGCTTACGGTTGAACAGATTCAAAATGCCCTGAATCTGTTGTACGAATACGGCATTGTTGTAAAAAATTCGTTTATAATAGGATCGCCCGGGGAAACTGAAGATGACCTGGCCATGACATATGAGTTTATTAACAAAAATATGCGGCAAGGGAAAATGCTTGAGGCGCTTGCTAACACGATGATACCATTTCCAGGAACCGCTATATGGGAATATGCCGCTAAAAAAGGGTTGGTTTCCGTTGATATGGACTGGGACAAGATTTCTAAATACACCTGGTTTCGAGGAGATTTGTTGCAAGGCAATTGCGACTCTCTGGACGATTGGCTAAACAAACGCAAATCCAACGGCACAATTTACCTTGGCGATATCCCCGAGGATAAGTTCTTCAGGATCGTTGAGAAATATGAAAACGAGATAGAGGAGATTAAACGCTCAAATCCGCCCGTGCCGAATGTGGGTGAAATATATGGGTTTAAGCTGGAAGCGCGGCCATAAACCGCATAAAGTAAAACTATATTAACCTCTTATCTCCATTAATATAAAAATAAAAACAGAAGCAAAAGCGTTTTAACCACATATCTTCACAAATAAAAAGCAAATGATAAAACAAAATCAAAAGCTATATTAACCTCTTATCTTTATTAACATAAAAATAAAAACAGAAGCAAAAGCGTTTTAACCACATATCTTCACAAATCTCCACAAATAAAAAGCAAAGGCATAAAACTCTGAGGATAAAACAAAAGTAAAAGCAAAAGCTATATTAACCTCTTATCTTCATTAATATAAAAATAAAAACAGAAGCAAAAACGTTTTAACCACATATCTTCACAAATCTTCACAAATAAAAAGCAAAGGCATAAAACTCTGAGGATAAAACAAAAGCAAAAAATATATTAACTAGTAAACTACTTGTTATTATCTTGTTGTATTTAATGAGTCAAAAAGGAGGAAGATAAAATGGATGTTGATTTGTTTAAACAGGAAGGTTACAGCCTGATTGGGGCGGCATTTGAGGTCTATAATGAGTTAGGAAATGGATTTCTTGAAGAAGTTTATCAGGAATGCATGGAGAGAGAGTTGGTCATTCAAAAAATACCATTTAGCCCCAAAACAGAACTTTCGATCTTTTATAAGGGCGAACCACTAAAAAAGAAATATATTCCCGACCTTTTTATTTATAATGAGATTGTTGTAGAACTCAAGGCTGTTAAACAATTGAACAATGAACTCCATGCGCAGTTAATAAATTATTTAAAAATTACAAAAAAACGGGTTGGATATCTAATCAACTTTGGTTCGCCTGATGACCTTGAATGGAAACGAATGATATATTAATTGACATCCGATACCTTAAACTACTAGTGCGTATAAAAGCATATCTTATTTAAGAGCAAAAACAATATAAACCACAAATCGTCACAAATCTTCACAAATATAATTTATATTTTGTATATTCTTCTAAATTAGTGAAGATATGAGGTTTATACGCTTTTGACTTTTAGCTTTTTTTATTAGTGAAGATATATGGGTTTAAGCTTCTGCTTTTGGCTTTTTAATTTGTGAAGATTTGTGAAGATTTGTGAAGATTTGTGAAGATATGTGGTTTATACGCTTTTGTTTTTTTTGTTTTTTAAATTTGTAATGATTTGTGTTTTTTTGAATTTAACCTCTTTTACATTTATTTTTAATTTGTGAAGATATGTGGTTTATACGCTTTTGTTTTTACTCCTGTTTTTTACTTGAATTGCCATGAACATATTAATGATAACCGCAAATGATCCTGCCGGGACCGGGATTATGTTTAGTAACGCTATAAATAGATATACGCCCCATAAGTGCCGCCTCATTACAACCGAGCATAGATACAATTTTATGTTTAAAAAGGATATTCATATACCTAATTTAAAGGAAGATGAATTTGACGAGGTTGAAAGGCTTTTAAATGAAGCGGATATTTTCCATTTTCATATGTTAAGCGATGAGAATATAAAGTTAGGGCCATTTTTGGTTAAGGATTACATTGGCGATAAGAAAATATTGCATCACCATCACGGCCATCCTGTTTTTAAGAAAAACACATCTGAGTTCAGGGCTAAATATAAAAAATTAGGCAGAACGGCAATTGTAAGCACCCCTGACTTGTTGGAGCTGCTGCCTGAATCAACTTGGATACCGAATATTGTGCCTATTAACGAACCTCTATATTTGCCTCTACAAGAGATGGGTTTTAACAACAAGATAAGGATAGGCCACTCTCCCACCAGAAAAGACCTTAAACGCACTGATATATTTGAGGATGTTATGGGAAATATAACAACGGAAAACCATAACGTTGAAAAGGTTGTGATAAGCCTTACCCTGCATGTAAAATGCCTGGATATAAAAAGGAGCCTGGATATTTTTTTTGATCAGCTTGGCCCGTCGTTTGGAGTGTCGTCCCTTGAAGCTTTAAGCCAGGGAGTCCTTGCAATTGCAAGACTTGATTCATTCAATATAGATAGAATAAATGAATTTACCGGTTGCGATTACACCCCATGGATAAACGTGTCTGATAAAGAGACTTTAGACAAAGCTATAAGAGGCTTGATTAATGATAGGGATTTAATTAATCAAAAAGGCGTTGAGGCAAGGGCGTTTATGGAAAAATATTGGAAAGAAGAGAGAGTTTTGAAGTTGTTGTTTAAGGTTTACGATTCTATAGTGTAAGTGAAAAAAAATAGCAAAAACGCGCAAACCGCTAATTTCCTCTAATCCTTACTAATTTAAAACAAGAGCAAAAGCAATTTAAACCACTAATTTCCACTAATCTTCACTAATTTTAAATCAAGGCGGATTATTATAGATCATATTTTTTGTTAAAAGGATGTCTTTAAAATGGGCAGTGATATGTTAAATCAGGAAGGTTACAATCTGATTGGAGCGGCTTTTGAAGTTTATAATGAATTTGGCAATGGATTTCTTGAAGAAGTGTATCAGGAATGCCTGGAAAAAGAGTTGCTTTTTCAAAAAATACCATTTTGCCCAAAATCAGAACTATCGCTTTTTTATAAAGGAGAACTGTTAAAAAAGAAATATATCCCTGACCTTTTTGTTTACAATGAGATTATTGTGGAACTCAAGGCCGCTAAACAATTAAACACAGATCATGATGCGCAGTTACTAAATTATTTAAAGATTACAAAAAAACGTGTTGGATATTTAATCAACTTTGGGGCGCCGGGTAGCCTTGAATGGAAACGAATGGTATATTAATGAACATCCCATTCTTTAAAACCCTCTAATATAAGCAGCATCTTATTTAAGAGCAAATACAATTGAAATATTATATGTCAATATACACAAACTAAAAATAATGGTATTTTATTAGTATATTATAATTTGATATGGTTTTATGCTTTTAATTAGTGTTGATTAGTGAAAATTAGTGGTTTTTGCTTTTAAATCTTTTTTCTTGTTAAACTATTATGCCTATTTCAGACGATATAAAATTAGGAAAAGACGTTGTCATCCATCACCCTGATCTTGTTAATTTATATGGATGCAATATTGGCGACGGCTCAGGAATCGGGACTTTTGTGGAGATACAGAAGAACGCGGTTATCGGCGCGTCGTGCAAGATCTCTTCTCACAGCTTTATTTGCGAAGGGGTGACAATAGCGGACAACGTGTTTGTTGGGCATGGGGTTATGTTTGTCAACGACCGTTATCCCAGGGCCACGGTAGACGGCAGAACGCAAACAGACGATGATTGGGATGTTGTTCCTATTGTTGTTAAAAAAGGGGCGTCAATCGGCAGCGGCGCGGTTATTATGTGCGGCGTGACTATTGGGAAAGAAGCAATGATAGGAGCCGGCGCGGTAGTCACAAAAGATGTGCCTGATTACAAGATTGTAATCGGCTCGCCGGCAAAAGTTGTGGGAGACATGAGGGAACGTCCTGAAAAGTAAAAAGGCAAAAGTATTTTAACCACATATCTTCACTTATATACACTAATTTAAAAGCAAAAAACAGGGAACACAAACCGGCCGGCAAATGCCGGTTGACGGTTGGCAAGAATCAAAAATGGACTGTAATCCAGCATCCGGGAACAAGTATCAAGCAACTAATCTTAAATCTACAACCACAAAACAATGATTAATATAGGCTTAATTGGATATGGGTATTGGGGGCCGAATCTGGCTCGCAATTTTTTTGAATCGCCGGATTTCAGCCTGGCTACTATCTGCGATGTGGATTCCGGCAAACTTGAACTGGCGCAAAAGCGTTATCCTTCCGCTAAATTAACATCGGATTATAACGAGATCTTTGTCGACAAAAATATCGACGCTATTGTTATTGCAACGCCTGTGTTTACTCATTTTAAACTGGCAATGTTAGCCTTGCAAAACGGAAAACATGTTTTAATTACAAAGCCGATTACAGAGACTTCCGAACAGGCAATAAAACTTATTGATGAGGCATCCAAACGCGGTTTGATATTGATGGTTGATCACACGTTTGTTTATACCGGCGCAGTTCGGAAAATTCGCGAGCTTGTTTCCGGAGGCGAGCTAGGCGATATTTGCTATTTTGATTCAGCCCGGGTCAACCTTGGGTTGTTTCAACATGATGTGGACGTGATATGGGATCTTGCGGTGCATGATATATCGATTATGGATTACACACTGGGCGAAGTTCCAAACGCTATATCCGCCACCGGCGCAAGTCATGTGCCGGACGAGCCTGAAAATGTTGCGTATTTGACCTTATTTTTCAAAGGCAGCCTGATTGCGCACATAAATGTTAACTGGCTGGCCCCTGTTAAAGTGCGGCGGATTCTTATTGGAGGAAACCGTAAAATGATAGTTTATGACGATATCGAGCCAAGCGAAAAAGTTAAGGTCTATGACAAGGGGATTGCCGTCAGCAACAAGGCGGAAAAATATAAAATGTTAATTAGCTATCGCGCGGGCGATATGTGGGCGCCGCAACTTGATATGACGGAAGCTTTGCAAACGGAACTAATACATTTTGCGCGATGCATTAAAAATGGAGAGCGGGCAATTACTGACGGCTATGCGGGCTTGCGGGCCGTCCGCATGCTGGAAGCCGCCACGCGATCAATGAAAGAGAGAGGCAAACCGGTGGAGCTTGATGCGCGTTAGCGCAGAGAGCTACGCTATTCCTGATGCTTGACGCAATCTTTCAGATTGTCCTATAATGTTAAAACTGACAACAAAAAGATGTTTTTAGTAAAACTACATTGTTCTAATGTCTATAAAATTTAAATTGTTTGTCTATAATTACAGATTATCATGTTAAAAATTGAAGATTATAAACAGAAACCGTTAGAGCCGTTTTGGCACTCCAATGCGCCGAAAGATGACGCGCTTCTTAAAAAGAACGCTGTCTTGCGCGACCGGCATATGAACGAGCGTTGTTTTATTCTCGCAAATGGCCCGTCAATTAAACGGCAGGATATAAAATTGTTGCGCGACGAGACATGCATTGTTGTGAGCGATTTTGATCGCCATCCTGATTACAGAGTTCTCAAACCGCGTTACCATTGCGTGTCGCCGTTTCATCCGCCTGATACTGAAGAGCGCTGGTTTTCGAGGATGGACAGGATAGATAAAAACGGCGAGGACACGGAGATGTTCTTCGGCCTTTCCGACCGTGAAAGAAATAGCCGTAACGGGCTTTTTGCAAATAAACATGTCTATCATTTAAAATTTACCGGCGAATGGAGAGATGTGGCCGTTAACGGGATTGACCTGACTAAGCCTGTTCCAAAGGGAAGTTCCGTGCCGGTGTTTGCGCTTTTTGCCGCTATATACCTTGGATTTAAACGGATATATTTGATGGGGTGCGACCATGACTGGATACTTAATTTACAAGGGTATAGCTATTTTTATAACGAAAATAATGAAGGCCCGAAATCAACAGGTTACAATCCTATGTTTGAATCTGATTTCGAGGCGGTATGCAGATGGAATATACTTTTGTGGCAACAATATAAAACTATCCGCCGAATTGCATATAAGGCGTCGGCTAAAATCTATAATGCCACGGATGGCGGTTTTTTAGATGTGTTTCCCAGAATTAACTACATGTCAGTTTTAGATGAATTCAATAAGACATATAAAAATGACATTAACAATGATTTAAAACTGTCGATGGCCCAACTTAATGGACTGAGAAATTCCGGCAAAACAAGCGAAGCTTACTCGTTTGCGCAAAAACTGTTGGGCGAATTTCCAGATTCGGATGATGTTATTAACGCTTACGGGGAATTGTCTTTTGAAAACGGGCGCTGGTTTAATGCCATGCAACTCCTTGAGGATCTTGCAAGGCGGAGCCCCGGTTATTTCCAGGCTTATGCCAACCTTGGCGTTATATATTGGCAGATCGGGGACGGAAGAAATTCAATGAAATCTTTCTTAAAAGCGATAAAAATTAATCCTTACCATAGAGACACAATTTTAAACTTCGCAGGCGCCCTTAAAACCATAGACGAGCCGGAAACTGCAAAAAAAGTTTTCGCCATCTATCTGCAAAAACATCCCGACGACGCAGAAATTGCTAAAGCCTTGGCTGAGTTGTAAGGCAGGGGATAGCCAATATGCTTTGAGTTGCGCAAAAATGACACAAAAAGAGCGGTGTAAATTGGCGGCACAACACGGTATAATATAGTTTTTAGAGGAAATTGAAAATGCATAATAAACCTGGTTAGCGCTGTAGCGCAAAAAAAAATTCAGTTAAATATAAGGGCAAGCCTAGAGCAAAAGGAAGCGCTTGTAAAAGCGGCAGCAATTAAACAGACAACTCTTAGCGAGTTTGTCTTGCAAAACGCTTGCAATGTGGCGCATGAAACCATAGCGGAAGAGGTTGACTTTCGTCTTTCCGGCAAGCAATGGAAAGAATTTTGTAAAGCGTTGGATGCGCCGCCAAAACGAATATCTTCTCTTAAGAAATTATTGTCTCAACCGGGCGTTTTTGATGATAAATAGCCCTGTATTGTTCAAGGAAAAACATAATTGCTCATTATTTGATTGCGGAGTAGAAGCCCTAAATCAATACTTAAAACAATACGCTTTACGAAATATTAAAAATGGATCGTCCCGCACGTATATTGCTACCGACGGCAATAAAGTTTTTGGCTTTGAAACATCTCCAATTGATGAAATGCATTTGTTTCTGCTTATTAATGATATAAAAAACTCTTTTTAGAATGCTATGCTATGCAATACCAACACATTAAAATTTAATTATTATGAACACTATAAAAACAGATGTGTTAATTGTGGGAACTGGGGCGGCCGGTATTCGGGCCGCCTTTTCTGTTTCCAGGCAAAACGCTGAGGTTGTGATACTTGCCGAAGGGCAGGCAACTGAATGCGGGTCGACGTTTTCGTCTTTTTCAGGGGGATGGGGGATACAGGCTCTTATCGGCAATGAACGGACGGATAAGAACTTGGCCGGGTTTTATGACGATGTTATTAATGTTGGGCTGGGAGAGGCTGATCCTAAACTTGCGCGGATACTGGTTGAGGAGTCGGGCGAGCGGCTGGAGGAGTTGCTTTCATTCGGCCTGGAATTCAACAGGGTTGAAAGCGGCGCATATTTGCGGCAAGAGGGGTGTTTTAGCAAAGTGAAGCGAGCGTTTATTGCCGGCAATATGGATAACATTAAACAGACGTTTCGCGCCATTCTGGATAAATCAGTGGCAATGATAATCAAGGGTTATGTTATCGATCTTGTTATTGTTGACGGCATTTGTTGCGGCGCGTTTGCGCTGGATGACAAAGGGACGCTGATTGCCATACAAGCCGGGGCCGTAATATTGGCGACCGGCGGCGGAGCCGGCATATTTAAAAGCCGTTTTGTAAGCGGCAATGAGGCAGGCGCGGGTTGCGCTATTGCCGGCAAAGCCGGGGCTGAAATAAAAAATATGGAATTTATACAGTTTATGCTGGGTATGAGAGTTGGAAACAAAAAATGTTTTTTTCCTACTTCAAATTTAGGTGAGCCGAATATACTGGTTGACTCAAATGGGGCCGACGCTCTTAATACGGCTATACCGGAAGCTAAAATAAGAAACATGGCAATTGAACAGAGAATGAAACACTATCCGTTTAGTTGCCGCGACTACTCAGGGTTGATTGATATTGCTGTAAGCCGGGCGGTTAAGGAAAACAGGGAGCTGTTTTTTAAAAATGTTAATCAGGGAGGCGAGCAAACAAAGGTCGGCCATTTCGCGCATGCTTTTAACGGCGGGGTCAGGATTAATGAGAATGCCGAGACGTCTATTGCCGGACTTTTTGCTGCCGGCGAGGTTGCGGCCGGCCCGCACGGAGCCGACAGGATTGGAGGCTGCATGATGACGGCGACGCAGGTGTTCGGCAATCGCGCCGGCAGGTTTGCCGCGGAGCGCGCTAAAAAACGAAGAGACCGGGGCAATGATTTTAAAACAGAAATTGTTCCTAATTTAAATATGTTTGCAAAAGCCGGCAACGTGAATGCGGCTTATAAAGAGGTTGCGTTAACGATTAATATTGCTATGGACGAATACGCAATGGTCGGCAGAAGCAAAGAAGGTCTTGATAAATGCAAAACAGTTCTTGACGATTGCGGAAACGGGCTGGAGAGGTTAAAATCAAACGTCAAAATCGACGCAAAAGGGTATTTTAAATTAAACAACATGATTACGGTCGCCAAACTTGTGACGGCCGCGGCGCTGAAAAGAACTAAAAGCCTGGGATCGCACTACAGAGAAGACGATTTTAAAAACGTGGGTTTACCGGAAAGCGAGGTGTAGTGATATGGACATAAATTCAGAAAACAAATCAATTTCAAACGAACCCGTTGCAGAAACTACCGAAAGTGTATTAAGCCGAAACAGAAAGCTTCATAATTGCCACGCGGGAGAGCGTTGTTTTATTATTGCCACCGGGCCTTCTTTGAGCAATCAAAACCTAAAGCTTTTAAAGGGTGAGATATGCATAGGTTTAAGCAACTCTTTTAAACATGAGGATTACGGTTATATAAAACCAAAGTACCACTGCTGGGCGGCATATCATAGGCCTGAAACAGATGAAGGCTGGCAGATAATAATGAAAAATCTGGCAGAGGCTTCGGTAGACGCCGGGCTCTTCTTTGCCGCGGCGGATTATGACCGCAATTACGGCAGAGAGCATTTTAAAGGGCGCGCTTTGCATTTTCTGGATTACAGAGGAGCTTGGGACGAAGCGCTTGAAAACGGATTAGATTTAACAATGCCCGTGCCGCCGATTCAGTCCGGAACAATTATAACATTGTTTATTGCTTTATATATGGGATTTAAACGGATATACCTTCTTGGATGCGACACAAATTACATGTTAAGCCTAAGCAACAATAAACGAGAAACAAAAGGGCATTTTTTTGATGCCGCTCCCGGAGTCATTCAGGGATTTGACCTTGAGGAGCAGTGTTTGTGCATCGGCAAACTGTGCCATCAATATAAGATGGTTCATCACATCGCAAAGCAGCGTTCAGTGGAGATATACAACGCGACGGACGGCGGACTGCTTGATGTTTTTCCAAGGGTTGATTATGAATCGCTTTTTAACGAAAATAAGGACACTGGCGCGACGGTTGTTGACGCAATAGACACAAATAGCATGCGAGGCGGCAACCTGGATTTACAAAAAAAGGCTTTAAACCTCTCTATGCAGGCAATGGAATTATTAAAAGACAACAAGGCGGAACAAGCCCTTGCCTTTGCGGAGCAAGCTAAGAAACTGGGCGTTGAAGTCTCAAGAATGCATTACATCAGAGGGCTTTGCTTAAGCTCTATAGGCAGGTATGAAAATGCGGTTGAAGCGTTTAAATCCGAGCTTGCTATAAACCCCGGCCATGAAGGCGCGCTGAAAAACGCTAATTTCCTGATGGAGAAATTAAAAACGCTTAAACAAGGCTTTGCAACCAAAGAGGATATTTACAACAACATCCTGAGGCTGCCTTGCTACACATGGTATGACATGTTTAAGTAACTGGATGCCGGCTGCGCTGCTGCTTGATACTAACGCGTTGCTCAAAACATGCGTATTTTATGGCAAAAATACGGAGTTGACAACACACTATATTTAGTGGTACTGTTTATATTATGACTAGACTAGTATTGGACACGGATGTCATGTTTTGTTCCGCCTTTTCCAATGGAGCAAGCAGCCTTATTTTTGATGAAATTGTAAATGGAAAATATGAAATATTATATTCAAACGCTTTACTTTTTGAATATGAAAGTGTTTTATCCAGGAATTGCAAAAATGATCAAGACATTAACGATGTAGCTGATATTCTAAGATTTATTGTTGAATTTGGCGAAAAAGTTCATATATATTATTTTTATAGGACATTATCAAAAAACCAAAAAGACTCAATGATTGTTGATACTGTTATAAATGGATTTGCCGATTATTTAGTAACATTTAATAAAAAACATTTTTATCCTTTTGAGAATGTTACAATTTATAAACCTTGCGACTTTTTAAATGAGGTGGTTAGACATGATTCGAACTGAACTGCGTTTGGCGGATGACACGGCTGAATTTGCAAGAAATGAAGCAAAAAAACAAGGGTTATCGTTTAATGCGTTTGTTTCCAATTTGTTGACTGAATTGCGGGTATATGTGGAGACAAATAATAAATGGGAACAAAGAGTTGGAAAAATTTCTAAACAGGACGCGCGCAAATCATTAAAAAGATTGAGAAAAAAAGACCTCCCTATAAGAAAAGGGGATAATATCACATAAATTTATGATTCCCGCCTTTTAACGAATAAAGCCTGTCACAATTAAAGCAGAGAGCGAGCGTTACTGAACACCGGCAGGCTACGCGGTTGATTGATACTGCTTGCGGATGTTAAGGATTTAGACTGGTTACAAGGCTTTGCCTTGTAACCAGTGGAAGCGTAATTCAAAAATTGAAAATTTTTACCACGCTTTTGCATTTTGATTTTTTACTTTTGCCTTATTTCCCCCCTTTAGTCATTACTTCTCTATACATTCCAGTCCTCCCATATACTTCCTTAACACCTCTGGGATTTCCACTGACCCGTCTTTTCGTTGATACGTCTCAAGGATGGCGATCATGGTTCGCGGCAGGGCCAGGCCCGAGCCGTTTAAGGTGTGCGGGAATTTTGGCTTGCCGTTTTTATCCCTGAATTTCACATTCATCCGCCTTGCCTGAAAGTCGACAAAGTTGCTGCAAGACGATACTTCCAGATACTTGCCCGCCCCAGGCGCCCAGGCCTCAATATCGTAACATTTGGCCGCAGCAAAACTCATATCGCCTGAGCACAGTTCCAACACCCGGTACTCAATCCCTAAAAGCTGCAAGACCTTTTCCGCGTTTGTCAAAAGTGACTCAAGCTCATTGAACGACTCCTCCGGCTCAACAAATTTAACAAGCTCAACCTTGTTAAATTGATGCACGCGGGTCATGCCTCTGGTATCCTTCCCGTGCGAGCCCGCCTCGCGGCGAAAACACGCCGTAAACGCGGCGTAATAAATCGGCAGCGAGCCGGCCGGCAATATTTCATCCCTGTGAATGTTGGTTACAGGCACTTCAGCCGTGGGTATCAGGAACATATCCTCGCATTCGGTTTTATACATATCGTCCTCAAGTTTCGGCAACTGTCCGGTGCCGGTCATTGATTGGCGGTTAACCAGAAAAGGCGGATATATCTCCTTATATCCATGTTCGCCGGTGTGCAGATCAAGCATAAAGTTGTAAAGAGCGCGTTCAAGTCTGGCCCCAAGGCCTTTGTATAGTATAAAGCCGGATCCTGATATTTTAGTGCCCCTTTCAAAATCCAGTATGTCAAGTCCCGCGCCTATGTCCCAATGCGGCAATGGCGAATCAAAATCAAACTTCTTTCTCTCACCCCATTTCTTAATCTCCACATTCCCCGTCTCGTCTTCGCCCTCGGGCGCGCCGGCAGCCGGCAAGTTTGGAATGCGCAGGGCGATGTTGCGCAACTCATCGTCAACATCTCGCAATTTCTGCTCATACTCCTTTATTTCCTGCGAAACGAGTTTCATCTCCCCTATCAATTCCGAGGCATCCTGTTTCTCCTTCTTAAGTCTGCTTATCTCTTTTGAAGTCGCGTTAAGTTTACTCCTGTTTTGCTCGCATTCGTGTAAAAGTTTGCGTTTTCTCGCGTCAACTTCCAGCAACTCGTCTATCTTGTTGCCTTCGCGTTTTAACATAACGCCTTTTTTTACCTTTTCCGGATTGTTTCGTATAAAATTTAAATCTAACATGATTTCTCTTTTTTAGCGATAAAAACGAATTGTTAAAAACCTTTAATTGGCGGTTTAACGCTATCTGTTTTACTGGTTAAAAATATAATTTTCCCGTCGTATTGCCGGAACAAACGGTGCATTATATATCAAGCGAAATTGCGATTGCAATTTCTTTTTAACCCGGCATTGTTGTTTTCTTTATTTTCAGCGGTTGGGTTCGATTGTCGGGCATAATTAGCTATTTTTTGATTGCTTGCCATCGGATTCTATTTAATTTCTTGCAATTTTCACAATTGTTTGATAAATTATTTCCTGTTTATAGTTGTTTTCTGGTTTTTTGATATTTAATGCTATGCCCCTATCGTCTAGCGGCCCAGGATCCCAGATTCTCAGTCTGGAGACAGGGGTTCAACTCCCCTTGGGGGTACCATCTTCCCGCTGTTCTTTATTCCGCCCCATTGACGGCTAATGCTCCACTTTTATGCTCCATATAGTCAATTGTGATAAAAGACGCGACTGCAATGTCATAAATACCAAAAATGATTCTATATTTTAATTGTTGCTGGGAAATTTTATTAAGGAAAGTTCTATGCGTTTGACAAAATACACTGTTTACTTTTTCTCGTTTTGGGTAATTTTTAACACGTGCGTATTGCGCGCGGAAGACGAGGCGCCGCAAAATCCTCCACAAGTTGAAATAGGACAACCCGCGCAAAAGATTGAAGTAGATACGGCCGCGGGCAAAGCCGTTAACTCCGGCAAGGATTTGCCGAAAGAGATTCGCGTTGAAAAGGACGGCTCGGTAATGGCCCTGATTCCCGGCGGAGAGTTCTGGATGGGCATGAAAGGCGGCAGATCACTCCACGACGCAAAACTTCACAGGGCAAGGCTTGACGATTTTTATATGGACAAGACTGAAGTCACAAACCAGCAATATGCTATATATATAAAAGAGACCGGACACAGAGTGCCGGCTTATTGGGAAGACCCACGTTTCAGCGACCCGCGTATGCCGGTGGTCGGCGTAAATTGGTATGACGCCAAATATTACGCCGAATGGGCCGGAAAACGCCTGCCGACTGAAGCTGAATGGGAAAGGGCCTCAAGGGGCGGGCTGGAATTAGTCAGGTTTCCATGGGGCGACGAGCTTACAAAGGAAGACGCCAACTACCATAGCCTCAACATGAAGACCGTGGCTTCGTATAAACCCAACGGATACGGATTGTTTGACATGTCCGGCAATGTTTGGGAGTGGGTGCATGATAGGTTTAGCCCAAATTATTTTAACGTAGCCCCTGTTCACAATCCGCCGGGCCCTGAAATCGGCCGGTTTCGTTGCTTACGAGGCGGCGCGTTTAACACCAGCCCTGATTCGTTAAAATGCGGACACAGGCATTCGTATGACCCGCGATTGACAATGTACTATATTGGATTTCGATGCGCTAAAGACGCGGAATAAACTATGTGTTAAGCGAAGACCCAGGCTAACCAGCTTGGGTCTTTCCGCTTTTACTAATTGTTATCATTGAAATAGATAGTTGCCGCTTTGTTCTCATATCGCGCCATATTAACGCCTGATTGGCAATAAGATGCAAAATAAACAGATAGCTCCGCAAGAAAACCTGAAAAACGCCTACGCAAAAGCCTACAACATGGCCGTGACGGAGCTGGCCAAAAAAGATCCTTCCAAAATTGCCGCAAAAACCGGCATAATTTTTGATAAAAACAACAATGTTCTCCGCCTTGATTATATGGCGGACATCTATCTTGTTGATCCTGAAAACGGCTCCATTGAAGCCCCGGACGGAAGCCTGCTTACAGACACCGCGTTTATGACCCTGCTTTTGCACTATTTGGTTCATGACAACAAAGACAACGCCTCGCCCGCCTACCCGGCCGGCAAACAGGTGGCCTTTTCCGAGATTCCCGGGGGCGGAGCAATTTACAACAACGCTTACCAAAAAAGGGTGATAATTCCCTTGGCAAAGACATTCGGGGACGAGCCCGGATTGCTGTCGGCAATAGCCGACAAATTTAACGGACGAAAAGAGAGTTACGGCGATGTAAGCGCGGTAATCAACGTCTTTCCGTTTGCTCCGGTCACATTTGTAATATGGCGAGGCGACGACGAGTTTGCCCCATCCGCCACAATTCTGTTTGACGAATCAATCTCAACCATTTTGCCTGTCGAAGATATCGTGATCATGGCGAGTTTTGCCGTGTATAGAATGATAAAAGAGGCAAAAAAACCATCAGTAAAGGCTCAACGCCCAATATAGCCTCCATTTTGCCCCCTTAATTGCGGCATATCCAACATCTCCAGGTCAGTGTCTATAAAGATCAAATATGCCTTTTCGTAGATACCTTAACAAATTGTTGGCAATATATAAAAAAAAATCCCGCGCATAAAAAAATATTATTCAATTTTGAAAAAATCATCCTGATGTATATTAATTCTAATATTAATTCAAAATTAAATTGTTTGTCGGACTCTTAAAACAACGACGCATAATAAATATTGCGATTTAGGCAAATATTTGATATAAAATGTGTTACGTCAAAATAATACCTCATAAAAGTTATGGAATCCGAGACGGTCTATTTAGGCAAAGCATTGCAAATGACCGTGATATATTCGAAATATGCAACAGCTGAGGCCGGACAATAACAGCCGAAAACACACTTTACAGTTGCACACTTAGCAATCAGTAGACGCGAAGATTATTAATTTGTAGAATGTTACAGCTTTGGCGCTGGGCGGTGAAGGCAGAGAGCTTGTAAATAAAAATAATGTTTAATCTCTTATGATTTTTTTATTTTTATTTCTATTTATCATTTATAAATAACTTTGCGATAAACTTGAGTTAAGCGGAAGACGCGTTCCGCTTTTGCTTATTGTTATACTCGAAGGGGATAATTGGCCAATATGGAAGAACTTACATATAACGAGATTGCCGGCAGAATTAAAATCATGCGAGAGAATGCCGGTTTTTCACAAGGGCAGCTTGCCGATTGCATCGGCGTAACTTATCAACAGGTGCAGAAATATGAAAAGGCTATTTCCAACATCACTTTAAGAAGGTTTTGCAAAATAGCCGATGTCCTTAAAGTTCCCATTGTAAGCTTCTTTGCCCCTTCTACAAAGAAAAGCGTCAAAAAAGCTCAAATCATTGAGCATGTCGGAGATGAAGACAGCCGATTTCTAATAGACAGGTTGGAAGAATCAAAATTAACCTCTGATGAAAAGAAGCTGGTAATGGGTTTTAACGCAATAAAGAGCAAAGAAGTGAAGAAAAGCTTCCTCCTCCTGTTAAACGAGTTTCAGGAAAAAGAGAAATAACACCAATCACCAAGAGTCAAACTTGCAGACGCAACATGATCCCTTGACGACGCTTGCATATCTACAAGTTTGCGCAACAAGATCATTTTGACAACATCCACTCCCAATATGATTTCTCATCATTATCGCGCAGAAAAAGCACAGGCGTTTCAGGAGCCTCTTTTACCGCCTTAGTCAACATACCCAGCCCCACGCGCTCATTGCCGCTGACATCCATAAAACCAAGAGATGCCTCATCCGCGGTTACGCTAAACTTTGCCCTCTGCTTTCCCGATTTGTCAAAAAGAGCCAATCCAGGCTCGCCTTTGGACGATATCCCCATTGTTATGCAGTTTGACCGCCCATCCTTGTCAATAAACCGGAGTTGAGGGTCTTGATTGTTATTAAGTATAATATTTGCCCTGCTTTTACCCTCGTTGTCCCAAAAGGTTAAACCAGGCGTGTCGTCGTCGTTCAGGCCGAGGATTATGCTGCTTTTCCCGTTATCAGGATTCCAGAACACAATCCTGGGTTTATCTTTATTGTTCATCCCAACAGTTATCCGCTCGCGTCCCTCGCTATCTACCAAGCGCAACTCTTTTGCCATGACAACCTTTTCATAATCCGCCGGCGTTAACTCCCCCGCAACTTTTTTTGCAAAAGCGGAATCCCCCATCAAAAACCAGTTTGACAATCCACCACCAATTATGCCGGACACAACAACCAACCCAACCAGCAACAAATACTGTTTTTTACTCATCTCACACCCTCCTTTAAAGCCGGACATTGCGGCTTGCGTTTTAGTAAACAAGCAATAATTTAAGCGGCATTGCCGATTCCGCCCACAATTATTCTAATATGCGCAATATTCCCCTAAAATGAAAAGTTGTCAAAATAGATATTGAAAGGTTGAGTATATCAAATATTAGATCCGTTAACTAAATGTTTTTTTGCCTAATGCAAGAGGTTGTTTCGAACAAATTGGCAAATAATTTACGGCTACGGCTATAAATTTAACATGTCAAACATTGCGCTCAAATTATCTAATGGAAGAAAATGGACAAGGCCCCCTTCCACCTCAACATCGGCTGTGAAGGATTTTGTAATTACTATAGCAAGCCGAGGTTGATAAGCTTGTAGAAATGACCGAAAACCGCGAGTCAATTTTGGAGCGCGCATGTTTTGGTATTTTACCTCAACAGGAACAATTTCTTCGCCATGTTTTATTATAAAGTCAATCTCCGCCCCTGATTTTGTGCGCCAATAATAAATGTTCCAATCCTGAAAATTTTGCGTCTTGTATTTCTCCATCTCTTGAAAAACAAAATTCTCAACCAACAATCCTGCGTCTAAACGGTTCTCAACAGGCAGTAAATTCTTTAAGGCCTGATTGCGAAAACCATTATCTATAAAATAATAGATTGGATTAGAAGTGATTTCAGTCCTTTTATTCCCAACAAAAGGCTTAATTGCCTTTATAACATAGGTTTTCTCTAAAATTGATAAATAGTTTTGTATTGTGGAAATTGTAACGCGGCAATCTATTGCCAGTTGTTGATAATTGACAAGTTGGCCCGCGCAATGAGCTGTTAACGCAACCAGATTTTGCATCATATCAGGTTTTCCAACCTTTAATATCTCAATGATATCCTTATTTATGTAATCATTATAAAGTTGACGAAGCAAAATTTCCTTTTGCCCTGACAACACAATTTGAGGGTATGATCCAAATATTAATGATTGCGTTAAGGAAGCTTTTTGATCATTCAATTCCGTTTGACTAAGCGGCAAAACCACGGCTTCTATATGCCGTCCCGTTAAATGTTCTTGCGTTGCGCTTTTAATTTCCAGCTGGGATGACCCGGACGCAATCAATTTGATAGGCAATTGGAGATCAACAATTGATTTTAATAGTAAACCCGGGTTGTCTAACCGTTGAACTTCATCAATAAAAAAAATGGGCTCTTCCAAATTGAATTGATCAATAGCCTGTTTAATAAATCCAACGCCCTGTTTCAACCAATCGCGAATTTCCAGATAATCGCAATTCAGATATAACAAGGTTTTACGCCGTTTCATATCCACCAAACGTTGGCACAGGTATTTTCCCATTGTGGTTTTGCCGGACTGCCTGGGGCCCACAAGAATTATCCACAATTTATCCCAGTCCGGCAGCAAAAGCGTTTCAATTTGCCTGCGATAGATAAAGTCTGGTTGATCAAAAATCCTGATTTTAGGGTCTGCAAGCCAACCGTTTAATAATTTTATTGAATCTAAGAGCGATGTCTCCATAAAATTTAACTCCTAAATGGACTTGGCCGAAAATAATTTAATATCCGTATCTATCAGCGTAAATAACACACCCCGTCCGCCAAGCGGCCACTCCTCTTTTTAGAGGGGATATTAAATCGGATTTATTTCCACAAAGTCCACTCTAATAAGAGGGGATTTAGGGGTGTGTATAGTCATGTGGAATCACACTGAATAGCTACTAATATCCCTTACTTTTGTTATACCACCAAATTTTAACCCTACTTATTTATAGTTGATTATATATTAGCAGGGTTAAAATGCAAGTATATATCTCTGCGCAAAATGATACTATCCATATCTTTTCCTACCAAACCCTATAAATTTCTTATTTTTATCCTAAATTTGCGCAGTTTTTCTATCAAAATTTTGATTTTAATAGTTAATATACTCAAAAGCATTAGGTTTTTGAAATTTGCTAATGAATAAAAGGCTAAAGCCTTAACTCCAACAAGCTGAGTTTATTGGAATTTACCCTTTAGGGTTTTACTTCATTGCATCTGAAGAAAACATACACGAACATAATTTTTCGAAAACCTGATTTGTTTGACTATATTAGCTATTTTTATCATCTTAATGTATACATTAACCCTTTGATGGAAAATTATGTTTTCATTTGAGGCAATAAAAACAAAACCAGGTTGCTGATTTGACCATTATTTCAATGACATTGGGCGCGTCCTCGCGCCGAGGCGTTTGAAGAAGATATTTACATCTGCAGTTTCGCTTAACAAAACTAAAGACTTGAACAAACGAGATGACTGAATATGCGGTTTATCAATATTGACTGATGCGCAACGTAATATTTCCGCGTATGAATTCACGCGACTTCACCTTGCCTGCCACGACGCGAGGACGCGCCTCATAGGCGCTAGGCTAAGAAACGCCTAGCGTGAGTTTATTATAAGAGAGGACGCAATGAGGGCGTAACTTGTTTTATAGCTAGTTTTTAGGGCTGTTGATTTTTGTATACACCAATAAGTTGTTATTATATAAGGGTTTAGATAATTTACTATTTTGTTGATGAGTATAACATATAATGAAATTGGCAGCGAGAAGATATTAGTTAGTGTATACGTTTTTTGCAAGTATAAACTGTTGTGTAATAAAGACTTACCATCAGAAGGCACTTTTTTCATAATAAACTCACGCTAGGCTGCCATAAGCGGCATATATGGAACGAGTTATGACAAAGCCAACACTATATGAAGTAAATTGTATTCAGTAAAGTCGTCCTGTGTTTGTCATGCCAGACTTGATTGGGCATCCAGTTAAAGATCATTCCTTTTTTAATCAGAATTCCAGACAGAAACCTTCAGGAATGACACGTGTGCGTCTTCAGCGAATGTTTTCTTAACCTAAAACCTATGGGGCGCGCCTACACTACATAAAAGCGGGATTCCGGGGCTTCACTGCCTGATATACAAATTAGAGGGGGGGGACGCCTATAACCAGCTTAACTGTAACTTTTAAAGCGAATAATTAACGCGCCCCGCAACACGCGCATCAAACGTGTTGCGGGCGCAGCTTGCCGGAGTCCCCCTTTTCCCCGTCAAATCTAAACAAAACAACCTTAAATTAAAACCGGAATGTTTAAATTTAGGGTCTTCGCAAATAGACGCGCAACATAACCAGGCTTGTTCGTTGGCAATTCTTTAGACGCTGGTTGCCTTAGAAGGAATCAGTTGAATAGGCGCAAAATACCTTTTGCCGTCAAGGAATTTTATGATTACGCCTTTGCCTTGTGATCGAAGCCCAATCTCGGAAAATGTGTTTATTTTTGATATTGAATCCGACTCAAGAATTAAAATGTTGCTTAACAGCTCTTCCACATAATCAGTGTCGCTGTTGATAATACTTGGCGCGGCTTCCTTGATTTCAATTAATTCACGCACTTTCTTTTCTCCTTCTTTTTAAAAAATCATTAATTAAATTAATCAATTTTAAATACCCCATCCCCTAACCCCTCTCATAAAAGGGATGAGAATTTGGATTCTTAAATTCATTTATAGTTTTGAATACTATCCTTTGTCACTACTACAATTCCGGAGCGGGAGACATAAAAATGTTTTTTGTCTTCTTCAATGTTGTAGCCAATATTTAAACCTTGTGGAACAGTAACGGAATGTTCAACTATCGCGTTTTTAACTTTAGCATATTCACCTATCTCCATATTATCCATTAATATTGAATTTGACACGTCGGCAAAACTATGGACTCTTGCTTTAGGGGAAAGTGTTGAGTTTTTAACACTACCGCCGCTAATTATACAACCTTCAGAGACAATTGAATTCTGTTCCCCACACGCGTGGGGATGTACCGGCGTGCAATTGGAGTTCTGCTTTTGATACAAGCTGTTCCCCACACGCGTTGGGATGTACCGGCTTGATTTTGTTGGTGTGCGCTAGTTGTCGCTGTTCCCCACACGCGTGGGGATGTAACCCATAGGTGTTAGGTTAAGGTAAAATTTACGCCTGATATTTTGAGAACAAAAGACAATAATTAGTGGAAGAGCAGGCTTTCAGCCTGTTCTTCCTGCTGTTGTTTAGTACAACAGGCAGGATGCTTGTTCCACTACTAATCACACTTTGTGTGATTTTAAAAACGCCGGTTTTTGTCATAACTTATCACGTATGCAAAAGTTACGGAGATTTAACATTCACCACCGGAACAAAATGTAAATGCTTAAATCGCCCTTTCAGGGCTGATATTGGAGCTATATTCAAACCCAGGGCGTTGCCCCATAGGTGTAAACTTAAGGATGCTCAATTAAGCCGGAAAGCCGCTGGGGGCTTATGATTACGAGCTTGTATTCTTTATAATTTAAATTATTGAGTATTTTGTCTAAAGTATTAGC
>JAIQZQ010000072.1 GCA_021777105.1 Candidatus Anammoxibacter sp.
TACGTTTATTACTTCCATGCCAGTTGCAGGCTTCACCATATCCGGCAGGATAGCCAACGGCAAATACGTGTAACGAGGCCGAAACGAGTTCACTTTATTAGGGCTCACATCTTCGCTGTCAGAAGGAAGCCCTCCTTCTTCACATCGACACTCATCGATACCGCAATGTTTCGCGTGGTCCGTTACCTTCAACACGCCAATGCGCAGCTAATTGGTGAATAAACAATTACCAATTTCAATACGTTACAATTGAATAGAACAATCCAGCATAGCTGGAGCAAACCAGATTTCACAGATAAAAGCAAAAAAAGGAAAAAAGGGAAGTGGTAATTAGTTATCGGTTATCGGCAAAAGAAAGAGCAAATGAGGAAAGATGAGATTATATGGCAGAAAAGCTAATTAAGCCATTCCCATGGTTTTCTATTTTTTCCAAGCCCCCTTATTCATTGAAAATCATCGATACCATAGGATATAATCGTGAAGAAAAAAAGGATACGACAGATTATATTTAGAAAGAGTGGTATTATTATAAGGATTGGTTATGAGTAAATATGATATTCGGCATAAAGAAACATTGCGCCTCTTCTTACGTGAATATTTTGAGTTGTTTTTTCCTGAACTTGCATCTAAAATGAACTTTGAAACCGCTGAGTTTTTAGATAAGGAGTTGCTTGCTATACAGGAATTCGATTTAGACACGACTTCAGTAGATGTCGAAAGAATAACTGATGCATTAATTCTAATTGAAATAGAACTTGACGGTGGTAAAGAGTGGATATTGATCCATTGGGAGCAGGAAAGCGTAAAAAAGAATCAAAGCGCTAAACGATATTTTAAATACTTTTGCGGAATTTATTTCAAACATGACAAATTAGTTTTTCCAATAGTTATGTTTACAGATGATGCGGTATGGAAAAAGCCTATTGAAAATTGTTACAAACTATCGTTATTCAACTTTCCAATAGTAGATTACAAATATCAATTAATTAAATTAAAGAATTTTACATCGTCTGAATTTGAGAAAAAGATACCGGGAAACCCTTTAGCAGCAGCATATCTGCCTTTAACTAAATATGGAAAATCCGAACGGCCATTAATTAAAGCGAAAGCAATTCAAGGGATAGCTATAACAGTACAGAATAGCGTTAAACAAACAGTTTTAATGTCATTGATTGAGGCAAGTATACAACTTAACAAAGATGAAGATAAAGAGTTTAAAGAGATTATTTCAAAAAACATTAATTACAAGGGAGCTAAAATGTTACAGACCGTAGAAGAGTTAGGGATTGAAATAGGAAGGGAGCAAGGAATAGAAGAAGGATCAAAGTCTACCGTGGTGCGTATATTAAATAAAAAATTTAAACATATAGATGAAAGCATAAAGAAACAAATAGAAGAATTAGAACGAAATGAGTTAGATAATTTAGCAGAGGATCTAATAGATATGTCAAGTATTGAAGATTTGAAAAACTGGCTTAACCGTTGATTTGTTTTTTCGGTTTGATTTTTCCATGAATATCCTGATCCATTTTCTCGATTTCATTCGCAGAATTCAATATTGCATGACATTGATCACAAGCGGTAACGGTAACATTTCAAAAGGTATAGACGGCCATCCACAATGTAATCTATAGTAGCCTTTACGTTGAATCTTCTGTCTCCACAGATAGTGCACAAAGAGTCTTTCATTATTTATTCTCCCTGCCGTTCCACTGATTTCACAGATTGCACAGATTATAAAGCGGGGGGATTTGAAATGCAAAAACAAGGCAAAAGCTATTTAACCACTAATTTTCACTAATCTACACTAATTTAAAAGCAAAGGCGGAAAGTAAGGTGAGTTGTAATCGGTTATCGGTAAAAGCAAAGACGAAAAGCGAGGTAGGTGGTAATTAGTTATCGGTTATCGGTAAAAGCTAGAACAGGAGCAATAACAGATTAGACAGATTGTATAAATTAAAGAGGCAAAATGGTTGTAAAACTCTAATGTTTTTGGATTATGGGGCAATGCGAAGCTGGGGCTTCTTGAATTTTTGGTTACAAAGCTAGGGGTTTTGGAACCAGGGTGAAATGGAGTTTCAAGGGCAATTGTGTTCTAGGATCGGGGTTTTGGAACGGTTTCTGGGTTATGCATTTAGAACTGAGCAGGCATATTGTGCCGTAACATTTGGCGTTTAGAGTTTTTTAATTGGGAAAACTCTATTCTACAGTTTTATTGGCTGTTGCCGTTTGTTTGTGATATTCCATTGCGCGTTTACTGATCTCTTCGCCGCTCATACCGGTAAAAAGAGATTGTCTCCACTTTGTATAATCAAATTTCTCTCTTTGAATTAATGACACAAAACGTTCAGCTTCAACAAGTCCAAGATGTTTGGTTAAAATTTCAAACCCTAATACTTTAATTTCAGTGTCAACTATCATGTTCTGTCTCCCCTCTAATAATAAAATCAATTGGATTCATAATAAATACTTGTATATCAGATATTAATATTGATTTTTTGAGAATACCTTTATCAACCGTTAAAAAACAGTCACAATCTAAGGCTATTGCACAGGCGATATGCAAGGCGTCAAGCGGTTTGATGCCAATTGTAATAAATCTATTCATATCTTCAATAATCGGCGGAGTCTCTTCCGTATAGGAATTAGACAACTCTCTCCATTGCTGAATTTCTAGTCTACGCTCTTCAAACGGATTTGCCGCATTTTCGTAGTCGAGCACATATGACCAACCTAATGCAACCTTGCCGGCACGAATGCTGTTCTGTATACTTAATTTGGCTTCTGTTTCAAGTAAAACCGTCAGTGAAGACTGGTCATCAAACGGCCTGTTAAAACAACAATTATCAAGATAAACTTTCATATGTAAAAAAATTGTATCACTATTCAACTTTATAATACCGCTTCAATGCGTAATTCTAAATGTTGATTCTCTCTTCAAATAAAATTATATTTTTATTATATCATGTTCGTGCTATTTGTAAACTGTTTGATATTGATGCGATGGTTGAAGTTATTTGTTTTTACGAGATAGTGGAAGTTACTACTGGGCGCTTATTTCTTGTTTCTTAATACTGGATATAGAGCTATGTATCTTGAGACGATTTCAAACGCGAAGCTGGGCCATCTTGAATGTCTGGTTACAAAGCGGGGCTTTGTAACCAGGGTGTAAAATGACTGTTTTGAGCGGGTTCTTAAAATGAATAGAGGTTCCAGTCCATGCAGCCGACGTAAATTGCGCCTGTTGAATCCAGTGCGGCTGAGGAGAAGATTGGGGACTTGAGGTTGTATTGCCATTTTAATTTGCCGGAAGGGTCTATGACGTAAAATATGCCGCTCCAGCTTCCTATATAAATATTGCCGGCTTTGTCAATCAGAGGGGCTGCCGTTACGGACTGGTCTGTGTCAAAATTCCACAATTCGTTGCCGTTTTTGTCCAAGGCGTATATTTTGGCTGTTCTTGTCCCAAAATAGATGTTGCCTTTTTTGTCAATGGCTGGGGTGGAGTGGATGTACTTGCCTGTCTCAAACTTCCATAGAAGTTCGCCTTTTTTGTTTAAGGCGTAAAGGTTGCCGTCGTACGATCCGAAATAGATGTTTCCTTTTTTATCAATAGATGGGGAGGAGTCTATTTTCGCGCCTGTTTCAAACTTCCATTTCAAACTGCCGTCAGGATTAATTGCGTGTAGATGTTTATCCCATGAGCCGATATATACTGTGCCGTCTTTGCCTATTGCGGGTGATGAGGCCAGGATTGTGTCGCCTGTTTTGTAAGACCATTTCAACAATCTGTCTGAACCTATGGCGTATACTCTGCCTTCCCAATCTCCTATATATATTGTGCCGTCTTTGCCTATTGCCGGGGAGCCGTGCAACGCGCCTTTTGTCTTAAATTTCCACTTCTGCAGACCGTCATTGCCGATTGCGTACAGGTTTTTGCCCATTGTTCCGAAGTATATAATTCCGTCTTTATCAATGGCCGGGGATGAGTTAATCTTGCTGGAGGTCTTAAATTCCCACTCTTTTCGACCGTTTGCGTTGATTGCTATTAATAAATTGTTATGAGATGTTATGTAGATGGTGTCGTCTTTTCCCACAACAGGCGATGACCATACTTCGCCGCCGGTCATAAGAGCCCATGTGGGCGAACTCTCGCCTTTGCCTTTAAAATCGCTTTGCCCTGTATGGCGAATGTCGTGTTGAAACATTGGAAAAGGGCTTTTGGCAAGTTGGGCGTTGGCTGTTGATAAAAACAGGGTTATTGTAAAAAAAACGGCAATTGTAATTTTCATAAGGAACTTTCTATAGTAAAGGTTTAACGGGAATAAAGGGAAAAGCGTGCCACGAAAGGACACGAAAAATTCACGAAATTAAAAGCTCATTAGATTTCCACCTTTGGTAAATAAACACTGAGCAGCTTGTCTGCTCTAGTGAGAATTATGCCCGTGAGGCCAAAAAGGAGTATTGGAGATTCGAATAGAGTATACCAATAGTAAAAATTAATAAATGAAAATTTAAATATTCAAATCCCCCCCGCCCCCTTTTCTAAAGGGGAAGTATGGTTGTATGAGCTTTTTAAACAAATTATTAGTTAAAAAATTAGAAAACTCGCTGAATAGCTTCAATTTAAAAGAGAAATACAAAATGAGATCACGAAAAAACACAAAATAACACGAAATTAATCAGATAAACAGTTTAATCCCAATATATTCGGATGTGGGTTGTTGATAAAATGGATGGGCTGTTTTTTTACAGAAAATTGGCATTGTTACGGAAGCTGCGGGATTATTGGATTGAAACGGCGTTTTTTAATAATTACGGCTTACGCTTGATTATTAAAAAACGCCGGAAATTCTTATGTTATGGGATTACTATGTCAACTCCGGCGCGAATCATATGGCTGCCGTTTAAGACATCTTTGTTTGCTTCATAGATTATTTCCCATTTTGCTCCGTTTTTATAGTGGTCCTGCGCTATTTTGTAAAGAGTGTCGCCCTCTTTTATCGTGTAGGTTTTGCCTGCTTTTTTAACCTTAGTTTCCGAGCTTAATGTGTAAGTTTTTCTACCGGCTTTCTTGCCGGCTGCGTTGCCTTTTATTCCTGGAATTATTAGTTCTCTGCCAACGTAAACTGTATTGTTATCGCCAATTACATCCTGATTTGCGTCTGCGATTAACTCCCAGTCTTTTACCGAGCCGTAATATTTCTTTGCAATCTTAAAAAGCGAATCGCCTTCTTTTACAATATGGCGTTTTTCGTTTCCGCCGGAAGTGGCGGACTTTTCTGAAACCGCGGCAACTGCAGGCGCTTTTTTAGTTGGAAAAGAGGTCACCGGAGCCGGTTTGTTAGGATCTCTTTCATCGAGCACCCTGACATCCGGTATTATAAGCTCTTCGCCTCGAGGCAGGCTATTGCGGTCATAAATTACCTCAGTGTTTGCGTTAAGAATTTTGCTCCATTTAGCGCTGTCGCCGTAATAGCGTTTAGCAAGGGAATACAAACTATCTTTGCCGCCAACTTTATGGGTAAGGACGCGCGTGTCTGCGTTAAAATTCGAGGCTACGGAAGGCGCGGCATTAGAAACGTTTGCCGCAACTTCCGTTTTGCGCTCTTTAACTGCGTTTTCAGGCTCTTGTTTAGCGGCTGTTTCATTTACTTCCTGAAACATGGGCCGCTCTTTTGCCGTTTCTACGTCTTTTTTGGCGTAGAAGTCATCTTCATTAATTTCAATCTCTTCTGTTTTTTCTTTTTTTCTGCTGCCGGACGCAATTATGTCGCCTATATCGCTTTCAAGCGTCTCTTCAATAAATGTGTCGTCTTTAAAAATGTCGTCCGGCAGTCTAACCTGATCTTCTCCTTCATTTTGTGTTACGTTGGTATCACTAGATGTAGTTTTACTCACATTGGTTCGCGTGCTTAAAAAAACCGCTATTATTCCAAGTATTACAACCCCTAAAATTACTCCAATTTGAGTATCTTTTCTCATTAGTTTTTCCCTTCACTTTTTTTCCACCTTACCAATATAGGACTGGCAATGAAAATAGAAGAATACGTTCCAACAAAAACACCCACAAGCATTACAAAGGCGAAGCCGTGTATTTCAGGGCCGCCGATAAAATATAAGGCAAACAATACGCCTAATGTAGTTAATGAAGTAAGCACCGTCCTGTTGAGGTTTTGATTAACGCTTAAATCAACAAGTTTTCCGTCGAGCGCGCCTTTCTTGCCTCCTACGTTTTCTCTGATACGGTCAAACAAAACGATTGTGTCGTTTAATGAATAACCAACCAAAGTTAAGAACGCCGCAACCATCGGCAGGTTCAGCTTTATATCGCCGAATACATTGCCGAAATAGTCGGCAACCGCGACTGCTCCAAGCGTTATGGTGACGTCATGTATCAACGCTATAACGGCGGCCGCGCCATATTTAAATTCGCCGAATCTGTACCAGACATAAATAATGATGGCAAAGCAGGCAAAAATAAGGGCCAGTATGGCTCTGCCTTTCATTTCGCCGGCAACCGCGGCTCCAATGCTTACTACCCTTTTTAACGGCATTGGGATAACAAATGCGCTTGCTATTTTGGCTTTGATCGGCTCAATATCTGCGTCGCCGGTATTCAACTCAACAGAGCTGTAAGCTTTGCCGTCAATCAAGTCGCCGTTTAACATATCGGCGAAACCCGCGCCGGTCAAAACTCTTTCAATCTTATCCTTCTTTAAAGGAACGCTAAGAGCCAAATTGAGAAGATTGATCTTCTCCTCTTTTTGCGAGACCAGCAAGAGGTTGTTCTCGCTTTGCGGCGCCTCCTTCTGCGAGAATTCAACTTTTACCGTTTCAGTGTATAAACGGTCGCTAAAGATCTCGACTATGTCGTCCTGGATCTTTTCCTGTATTTTGCCGGTGCGAAGCGGATTCATTTTTACAAGAAAACGGTCTGATTTTGAGTTCAGGGTGATCAGCTTTTGAAGCGAATCGTCAAGCTCCGCAACCTTCAAAAGTTCAGCCCTTAACTGTCCTTCACCAGCGGACTCTTTTAGTTCTATTCTAATTGTTTTATCGTTAACAAAAGCCATGGCCGGAAGTTGCAATTTTCTATTTATCTTGCCTTTGATCTCTTCTAAAACACTTTTTGAGCCTCTTACTTCCATTTTACCGGTTAACGCGCCTCGCGATTGATCGCGTTTATAAACGGACGTCCCGGTAAAACCGGCTTTGTTAATTTCCATATAGACCAAAACAGGATCGACCTTTTTGTTTGCGTCAAGCTCCATTGTTGAGACGCTTGACAGGCTCTGCCCCTGGTTTTGGTTTAATGTGTTGGTTATTGCAGCTTCTGAAATATCGCCGAATGATATGTTTACTTCCTGCGAAACCAGATTTTGCGCTAATTTTGAGTTTAAATCACTTAAAATCTTGGCGCGTTCATCAATATTTCCCACAGTCGGAATGACAATGTCGAAATTCTTTGAATTGGCGTTCGGCGCTTCGACTGAAATTATGTCATCATCCCTATATCCGGCGTCGGCCAGGGCTCTTTGCGCCAGGCTCTCTTCAACCGGTTGGCCCGTTGAGAGGTTGAACTCCATTGGGTTTATGAAAGAGATGTTGCATTGAACTCCCTGATTTGCAAAAGAGAGCTTGGCGTCTTTGGACACTTTTTCCTCTAATTTATTCTTGGCCAGACCTTTTATCCTGACTCCAAAATCAGTTGGTTCGTTGTTGGTTGCCAAAGCGTCTTCCGCCCAAAGGCCTTGCACTTCCGCGTCAGGGTAACCTTTGTCTTTTAGAGACTTTCTAACGGAGTTTACGGATGTAGGCTCTTTTAACTGTAAATGAACCAATGTGCCGCCGGTAAAGTCTATATCATAATTATCGCTGCCTCTTATGGTGAATATGGTTAATCCGCCGACTATCAAAAATATAGAGACAGGCACGGCAATGCCCCGGAAGCTGACAAATGAGAAACTGGTTTTGCTGAAACATTTAAGCATATGGAATCCGCCAATCCACTGTTTGCCAAGGAAGATGTTGAAAATTGTCCTTGTTACTAAAACGGATGTGAACAGGTTTACCAGCAATCCAATAATCAAAACCCAGGCAAAACCTTTGACCGGGCCGGTGCCGACCGCAGCTAATATTACCGCTGTAATTAAAGTGGTTATGTTCGCGTCAAAAATCGTCCTGAAAGCGCGTTCATATCCTGTTTTTACGGCTAATTTTATAGTTTTGCCGGTATTTTTCTCTTCCCTTATCCTTTCAAAGATCAAAACATTGGCGTCAACCGCTATACCGATTGTCAAAACAAGGCCTGCAAGGCCCGGCAATGTTACGGTGGCGGTGATAATTACCAAAGCTCCAAGTATTAGCAGTATGTTTAACGCAAGGGCAAAATTTGCCACCCAGCCTACTCCAAGGTAAAATATGCCCATAAACAGCAGGACAAATATGCTCGCGATTAATCCCGCCCTTAACCCTTTGGCGATAGAATCTTTTCCAAGGCTTGGGCCTACGGTGGTCTCCATCTCAAGCTGAAGGTCGGCAGGCAAGCTTCCTGCGCGCATAACGGCGATGAGGTCGTTAACTTCAACCTGCGTAAAGCCGCCTTCGATTATGCCTCTGCCGGGAATTCTGTCGCGAATAAGCGGGGCTGAGTACAAAATACCGTCTAAAATAATGGCTAATGGTTTGCCGATGTTTCGTTCAGTAAGTTTTCCAAACTTGGCTTTGCCTATTTGATCAAACTCAAAACCAACGACAGCCTGCACATCTTTCCTATCCGGAAATACTCTGGAAAGGTGTTCGCCTGTGATTTCAGTCTTATTGCTGACAAGGAACCAGTTGTTTTCTTCGCCTTCGCCGCCTTGTTCACCTTTGGTTTTGCGAATCCAGTGTTTATAATAACCTGGAACCTTTTGCCCGTTTTGAGCGGCCTGATATTCGCTGCTTTCTCTAGCGGCGGCAAGCCTGAACTCTAGTTTGCCAAGCCTTGTAAGCCTCTGTTTAAACGCTTCAATTTCACCTCTGGTGGCGCCTGGAATCTGTATCAGAATCCTGTGGCTGCCTTGCTCCTGAATTCTATATTCAAGTATGCCTTTTGGGTCGATACGTTTTTTCAAGACCTCGATAATCTCTTTGGTTAGTCCGGCCCTGTCCTCTTTTTTATTAACCCGCACTTCATATAAAAGTTCGGAGCCGCCTTTGAGGTCAAGACCTAACTTGATCTGCCCTCTGGCCTTGTATTCAGCTATTTTTTCAACAACTTCCGCGCCTGATTCGTCGGTTGACCGGTTCAGGACGGTTTCTGTAACAATAGGGTTGCTTACAAGAGATGAGACCCAATTCTTCTCAATGGTCTCGCGTTTTACAACTTTGCCGCCGACTTCCCTGATTCGTTCTTTCTTAATCGGTTTTTCAAACGGCGGATATAGCGCGAATATAGCTATCGCAATAACAATAATAATAAGCGGTATTTTCCATCTAATATCTTTAGGCATTTATCTTCTTACTCCTCTTCCTCATCGTCTTCTGTTAATGTAACTCCAGTGACGGAATTTCTATCAATTTTTAGATTTATATCTTTTGCTTCATCAACGCATACAATCAAGGTGTTTTCACGCACAGTCGTTATTTTTCCATGAATTCCGCCGGAACTGACAACTTTATCGCCTTTGCGAACTCTTTTAAGCATCTCCTGGCGATCTTTTTCTTTTTTACGCTGCGGCCTTATCATTAAAAAATACATAATGGCGAACATCAGGCCAAACGGGATAACAAGCTGCAAAAAAGAACCGCCTTTTCCCCCTCCGGCGCCTCCGCCTAACTGTGCTAAAAATAACATCATCACAAAACCTCCTTTTTAAGATGCAAATATAATAAAATGTTCCTTATGAACAAAAAATAAAATAGAAAAAGACAACGCAAAATTTAATAGCCGTTAAAACAGAAAAACAGCCAATTTACAAAAAAACGGCGTTGTTTATAAATAATCTTAGAATAATAAGTTGTTTATTATAATGAATCAATTCATTCTTGCAAGGAAATCAGCCTTAAATTGCAAAAAATTGTCTTCCATTATTGCCAGCCGCGCATCGCTCATCATCTTTGTGAAGAATGAGATATTGTGCAACGACAGCAATGTAAGGCCTAAAATCTCTTTAGCGTTGAAAAGGTGGCGAATATAGGCTAGTGAAAAGTTTCTGCAAGCATAACATTCACATTCATCATCAATTGGGGCGTCAAGGTCCTTGTATTTACTGTTGAAGACGTTTTTTTTGCCTGAATTTGTAAACGCGCAACCATTTCTCCCGTTTCGCGTTGGAATAATGCAATCAAACATATCAACCCCGCGCTCAACCGCGTCAAGGATATCTATAGGAAATCCCACCCCCATTAAATACCTAGGTTTTGTCTCCGGCAAGGCGCACGCCACGTAATCAAGGACTTCGTTCATCAGCAAACGCCCTTCTCCAACGCTAAGCCCTCCGATGGAATAACCGTCAAAATCCAGTTCAACCAGTTTTTCAGCGCATTCCAGCCTTAAATCCTTAAAAACGCTGCCCTGCACAATGCCGAACAACGCCTGATTTTTGTCGCTATGGGCTTCAAGACACCTTTTCGCCCAGCGAATAGTCCTTTCCATTGCTACTTTTGCCACGTCCTTTTCACAAGGGTAGGCCACGCACTCGTCAAAAGCCATTATAATGTCCGCGCCAAGACTTTCCTGAATATTTGTAGCTTTTTCAGGGCTAAGGAACTTGACTGAACCGTCAATCGGCGATTTGAATTCAACGCCGCCGTCTGAAATTTTGGCAAATTCGGACAATGAAAAGACCTGATATCCACCGCTATCGGTAATGATAGGCCTGTCCCATCCAATAAATTTGTGCAACCCCCCGCAATCTTTTACAATATCTTCGCCCGGCCTCAAGGACAAATGATATGTGTTGCATAATATGGCAATGGCGTTGGCGTCTCTTAAATGCTCCGGCGTCAGGCTCTTCACCGTGCCCTGTGTGCCGACAGGCATAAAAATGGGTGTCGGGACTTTTCCATGGAGTGTATTAATTTCTCCAAGCCGCGCTTTTGAATGTTTGTCAACTTTATGTAATTTGAAATCCAAAGTAAATATCCGTTATTATCCATCGTTCTTAAATGCTTAAAAATGCTAATAACGAACGGTTTTGTAAAATTTTAAGGTATAATAATATAAAATAGAAGCGGCTAATTCTACCTAAATCTTTAAAATCTTTAAATTTATGCTCAGTAGACCTTTACGAGGTCAATTTCAGGGTAATAATGCTTTAGGATTTCATGCCATTTGCTGCCTGACGTTCCTAATTTTTGCGCCCCAAACTGGCACATGCCGACTCCGTGTCCCCAACCTTTTCCACTAATGATTATGTTGTTCTTGTCATCTTCAATAGTAAATGCCGTGCTGTAAAGCTTGTTTGGACCTATTGTCAATCTAAAAGTGTTTGCGTCTATCTTTTTGGCGCCTTTAGGGCTCCTGATTTCAATCATTGAAGCATGCCCGCCGGGCCCGGCCCCAAGAGGGAAAATTGAAGAGTATCTGCCAAAGCCTACATTAGCCCCTCTCAACTTTCTGGCAAACTCATTTCTATCAAAAGTCGCGCGCCACCTGTAAAACCGCGACGCATCGCAGTAGCCGCATAAAACGCCTGACAATGGAGGGATTGATTTCTCCTTAAAAACAAGTTTAACGTCCTCTGTATGGCCTCCGCATGTGCTGTGGAAATATGCGGGGAATATCTTCCAGTCATGCACCATTATTATCCCTTTTGATTTGTTGATTATTTCGATTGCGCGGTCATCCTCTTTTAATCGGCCTTTATAAGCAAGGTCCGAGCCGCTGATATGGTAAGTTTCAAGGTCGCGTTTCTTCCTCTTATACATCACATAAGACCTTGCGACGACCGCCTGGGCAAAAAGGGTGTTTTTAGTCCAGCTTATCGGCATTTCATTGCCTAAGACACCGGATAGATAGTCATCAATATCAGTCTCTTCAATTACCTGAAGTTTGCCTTTTTGGCGCGGAATAATCTCTATTGTCCCCCTATACGCAATCTCGTTTATTATTATTGAGCCGTCTATTTCCGGCTCAATAATAAGTTTCTCCTTTTTTAGCCTTTTTGACCCAAGATGGATGTTGGCGTCCGTTGAAAAGACGTTTGACATTAACATCCCGCGCGATTCCCAAACCAGCTTGCCGTCAATATTATTGTTAAGGCCTGTTTGCGCGGACTCAGGATTTGACGCTGATGATTTATCGGATGCAACGTATCCCGCGGATGTGTCCGGCGCGTAAACCTTGAATGGGGAGCTTATAGACAATTTGAACTCGTTTACATTTTTTAAAAGCAAGATTTTAACAAGAGGCGCGGCCTTCAGGTAGTCGTCATAGACATGCACCTCCTTAGGCATGTCGAATGTCAGGCTCGATGGCTTTTGGGCCGCCTTTTTGGGTCGGCCGAACCGGGCGTTCTTAATCATGTCTATATCCACGCATGAGCTAAGCGTCGCCGCCAGCATTAACATTAGTATTGCGCTTGTGAAAAGCCTCAATATCCTGTTTACGCAGATGTTTTGTTGTGTCTTTATATCTTTCATATTCGCTAAAAACGCACCCGCAATAAGATTGTTTGTAAAGCATCTTCTTCTTTGCCGCTTCCTGGCAATCTTTTGCTAAATGCCTGTAATCCAGGTATTCAAATTTAATTCCAAACTCTTTTTCTGAGTCAAAACCTATAGATTTAATCTGTTCGTGGTTTTGATGCAAGCTGAAAAGCATTGTGGTTGAAAATGCTTCAAAACCGTTCTCTTTTGCGTACTTTGCCGTGGCGTTTAACCGCAGATCATAACACCCCGCGCATCGATCCGCTCCCTTGAAGTCAACTTTTTCAAGATACTCCCTTAATCCGTAATCTTCGCAAAAAACAGTTTCGAACGGTTCACTCTCCATCAAGACCTTAAGGGCCTTGATTCGCCTTCGGAACTCAATAAACGGATGTATATTAGGATTATAAAAATAACCCGTGGTCTCAACCCCGTTCTCTTTAAGCTTCTTTATAGGAGCCGCAATGCAAACAGCGCAACAAATATGCAGTAATAGTCTCATATTTTTTCAAAACAAGGGCTGAATATACTAAATCATGTATCAGGCGAAGCTACGCCAATAATTAACGGGTATCCATAATCAAGCGCCCAAAATACTTTTCATTGCGCGTTATCAAAACTACGAAATGCCAGCTCTGTTGCAATGCGCCCCCTTGGCGTCTTGTTTATGTATCCTTTCCTGATCAAATACGACTCATAAACCGCCTCAATGGTCTCCTCCTCTTCGCCTACGGAAATTGCTATTGTCTTTATCCCGACCGGGCCGCCTCCCAGGCGGAAAATCGTGTTTAATATTTTTCGGTCCATTTCGCCCAATCCGTTTTCATCCACCCCAAGCATCCTGAGCCCCTCCTCCGCTATAGGCTCTGTAATTTTGTTGCCGCCTTTCATTTGAGCCACGTCCCGGATGCGTTTTAAAAAGCGGTTAACAATTCTAGGCGTGCCGCGCGACCTCTTTGCAATAAGTTCCGCGCTTTTTTCATCAATGTCTATATTTAGGTTTTTGGCGCTGTTTACCACTATTTTGAAAAGTTCAGTCCATGGATAAAAATCAAACCGTTCAAGTATGCCGAACCTGGACCTGAATGGAGCTGTGAGCAAACCTTCTCTTGTGGTAGCTCCAACCAGTGTAAATTGGGGCAGGTTTATCTTCACAGACCTGGCGTTGGGGCCTTGATCAATCAGGATGTCGATAACAAAGTCCTCCATAGCGGAATACAAGTACTCCTCTACCACTTTTCCCAGGCGGTGGATTTCATCTATAAAGAGTATGTCCCCCTTCTGTAAATTGGTCAAAATGCCGGCTAAATCAGCGGGTTTCTCAAGCACCGGGCCTGACGTGCTTTTTAACGACACATTGGTTTCATACGCCATGATTTGAGATAGTGTTGTCTTGCCCAATCCCGGCGGCCCTGAAAACAGGATGTGGTCTATAACGTCCCCTCTTTTGTTAGCGGCGCCTATAGTAATTTGGAGGTTTTTCTTTATACGCTCCTGGCCGGTAAAATCCGCGAATGTTTTTGGCCTGAGATTTACGTCAAGAGCCTCGTCTTCGTCCAAATTGGCGGAACCTAATATGTTTTCCTGATCCATAAAAACATTTACCAAAAATAAAGCCTAAACGCGGAACATTGCGTTTTAAAATGCAAAATATGCCACAAATTTAGCGATATATTACCAAATATGGACGGCGGGTTCAACTATTCTACAAATTAGCGTCTATTTTTAATTAAAAAATTTGCTCTGCTAATTAAAATATGCCAAATATTGACGCGCCGACAATTAGTCGGGCCGGTTTTGATTCGGGTTGTTTTATTCGTAATAATCTAAAAAACAAGTTCGATTATATTTAAAAGTGATTCTATTTGCATACTACGCTTAAAAAAAAAATTTTTACGACAACAAATACAAAACACTGCAAATCATACTGCTTACGGGCTATTTTATTCGGTTCCAGAGTCATGATTTGCCGCAAAACAAGTTTAGTTTCTTTGTAATGGTTAAAACAAATTGACAGTATGAGTCAAATTTTGTATTATTTAAATCTTTATGTCATGCCAATTTAGTTTTAATACGATTTTTAAGTTTTTTGATGGAAATATTATTATGAAAAAAATTGTGATGTACAGCGCGTTGTTTCTTTTTTTATTCCTATGTATCAGCAACGTTGACGCTTTTGCAAAGAGGAAAAGGCTCATAAGAGACCACCATAATCTGGTTTTATATCAGGGAGATGATATTCTTGAATGGATATATTTTCCAAAAATGAAAAAAGATTTTACCCATAAATCGAGGGTAAAAGGCCGAGAAATCGCGCGTAAGTATCTGGAAAGTTTTGAAGGTATGCGCATTGAAAACGAAACACCAATAACGGTCACCGACATGTATCATACCATTGAAGACGAAGAAGACCCTAATGGCGCGTACGAAAGCAGTAAAATTATTTTTATTTATAATATAAGAATACCGCTTGATGTTAAACCCGGCACATATGAATTTTTCTTTGTAAATAATCCGTTGGAAGATAAACGAGTTAAACCGTATCGTCAGGGTATAAAAATTGAAGTAAAAAATAAAAACGATAAATTGGAGGATATGGAGGCTTTAGAAGCTGAAATAGCAAAGATGCCGCGAAGGGAAAGAGAGATGTTAACTAGAATTGTCGACCGCGTGCCGGATTGAGAAGAGGGATGTTCCTTTTATTTGTCAAATGGTCTTTCACTGCTGGAAGCAAGGTCAAATAGCCTTTATTTTTGAACTCGCGCAAATGTTGAGCCTGTGTGTGGTGGTGGTTTACCACAGGCTTTGCAAGCCTTTTTTGCTATATTTCCATATTTTATTCAAACTTATGCAAGTTCCCATAAGTTTTTCCGCAACAAAATCAAACTTTTTTCTACAGCGTTTAGCAACACTAATCATTGCCTCTTATTTGTTTAAAATATAACGCTTTTTAATCACTTCATATATATTGGTTCAGCATGCCGCTATCCAATAGTTAGTCGTATTTATTGTAGAAAAATAAAACCAGCCATTTTAATTGCGCTTAAATGCGTATATCTGCTGTTAATTCCTATTTAATTTTCAATCATGTTGTTCTAATTAAATTCATCTGTAATTGCAAACCCAAATTTGATAAAATCTATCATTATTATATTGCGGTTTTGCTATTTAAATTTCCCTTATTTTACAGTATAGATGGTTGCTAATGGCAGAGTTAGAAGAGTTAAAAAATATTATTACAAATTTTAATAATGTTTCCATTGGAGTTATTGGCGATATGGTGGCGGATAAAACCATATTGGGCAGGCCTGTTAAACTTTCAAGGGAGGCTCCGGTCATTGTGGTGCGTCAAGAAGCTGAGCACATTTCTCCAGGAGGCGCCGGCAATACAATGAACAACATCTCTAAATTAAACGCAAAGGTTTTCCCTGTATGCGTTGTCGGGAATGATGAGCCGGGTAAAAAGCTTCTTAAATATTTTTCAGACGATGAAAATGTTGACGCAAACGGGATCTTTATCAACTTTGACGGCAATACAATTACTAAAACAAGAATATTGGCGGGCGACACTTATACGACAAAACAGCAGGTTATAAGGATTGACAATGACGAAGCCGGGCCTTTGCCGGAAAAGCTTGAAAATGAAATATTATCCCGCATGAACCAACTTAACAAACTGGTGGACGTTTGGGTTGTCTCAGATTATGGATATAATATGGTTACCGGCCCAATTTTGAGCAAGATAAAAGATTTTTCCAAAGATAAGGTTGTGGTTGCGGATTCCCGCAACAGGCTTATTGATTTTAAGGGTGTTTCAATCGCCGCCCCCAACGAATCAGAGGTGGAGATCGTTTGCAATGAGACTATTGGGGTTAATAATGACATTTTTGCAATTGGCAAGAAATTGTTGACGGAAATGGCAACCGACGCGTTGTTGATTACGCGCGGAAATCAGGGGATGATATTATTTGAAAAGGGTGGAAACATTACGGATATACCTATTTGCGGATCAAAAGAAGTATCTGACGTAACCGGAGCCGGCGATACCGTAACTTCTATTTTAGCTTTATCGTATGCCTGCGGCGCAAAACCGGCGCAGGCGGCGAAATTATCCAATTACGGTGCGGCTATTGTTGTGATGAAAAATGGCACAGCTACGCTTACGCAATCGGAGTTGGTTGAAATTATTGAAAAAGACATTTGTTAACGGCCGTTTATAAGGTTCACTGTTTAAACCCGTCTTTTTTTGCATTATGCTTGCATTGTGGCGGCAATTACTTATTATGTATAACAAAATAATAAAGAATATAGATGAATTAGCCGGGATTATAAGTTCGTTAAAAACCAAGGGAAAGAAAGTCGTTTTCGGCAATGGATGTTTTGATTTGTTGCATGTCGGCCACATAAGGTATTTAAAAGGGGCAAAGGAACGCGGCGATTGTTTAGTGATTGCAGTCAACAGCGATTCTTCCGTTAGAAGGCTAAAAACCCGGAGCAAACTGATAATGTCAGAAGATGAAAGGTTAGAGATTTTATCGGCTATCGAATGTATAGATTACCTTACACTGTTCTCAGAGCCTAGCGTTGCAAATCTGCTTTTAAAGCTTCAACCGCACATTCACGCAAAAGGAACTGATTATACCACGGATACTGTGCCTGAAAGAGAAACGGTTTTGTCATATGGCGGCGAAGTTGCGATAGTGGGAGATGCGAAGAACCATTCAAGCTCGGAGATTAAGTCCATGCTCGGCCCAAAACTGTAAAATGAGAGCTCTTTAAACATGCGGGAGAGTGTTTTACGAAATGTTTGAACTATTTGTATTGCTAATTTTTTGCGTTAGGAATTAGAAAAAAAGGAGAAGACTGATGGCCGAAAAAAAGAGATATAAATTGATTACAAGAAGCGACTTTGAGGGCGTGGTTTGCGCCATTCTTTTAAAAGAGCAAGATCTGATAAATGACATAGAATTTGCCAATCCAAAAGATGTGCAGGACGGCAAACTAATAATAACCGAGAATGATATAACCGCAAATTTGCCTTATGTTGAGTCTGCGCATCTGGTGTTTGATCACCATTCAAGCGAGACTATTAGGATAAAGGAGAAGAAGGATAACCATATAATAGACTCTGAAGCCCCTTCAACCGCCGATGTGATTTATAATTATTTTGGAGGAAAGGCCAATTTCCCTGATGTTTCCGAGGAGATGTTGGAGGCCGCCAATAAAGCAGACGCAGCGCAGTTTTCCAGAGATGATATTTTAAATCCTAAGGGTTGGGTGCTTTTAAGTTTTTTAATGGATAGTAGAACCGGGCTGGGCAGATTCAGACATTTCAGGATTTCAAATTACGAGTTGATGATGAATCTGATAGCTTTATGCAAAAACCGCAGTATTGACGAGATTTTAGATTTTCCTGATGTAAAGGACAGGGCTGATCTCTATTTTAAAAATGAAGAAAATTTCAAAGAGCAAATAAAAAAATGCGCGACTGTTCATAAAAATCTGGTGGTATTTGATTTGAGGAACGAGGAGGTTATTTATTGCGGAAATAGATTTATGGTATACGCATTGCATCCTGAATGCAACATTTCTATGCAAATTGTGTGGGGATTTAAAAGTTTAAACACTGTTTTTGCGGTTGGAAAGTCTATTCTCAACAAAACATCGCAAACCAATATTGGGGAGTTAATGCTTAAATACGGCGGTGGCGGACATGAAAACGCCGGGACTTGCCAAATAGATAATTACAAGGCCCAAGAGGTGTTAAAAGAGTTGATACAGAAAATTAACGAGGATGGCTAAAACCCGCCCGCTCAAAGTTAACCGCCGGCATTACATTTAAGCCGTTAATAAAGAAAGGTTTAAACAGGTATTTGCGAACTTATCTCTTTGTGCCGGCCGTTTAGCTATTTGATCGTAATAGCTGAAAAGCCCTCTTCATCAATCGCCTGGAAACTGGCGTTGCCTTGCCCTTTCGATTCTTTCACATTTTGTTTCATTCCTTTATCTTTATTTGCTTTCCCCTGGACTACATTTTCAATTTTCCCCTTTATTTCCAGTTTCAATATAAACGGGGAGTATGGCGAGCCTATTATTAGTTCGTTTTGTTCTTCCAGCATGCACGATTCTTTTACCGTGGAGTCGTTTACAATAATGCCAAGCCTGCTGCCGCGGTCGGTGATTGTAAAAACGCCGCCGACTTTATCAACTAGGAAATGGTTGGCGGAAATGTAAAAAGGCCTGTCTTCTTCAAGAATATAAAGATCGTTCCCGGCCAGCAACTCTTCTTTATCTTCCGGGGAAAGATCTGGGTTTTCATTAACTTCCGCGACCTTTTTCAACCTTGAGTTTCTGGTTACCTGTTCTCTGGTTTCTCTTCCTACCCTGAAAGGAAATTTCTTGATTTCAATTTTTTGATAACGCAATGCATTATTGCTTATTTCATTAACGCCATACATAAGGATATATCTGTTATCTACAATCTTTTCCTTTATAATATCTTCTGAAGGTTCTGAAAACGGCACCCCGATAAATGAAACCAGTGATTGCGGATCCTGTTCCTGTTTTTGAGGCGGAGTAGCAACTTGTGTTTGAACCGGCGGCGCGGCCTTTTTAGGCGGTTCCGGATTTGAAATTAATGTTTTTTTTGCGGTTCTCAATCTCTCCAGGAAAGTTGAAATAACCGCCAGGACATCAGTGTCACCTTTTAGGAAGAATACGCTGAACGTTTCTCGAGTGATTACTCTCACTACGGTTTCTTCAATTGCCGTGGCCGTATGCTCTCTTGGCTCGTCGGTGATTAAACCCATTTCCCCAAAAATCTGGTTTTTGCCTAATACCGAGTGGACTATATATTCGCCGTTTACTATGCCGGAAAGCTCTACTTTGCCGGATTCAATGATAAACGCGCAGGCTCCTATTGAACCTTCCTGTATAATTACATCTCTTTCTTTAAACGTTTGCTTTGCCATATCAAATTCCTGTTTATAAACTATTTTTAAATTATATAACAATATATTTCAATAGCAATGGTAAACTTGTTTATCTCAATGAAAATTTGCATGAATTCCTGATTATTCAAAATGTGTAGACTTCAGACATGGAGTTTCATTTGGAAAAAGGCTATGGAGCTTGATTTTTTTTTTCAAACAGCGTAATATATAAATAATTTTATAGCTTAGGATGGGTGTGTTTTAATTCAGCCGTAAACAAGCGCGCATTCTACATTTAACATTTCCTTATAAATAATGATTGTAAACATAAAGGCGGATAAACTAAAAATTGGAATGTTTGTGGATTTGTCCAGTAATTGGGTTGCAAACCCTTTCCAAATGAACCGGTTTGAGCTCTCGTCGCAGGGCCAGATTGAAATGATAAAGGACGCCGGCATTAAAGAGGTTAATGTTGATGCTTTAAAAAGTTCGGCCATTTTGGCAGGTTTAAAGCAGATGGGCGAAGTCGCTGCGAATGAAGACACAGTGCATACTATGCTGGACGACGATGAAGTTGCGAAAAGGCTGGCGGATAAAAATAAAGCCGCAGAAATGGCTGCGTTTGATTCGCGTTTGTCAACCATCCCACATCAGCGTAAACTTCCTCCAAAATGGGAGCCTGAGAAATTTATGTCGCCCAAATTATTACAGGCATTCAATGAAACAGTGTTACCGGCTGATACAAGAGCCAGGGTTGTTTATCAATATGCGCTCGAAATAATGAAAAATATTTTCAATAACCCAACTCGCGACAATCTTATTACATCTAAAGATGGCCTTGAGCAAGTGGTAGAGATTATAATTAATGAAAATGCGACGGCTAATAGCCTGTTTAAAGTTGTTTCCCTTGATTTGCAATTGTACACGCATTCTGTAAATGTGGGCATTAAATCATTGTTGTTGGCAAAAGAGTTGTATCTCCGTACCAATAAAGTAAACCTGATGGAATTAGGCGTGGGGTTTTTTCTACATGATATAGGAAAGATTAATGTTGATCCTAATATTCTTTATAAACAGGGCAAATTAACGCCTGAGGAGTTCAATAAAGTAAAAACGCATCCTTATGAGGGGCACAAGATATTAAGCAAATTAAAAATGCTGTCAACCGAAGTTTGGATTGTCGCAATGCAGCATCACGAACGCGAAGACGGCGGCGGATATCCGTGCGGACTTAAGGCGAGAGAGATACATGAGTTTGCCAGGATTTGCGCTATTGCGGACGTCTTTGACGCTTTAACGGCAAAACGCTCATATAAAGAGCAAAAATCTTCAAAAGAAGCGTTAATGGTTATGAAGAATGAAATGTTAACGCGATTTAATTTGGAACTATTTACTAAATTTCTTCAACTTTTTAAGCGAGCGTAAACGGGGAGGTTTAAAAATTAGAAAAAAATTTGATTTTTATGAAATTAGCGCAATTATCAGGCAAATACTTAAATTTAAAAAAGTTGAAGTAACAGAGGCTAGAAAGCTATATTCGCTTCGGGATATAAAACGCGACGCTAATAGAATGGTAAAAACCTCACGCGAGCGCGGAGAATTTGAATCAAGGCCTTTTATTACCGCGTTAAAAGTTCCCGAAACCGTGCCCGGCGCAAAACCACCCAAAAAAACCAGAATTATTGCCGAAGTTAAGCAATCAAGCCCATCCAGAGGTGTAATAAAAAGCGATTTTGACCCTGCCGAAATAGCCAAAATATACGAAAAACATAATGCGGCGGCTATTTCAGTTCTCACGGTGGCTTACGGTTTTAACGGAAAAATAGATTATCTTAAAAGCGTAGCAAAGGCCGTAAAAATACCTGTGCTACGAAAAGATTTTATATTTGAGGAATACCAGATATATGAGGCGCGGGTTTTTAACGCTGACGCAATTTTATTAATCGCGTCAATTCTTGAGCCGGATAGGCTTAAAGATCTGCACGATTTGGCTAGAAGCCTTGGACTTGAGGTGTTGGTAGAGGTTCATACGCGCGAGGACCTTGAAAAAACGATTGAATGCGATCCGGAAATTATTGGCGTAAATAACCGCGATTTGGATACGTTTATTGAAAACATAACCACAACAGTAAAACTTTTAAAATACATTCCAGAGGGCAAGGTAATTGTTAGCGAAAGCGGCATTAGAGGCAGGGAGGATATTGAATGGCTGGAAAACGCAGGGATTAACGCTTTTCTTGTCGGTACAACTCTGATGCAGGCTGAGGATATAGGCCGCCAGTTAGACATGCTGCTGGGTAAGCGTTTCCGCTGGAAATAGAAAAATAACGGCAAAACTTTAGAACAGCATGGCAACGCTTATTCCGTTATGAGTCTTTTTGCCTTTTTTTTTCATCTATCATTTTGCTTACGTCAGCCACAAACCCAGGGTTGCCTTCGGACGCGGCCTGTTTTTTTGCGTCGTCCTTAATCTTTTTTACATCCACTATGTCACCAAGGCATTTCTCAGCGTAATTGCACCATACCGCGCATGTAGGTTGTTTATCTTTAAAGATTATTGCGCCGCATTTGCAATCAGCTTTCTCTTCATCGCTCCAAATTTCAACCATGTCGCCGCATTTATGGCATTTTCTTTCAACCGGAGTCGGAACTGTTGTTCGTAAACTACCGGGGCATCTTATTTCCGTCATATTTTATTCCCTGAAATCATTGTGAAAAAACGGTTTAATCATTAATACCCGACTCCGGGTTAACCGTTTTATTCTTATCCGCAAATTTTTTACGGTAAATTAAAATAAGATTTCTAAAATATATAAAGTTTCCAAAAGCGTAAGCCGCAATGAAAACCGGATCGCGCCTATATATAGCGTAAGCCAGCACAATTGAACTGCCTATAACGCTTAGAAACCAGAAATGAATGGGGATGACGCTTTCTCCCTTTTTTTCAGACGCGATCCATTGCACAATAAATCGCGCGGTAAACATTATTTGCCCCACAAACCCTAAAATTATCCAAAAATTAAAAGGTCTAATCCCCACAATTTTAATAAGGGTTTGAAACGTTTCGCTTGCTGTAGACAACTATTTATCCTCTCTTTTTGTAATACACGTATTCTTAGAAATTTAATTATTAGCCGGTTTTGCAATGCTCGTCAAATTTGTATGTTATTCAATGACAGGTCTATTGTCAATTACCTAAATTCATTAAAATCCCCGCGTTGCCCTGGTAAATGATCGCATTGTTTTCAATATCTTTGCTAAGGACATCGGCGTCTCCGCCTATATCACACAGAATGCCTATGCCGAAAAAGGTTTCATTTTTTGATGGATACGAGTACCCTTGACCCTCGCCGGCCATATGAAAAAAATCATTGCCCATAAAATCGGCTAAAAACCCAAGCCCTTTTTCGCCCCCCACTCCCTGGGCCATTGAGCGGCTTTTGTAAAAATCGTCCCCTTTAAGATCCACAAGGTAGCCAATGCCGGTGTCAAAACCGCATGCTTGCGACACCCCAAACGAAGCGTGGTAAAAATCATTGCCCTCATCGTCTTTTAAAACGCCGATTGATGAATGGATGCCCGCCCCCTGCGAGTACCGCCCGGCGTAATATTTGTCATGCCCTTTTTTGTCGTACAAAAGGCCTAAGGAGAAATAGTAGCTACTCCCCTGCGCAAAATAATCGCCGTGATATGTGTCGTTGCCGCCCTCGTCAAATAGGAATCCTATGCCTCCCGATGCCCCAAGTATAGTGTCATCCGGCCTCATGCCCATTGCAAATCCCTGTGAAAATGATTGAAACGACCCGTTCGGGTCGCGAAAATCCGCGTATTTGCTCCCGGTAAAATAGTTGTCGTGCCCTGCCATGTCAATTATGCCGCCAACGCCCATTGTCAACCCTATACCTTGTGAAAATCGGTTGCTAATATAATTGTCGTTGCCGTTTTTGTCAATCAAAAGTCCTGTTCCTAAAACGGCCCCGCCCTGGCTCATCTCCTGAGAGTTAATTAGATCGTCTCCATTTGCGTCATAAAACAACCCGACTCCCAACAACCCGAAACCCTGGCAATAGTCGCCCCCAACATATTTGTCGTCTCCCTCAAGGTCTATAAGAATGCCCGCCCCAAGCCTACCCGCGCCCTGTGAAAAATCTGTTTTGGAATTGTAAACATCATCGCCGGAGAAATCGACGCAAATTGATACCAGCGCATTTAGCCGCGAGGCCCCGGCATTATTAAAATAATAATCATTGCCGCCTATGTCAAATATAAACGCAGCGTCATCGTAATAATATGTGGCCCCCGGGCCGCCCACAACAATCTTTCCAATTTCAGTATCCTGAATAAAAAGCACATCTCCGCCAAACCCGGACTCGTTGGGTTCGTTTGTCCGGGCGCCGTCTGCTTTGCCGTCTGCCCGCAAATCAGATAGCCCTCTTATATTAAATGGTTTCAGTTCGCGCGATTTTGGCTCTAATTTAATTAAATTTTCAACATTTATCGAGGCTGCAACTAACCGAAACGGCTCAATCAGGTTTGGAATGTCAATTTTCCCGGCCAATTCTAAATATTTCGCGAAAATTGAGGTGTCAACCCCGTCTGAATTTAGCCATATTTTTGGAGAATGGCTATATAAAAAGCCGATTTCATCATCTGTGAGGCCGGCCAGGGCTTTTTTGCGTAACAATGCGTATTGAACAACATTATTCAGCATGTTTTCAATAAACATTTGAACGTTTCCATCATTTTCATCTCCCTTTAAGCCGGCTGAATTTGTTGAACCTAAAAGCCCGGCAACGGCGTTAAATGTTTTAGCCGGATCGGAGCTTGCCGCCTCTTTATGCATAAGTTCGCAAAAGCGGTTAATATCAAAAGGGTGTGTCATTAAATAGTCAATTAATTCCAGCCTGAAGACATTGGTTTCAGACGCGTTTTGGTAGCCCTCCCTGGCAAAAATCTCTTCTCCGATTCGCTGAATTGTTTTTGAACATTTTTTTTTGAAATCCTTATCCTTTTTTAACATGAACTCAACAAATGACTTTTTTTTATCAATAGTTCTGTTTTCTAATTTTTTAATAAAGAAATTAGATGAATTTTTCCCGGTTTTGCCGATCGGCAGCAGTTTCGGACTCAGTTTTACTTTAAATTCCATGTTATTGCCCGCCCTGCCTGCTTTTACATCAACAACATTGCCCCTCCCCGCGTCTTCAATAACTTTTTTAAAAACAATCAGATTTGAAGTGTCGTCTTTTTCATTTATAACGTTTGTTCCGTTAATCTCAGTCACTAAATCACCGCCTTTAATGCCTGCTATATCAGCCGGAGAACCTTTAACAACCATTTTAACCTTGATGCCTTTTCCTATCTCGTTCTCCATATAAATGCCGATCCAGCCTTTTTTTAAATTAACTTTGCCTTTATCAAAAATGCTATTTTTTTTATCAAAAAAATGCTCAGCCTGGAATTGCGCGTTGTTAACAGGCTCTACTTTGCGGCTCTGTGATTGTGATGCTGCTTTTTGGGGCGTATTTGCGGTAAAAGTTATTGATAAAACCGTTAGAATAAAGATTTTTATACAAAAATGTTTTCTCAACATAGCAAGTTTGTGATAATAGAAAAATTTAAAATTTAAGAATATTGTAAATAGATTAACAATTAATTGTTTTTATGGCAATAACTGTTAAAATAGGTCAAATATGGCGAAAATGAATTTGATCCCTCTTTTTTATAGCAGATATTATATAAAACCGAGTTTCAGGTTCGCGCTCATGTTTTTGCAAAAAATTGAGCGGCAGTTTTGAACGGGAAATTGTATTTTACATCGCTAACGCGACAGTTTACATTGTGTTAACTTTTCAATATCATTTTTAATGAAATCACAAAACAAGGTATCCATAATTGCCGTTGGTATTATAATAATCTGGACGGCATTAATCTATTCTAATACTTTTGACAACACCTTCCATTATGACGATGAAAGGGTGCTTATATTCAATCCGGCGATAAAGAATATCTCAAACTATGGGTTCTCAATCTTTAAGTCGCAGCATGTGATAGGCTTACGTCCTGTTTTAGACGCCTCTTTTGCCTTGAATTACCATTTTGGCGAGTTCAATGTTTTTGGATACCATCTGGTTAATCTGATTATCCATATTCTGGTTTGCATACTTGTGTATTTTATAATATCCAGGGTATATTTTCATTCGTATAGATTAAAGTCTACCGGCGGCAAGGCCGGCTGCGCCTATTCTCTATTCCCGTTGCTTTCCACAATGCTGTTTGCCACCCATCCTATAAACACTCAAACAGTTAATTACATCTCCGCGCGATCCACTTCAATGTGCGTATGCTTTATGCTCATATCTCTATATCTGTTTATAAAGTTTCTGGATATGATATTTGCGCCGCAGACGGAAGAACGCAAAATAGAAACGGGAAACAGCTCTTCGTCTTTTTATTGTTGGTTTCTGATAATTATTTGCTTTATAGGGGCGTTTGTAATGTTTCCTTTAGCGGTAGGCAGCAGGAAAATGGCAGTTATACTCCCTTTTCTGTTGCTTGGCTATGATCTCTATTTTTACAAGCACAAAGAGGGAAAGGGAAAGGGAGGCGCGCATTCCAGGCTATTTAAACAACGCATAAAATCGATAATTCTTAGATTCAGGCTGTATCATATGCCTTTTTGGCTTATCATCATTGCCGGGTTAATTAAAATGTCAGGATCCGGCTCAATGTCATTAGCCACGTCCCTTCAAATAAATCTGGTTACTGCGTGCAAGGGGTATGTTTACTATTTACAGCTGCTTTTTGCGCCGATTGATTTGAGTCTGGAGCATTTTTTTATAGTTCCCGAGCATTTTATGCAGTTTTCGCATATGGTTTCATTTTGCATTGTGGCTGTTGTAATTGCGTTGGCTGTGCTTCTTGTAAAGAAATATAGATTAATATCATTTTCTATATTTCTGTATTTTATAATGCCAATGGCTTCAAGCAGCGTGTTGTTGATAAATGTCGGTAGTTTAACGACTATAATAGCCGAACACCGCATTTACGCCTCGGCCATAGGGTTTTGCGCGTCAATTACGCTGGTATTGTTTGGCGTCTCGCGTATGCTTGCAGGATGCGGCGCGCAAAAACCGGTAAACAATGAAAACGGCAATAAATCAGCCGACGATGTGATTCTCCCGTTTTACAAGTCGGAGCAGTTTTTTCAGTGCGCCTTGATAGTTCCAATTCTTTTGTATTTCTCATACGCCACGTTTAAAAGGAACTTTGACTGGAAAAGCGAGTTGACGCTCTGGACAAGCGCGGTTGAGCATTACCCTAAAAATCCGCGGTCACGGTATAATTTAGGGTTGGAATATTCAAAAATTGGCAAGTGGAATGAGGCTATGGCTCAATACAATGAATCGCTTAAATATAATCCTAACGACTTTCAGACTCACAACAACCTTGGCGTTTCATATATGCAAACAGGAGAGCTTGACTTGGCCATCGTATCGTTCAGAAACGCCGCCTTGCTTAAAGACCGTTATCCTGACGCTATTTTTAACCTCGCGGTCGCATTGGAAAACAGAGGAAGGTTTGAAGAGGCGTTGCGCGCTTACAATAAAGCTCTGGAGCTAAAGCCCGACAACATAATTGCCATATACAATATTGGCAATATTTTTATGATGAAGAAACAGTATGACAAAGCCTTGCCGATGTTTAGAAATCTGGTGGAGTTTACCCGCACAAAAGAATTTTACGAATTAAACAGATTTGAAGTATTTGAAGAGTTTTATAAGAGCAACATAAACAAGCTGATTTTAGATAATATCGAAATGCTGAAAATAAAGTCTTTAAATAACCTTGGCATTGTGGATATGCAAAGCGGCAATGTAGACAAAGCCCTTGCAAATTTTAACAAAGCCTTGCAAATAAAATACGAGGAAGCCAATGTCCATTACAATATCGGCTGGGCGCGCTACAAACAAGGAGCTATGGATACGGCTAAAAAGGAGTTTGAGATTGCGGTTAAGCTTGATAGCAACATGGTTGAAGCCCGCAACTACCTTGGCATTATTTATAGCAACGAAGGAAAGCTGGACGACGCTTTCCTTGAGTTTGCCGCCGCAGTAAAGATCAACCCCGAATATGTCGAAGCGCACAAAAACCTTGGCGTAACATGTTTAAAAAAAGGCGATACAAAAAGGGCATTTATCCATTTAAGCAAAACAATCGAACTAAACCCCAATCAGCCGGACGCCGCTAAAATAAGAAAAGTTTTAAAAGGGTTAAAGCCTTAAATCAGATAAAACGGAAAATAAACCACATATTGCGCAAATTACACAGATAAAAGCAAAAGCTAAAGACAGGATCAAGTCAAATAGCAAAGAATTAAAAGAAGGCGCAGTATTGCAGGTTGCTCCAGCAAAAGATTGTCCCAGCTTGGGTCCCCACTCCCTTTCAAAGGTTAAAATAAAATTATAATATTTATCTTTTTTGCCTCTTAATCTGCTTGATTTAGGTTATAATACGCGTTTTCTAGTTTCGCATGTATTATTGAAATTATTTTAACAAATGGAGCAATTATGGAAACGACTGTAAAAGCGACCTCGATATTATCTGATGAGCATAAGAATATCTCGAAGGTTGTTGGAGCTTTGGTTGCCGAGCGAGACAACCTGAAATCAGGCGGCGCATTGGACAAGGAGTTTTTTGAAAAAGCAGTGGACTTTATAAAAAATTACGCCGATAAATCTCACCACGCAAAGGAAGAGGACATTCTGTTTGTTGAAGTGCATAAAGACGGGGTGGAGATGCATTGCGACCCGATTCCACAAATGCTGCACGAGCATGATGAGGGCAGAAATTGTGTCAAAAATATTGTTGACGGCCTGAATGAAGGCGATAACGAAAAGATCATAGCCGGAACAACCGGCTACACTGATTTGATTAAGGAGCACATCTTTAAGGAAGACAACATTTTGTACCCTATGGCCGACGACGCCCTGAATGACCAGGCGCAGGAATCCATGCTTGAAAAATTCAAAGAGGCTGCAAACAAGTTTGCCGATGGAGAGTTAGATAGACTTATAGAGATTGCGAATGACTTTGAGAATAGGGGCAAATAATATCTTGCGCGGGCTTTTTAATTTATTAAAAGGGGTTAATTATGTCGGAATTTAAAGAAAATATAGACAATATTGCTGATGAATTTTTAAAGGCAAAGTCTTTTTTTAAGGAAAAGGTTTTTGATAAATTCGGTTTTTCCGACATGGCAAATAAGTTAACCGCGTCTAACCTGACTCTGGCTTATTTCACACACCTTAAGAATGAGAAAAGTGAAGAAAAATGCGCCAAAGACGTAAATGACGTATTTTCGTCGTTTTTGCAATCTTTAAACAGCTCCGGCGAAGGAGCAAAGGGATTAAAAAACATGGATTAATTGAATTTGCCTTATTGCTTGCGCAGAATAATCGAACGGTTATAAAGACTATATGCCTATAATTCTTTTGAAAAAGATTTTTTACAAAGTTATAATTGTTGCCTTATTTATCCCCTTTGAGGATAATTCTCGTTAGAGCAGCCCGGCTGCTCAGCGCTCATTTATTCAGTTGGTTTTAAATATCTGAAAAAAAATGTTAAACCTGAAAGATATTTTTAAAACAGAAGAGTTTAGCGATGACTGTTTCTCCAACAAATATGCGGCCGCAGTTGACAATATCCTTTCAAAATCATTGCCGTATGACGGCCATGGCTCAAATCGTGATGTAATTTGTGAAGCCACATTAAATGAGACAAAGACCAAAAGAATAAAAGAGGATTTAGTTCGTTGCGTTTGGCACGGTCAACACTACGCAAAAGATCGCATTTTTACGGAAGACGGCTCAAGGTTGGAGGTTGTCTCGCCGGGATGGTGGAATGTTGAGGATGGGCCTGATTTCCATCACGCGGAGATTTTGTTTGAAAAAGGCGGTTTAAAAAAAGGCGATGTGGAAATCCATGTTTTTGCGTCTGATTGGAACAAGCATGGCCATAATGCTCAAAAAAGTTACAACAATGTTTGCCTGCATGTCGCAATGTGGAACGACAGGAAAGACGATTATGTTTACAATGAAAAAGGCGAGCCCATCCCGCAGCTTGCGCTAAATAAATATTTAGACAGAGACCTTGACGAGCTGTTTTCAGACATTAATATTGAGGATTACCCAGCCTCTATAAAAACCAACGCCGGGCTTTGCCAAAAAAGTTTTAGGATTAATGAGCAAAACATTGAGAAAATAGGACGATTTCTGGATTGCGCAGGCGATGAGCGGATTATATCTAAAGGGAAAAGGTTTAGCAGATTATTAAACAACGGCACATTTGAGCAGACTTTGTACGAAGCTATAATGGAAGCCTTGGGGTATAAAAACAATAAGGGGCAGTTTCGCGACCTTGCGGGGCTGTTAAAATTTACTGATTTTCAGGAAATTGTGCCTATTGATTTAGAGAAAAACGAGAAAGCCTTGTTTATACAAGCGGCTTTCTTTGGAATGGCTGGTTTGTTGCCGGGACAGAACGGCCGGCAATATAAAAGCTGCTTTGATAATGAAACCGACTCGTATATTAAAAGTGTTGAGAAGATATGGGAATCCGAGATATCGCCCAGAATAAGCGTAGAGCCCATGAACGGGGCTTCGTGGCAGTTTGGCAAATCACGCCCGGCAAACTTTCCAACCAGGCGTATTGCGGCTATGAGCCATATAATCGTTAAGAGCGTTACGGCGGGATTGCTTTCGCTTTTTATCGAGATTTTTGAGGAGTTTGAGAGCGGATTATCTGAAAAAAAACAGTTTAATATAGTAAGGAAAGGGATTGATCGGGTCTTTCAGGGCATTTTTGATGATTATTGGTCGCATTACTACACTTTTGGAGGCAAACGCGCGGCAACTGCCGAACGATTGCTGGGCAAAGAGCGCACTTTTGACATCTTAATTAACGTAATAATTCCTCTCTTATTGATTAATTCAAGAAAAAGCGGAAATTTCGACTTGGAAAAGAGGCTGCATCTGGTGTTTAGAATGTTTCCGAAGTTGACACCAAATCAGGTGACCAGTTTTATGGCAAACAGAATCTTTAGCGGCCGGGATGACGCCGCTAATATTGTAAACAACGCCAGAAGGCAGCAGGGATTGCACCAGATTTTCAATGATTTTTGCGATAGCGATAATTTCCTTTGCGAAAAATGCCCCCTGTTTTTAATTATGAAGAATTGAATTGCCGCGCAAATGTTTTTTTAACGTTTTGGATGAATCTTCAAGATGACGAAGCCGGCCATGGCGCAAAAAACAAAAGTATCAACATTGGATGGCGAATAAATGGGCAAAACAATTGAAAAAGTTATTGTGAAAAACTTTGGCGATATGGTGTTGATTTCCCGAGGATTGATAAAGGAAAATGAAATAAGAACGGTTGAAGTAGATGCGGTGGTTGATACCGGCGCGGCATTTTTATGTTTACCGCCGGAGGTTATTGATAAGTTAGGATTACTGTATTCTCATTCACGAGGATTAACAAGCGCAAACGGAAGAGTAGAGCGGCGTATCTTTAATGGAGCAGTTATCATTATTCAGGGCAGGGACATCCAAATGCAAGTTATGGAAAACGATGCGACAACTCCTTCATTAATCGGGTATTTGGTTTTGGAAACTATGGATTTTGTTGTTGATCCTAAAGGGCAGAAAGTAATCCCTAATCCTGCGCATGACGGAAAATGGGTTATGGATCTTTATTGAGCGTGGTCAATATCGTAATTGGGGCAAAAAGGTAGAATTAAGAATCTCAAAGTTTTTGTAAACCTCAGCACACTTAACAAGAAATAACAGGTTGAAGATAGCCGGCATTAATCAAGTCACCGCTGTAGCCTGGTTGACATTAAAAGACAATCTTAGAAGCAAGGTCTTTATCATTCTTCTGCTTACCGGTTTGGCGGTTAACAGCCTTTCCGTGTTTTTTCCCGTGGTAGGCGGGGTGGATGATAAAGTTAAGCTGGTTGAATCAATGTGCCTGCGTTCCATCTCGTTTTTTGGGATGTTGATTGCGGCATTGCTATCATCAACTTCAATTCCTAAGGATATTGAGGATAAATCGGTTTACTCTATAATGACCAAACCGGTAAACAGGCTGAATCTTGTCTTGGGCAAGACGCTGGGTTTTATCTATATTATAGGCATTACCACTTTTGCGCTTGGATGTTATAGTGAAATTTTGATTAGATACACGGCGTCCAATAGCTTGCCTGATAAAACCGCCGCTTTAGATACGTATGATAATAGCTCTGCCGGCAAGGTTATAACCGTCGCGCCGGAAAGTGGAGTTAGCGCTGATTTGACAGCCAGAAAGCTGGCCGGCAATGTCGATTTTGCTGTTAAAGGCGAGCATCGAGAGACGGCGGGCGGCATAAACTGGATTGAAGGCGGCAAGGCAAAAGCGGTTTGGACTGTGGCCGGCCTGGGATTAAATGATAGCTTGCCGGGCGAAAAGATTGAGGCCGCGATGGATTTGTTTCTTGAAAGCAGCAAAGAGTCGCTTCCCATCTATTTCAGCGTTTATAACCCTGCGTCCGGCCGCAGGGAGACAAGCGAAATTGTTGCCCTTGCAGGCGAAACACTAAAAGTTAAATTTGATAGGGGCATTATTAAAGGGGCAAATGAATTTCTGATAGAATTGGAGCCTAAACCCGCAGGGTCGTATGTGGGGTTGCAGAAACATAAAACACAAATATTTTATGGATCGGTCCCGTTTGAATACAATTTTTTTAAAGCGGTGGTTATTATTTTTATTCAGATCATGTTGATAACCTTGATAGGCGTAACAGGATCGACATTTTTTGTAACGCCGGCGGTAAGCATATCTTTTGTTCTCTTTATATTGTTTTGTGGTTACATGACTGATTATATAAGCGATTTTGAAACTGTGATTGGATCTTTTAACGGCCATGATCATATGCATGACCACCACGGTCATAGTCACGGGCCGGCGACGTCAATGGACGCTTCCTCAGCCTTTATAGCCATGTTAAACCGCGTTTTGAGCGGTGTTTTGAGTTTTATTACTTTTGCCATGCCAAATCTGAACAAATTTAATATGGAAAATTTTGTTTTAAATAGGATAGATATACCTTTATTAAAGGCTTTGAAGCTTTTTATCTACGCCTCGGCTTATTTTGCGGCCTGCATAGGCATATCGGCGGCGGTTGTCAGGCGCCGGGAAATATAGCTGTTTTGCATGTTTAAGAAAAGATTAATATGTGGATTGGTTGTGGCGATTTTGATCGTTGCGGCCTTGTTCTTGCAAGGGAAAGTTAATGATTTAAGCGCTAAACATGGCCTGGAAGCTGGTCAATATGAGGCTTCCGAGAATACGCCGATTTTGCTGCTTGGCGGTTTCAGGGCTATTGCGATTGATCTTTTATGGTTAAGAGGGATTGCAAGGCACAAAGAGAAACGATATTTTGAAACAATGGCAATCAACAATCTGATTGCCAAACTTCAGCCTGATTTTCCGGGAGTTTGGTCTTTTCAGGCATGGAATCTGGCGTACAATATCGCCTACGAATGGAAACGGCCTGAAAGCAAGTGGCATTGGATAAAAGCGGGGCTTGATTTTGCTGAAAAAGGGGCTCGAAAAAATCCGTCAAACGGCGATATTGCGTTCGAATTGGGTTATATGTACATTCATCTGTTCAGCGACAGTTATTTTAAAGACGCTGAATATAGGGTGAAGATGTTGGCGGAGGAGTCCGGGCGGGATAATTTTGAAGAGGCTGTTTACTGGTTGAAGGCGTCAATAGAGCGCAAACCTGTTATGTATAACTCCGCTACGATGCAAAGGATGATTTGCCATGCGTTGTGGAAGGCCTCTTTAAGGGCCGAGTCTCAGGGCAAACTTGATAAAACCATTGAATATATAGAAAAATCAATTGATGAATGGGATATGTATCTAAAAAAATATCCTGACGATCCAATGAACAAGGCGAAAGAATTTTTGCCTTTAATTAAACAAAAAAAAGAATATATTATAAAACAATTGACGATTAAGGATTGAACATTACAATATGAGGATTTCTTAATGGTTTTATTTAATATAATTGAGTTAGGCGTGATCATACAGATTGAGCCGAACAGGATGCGGTGAGCGCGAAAAGTTTTGGGCCCGCAATGCTGCGCTTTTTTTGGGCGCCGATAAACACAGGAATTCACCGTTCTCATTTTTAAAAAAATAGAAAGGAAAGGAGAGGAGGTTTATGTTTTAAATTTAAAGCTTAAAATATAAATTTAACTGGAGGGTTGTAATTTAGTTGCAAATATTAATTATTTATAAAAATAAAAAGGAGAGAAGTTAATGACAAGTGTGTCTGAAAGATTTAAGAACTTTCAAAAGCCTCGGACACTGGCTCTGATTATCGGCTTATTTGTCCTGAGCAATTTTGCGATTGCCGGCTTTAATAGTTTTTCTAAAACAGCAATGGCGGACAACGTTGAGATGTGGGAACTGCAAGACGTTAAAGCCAAAGCCGATTATGATCGCGGCGATTGGGGTATGACCAAAGAGTCCGGTCACAAAGTCTCCGCGCATAAAAAAGGCCATGACGGCGCTAAAGATATACCTTTGCTTTGGTGGCTTGCGCCTATAGGCGCCTGTTGCGCGCTTCTATTTGCGTTTGTCTTCAGCAGAAAAGTGATGAAGGCCGACCCGGGCAACGAGAGAATGGTTGAGATTGCCGGGCATGTTAAGGACGGAGCTTACGCGTATTTAAAACAACAATATAAACTAGTGTTTGTGTTCTTTCTCTTCGTGCATCTTGCCCTTTTGGCTATCGCGTTTTTGTTAAATGCGCAGTCGAAGATTGTGCCGTTTGCGTTTTTGACAAGCGGCTTTTTGTCCGGCCTTTCAGGGTATTTCGGCATGAAGATGGCCACCAGCGCCAGTTCCAGAACCGCTGCGGCAGCGAAGAACTCATTAAATGAGGGGCTTCAGGTCGCTTTTAGAAGCGGCGCGGTAATGGGGCTTGTTGTTGTGGGGCTCGCTTTGCTTGACGTCTCAGTCTGGTTTTTCTTCCTTAGAAAATACACCGGCATTTCGCTTCATGATATGGCGGTAATAATGCCTTGTTTTGCAATGGGCGCCAGTTCACAGGCCCTGTTTGCAAGAGTTGGCGGCGGCATATTCACAAAAGCCGCTGATGTGGGCGCGGATTTGGTGGGCAAGGTTGAAGCCGGCATTCCGGAAGACGACCCCAGAAACCCGGCGACTATCGCTGATAATGTTGGCGATAATGTTGGCGATGTAGCCGGCATGGGCGCTGATTTGTACGAATCATATTACGCCTCAATATTGGCCAGCGCGGCGCTTGGATTTGCGGCGGGATTTGGCCTTAACGGCATGGTAGTGCCAATGGCTATAGCCGGCATCGGCATAATCCTTTCAATATTGGGCATATTTAAGGTTAAGACGAAAGATGGAGCTACGCAAAAACAGCTTCTGAAATCTTTAGGCTCAGGCGTTAATTTAAGCTCTACTTTGATTTTAATTGCCTCAGGTTTTATAGTTTGGCGTTTATTGCCGGGGCATATGGGTATTTGGCTCTCGATTGTCACAGGTTTGATTGTGGGCATTATTATTGGAAAAGCCACGGAGTATTACACTTCCGCCGATCATAAACCAACCCAGGGCATTGCCGGGCACGCCAAGACGGGGCCGGCAACTGTAATTATTGACGGTATCGCCACCGGCATGCTGTCTACCGTTATTCCGGTAGTCACAATTGTTACCGGCATAATTTTGAGTTTTGCTTTTGCCGGAGGTTTTGACAACGTTTCAATGGGGCTATACGGTATCGCAGTTGCCGCCGTTGGAATGCTTTCTACTCTTGGCATTACGTTGGCCACCGACGCTTACGGGCCTATTGCTGACAACGCGGGCGGCAACGCTGAAATGAGCGGGCTTGATCCTGAAGTCAGAGAGAGGACGGACGCGCTTGACTCCCTCGGCAACACAACCGCCGCAACCGGCAAAGGGTTTGCGATCGGCTCAGCCGCGTTAACTGCTTTGGCTCTGCTTGCGGCTTATGTTGAACAGGTAAAGATAGGCATGCACAGAGCAGGCGTTAAGACTATTGAAGTTGCAGGTAATGTTATAGACGTTACAACCGCGCAGATTACCGACATCATGATCTATTTTAATATAACGCTGGCAAATCCAAAAGTGTTGGCAGGCATGTTCCTCGGCTCAATGGTTGCGTTCCTTTTCTGCGGATTGACAATGAAAGCTGTTGGAAGAGCCGCGGGCAAAATGGTTGAAGAGGTAAGGCGCCAGTTTAGAGAGATCACGGGGTTGATGGAAGGCAAAGCCGACCCTGATTACAGGTCATGCGTGGCAATAAGCACAAAAAGCGCGCAGCGTGAAATGATGCTTCCTGCATTTGTGGCCATATCAGTGCCTATAGTTGTGGGTCTGGTTTTAGGCATTGCCGGTGTTATAGGGTTGTTGGCCGGCGGATTGTCAACCGGCTTTCTTTTAGCCGTGTTTATGGCAAACGCGGGCGGCGCATGGGATAACGCCAAAAAATTTGTTGAAACAGGCGCCCATGGAGGCAAAGGGTCTGATGCCCATAAGGCCGCGGTTGTAGGCGACACTGTAGGCGATCCTTTTAAAGACACATCAGGGCCGTCTTTAAACATTTTGATTAAATTGATGTCAATCGTATCGCTTGTGTTTGCGGGATTTATTGTTAAATTCTCGCCAAAGATAAGCGCTCTTTTGCATTTGCAATAAAAAATATCATTTTACGCGAAGGCCGCGCTTATTTAAAGCGCGGCCTTTTGCGGTTTTGCATTTTGTTAAAAGTTCCGCCGCAAATAATCAGTTTATTTGCGGCAGGGCCTTTAATTTGCCTGTTTTTTAATTTAAAACAAGAGGTGTTATTATGGTAAACCAGTTTGATGGCGAAGATAAAGAGGTAGGAGTATGTCCAAACGTTAACTGCGGCTTTAATTATAATGAACCCGGAGCAAACTTTTGCATGCTTTGCGGCACGCTTTTGTACCAGCGTTGCGATGATTGTCTGGACACAAACCCCAAGTACGCAAAGTTTTGCTACCATTGCGGCACCAGCATTGAAGATTTGCGAAACTACAACTCCGGCTTTGATCAGGAAAGCGATATTGCCGCAACTGGAGAAGTGGAAGGCGAAGCGTAAGCGCAAATTATATGCCACGGCCGTGGGCTTTTAAGCGGCGGAGTTCTTTGATGCGGCGCTTTATAAACGCCGCAATCATAGTTGAAATTTATATCATTTAGGGCTCGGAAAAAAATAACTTGGACTTTTTTGCCTGTAGATTTAGGTTGAATTTGTTCAACCTGATTGAGTCGAACCGGATGCGCAGCCATAGCTGCGTTGAGGATTCGGCGATTGAATGTTGGGCAAAGTCGGCCTGAAGATGCTGGTAAAAAAGTCCAAATTATTTATTTCCGAGCCCTTAAGTCACTTTTCCGGCTTGTCCGGGTCAGAGGGGTATTAGAAAACGTTAAACTCACAGGAAATAGCAATTCGCGCGGCCAGTATCGCGTCTGAAAAAAAGGCTGAAGATATTATAGTATTCGATATGGAAAATGTTTCATTCATAGCCGAATATTTTGTTTTATGCAGCGGAACAAATGAGCGCCAATTACAGGCAATCTCAGATGATATTAAAAAAGAGATGAAGGTTGGCGGAGCCCCTATTTTAGGTATAGAAGGCTACAATGAGGCCAAATGGATATTGATTGATATAGGCGGGGTTGTTGTCCACATCTTTACTAACGAGACCAGGGCTTTTTACAATCTTGAATTACTCTGGGGCGACGCTCCAAAAATTGATTGGGAGTCTCAATGCGAGACCGTGGATGCAGTCGTCGAAACTTAAGGATCCGCTGATTGAAGTTTGGGCATAATCGGCCTTAGGGCTCGGAGAGAAATAACCCGGGCTTTTTTACCAGCATCTTCAGACCGCCTTTGCCCAATCTTCAATCGCCGAATCCTCTACGCAGCTATGGCTGCGCATCCGGTTCGACTCAATCATATTGAACAAATCCAACCTAAATCTACAGGCAAAAAAGACCAGATTATTTCTCTCCGAGCCCTTAAGACGAGAGCTGAAATACAAAGTTATTTCTTGCCGAGCCCATAATAAAAAAAACACAGGCAGCTATAACAATGAGCAGTTTTCTTTTATCTTATTACTCTGTTGGTTACATAACAACCGCTATAATGGCGGTTGTTATCTCCGTTTACCTTTCGGCGCAGCGAAATAAATCCAGCCAAACCTGGTTTCTCATCTCCTATTTTATATTTCAGGCATGCCTCTCTATTGGTTATATAGTTTGGTTCTCCTTTTACACCCCATCGGCGGCGTATGCAACTTACATAGTGTACTCCGCCTGGGTCGGTTTTATATTCCTGCTTCAGTTTGCGTACCATTTTCCGCGCAATATTCATCCTCGTGAATCCAAGATAGCCCTAGCGGTATCCCTGATAGTGTCGTTTTTTGGGTACGCCATGCACGTTAGCCAAACCCAGCCCATGACCGTCGAGTTTAAACTCGCCACTCATAATTACACTCTCGGCTCAGGCGGTTCCGTTGAATTGCTATCCATTGTCTTTTTGATTTCGTCAATATGGACGGCAGTCATTTTTTTTAGAAAGACAATCGCTTTTTCGCAAGGCCAAATCGAGTTAGGCAAAGGCGGCGACGAACGCAACATCCACGCCGAATCAGGTTTCTCTAAATCAGTTTTAGGCAGGTACGCCTCTCTTGCCGATACAAGCCCTTCCGGGGATAACGACGCAAAAGCATCAAGGGATATATTTATTGTGTCCATGATATCCGTGTTGATATCGTTCTTTTTTGTTTTGCATGAGACCGGCGCAATTGAATACGGCCTGTTTGCCCACATCCAGATAGGGTTCACTATTGTATTCTACCTCTTACTTGCAGTTTGCTATATAAACCGGTTTCATGGACCGGCGTCATTTATGTTCAAGCTGGTCGGCTTATCGCTGGCAGCCGTGCTAATAGTAATGTCCGCAACAACAATGATTACCGGCCACCATATGGACGTTTCAGACGACCAGGATGTTAGAGAAGAAGTCTTCTATGTGAAAAAATTAGTCACAACACAGGACTTTGCCGGCATGCCTGAAAGGGTTCACTATGTGGTTTCCCTGCCTTTGGAACAGACTGACGACGGCGAAGCTGAAATAGAGCTGGAATTTGCCGGAAACATCAATTTTCAGCTAAGCTCCATGATTGAAGGCGTAATTAACGCGTTTCCAATATCATCCCTGAACGGCCTGGCTGATTCGGAAATGCCGGGCGCGTTGTCTAAACCGGTTTGCCTCTCTTCCAATAACGGAACAAACTATATCAATTACGGCTTTATTCTAAACGGCAGATTATACCTTGCCGGGTACAACTATTATAATTACCGCGAGAACATGAGCAGATTTTCAAACGCAATGGCTTGCGTCATTCTTGTCGCCGCCATGGTTATCATTGCGGGCTTTCCTGTTTTTATAAACATTGGACTGGTTAAACCCCTGACGCGCCTGATATCAGGCTATAGAAACGCAACGCAGGCAGGCTCGGATTTAGAACATTCGATTAACGGCCCCGGAGGCAACGGCATTTTCTCAGGATCGTTCAATAATATGCTTTCAGCCGCGTTGGCGTCAAACCGCGCGCTGCCCGCCAACCCTGTAAAACCTGTAAAATCCGTACAATCCGACGCGCCCGATAAAAAACTGCTGGACGAATTAAGAAAAGTTCGCGATGAACTGCGTGTCGCAAAATCGCAACAGGATAATGATTATTTCCACGCGTCCCTTTTTGTTAAACCCTTTTCGTCAAATAAATCAAAAAGCAGAGCGGTTAAAGTCGATTATATTGTAAAACAGAAAAAACAGTTCCAGTTTAATAAATGGAATAAACAGCTAGGAGGCGATATTTGCTCAGCCGACGCCGTTTCCATTAATGATAAACCGTATACAGTGTTCATTAACGCCGACGCCGCGGGCGATCCGTTTCAGGGGGCAAGCTGCGCGTTGACGCTGGGCGTTGTTTTTGAGTCGCTGGCGGGCCGCATTAGCAATAGTATATATCCGGAGTTGTGGTTGGAGGAGTATTTTGTCGAACTTCAGAGAGTTTTTATGAAATTTGACGGCAAAATGAAAATGTCGCTTGTTTTTGGCCTTGTAGACGATAATCTGGGCGTTCTCTATTTCATTAACGCCGAACATCCCAGAACTATTTTGTATAGAAACGGCAAAGCCTCGTTTATTGAAGACAAACCTGTTGCCCGCCGCCTGGGAACAGCCGGCCCTAATAATAGTTTGCGCGTCATCGTCCGCCAATTAGAGCCCGGCGATGTAGTAGTAACCGGTTCACACGGCCGCGACAACACCTTAACACATATCGGCAAAGGCAGCCCGGTTATAAATAGAGACAAGTCCCGTTTCCTTAAACGCGTTAATGAGAGTGGCGGCAAGCTCGAAAAGCTGCTTGAAACTATCCAGGAGCACGGCGACCTGACAACAGACATCTCTCTTTTGCGTATCGGTTACCTTGAAAACCATACTCCTGAAAAACCTAAACCGCAAAATAGAGAAATAGGCGATCTCATAAACAAATCAATAAAATCCAGGCAAGACGGCAAGCTGGCCGACGCCTACCTGGCCATAAAAGAAGCCAATAAGATCGAAAAAAACGACCCCGCTGTTTTAAAGGAGCTCATACAGGTAAATGTGCTGCTCAAAAATTACAAAAACGCAAGCAATTATGCGGATGTTTACATTGAACTATTCCCATTAGACACCAACTCAATGTACGTCGCTTCGTTCTGCGGTAAAAATGCGAATGATTTGCAAAAAGCCGCAGTAATAGGCGAACGTTTGCGCCTTAGGGAACCTGAACTTGTGAAAAACATCGTTAACCTCGCCCATATTTACATGATGATGAACAATAACGCCAGGGCCGACTTCATGGCTAAATCCGCGTTAAAATTGGAGCCACAAAATAAAACTGCTCAAAATATTGCATCCTCAATGGAAAACAGGCTAAAAAAAGACGCGGAAACATAAACATAGTTAAGGCGTTTTTTACTTGTCCGCGCAACTAGTATAAACTCAAAATATTCCGTCCCACAGGCCAAAACCACGCGTTTTAAGCGCATTTACTAATTATTTGACAAAGATATATCCGTTTTGTAGAATGCATTTTTCATTTAAATTTAGAAAAATTTAGCATTTTCAAATTGTTTTTTAAAAAATTTTTGTTTTTAGGAGGGTGGGAGTGAGAAATTTTCAACAATTTTTTATTTTTTCATGTTTTGTAATATCTTTAACGCTTTCAAGCGGCAAACTATTTGCGCAGGACGCAAATCTTGAGCTTCAGAAAGATAGTTACCATCAATCGTTTGCCCCATACGCGGCGCCTGATATTTTACAGGAATTTGACGGCATAGTTAAACCGGAGAAAGTCGTCACTGTGAAAGTGCAGGAAATAACGACTTATGAAGTTCCCGTTGACGAGGCGAAGTTGCGCGCAAGCACGCTTGGCATTAACGATCTTGAAGTAACCGATGTTGTTGATCAGTCAAAAATAAATTTTCATCAGGTAGATTGCTTCTATTTCGGCGAAGTCTCAAAAGTGCAGACCAAGAGCGGAGAAGGTTTGAGTTGCACGCGCACTCAAAACGGCAGCCAATATTGGCTGTCAGACGGTAGAAAGTGCGTTGAGTGGCAACCTTGGTCAAATTGGGATTGCGGAGGCTCTTGGTAAACACATCTTGTTTTATAAGATTTCTCTTTCCTAACACTATCCTGTAGTATATTTTGATTATTACTATTCTAACTTAATGGCTGTTTTGTAAAAAAGAGATGCCTGAAATATTGCATCTCTTTTTTTTATGGGTAAATTAAAATGATAAATTTAAAAAAATATAAATGTTGCGCCGGTATGTTTGTTGTTATCTTTGTTTTAGCTTTGGGAACAAGCCCCCTTTACGCAGAGGATTTAAAAAACAGCGAGGCACAAACCGCTCAACAATCAGATAACGTAAATAATAAAGTTTCGACAAAAAGCTCCATCATCACAAAGGTATGCCCAAAGTGCGCTGAAATCTGCCCGGAAAACGCGGTTTTCTGTCCGGCTGACGGCGAAAAACTGATCGGCTATACTAAAGAGATAGCAGAAACCCCTGCAAAGTCAAGCAATTTAATCTGCCCGGAATGCAAACAACAAGGCAAACCCGGCGACGATTTTTGCGGTGTTCACGGCAAGAAACTGGTAAGCCCCGAAACCGGCGCGGAAATGAGCGCCGAGGAGGAGGCATTTAGAATACAACTTGCCGAAGAGATGGCTTTGCCTCAGGAAGAACGGTTTAAGAAAGCAATGGATCATATTGACTCCGGCGACCGCCTTAGAACAGAGAGGCGCGACTTTGAAGGAGCCTTGCGTGAATATAAATTTGCCGTTGAATTGATTCCCAGTTATATGCAGATACACTATAAAATTGCCGGCTCTTATTGGCAGCTGGGCTTTCCAAAAAGAGCCCTTGCCCACCTTGATCACTGCAAGGAGCTTTACCCTAAAGACGTAAAAGGCATGTCCAAAATTGACGAGTATATCGCGAAATTGGAAAGAACTCTGACAGTTGATGAAAGAAAAGGCAGAACTGAGAGAAGCCGTCAAGTGCGAAAGAAAGTGATGACCGAAGCCTTGAAAAAGGATAGAGAGAGGTTGAGCCAAATGGTTCATGTGCCGGAAGGCAAGTTTCTGATGGGCAGCGATGTTGACGAATTTAATATTGAAGAAATGCCTCAACACGAGATCTATTTAAGCGGATTTTATATTGATAAATTTGAAGTGACAAACGCATTGTATTGGGAGTTCCTAAACTATCTCGACGAAACAAATGACCACAGCAAATGCTTTGTGGGCGAAATGCGAAACAAAAATCACGTTCCCGACAAATGGCTTGAAGATAGCTATTACGAGCACGCGGATTGGCCTGTAATTAAGGTAGATTGGTACGATGCATACGCCTTTGCCGCATGGGCCGGTAAACGGTTGCCCACTGAAGCAGAATGGGAAAAAGCCGCCCGCGGCACTGACGGACGCAGGTTCCCATGGGGCAATGTATGGGACCAGAATAACTGCAACGCCGGAACAAAAGGCGCGCTTGAGGTTGGCAGTCACCCCGGAGGGGATAGCGTTTACGGCGTAAGCGACTTTTGCGGAAGCATCCAGGAGTGGTGCAGCGACTGGCACCATGCCATGTACTATCATGACAGCCCAAATAGAGACCCAAAAGGCCCGCTTGACAGCACAAATCTCAGGGTAATGAGAGGGTCTTCCCTTTTTGCCAATAACGTATATCAGGCGCGAGTTACTGTCCGCTGGTACGACGAGCCTCACAGGCGAAACAGAAGCGTCGGTTTTAGATGCGCAAAAGACGCCGAACCAAAAAAGAGCGACGCCGAAGCCCCAAAGACCACCGAAGCGAAAGCAAACACTGAAGCAGAAACCAAATCAGCTAATTAGCGCCATTTGTGTAAACGCAAATGATAAAATAACCGCATCAATTACAAAATCACTTTTGAAAGGGAGCCTTAGCCCCCCTTTCAAAAGTGAAAAATGTCCCGCTCAACAAATTAAAAACATTCCCTCATTTTACGTTTTGCTTTTAACCCGTTTTTATCCTGTCTTAATTGCTTTTGCTCTTTTATTAGTGAGTATTTGTGTAGATTTGTGGTTAATAAGCTTTTGATTTTATCTGCGTAATCTGTAGCTTTTAATTTCGTGCCTTTTCGCGGACACGCTTTTGATTTTTATATCTGTGTAATCTGTGCAATCTGTGGTTTGCTTTTAATTGCGTGTTTTTTTGTGAGCGCGCTTTTGCTTTTATCTGTGCAATCTGTGGTTCGCTTTTGGCTTATTGCTTTTGCTCTTTTATCAGTGAAGATTTGTGTAGATTTGTGGTTAATAAGCTTTTGATTTCATCTGTGTAACCTGTAGCTTTTAATTTTGTGTCTTTCCTGTCTTATCGTGGACACGCTTTTGATTTTTAAATCTGTGTAATCTGTGCAATCTGTGGTTTGCTTTTAATTGCGTGTTTTTTCGGCACGCTTTTGCGTTTATCTGTGCAATCTGTGGTTTAATCGCCTTTTGCCTTTTTATTAAAATGAACATAAACACCCTGTTAAACAACAACGATTTTATCTTAATGGAAGCTGCCGTTGTTGAAAGACTACGCCGAAATCCCAATGTCTCACTGCATCCCGATCTGGCCCACTCCCTTCTCGTTAACAGCAATATCGGCAGAGAGCATATGGCCGAAATCTATCATGAATATATATCCATTGCCCAAAACGCCCGCGTCCCGTTTTTTATGTGCGCCCCAACATGGCGAGCAAACAAGGATCGCATAGAAGCCGCAAAGATAGACAACGACCTCAACGCCTCGGCAATAGATTTTATAAAACATATTAGAAACGATTTCCCGGCATGGTCTGAAAACATCATAATCGGCGGACTTGTTGGGTGTAAAAACGATTGCTATCTTCCCGATCAAGGCATTTCAGAAAACGAAGCCGAGAGCTTTCACTCATGGCAGATCAATAAAATAGCCGCCGCAGGTTGCGACTTCATCATAGCCGCATCCATGCCCGCTTTGCCCGAAGCCATTGGCATGGCAAAAGCCCTTTCAAAAACCAAAGTCCCATACATCATAAGCTTTGTAATCAACAAAAACGGAGCATTGCTTGACAACAGCTCAATTGCAAATGCCATTTCAGAGATTGACAATAGATGCCCAACAAAACCGTTAGGATTTATGATAAACTGCGCTTACCCCTCTTTTTTCAAGCCAGATCAACAACCTCATTCAATAATCAACCGCATCATCGGCTACCAAGCCAACGGCTCGGCCCTAACCCACGCCGAACTTGAAGGCTCCCAAACCATCCACACAGAAGACGTCCCAGACTGGGGAGCCCGCATGATAGATCTAAACAAATCACACAACATCACAATACTAGGCGGCTGCTGCGGCACGGATAGCCGCCACCTCCAATACATTGTAGATAACATTTCATAAACATGACAATCCGGTTAAATAAAAATGTTGAATCCTCCCTCGTTACCAAGCCCCCGCTTGGTTAACGCCCAATTCAAGAAGCCCCAGCTTCGCGATAAAAAACGAGTTGCCGACAACATCCCAATAATGAATTCACTGTTTTACAAAAGACAGGTGATTTTATAAATTACATGAACTATAATAATAGCTGATTTAGCTTTGTGGATTTGTAAAGAGACATCTATGCATAAATCAATTTCCACGTGACAGTTAGCTTCTTTTGAGGTCAAATTTAATTATTAATAAGTAACCGTAAAAATAAGGAGGTCTTATGTTTGAACGTATTTCAATCAATTCAAAAATATGCCATGGTCAGGCTTGTATAAAAGGAACACGCATCCCTGTTCATCAAATTTTACAAATGCTTGCTAATGGAGACACAATTGAAGAACTTCTTGAAGATTATCCTTCAATTAAGCGCGAAGACATACTTGCATGCCTTGATTACGCAGGCTCGCTTGCAGAGGAACAATTATCTCCTCTTGAGGCAGTGGAAAATTAAACATGAAAATTTTTGTAGATGAAAATATTCCAAAGATAACAGTACGCTCTTTACAAGAAATGAATCATAAAGCGCTGGATATTAGAGGCACAAAATTATACTCAAAAACATTAGGTTTTCGAAATTTGCCAATGAATAAAAGGCTAAAGCCTTAACTCCAACAAGCGGAGTTTATTGGAATTTACCCTTTAGGGTTTTATTTCGTTAAGTTTGAAGATAACAATACGTAAATATTATTTTTCTAAAACCTGATTTGTTTGACTATAGAACTATTAATACGCAACCGTAACAATTTTCGGAGATAAAACATGGGACATGTTTTTGCGGAAATAGAATTGAGCAATCCAAAACAGCAGAATTTAGAACCGATCAAAGTAAAGGCCCTGGCTGATACCGGCGCGCTTATGCTGTGCATCCCTGAACATATTGCCGTGCAGCTCAATCTTGAAACAGAGTCTACGAGAGAGGTATCCGTAGCCGACGGCAGGAGTATGAAAGTTCCATATGTCGGGCCCATAAAGGTTGGTTTCGGCAAACGGATCTGTTTTGTGGGAGCCTTAGTTCTTGGCGATGAAGTGTTACTTGGCGCGGTTCCAATGGAAGATATGGATTTAATTATTAATCCAAGCCGCAGAGAGCTCACGGTTGATCCCGCCAGTCCCAATATCCCACATGCGCGAGTAAAGAGGCTAACAACAGTGCGCAGCGCGCAGACAGTTTAAACTTTTGATACCAACCTTTTTAACTAAAACCACACAGAACAGAACACACACTTTTCAGTTGCGCAACTGTGGCAAGTGGTCGGGCTTTTGGTTACAAATATTCATATAAAATTTAGGTAATCAATCCATGAAAAAACAGAATGAAGACACAGGCTTTGTTTACTCGACCGAGTTTGGCAAAATGTGTCCAGATTGTAACAAACCTATAGTGAAATGTATTTGCCAAAATGAACAATCGCCTCCTGAAGGCGATGGCATTGTCAGGGTGATGAGGGAAACAAAGGGCCGCAAAGGAAAAGGAGTAACCTTGATAACCGGAGTTCCTCTGGGGTCTGAAGAACTTAAAAAACTTGCGAAATCCCTTAAGCAAAAGTGTGGCAGTGGCGGCAGTTTAAAGAATGGAGTTATTGAAATACAGGGCGATCACCGTGATACATTGGCAGATGAATTAGGCAAGATTGGCTACAAAGTTAAACGCGCCGGCGGATGAATAGATAATAAAACAATCAAATCTGGTTACAAAGCCCCAGCTTTGTAACCAAAAATTCAAGAAGCCCCAGCTTCGCATTGCTCTAAAATCAAAAAACCTTAGATCCCCCCCCTTTTGCCTTTTTAAGCCATACAATAAGTCTACTCTGCCATTGCTTTACTTTCACCGATAACCAATAACTGATTACCACTTACCCTGCTTTTGTTCTTTCTGTGAAATCTGTGGTTTGCTTTTTGCTTTTAATCAGCGCAAATCCGCGTCATCTGTGTCATCCGTGTTCCATCGTTCTTGCCATTTCTTTCACCGATAACTGATTACTGATAACCGATTACCACTTACCACTTACATTACAAAAACACATTCATAGCGCCGAATTGACATATAAAAGCCAAAATGATACAATCGCAACCGTTAGTTATAGAACAGAAAGACATTTTATATTAAATATCGCTCATTCCACCTTCAGTAGTTATTGTTACAGTATACGAACCAGACCCTGAAGAGTGGATAAATTGTAGAATAAGGAGGTAAATTAAAATGAAATGTGTTTTTTGCGGTGGAAAATTGAAGAATAAAAACGTAACGTTCAGCTATGAAGCCGGCAACAATCGATTTTTTGTTGAAAATGTCCCTGCTGAAGTTTGCAGTTCTTGCGGTGAGCAAACCTACCAGCCGGAGATTGCTGATAAACTTTTAAAATATGCAAGAATGCAAGACAAAGCTTCAAAAACTATTGAAGTGCCTGTTCATGAATTTGCATGAATCTGAACCGTAACAATTTAAAGAGGCCCCTCTGGTTACAAACCCATGCTTTGTAACCAAAAACCCAGGAAGCCCCGCTTCGCGTCGAAGAACAACCACAATCCTCCTCATTTACAAATCGTTTCAGAACCCCGATTTTTATAACGCAATTACCCTTGAAACCCCATTTTGTGTCAAACGCCCAAAAAAAGAACTTCCCTTAAAGCATTAATGACAACTTTCGCTTTTTATCTTCAGTATTCTGTTTTCTGCCTTTGCTTTTAGTTTTTTATTTCGTAAATTTTCGTCTTTTCGTGAGCATACACTGTGTTGCTCTTTTTCCCCCAACCGTCAACTGATTTCTGCTTTCTGACTAGATTTTCGGATTTAAATAAAAAATACAAAAACTTTTATCCCGTTTTTCCCCTTAAAAAAGCAAACCTACCTCAAACACTACCACCATGTACTGACACACATTATTGACAATAACCGACTACCCTTTAGCATTAATAGTTTTACGCCAAAACCACAACCCATTACAAGGAGCCATTACAAATGTTGTGGTTTTCCCTATAACCAAAGCGGGTTTTCCACTACAAAAACGCATCTATAGCTGCAGATTGACATACAAAACCTAAAATGTTACAATCCCAAACATCAGTTTTAGAATAGATGATATTCTTAAAAAGTATTAATAGAGCCGGTTGGAATGCCCTAAAAAACGTACAGCAGGGACAAACGATAGTTCACCGATAACATCCTATATAGACATGTTATAAAGAAGAGATTTGAAGCTTTTTAACACAGAACATTTCTAAATGACAATTTTTATAAATATTGCAAAAGATGAACAAAAACTGCTCATCTTCTTGTTGAACGAAACCGCTTGCGCGGTAGTTTTGTGTCACCCTAAGCAGCGCCAGTTCTTTGACAATCGTAATACAACCAAAAATGTAGTGGACAAACCGCAACGCCCAAGCTATCTTTCCTTTAGTATTTTATATTTTCA
>JAIQZQ010000073.1 GCA_021777105.1 Candidatus Anammoxibacter sp.
TCCAGTATCCAGTATCCAGTATCCAGTATCCAGTATCCAGTATCCAGTATCCAGTATCCAGTATCCAGTATCCAGTATCCAGTATCCAGTATCCAGTATCCAGTATCCAGTATCCAGTATCCAGTATCCAGTATCCGGCAACTACAACGATATTTACAAACGTCAAGAACCTTCAAAACAAACTTTTTACTTCAATAAACACAATTCATTTCAATTAAGCGCTGTTAGTTGTAATAGCTTCTCATTAAAAAAGATTAAACTTTCGCTTACAAAAACAGATACGCCGCCAGTGTTGACTTACAAAACTACAAATGGTACAATCCCAAACTGCTGTTTTAGAACAGGAAAGTGTTTTAAATAAACATTTGGAGATATTACATGACAACAAACCTGAAAGATAATTTTAAGCTTTTAAGCGACGAGCCCATTCTTGAGAGTGCCCGCTCCGACCAACTTGAATTTGAGCATACCGCCGGAGTCCTCGCCCGCGCGGCCTTGCACACTGATAGCCCTATTACTATTGGAGTCTTCGGCAACTGGGGATCGGGTAAAACGTCAATGATGCGTTTGATGAAGCAAATTGTCGATGACGAAGGCCGGGGCGATAATGCTGCTGTCGCGGTGTGGTTTAACGCATGGCAATACGAACGCGAGGAGCATTTGATAGTCCCGCTACTTGCAACGATTGCCCGCGATATAAAGAAAAGGCAAGCTCAATTGGAGAAAGAATTACCAAAAGACGGCGACAAAGCTGCCCGCAAGGCGCTTACAATCATGAAGGAGGGCGGCTCTAAAATACACGACGCGCTTCGTTCCGTGCTTTATGGCGTTTCAATGAAAGGCAAGCTTGGAGTGCCCATGTTGGGCGAACTGGAAATAAATGCTTCGATGAAAGACATGATCGAACGTTACGAGGCCGTGACACAAGACACTCTAATGGCCCGCAGCCTCTATTTCGACGCATTCGACCAATTGCGCGAACTGTCCCATGACAAAGAAGTTGAGAAGCCGCAGATTGTGGTTTTCATAGATGACCTTGATAGATGTTTCCCTGAACAGGCAGTGCGCTTGCTTGAAAGTGTAAAACTCGTGCTTCATCAACCTAAATTCTCTTTTGTCCTTGGGGTCTACCCACAAATAGTAGAAGAGTTTATCCGCAACAAATACGCCGCGCAATACCCGATGGCTGCCGCTGCGGCAGCTTCGCGCGATGACGGCGAATTGCAACAACGCATGACACATACCTCGATTATTTCAACGACTACCTTGGCAAGATCGTGCAGATTAAACACAACGTGCCTGAACGGCGTTCCGATCAAATGCATGGTTATATACGTCAATTGTTATATGAAGCCGGGGTTGCCACTGTGTTCCTGGAGCAGGGAATTCCTGAAAAAGATCTGTTTGAACTGATAGCTGAAGTGGGCAAACGGAGCCCTCGTGAAATAGTCAGAAGGATAAACGGTCTCATCGTTAAATGGAGAATATCTAAATGTAAGAATGGGGATTCGGAACCATATGATCTACTCGCCGGTTTAATAAACGAAATGATTTCCGAAAGGGAAACAAAAAATGTACTTGAATATAAGCCTTTTCGCCGTTTCATCGGGGCGCCAACTAGTGAAGCAGGCTCAATAACATATGGTCAAAGTATGGCAGAGGCATTGGAAAAGACCAGAAACGTGACCTATCATGAAGATATAATCAACAACCTTGAGAAGGATTTGGGCTCTGAAAAGTCTCCAACTATGAATAGCTTGATTGACATTTTGAAAAAAGACGAACATCTTTGTAGTGTTTTGAATTCTAATGCTGGTCGTTATTGGCTTTCAGATAAGAAGTATCGCGAAGAAATGCGCGATACTTATGAAGAAACGAAGCCAGGCAAAGAAGCTTTGAAGTATATTAGAGCGGGGAGGGATGAAACAGTTTTGTCATTGAAATCGGATCTGCAACTACCTGAGGATTTTGAACATGCTATTCAGGATTTGCGAATGATACCAATTGAAGCTGGAGTGTTTAACATGGGCAGTGATGATGGAATCGACAATGAAAAGCCAATTCACCGGGTGAAACTGGACGGATTTAAGATCTCCGCAACGCTTGTGACACAGGCTCAATATGAGAAAATCATGGGGGTAAATCCTTCCCATTTCAAAGGAGACGGGCATAAGGGGGAAGCTGGATTACCAGTGGAAAAGGTAAGTTGGAATGATGCAATGGTATTCTGCGAGCAGCTAACAAAGTTGTCGAAAGGGAAGGGCCGTTTTACACTGCCGACCGAGGCGCAATGGGAATACGCATGCCGCGCCGGAACGACAACAGAGTTTAATACAGGCGACAACCTGACCACCGATCAGGCAAATTATAATGGAAATTATCCGTATAAAAATAATCAAAAGGGTAAATATCTTGAGAAAACCACACCTGTAGACCGCTACCCGGCAAATGCATGGGGGATTTATGACATGCATGGAAATGTGTGGGAGTGGTGTTTGGATTGGTATGATGAAAAGTATTACGAAAAGTGCAATGAGAAGGGGGTTGTAGAAAACCCTCAGGGGCCTGATGGTGGTTCGGACCGTGTGTTGCGCGGTGGAGGCTGGAACATCAGTGAGCATTACTGCCGTTCTGCTTATCGTGGCTATAGCAGCCCCGGCTCCCGCGGCGACGGTATTGGCTTCCGCCTTGTGTTCGTCCCGTAGTCAGTTGGTAGCTCCGGCTTTACCTATGAGAAAAGCGAGTTGTTTGAACGGAATGAGCAGGGCGCAAGGGACGCAGCGCAAGGCGAATGAAGTGAAAATAACGAGCGGGCGCAGGGGGCTCGTTCCAATGCTCCGCGTTGGAATGCCGTTTTTGACGCTCACGCGTCGAGTTGTTTTAGGGGGGGGTAAATTAGTGAGAAGCCGCTACAAACATTTTCATGACACTAGCCCTTATTTTGTGACATGCGCTATTGTAAACTGGATTCCGGTTTTTACATCAATCCCTATGTTTGAGATCGCAATTGATAGTCTCTGCTTTTTACGAAAAGAGGGAGCTGTAAAGATTTATGGTTATGTTATCCTTGAAAATCATTTGCATATGATAATAAGCGCTGAAGATTTAAGTAAAAACATTGGCCGATTTAAATCGTATACCGCCAGGAAGATTATAGATATTGCAAAAGGCAGGAAAAATACTTGGCTGCTGAAACAGCTTAAGGAAGAAAAGTTGATATTCAAAAACGATAGAACTTACCAATTATGGCAGGAGGGGTATCATCCTAAAATGATTGAGACTGAAAAAGTGATGATCCAAAAATTAGAGTATATACATAATAATCCAGTTAAAAGGGGATATGTTGACGATCCTGCAAGTTGGGTGTATTCAAGCGCGCGGAATTATATAAATGGAGATCAGACTATTTTGGAGATAGATTTGATTAGTTTGTGATTGCTTGCGCGGCAACGCGACGCGGAGCGTCAGGGATGCATTCCAACGCAGAGCGTTGGAACGAGCGGCGACTATGGATAAAAACAAGAACATTTTATTAACAGGGGCGCCTTCTTCAGGGAAGACTACCGTTATCAAAAAAATTATTGAGGCTTTGGGGTTTCCGGCAAATGGATTCTATACCGAGGAGGAGAAGTCGGCAGGCAAAAGGGTTGGCTTTTTGATGAGGACCACTGATGGAAAGAGTGGATACCTTGCTCATCAGGATATTAAATCAGATTTTCATATTAGAAGGTATGGCGTGAGTATTGAAAATATTGAACAAATTGCGTCATGTTCCATCATGCCTGTTAATGACAACATTATAATACTTGATGAGATAGGCAAAATGGAGTGCTTTTCAGAGGTTTTTAAAAAAGCGGCTATAACCGCTCTTGATGCGCCAAACATTGTTATTGGCACAATTACATTTGGCGGCGACGATTTTATCATGGGAATAAAAGAGCGAAATGATGTTGAAATTATTGAAGTGACTCTAAATAACAGAAATGATTTGCCTCAATTAGTTTTGAAAAAAATTGACAATAGATAATGTTTTGAAACAATCTATAAGATTGCGCCGGCCGGTAATTGTTTAACGGCTCTATCCAAATGCGAAAACATCCTTCTCCACGGCGAAACGACTCGCCTACACTGCATTTCGAATGCGAATATAATCACAACTCTTTAACTGCCTTACTACTACGGTTTATCGGATTTGCGCTTATTACCGAGACCAATATTAAAGCGACTTTATTGAATTTAAATATTTTCCTTTAATTTCCTTTCCCTTGATGGGATGGGTTAGGGGAGGATGGCGTTAAGAGTCGCGCAAAAATAATGGCATCATATGCTTTGGCCTAGGTAGCAACTGAATAGATACTTTAACCGGGCCGGCCTTTTATACAGTTCCAGATGTTTATTGATAGCGAAAACGCAGAGCTTCCAACAAGGGCAAATGATTTTTAAATTGTTTTGAGCAAACAGCGCGATTGCTTTATCCAAAATACTTAATCTTAAGTTTCATGCAATTTGTTATAGCAAGGCAAACGCAGGCGGCGGTTGTTGCGCCCCGGTTTTAATTTGTCTTATCTTTAAGTATTTGGTAAATTTAAACCTAAATCTACAGGCAAAAAAGTCCAAGTTATTTCTTTTCGAGCCCTAAACAAGAAAAATAAGGCAACTGTTTTGTTTGTTCCCAACGTTTATCTGTAAATACTTTTAGCAATATGTAATCCTAAAGGAGGATATCGCAATGTTTAAAAGATTAGCATATAAAAGTCTTCAGCCTAAAAAAAAACAATCTTTAATATTTTTGCGTCTTTTAGCCTTAATCTTTTTAATTACAGCTTTTTTACTTGCCAAGCCAAACACGGCGGCATTTGCCGATGCTTATGAATACGATGGGGCGGGACGTCTTATCAGGGTGGATTACGATAACGGCAAGAGCATATCATACACATACGACAATAACGGGAATTTGTTAAAAATAGATTCGAGTGAAGCAATGCTTAAGCCGTCCCTTGCTGAAATTGAGGCAAGCCCGGAACTGATTAAGTCCTCTTTATTTGCCAAGCCGGTTACTGTTGTTGCCAGAGATCAAAACGGCAAGCCAATGGAAGGTGTGACTATTGACGCAGACGTGAAAAAGATAGCAGGTAAAGGGCTGTTTGCGTCAGTACGACCCAAGTCGGCTGTAACTAGGCCTGACGGTATTGCTGAATTTAAGGTTAGATTTGGATATTTTTCTAAGGATGGCGTAGTTACATTTACCGCTGAAAATTTTACAACTACCGTTAAACAGAAGTAGAGGTTTATTATTTTTTTCATAATAAATAGATATTCTAAAAAATCATATTTTATTGATTAATATCTTTCCGCTAATTAGTTGTGGCATGATGCTATTGCCGCGTCTTTAACAAGCGAATTTAAGTAAACTTCTTAATAATCTATTTAAAGGGGGAAGTTTCATGATTGTCAAAAGATTAGGTTTGGCTCTAAAAGTTCACAGATGGAATTGGGGAGTAGGTCGTTTTATTAAATTGACAAATAGGAAAAGTTTTTTTCTGCTTCTAATATGTTGGTTTAGTTTTTCATTTCAAATTGCCCGCGCGGATTGGGAGCAGATGGATTCCGGCGCTGATTTGATTGAACTGGAAGCCATATGGGGGACTTCATCGTCCGACGTAATTGCCGTTGGGCTTAATACAATTTTGCGTTATGACGGTGTTTCATGGCAAGAAATGTCTCACAATTTGCCTTCTGTTCATCCTGGCTTTTTGGATGCAATATGGGGAGATTCATCAAAAAATGTTTTAACCGCTTCCAGTATTGGCGTTTACCGATACAACGGCAATTCATGGGAACAGGAGGTTTGTTTTGAATGCGCTGATCCACAGGGGCGGGCAATCTGGGGCAGCTCGCCGGACAACATATGGGTCGCGGCTAGAGGCACGAACATAATATTTCATTTCAACGGCGCCGGCTGGACAAATGAGCTAATACCCGCGCAGATAGGCTCTTTATGGGGAGATTCCGCCAATGATATCTTTGGCGTTGTAACCACTGGAACAATTCTCCATTACAACGGCAAATCCTGGAACGAAATGAATACAGGCATAAATGAAGATTTAAGCGCGACAGAGACTTTAAACAGCGTATGGGGCAACTCCGGGGATGACGTATTTGCCGTGGGGACAAACGGAACAATCATGCATTATGACGGCAACAACTGGGGCCTTATGAACTCCGGCACAACTGAGAATTTAAATAGCGTTTGGGCCAATTCTTCAACAAATGTTTTTGCCGTGGGCGAAAACGGGACAATCCTTCAATACAACGGCAACTTTTGGAGTAAAGTGAACTTAGGCGTGTTTTCTATCGATTTAAACTGCGTTTGGGGCGCCTCCAACGGCAGTGTTTTTGCGGTAGGCAACCTGGGCGTGATATTGCGCTGTGACGGTTGCGCAAATGTTGAAAGCGTATCTAGTTCCGCAAACAGAACCGCGGCGTCCACTCCCTACGCCGAAACAACGGCCGATCCTATTCAGACCGCAACCGGCGAGTTTTATACCCTCCCTCTGGTGGACATAAATCTTGGCGGGCCTATGTCGCTTAATTTCAACCGTAGGTATGCTTCCGGTCTAAAGGCGGAAGGTTTAGTTCAAAGCGCATTGGGCTCTAACTGGATTCATAATTTTAATATAGGGCTTATAAACATTGCCTCTGAGTCTTTAGATGTGGTCTATACAGGCGGAAAGATAATATCTTTTAAGAAAAGCGATTCTAACTGGGGCCTAACCAATAATGAGGAAATCGTATATCAATTGCGAGAAGATTCCAATGGCGATTTTTGGTTTCTTGATCCCCTTGCAAACCTTGTTTATCATTTTAACGGGACAACCGGCGCATTGGGTAGCATTCAGGACAGAAACGGCAATGCCCTGTCTTTCTCTTATGATGCTTCAAAGCGTCTCGCTAAGGTTATGGACGGCCTTGGCAGATCTCTAAGTTTATCATATTCAGATAACGGCAATCTTGCTCTAGTCGACGACGGGACCAGAACCGTTTCCTATAGTTATAACAACAATGTTCTTGCCGGCGCAACTAATGTTATGGGAAGCGCAACCACTTATTCATACGATCCATCTAATTCCGAAACCGGCTTCCTTTTGACGAGCATCACACTTCCCAATGGCAACATACACAATACTCAAACATACGATTCACGCGGCAGGGTAACTGGGCAGTCCGACGCGTTCAACAATACATTGACTTTGCAGTATGACGCGCCGTCCTCAGGTGTTACTACTATTACCGACGCCCTTGGCAACAGCAAGCAGACTTCCCACCAGAACCGGAAAATAATGACTAAAAGGGAAGGCCCAACAGGCAATTCCGCATCAATCAGTTATGACGCCAACGACAGGCCGATCTCTATAGCGGACCGCATTGGAGAAATCTCTGAAACAGCGTATCATATAGAGACCGGCAAAGTTGCTTCTATCGTAAACGTAATGGGGGAAGCTGTTTCCTATAAATATACGCCCCAAAGCCAGACGTTCGGCGAAATTTCCTTTATTTTTCACAACCTTGCCCGTGTTGATTACCCTGATGGAACAAACGAACAATTCATTTACGACGCAAAAGGCAATGTGTTGACGGAAATTGACAGAGCAAAAAATAGCGCAACAAATACTTACAACGGCATGGGGTTGCCGTTAACCATTACTAATCCCGCCGGCGGAGTTATTGTCAATACATTTAATGTAGATGGAACACTCGCTTCAACCGCTGATTCCGACACGGGAACGACATCATTTGAATACGATAGCCTTAAAAGGCTTATAAAAATAACTTTGCCTGACTCCAAGACAATTCAGTTCTCATACAATCCCGGCGATCTTGTTACATCAGTTACTGACGAAAATAATAACGTTGCGCAGTTCTTTTACGATGCCAACGGCAACCTGACCATGACGACGGATTCCAACGGCAAGAGCGCGAAGTTCGTATATGACGCGCTTGACAGGATTGTTAAGATAACCGATAAACTTAACTCGGTTACGGAATTTATTTTTGACAATATGGGGCGGCTTTCAACCTTTATCGACCCTAACGGCCTTGCCACACAGATCGGCTATGACGCAAGAGATTTTGAAGGCGGGAGGGTAAACAGTGTTATATTTGGCCGACAATCCCACCGGATTGGCTATGACGACGAGGGTATAATCTCTTCCAATACTACGCCGTTAGGCAATACAACCAATATTCAGACCGATAAATTAGGTTTTATATCAGGCGTTACAGACCCTTTGGGACATACCGCCGACTTTACACGAGACAATATGGGAAAAATCACAACAGTCGCCGATCCGCTTGGCCGCGTCACTAAAATCGACTACGACGCCGGCGGCAGGCTCTCAGGCGTTGCCGCGCCGGACATTGGAGCCTCGGTATACTCCAGAAACGATCTTGGACGCTTAAGTCGAATTACAGATCTTAACGGCAAGGACTGGACATTCGACTATACCGGCATGGGAAGGCTTAAATCCATCTCCGACCCATTGGGCAATACCGTCAAACATGCTTACGACGTTCGGGGTAGGCTTAGCCAAACCACATTTGCGGATGCCTCTACTATCGCCAGGACATACGACGATGCCGGCAATACAACCCGAATGCTTTTTTCAGACGGCACGGATCTGCAATACACTTATGATTCTCTAAACAGGCTTTTGACGACCAACAACTTGACGCTTACTCGGGACGCTGAGGGTAGAACAACCTCAACAAACATTTCGGGCGCGGCCTTTGACGCTGATTATGACAACGGCGGAAGGCTGAAGACCGCCGCGTATAATAACGGGGCGTTTACCGTTGCCTACGCTTATGACGGCTCCACCGGACTTTTGAGCCGTGTAACGGACAGCCTTACAAATACCCGGATAGACTTTAACTATAACAAGGACTTTAGACTTGCTGAAATTACACGATCCAACGGCGTAAACACATCTTATACCTATGATAATGCCGCCAGGTTGACGGGGTCCCGGGATGGAAATATTATAGATATGCGATATACTTTGGACGCTGCGGGGCAGGTTGTTCAGGCTAAAAGAAAAGCTCCCCTAAATCCCGCCGATTTCATTTCGCCGGGCGAGAGAACTTTCACCTTTGACGCGTCTTCTCAAATCAGCGTATCAGGTTATAATTACGACAAACGCGGCAGGCTTATTGATTCTCCCCGAATTTCTTATGTTTGGGATGGGGCGTCGCGCCTTATTGGAATCAACAACGCAACCCTTGAATACAATGGCTTGAATGACATTACAAGCCGCGCGGAAGGGGAAACATCTATCAATTATTTCTACAATTACGCAATAGGGTTTAATCCTATCATGGCTGAGGAGGACGGCTCCACCGACCGGTTTATTCACTACTACGTTTGGACTCCGGGCGGAAGATTGCTTTATATGATAGACGCGGAAGACGGCAACAAGGTATACCATTACCATTTTGATAGAACCGGCTCAACTCTGGCCCTGACTGATTCAGATGGGACTGTAACCGACAGTTACGCCTATGCCCCTTACGGCAAGCTTCTTGAACATAATGGTTCCAACAAACAACCTTTTACCTTTGTGGGGAGCTTGGGGGTAAGACAGGAAGGAGCCGGCGGAACGTTATACCAAATGCGGACCAGGTATTATGACGTGGATACGTCAAAATTTATTTCAAGAGAGCCCATTTGGACGCGAATATTAAATCCCAAGGAATTGAATCAGTATCAATATGCCGTCGGCAATCCGGTATCCAACATTAATCCATTGGGACAGACAACATTGCTGAACTCTTTACAAGCTGAGATTCATGCGATTGAAAGAGGTGAGATTGAGGATGTTAAAACGAGTGTAGCGTTTGAAAATAAACAGAGATATATTGAAATTCGGCAACATACGGGAAAGCGTGATTGGTCCGCCAAGATATGGAAGTTGCTTTTGGAACGGCAGGGTTTTTTGCAGCCTGCGGCAGAGCATATTTTGCCGGTAGCTAATATTAGCGGCAGTAGAGGAGCTTCTTTCAGCGTAGAACATGGCGGAGGAGGCGGCGGCAGTGGCGCTTCCGGGAGCTCTCCATGGCCAAACTCTTTCTTGAGTGTTCCCATTAGCAATGTTAGCGTGTCGGCAGCCAACGGCGACCTTGGCGCAGCTGTGTTGCCGTCTTTAATCAATGTCCCAAGCTTCTTCACAGGAGCTGGAGGCGGAGGCGCTTCTATTGGGCATTTAATGCCCACATTGAGCGATATATCAAGCTTCACAGGCAATAGCGGCGGCAGAGTTGCAAGCGGTAGTCACCACATAAATCCCACTCCAGGCAGCAGTCTCATTCTTAGTAAATTTGTTCCTGCCCTTGGTAGCAGTGGAGGGGGAAGCCCTGGGAGCTCCGGCGATGATTTCAAATCCGCTCCATTTGTGCCGCCCCCGTTATATAGTTACGTTGAAAATTAATTCGGCAATTAAGCGGCAATATCTTCAGCCCCGATATGAACAAGGATAGCGCATGACATATCAAGAGATAACCAAACATTTGCAGAATTTGGCTAATCCGGAGATCGCCAAACATTCTCAACGTTTTTTCAAGACTGCGGAAGGTGAATATGGTTTTGGAGATAGGTTCCTGGGGATTCGAGCTCCAATTATTCGCCAAACAGTCAAAAAGCATAAAAAAGCGCCGTTGAGTGTGGCGGAAAAACTTTTGAAGTCTGAGTATCACGAAATCCGGCTCTTTTCTTTGCTCTTGTTAATATTTCGCTTTTCCAAACCCGGCGCCGAAGAGAAAGAGGAGATCTATCAAATATATTTGCGTAACATTAAGTATGTAAATAATTGGGACTTAGTTGATATTTCGGCTCATCATATTATCGGCGCTTACCTGGAAAACAGAGATAAATCAATATTGTATGATTTCGTAAAATCTCAATCACTTTGGGAGCGGCGAATAGCTATCATGTCTACTTTTTACTTTATTAAGGGAAACAATTTTGTTGATACGTTGAGCATTTCAGAACAATTGCTCAGAGACCGGGAAGACTTAATTCATAAAGCGGTAGGTTGGATGCTTAGAGAAGTAGGCAAACGGAGCATAAATGTTGAATTAACTTTTTTAAAGTCTCATTATCAAGAAATGCCAAGGATAATGCTGAGGTACGCAATCGAAAAGTTCAGTAAAGAAGAGCGGCGGAGATTCTTAAGTTCTAAGGTATAAAAGGCTTCAATTTCTTGGCCTTGACTTTTTTAAGGCGCTCTGCAAGATTGAGGGAGGCATGAAAATTTGCCGCTGATATTAAATGGCTTGTGGCTTGCAAATTGGCCAAAATAGCTGTTCTCGGCCAGGCTGTAATCTGTTGTCAAGTAAGTCTTTATGATATACTAACTCCCAAATTTCAATTGGCTGTGGCTAGTTTAGAAGCAATAATAGCCTTATTACGAAAGATACGATTTAAATATTATTGGGGATTTATTATGAACATTGGTCATATAGCCAGTGAAGCCTTGCAACTTAGTTCACAAGATAGGGCGATTCTTGCCGAAACAATATGGGAAAGCCTTGAAGAGCCATATTTACTCTCATCGGATATTTCTGATGAGGAAGCAATTGCTTTGGCAAAGCAGCGTGATGAGGATATAGAAAATGGACATGTTGAACCGTTATCACACAAAGAATTAATGAATAGGCTGCGAAATGAGGGTTGAATATCATCCGGCAGTTGAGGGTGAGCTACGTGAGATTACAGAATATTATAACAAGTGCGCTAATGGATTAGGCGATGAATTTTTAAATGAATTTGAGCGGCATGTTTTAAAAATCGTATCAATGCCTACGCGTTGGGTCGCTGTTGACGCTGATGTTCGCCGTTCACTAATGAATCGTTTTCCTTACGTCATATATTTCCGAATACTGGAAAACTGTATGCTCCGTGTAACAGTAGTCAACACCAACGCAGGCATCCTAATTATGGCCGTGGCCGGAAATGAAATGTTTTTAAGCAATCTGCAAGGTTGCGCCGGCCGGTAATTGTTTTGCCTGATTTCCACTTGTAAATATCAGCTTTAAACGCCACGGCGCGATGACGCGCCTATACTACATTTCGAATACGAATGTAAATATTCGTCACCATACAAAAAGCATTATAAATGATATTAGGCAGATGATTGCTACGGCGCACAGGAAGGTTTTGTTCTGGAAGATGCTTTTTGAATGTGGTTCCTGAGGGTCGTCAAAGTCGGGCAGGTCAAGGCCGTCGTACAAGGTGTCGTCGGACCAGCCGGTGTTTTCGTCGGATCCGCATTCAGTGCAGGCCGGGGCTTTTGGCTTTAGCTCCGCTCCGCAGTTTGGGCAAACAAAATAATCATCCATTTTTTAGACACGTAAAAGTAAAAATTGGCAATGTTGGTTCAAGTCAGAGTCATTGAACCAACAAATTTTGATCACAGGCAACGGCGCCTGTGCCGCTATAAATCACCTTATGGCGTTTTTAAAAAAAGTGTTCTATTTTTTGCGTTTTATAAATTTGTGGGCGATCTTGTTTATGGCGTTGAGGTATGCCTGGCCGCTGCCTTCAATTATGTCGGTTTTGGTTGCGCGTCCTTTTACTGTTTGGCCGTCAACGTCAATTTCTATGTTCACCTCTCCCATGGCGTCCTTGCCTTTGGTTATGGCCCTGATGTTGTAATCGACCAGATTCGCCGGAATGCCGGTGACCAGATCAATTGCGTTGTATAGGGCGTCTATTGGGCCGTCGCCTGTGTCGGCTTTGCTTACTATTTCGTCCTTGCCGATGCGTATTCTGACTCCGGCGATGGGCACCGAGCCGCAACTTATATCCATATCTTCAAGCTCAAATAGATGCGGTGTGTCCGTCTTCTCTTCCTGGACAAGGGCTTCAACATCCTCGTCGTAAATCTCTTTCTTTTTATCGGCAAGCAGTTTAAACTTTTCAAAGGCGTGGTCAAGCTCCTCTTTGGTTATGTCGTAACCAAGCTCCTTAATGCGTTCCTTAAGCGCGTGCCTGCCTGAGAGTTTGCCCAAAACCAGGCTTGTTTTCAGCAAACCAACATCTTCGGGATTCATAATCTCGTAAGTATCCCTGTTTTTTATCACGCCGTCCTGATGCACGCCGGACTGGTGGGCAAAGGCGTTTTCACCGACAATCGCTTTGTTTCGTTGAACGCGCAAACCGGTCAGGCTGCTAACGAGCTTGCTGGCGGTTATGATCTCCTTTGTGTTTATATTTGTCTCGGTTTTAAAAAAGCTGTTTTTTGTCTTCAGCGCCATTACAACCTCTTCCATTGCGGTATTTCCCGCGCGTTCGCCTATGCCGTTGACGGTGCACTCCACCTGGCCGGCGCCGGCTTTGACGGCTGCAAGCGAGTTGGCAACGGCAAGGCCGAGGTCGTTATGACAATGCACGCTAATTACTGCTTTGTCTATATTTGAGACGTTTTCCTTAAGCCCGGTTATGAGGGCTGCGTACTGTTCAGGCAGGGCAAATCCCACTGTGTCCGGTATGTTTACCGTAGTTGCCCCGGCGTCAATCACCGCTTCGACAACCTCGGCGAGAAAGTCCGGCTCGGTTCTTGAAGCGTCTTCCGGTGAGAACTCAATGTCGTTAGTGAATTTTTTGGCGTACTTAATGGAATGCACAGCCATACTGATTATCTCTTCCTTTGCTTTGGAGAGCTTGTACTTTCTATGGATTTCAGATGTTGCCAGGAATATGTGTATACGCGAGTGTTTCGCGTTTCGCAGCGCGTCTGCTGCGCTTTTAATATCTTTTTCAACTGCGCGGGCAAGCCCTGCAATGGTTACGCCTTTAATCTCGCCGGCTATTGTTTGCACCGCTTCGAAATCGCCTTTTGACGATATTGGGAAGCCGGCTTCAATTATGTCAACTTTCAAACGCTTAAGTTGATGCGCAATCTGTATCTTTTCGCTAATATCAAGGCTCGCTCCGGGAGACTGCTCGCCGTCGCGCAATGTTGTGTCGAATATAATAATATTGCTCATGTGTGTATTTGTTGGTTTGGATTTAAACGACACAATTGCCGCTTAAAATTGGTTTATAGATAAGATTGAGAGATTTAATAAATCATGTAAATAGTGGCGCAGGCATCCTGCCTGCGTTTCAATCGATCACAGGCAAGGATGCCTGCGCCACTAACAATCACCGTGGTTTTTTGTAATCTTTTGGGGCAACTTTGAAATACAGATACGGATAAAACGGGCCGGGGCAGTCAAATTTCGCGCAGCGTTAATGAGAGGAAATTGAGCGTTGCGGGTTGAGATATTTCAGAGAAATTCTTAAATTTCAACCCGCAACGTAAACGTTTAACCAGCGGAAAAACTACTGAAGCCAGCTCATTAATTTGCGTAACTTTTTACCTACAACTTCAATTAAATGGCCTCTATCCTTGTTTGCCATGGCCTTAAACATAGGGGCGTTGGCCTGATTTTCAAGTATCCATTCTCTGGCGAAAGAGCCGGTTTGTATTTCGGTTAATATCTTCTTCATCTCTTTCTTTGTATCTTCAGTAACAACCCTTGGCCCTCTTGTAAGGTCGCCGTATTCGGCCGTGTTGCTTACCGAATCCCTCATTGTGGCAATGCCGCCTTCATTAATAAGATCGACAATTAATTTTACTTCATGCAAGCACTCAAAATATGCCAGTTCAGGACGGTATCCGGCCTCTACCAAAGTCTCAAAGCCTGCCTTTATAAGGGCGGAAACACCGCCGCATAAAACTGCCTGCTCGCCGAAGAGGTCGGTCTCCGTTTCAGCCGCGAAAGTGGTTTCAATAACGCCGCCCCTTGTTCCGCCTACGCCTTTAGCGTGGGCTAAAGCAATATTTTTGGCTTTTTTCGTAGCGTCCTGCTGCACGGCTATAAGGCAAGGCACGCCTTTGCCTTTTTCATATTCGCTGCGCACAAGATGGCCCGGGCCTTTTGGGGCCACAAGAATTACGTCAACATCCGCGGGCGGCTCTATCTGATTGTAAACTATGCTGAATCCGTGTGAGAAGACGAGAGTTTTGCCTTTTTTCATGTGAGGCGCGATATCTTCATTATAAACCCTGGCCTGTATCTCATCCGGCACAAGTATCTGAACAAGGTCGCCCTGTTTTGCGGCTTCCTCATTAGTGACAGGTTTAAAACCGTGTTTTTTTGCAAGGTCGTAATTTTTGCCGCCTTTTCTATTGGCCACAATTACGTTTACGCCGCTGTCTCTTAAGTTCTGAGCCTGAGCGTGCCCCTGGCTGCCGTAACCTACGATTGCCACTGTTTTGTCTTTAAGGTATTTTAAATCTGCGTCTTTTTCCGTGTAAACGGTTGTCAATTCAAATTCTTCAGCCATTCCTCCCACCTTTCTCAAATCTCAAAATATTAAAGTTTTTCTTTAAATATGTATCGCGCTTATTTAAGGCCTCTTTTCATCGCAATGCCGCCTGTCCTGGCGACTTCTTTAATGCCGAACGGCCGAACAAGGTCAAGCATGGCCTCTACCCTCTCTTCAGGGCCGGAAATCTCAATTACCAAATCCTTTTTGCCCACATCAACGATTTTGCCTCTAAAAATATTGGCAATCTCAATTATCTCTCCCCGTCTGCCGACCGGCACGTTGACCTTTACCAGCATAAAGTCCCGTTCAACGTGCTCCTCGTTTGTAAGATCCGATACTTTAATAACGTCAATAACTTTGCCCAGTTGTTTGCGAACCTGTTCAAGTACAGACTCGTCACCTTTTACCACAATGGTCATCATGGAGAGCAACGGGTCTTCCGTCTCGCCCACGGCAAGACTGTCGATATTAAACCCCCTTGCGCTAAAAAGGCCTATAATACGGGCTAAAACACCTATTTTATTGGTTACCGTCGCGGAAATAATATGTCTCATTCTAAAATACCCAACCCGGTCAAGCCGGCAAGTAAAAATGCAAAAGTAAAAAGTTTAACGCCCGGCCATTAGGGCCTGCGCTACTGTATATTAATTTATAAGAATCATTTAATTTAAGTGTTATTTTGCAATGCCGGTTGACGCTGCGACCACGGAATTATAAACATCCTTGAGCGGCGCGCCGTTTTGCTTGGCAAGTTTTTTGCAATCTTCATATTCAGGGACAACGCTTTTTACCTTGCCCCCAAGTTTGCCTATCTTAACTCGCGCGTTTCCATATGACGTCTCAACCTCAACGGTTTCCCGATCCAGTTTTTTGCGGCAAACTTTATATTTTCTAACTCCGAAAGTTGTTGTCTGGTCAAAAAACACTGCCTCGACTTCCGGCAATCTGTTGTCCGCCGCAATAGCCGCCGCCAATACCGCAGGGCGCGATTTTTTCATCTGAATAGGCGTCAAATAGGCGTCAACCGCTCCGGCGTCCATCAGTTTATCAATTACATTGCCAAGCAATTCGCCCGGCATATCGTCAATATTGGCTTCAACCACCCACATCTCATCGGCGTTAACACCCGCGCCGTTGGCCGGTTCATCTTTTACGCCGGACAAAATCCTCAACAAGTTCGGCAATTCAGGGTTGTCCCTGTTGCCCGCGCCATACCCAATACCGGACAATCTAAAAGCCGGAGTTGTCTCTACCTGCTCGCCCAATGTTGTTATTATCGCCGCGCCGGTTGGCGTGGCGAGTTCTGATTTAACGCTTGTTTGGCTTAACATGCATCCATTTAACAATTCCGCAGTGGCCGGCACGGGCACAGGCAACCTGCCGTGCGCGCACTCAACATATCCCGAGCCCGCGGCTATGGGTGAAAACAGTATTTTATCAAAACCAAGTTTTTGCAGGCCTATAACCGAGCCGACAACATCAACAATAGAATCAACCGCTCCCACTTCATGGAAATGAACATCGCCGGGTTTGACGCCGTGCGCCTTTGCTTCGGCGCGCGCAAGCTGCTGGAAGATGGACAAACTCTGTTTTTTTGCGTTTTCGTTCAGGTTGCTTTGGTTAATGATCGCCGCTATATCGTTAAGCTTTCTATGATGCGCGTTTTCGCCCGGAGCGGCGGCGTCAAGTGTCACGTCAAATTTTGTCCCGCTTATGCCGCAACGTTTAACTCTCTTTGACGACAACCTGTATCCAGTTAAATTGAGTTTCGCCAATTCATCTGTCAGGAAAGCCGGATCCAGCCCGAGGTCTATTAACGCCCCAATGATCATATCCCCGCTTATGCCTGAAAAACATTCAAAATAAGCGATATTCATCAATTAAGCGAATAAATGAAAAAATTAGTGTGTTATGTTATCAAACCTCCCTAATACTGTCAACTTAAATCAAACCGGGATAACGAGTAACATTTAATTGGTAAATCTTATATTTTTAGCTATAATAGCGCCCTTATTTGCGCGGTATTGATACATTAATAATTTACGGGGATATTTGAGCCCTAAGCAGAATGCGTTTTCTGCATATACTTATTATCCTCGAAGGGGAAAACTTTGAGCATGGCACAAGACAAAGTGTTTGTAATAATGTCTAATGACGAAGAGAGCGATAAACTTTACGGCTTTATAAACGGGTTGCTGAAAAAAGAGTTCAGTTTTCATGTTGCGCGGGCCGATGCGTTGCTGCATCGGGAAAATTTGCTTCAGAATATGGTCGAATCAATACATGACAGCGATATAATCGTGGCTGATCTGACAAAACTCGACCCTTGCGTGTTTTATGAACTGGGCGTGGCGCATGCATTAAAGAAAAAAGTGATTTACCTTGCGCAGGATCTAAATACCCTTGCTTTTGAGCCAAGTTCGCACAGGGTTATTCAATATGGGGTGGAGTCGTCTGATCTGAAAGATTTAGAGGGGAAACTGCGCCTGATTTTAACTGAGCCGAAAGGCGGGGAAGTCTCTTATTTTTATGATAATATGGCCCCGTCAGACCCGGGCTGCAACTAAGAACCTCCTTACAAATGAATCTAAAGAATCTTAATCGTATATGGCAACTTTGGCTTAGGAAGAGTGAATTTCAAAACTGGATGGAGATTGCCGGCAAACTTTTTGCCGGTCAGGTTCCCACAAGGGTTATATTGGCCTGCGGAGCCACAATTGAATCTCCTGAAAACCATTCAATATTGCGCGGCGCGCGAAGGGTTTTTCTAAAAAAAGCTTACACTCCCCCTGGATTTGAAATTGGAGAGGATGATGTTGTTGTTGATATTGGGGCAAATATCGGCATCTTTACAGTGTTTGCGGCCTTAAAAACGCGAAACTCCGTGTACGCGTTTGAGCCTTTTTCCGGAAATGTTGAATTTTTGAATAAAAATATTCAAAACAACGGATTAAATAATGTCGAGGCAAATACCGCCGCTGTTTGCGATAAAATTGGAACTCAAAAATTGATAGTGGCTAAAAACAGCACCGCCCACTTGCTTGCCAATTGTGAAAGCGGCAACAACTCTACAACTCTGATTGAGACGCCTACACTGACTTTGCAACATATAATGGACAAGCGCAACCTTGAACGGATAGATTTCTTAAAACTGGATTGCGAAGGCGCGGAAGGCCACATTTTGCAATCGACACCTGAATCGTATCTTAAACGGATAAACAGGATAGTCATGGAGTTTCACGATAAGGTTTCGCCGCTTAAACACTATGAAATGGAAGAGTTGCTGCAAAAGATTGGGTTTACGACCAAATTGGCAATGGTCAAAGGGAAACCTTCAGGCTATATTTTTGCAAAACGCTAATCTTAACGGATTTAAAAAGCATAGAACACAGATGACGCGGATTTGCGCGGATAAAATCAAAAGCATTTTAAACCACATATCTTCACAAATCTCCACTAATTTAAGAACAAAGAGCATAGAACGCAGATTTGCGCGGATAAAATCAAATTGGCTGGAGCAATCTTGCAGATTGTTTTGAAACGTTTAAAGAACTATTTCCGTTTGTTGATGGCTCTATGTTTTACGATCAAAAAATATTTTAGAGCCGGCAGCAAGTCTGGTCCAGCCGGAATTTTGATAAATTTCGACTAAACATTTCAAAAAGCTCTATTTGTTGGTTCAATGTATCTGACTTAAACCAAGGTTGCTTTAGCCTTAGCTTTTTTCCCTGTTGAACCTGTAAATTCTGCTTTTAGCTTTTGCCCTTTTATTAGTGTGGATTAGAGATGATTTGTGGTTAATTCGCTTTTGATTTTCTCCTTGCCCGGCTTGCCCGGTGTTGGTAGATTCGGTTAAAATATATTCCTTTTTTGCCCCAATTAATTTATGGAAACTACCTAAAAATATAAAGAAATTAATTTTCGTGCTTGACAAAAACTGAAAAAAAATAATAATAAACACTCTGCTATTTTATTGGAACTAATAAATATTTGCGTCAAATCCTGCAAATCTTATAAATTTCATCATTAATTATCACAATATCTATGTGGTGGGCGTAGCTCAGTTGGTTAGAGCATTCGGTTGTGGTCCGAAGGGTCGGGGGTTCGAATCCCCTCGTCCACCCCAGATTTTATTGTCATTGCACATTCATTCGTAAACCTTTGCCTTAACTGAACTTGACGAGATTTTAGCTTGGATTTTAAGCCATAAAATCGTTCCAGAACTAAGGTCTCAGTCCTTTTCAATTCCCAAAACTGCGCTTTTATGCGCCAAAAGTTCAATTGCGGTAATTTGACGGTCTCCAGTTTTTCCATTGAAACATTAATGTCTTCTGCTACAATTTATGGGCAAAGCTTTAGTGTAAAGATATCCAAAAAACCATAATAATTTTTAGAGGATAGAAATGGTTACAAAAACACTGGATGAACATATCGAAATAACAGATGGTATCTCCGGCGGTAAACCCAGAATTGCGGGACATCGTATAACGGTGCAAAATATTGTTATATGGCATGAACGCATGGGAATGGACGCTGATGAAATAGCGACAGAGTACGATTTGTCGCTATCCGATGTATTTGCGGCATTGGCATATTATTATGACAACAGGGCAAATATTGACGAATCAATCCGTTCTGATGAAGCTTTTGCCGCTGAACTTAAAAAGGAGAGTTCATCAATATTAACGAAAAAGCTTAAGGGCTCCCCAATTGAGTGATTTTATCAAATTTTATATGGATGAACATGTTCCAAAAGCCGTAACGCAGGGTTTACGGCGTAGGGAAGTTGATGTCTTAACCCCGCAAGAAGCAAGTATGTTAGGGGCGAGCGATGAAGACCAGACCATTTTTGCTGAGAAAAACAAACGGGTTATTTTTACTCAGGATGTAGATTTTCTCCGATTGCACAAAACAAATTTTTCTCACTACGGCATTATTTTTGCTCCGCAACAAACAACTATTGGACACATGGTTAGGGGCTTAATGTTGATTTATGATCTTGTTTCTTCAAATGAGATGAGAGGGCGTGTTGAGTATTTATAGCCGCTAAATAAAGCAAATCATCAAAAGTTTAAATTAATTATTGTTGCCTTTTAATAGGTATAAAAATGGATAGAAAGGGATTCTTGTTTATATAATTTTTCCCGTTATTTTGGTTTAAATTTTGCGCCGGGCAAATTCTTAAAGTCGGCATCCTATTGTTTTCAGAGTGTAGGTTGGGTAGAGCTTGTCGAAACCCAACATCATTTGTAGAAATCAAAAGCGGCAAGCAAAAAGCCATGCCCACAAAAAGACACGAAATCAAAATCAATTTTAGACAGGATCAACATGATAAGAGCGGATTAAGATCAAAGGCAAAATCGGTGAGGTGTATGTAGTTCGTGTACAATGTTTTTATCCAGCAATCAAGGTGTAGGTTGGGTAGAGCTTGTCGAAACCCAACATCGTTTGCAGAAATCAAAAGCGGCAAGCAAAAAGGCAAAGCAAAAAGCGCTGCCCACGAAAAGACGCGAAAAAACACGAAATTAAAAGCAAGAGCAAATCAATTTTAGACAGGATATACTCAAAAGCATAAGGATTTCGAAATTTAATAATGAATAAAAGGCTAAAGCCTTAACTCCAACAAACTGAGTTTATTGGAATTTACCCTTTAGGGTTTTATTTCATAGCATATGAGAAAACATACGCGAATTTAATTTATCGAAAACCTGATTTGTTTTACTATAAACACGATAAGTCTGTAGTTCGTGTACAGTGTTTTTGTCCAGCATCCAGCATCCAGCATCCAGCCGTTTCCCGCTTTTATCCAGTTAATCCTGTCTAAAAAAGCATTTGCCTTTGCTCTTCCAGATTTTACCAATTACCGATCACCTTTTATCAATCACCAGCTGTTTCCCGCTTTCATTGCTCACTAATTATATGAATTGTAAAATTGCTCAATTAAGAGTGTCGATAGGGTAGAGGTACGAAACCAACTTTTATCCGGTTTAGGTTCTACATTTCAATTGACGTTTAAAGGATTAAACGCAATAATAACCTGCTGGTAATAAATTTAGTTCCGAGCCCTAAAGATCAAAAAATACAGGTAAATGATTCGAAGGATGTTTACGGAATTATGAAGAAGATATTGTTGTGAGAGAACCATTGATAGAAATGGAGGGAAAAAACTATGACTATTTCGTTTGCCGTAAAACCGGTTCCACTAAGAGTTGATAATGATGATGTTATTCGCGTAGGCAATACACGGGTCACTCTGGATTCAGTTGTTGAAGCTTTTATGGAAGGCGAGACAGCGGAGGAGATTGCTCAACAGTTTCCATCTCTTGGTCTTGTAGATATATATGCCGTGATTAGTTACTATCTGGAACAAAAGCCGGAAATAGAGGCTTACATGCAACAACGTAGCCGGCAACGACAGAGCTTAAAAAATATAAATGAAAAACGCAATGATCCGCATGGTATCAGAAAGCGTTTACAGGCTCGTCGTGATCGTAATTGGGGATGAACATTGATACGCTTTGTTGTTGACGAGAATTTCAACCAAAATATAATTCGTGGTCTTTTAGGTCTTTATGTCGCAGTGTGTAGATTGGCTAAATGTTGTTTTTCTATATTATGACAAGATAAAATCTCTACCCTCTCTTTTTAAGCCATCGTAACATTATAGGCGCTTTTAGCCTCCATTGGCCGTTTTCTTCCTCAACTAACAATCGCCTGCGCAGGGATTTGTTTATATCTTCATCTTTAGGCGGCGGCTGGAAGTCCGCGTTGCGAAACTCCTTTATGTATTCAAGTTCTCCAGGATATTTGCACTCATTGTACAATAGTTCTTTAAATGTGGTATCGCTTTTTACAATTGATTTATCAAGCGCTTTTTCAAACAGCTCATCGTTGACAATTACCAATTCCGAATCATTTAACATATCAACAATAGTTTCTGCTATTAACTGCACAAAGAACGGCCAGCCGGCTGATTCGGCCTGCGCGCGTTCAATTCCATTATGCCCCCAAAGGTTTTCAGAGAAACATGGGCGGTCAACAGCATCTTTTGCCCAGAATGTTGAATGCCTTAAAGGCTCGGTTAACAGGAGACGGGTTTCGTCAATTGAAAAGAGCGGGACTTCAATTGTCCTTGCGCTAATCAGATACGATGTCCATTCTGCGTTGACAAGCTCATCGATATCATGGTTGCCGGCGAATATCCATGTCAGGTTTCTGTGGTATTGAATTGATTCGCGGATAGTTGCCAACAGATCTTCGGTAAAAACATTTTCGCCTATCTTTTGGTCAATCTTTTCATACTCATCCACTATTAACAATGCCCTCTTATTCTCCTGTTTTAAAAATTTGTCGCATTCCGTTAAAATGTCAAAAAGCTCTGGTAGTCCTGCGTTGTCATTTGCTTTTAACTCAATATCAGGGATGTTTTTATTAACCTCATCCTTTACATAATTTACAAAGTAGTTAATTGATGTAAATAAATGGGGGTTTTGAAACGACAAATTTACAGGTATAACAGTAACGGGCAGGAAACCTTTTAAATTTTTAACAAGCGTTGATTTGCCTGTTCTGCGTCTGCCGTACAGCACAATTCCGGGGCAACCGGAGCTTAACATGATCTGCCTTTCCAGCTCGCCAATGATATTTGAGCGTATTATAAACGCCTCGGCTTCCCGGTTTACCGGGTCGCCCGCCCGAAACACTTGGGGTGTCGCTTCTTTTGAAGTTATTTTCTTTACAGCCTCATGTTGTTTATTGGCAATCTTAAGCCAATTTTCCGAAGCCTTGTAGAACTCGCTTTGAAGCGGCTCATGCAGGCCGCCTATCCTGCTTTTAAATACTTCAACCTCTTTGCAAAGCGATTGGGTTAAAATATCCTTAAAATACGGCCTGTTAACAATATTTATACGCAGTTGAATGCCGGCGATCTCGTTTATTCCTTCCCTAATAATTTTGGTCTCGTTTAAAAAGCCTTTCTCTCCCTCCGGCAGTTGAGAAGCAACTGCCGGCAGGTTAGACAGCTCCTTAATATTAGCGGCATTCCTTGCAATTAACGTTACCTTTGCTTTTAAAGCGGCCAATCTTTGCGCGGGGTAATCCTTGATTAATCTTTCAATTTCTGAATTTCCATGTTCAGGGTATTGCGCGGCGTTGTCAACTAACAGTTTATCAAGTTTCCAGAACGGCGTTGAGCACAAATCGTCCCACATTATTGGGTGATACCTGAAAAACCGTTTCCGTATTGCCGGAGCCATTAAAATAAAATGCAAAGGGTAATAATAACAGCGTGAAATAGAAATTGTTAAAGTGATTCCTAGGGCGATTCCAAAGGCGATTTCAACGGCGACTCCAAAGGCGATTCCAAAGGCGATTCCAACGGCGATTCCAAAGGCGATTCGAACGGCGATTCCAAAGGCGACTCCAAAGGCGATTCCAACGGCGATTCCAAAGACGACTCCAAAGGCGATTTCACTGGTGGTTCCAAAGGCGATTCCAAAGGCGATTCCAACGGCGATTCCACTGGAGATTCCAATGGCGATTCCACAGGCGATTCCAACGACGATTCCAAAGGCGATTACTTTGACTGTTTTAGATGCTGTTAAATAGAAGAAATCAAAATTTGTTAATACATTCAAAATCGTATCTGGTTTGTTCAGAAATGCCGTAAAGTAGTTCACAAAAAAAGATATTGCGAAAATATATGGAATTATATGGATGAACAATGTTGTTGCGGTCAGCAATTTGGCCGGCAATGAAATTGGTTTTAGATTTTCCGTGAAGTTATTCGGTTTTCTGTAAAGAAGCCATAACCACCACAAAGCGGCTTTGTGGCTTGTCCAGCCAAACCTGATATTTTCAAGCTGCAATGTTTTCATTTTGAGCCTTTCAATTCAACTGTCTTAATTTCGATATGAGAAAGGTGGTGGTCTTTTGGAAGCAGGGCGGCAAACAACTTTCGTGAGACCGCGAATAACGCAATTTTTCTGGTTTCAATCAGGTGCCTTAGCGCGTCAAACAGATCGGCATTGTTATATTGCGGGCGCGTAACATTATCAAAATGGGCAAATGTGAGTATAACGTTGTTTAGTTTTGATATTTCGTTGTGAAGCTCTACAAGGTCATTAGGTTCGTCAGGCGCGCAAGTGTTTATACCGAACGATTTAAGAATCTCGGTTACCAAACCCTTGCGCGACATTGTGGCTCCGCTTTCAAGGTCTACATAGCCCATTTTATTTGAAACCTCGTCTGAAATGTTTGCGACCATACCGCGCCATTTAGGGTAACCGGACACAACCAGATTTACTGAATCGCCCCGATTTAAATATCGGGAAATTTCATCCCTGGCGTTTAACCATGCGGGCGCGTCTGTTCCTATGTCGGCTTCGCAGATGTCGAGCAGTTTTTTCCACTGATCAATGCCGGTTTTATCTTTTGCGTTGCAGAGGTCAATATACAGTGGATCGGGGATGGTTATTTTATCCGGCATATCGCACTTTTTGCGAACAACAGGCGCTATAATACCTTTTTTAAATCGCGGATCGCGTTTAATGGCTCTCTCCATCTCATGAACACAATTTTTGCTTTTCAGGTATTCAGGCGAAAGGACAAGCACGTTTACATCCGCTTTGTTCTGTGTTGCGTCCATTTGCTTTGGCACGGCTTTGCCTGCTTTAAATTGCTCATTGTCAATAAGGACTTCCGCCTTGCCTGCCTTTAAAACAGGAACCAGTCTATCACGTACCCAATCTTTCTGCGCGTGGCAATAACTTATAAAAATCTTTTTGCCCATTGTATTTGTCTCTGTAAATTTTAAATAATCTAGTGGCACAGGCATCCTGCCTGTGATTAATTGAAACTGAAACACAGGCAGGATGCCTGTGCCACTTTTAATATGAATTTTTAAGTGTTTCCACGCATGTGTTAATATTGATTTCTAATACGGTATATCGCGCCTAATATAATTCCCGCTAAAAAGCCGAAAGAAGATATGAATCGCCCCGCATAGTAGAAAACCACATATAAAACATAGCGAGTCCATGGCTAAAAGGTTTGGTTAATAAGTAATTATGATTAAACATTTACCAACCGGCGCAGTCCTGGCCGTCTCAAAATACTGAAAACCGTGGTTTTCATACTAATTGCGTTACAAAATCGTAGTTTTGGAACGGGCAGATGACAACTTATGAGCCTTTGGTATTCTTTTTTAGCTATGATTAACGCCGTTTGTATATATTTAGAATTGTTTAAGTTTGTTTCTTGCGCTAATTTGCCGGTAAATATTTAGCGATGGTATTAAAACGCAGGGTTAATGTCAAATAAAAACATGTTGTTAGGTTACATACAGGGTGTAGGTTGGGTGTTGGCGGTGGCGGTTAGCAGACGGCTGGTACTCTCGCTCCCAAATCCCGGTAAATTTTCGCGCATATGGAGTACATCAACCGTGTTGATGTTAATTTGGTATACCTTGTCTATACAGTAACACGGTTACTGTACTCCAAAGTGTAGGTGTGGTAGAGGCGCGAAACCCAACTTTTATCCGGTTTAGGTTCTACATTTCAATTGACGTTTAAGGGATTAAAAGCAATAATAACCTGTTTGTAATAAACTAAGGGGCTGCTCAAAAATAACTTCGGTTTATTTGGTCGTGCTTTCACATTCTCTTTGTGAGATATTCAATCGTCAAATTCTCACGTAGCTAAGGCTACGCTACGAAATTGACTCGGGTCATATCTCGCAAATCTAACGCAAAATTACAGCCAAAAAACCAAAATTATTTATGAGCGGCCCCTTGGTTCGGAACCCTTTAAAAGAAAAATCAAATCATGAAAGTAAGACTCTCAAAAAAGCAAAAGATACAGGTAAATGATTCTAAAGATGTTTACGGTATTATGAAGAAGATATTGTTGCGCGAGAATAAGTATGGGCAGGAGAAGGAACATTTCTGGGTGGTGGGGCTTGATATTGATAACAGGATTATATTTATTGAGCTTATAAGTCTCGGCAATTTTACGGCGGCTACTGTTGACCCTAATGATGTTTTCTGGCTTGCGACAAATAAACGCACGGCTGGGGTTATACTTGTGCATAACCATTCTGGGGAGAATCTTGAGCCGTCGGAAAGCGATATTGAGATAACCGACAGGTTGATGCAGGCTGCTATAATCGTGAGAACGCAGGTGCTGGATCATTTGATAATTTCGCCTGAGGATTTTTATAGTTTTGTTGTTTCCGGCCTTTTTGAAGTTTTAAAGCATAGTGATAAGTTTAAGCCTCGTTATACGGAGATTGACAGGTTGCGCAAGGAGTATATGGAAAAAGGGATTGATATCGGCCTGAAAGACGGGGTTAGGGAAGGGTTAAAAGAGGGTATTACAAGGGGCAAAGAAGAAGGTGAAAAGATAGGGATTGAAAAGGGAGAAAAGAACAAAGCTATTGAAATGGCAAAGATTTCAATTAAAGAGGGGTTGCCGACTGAGCTGATATCCAAATTAACCGGATTGTCAGAAGCTGAAATTAATAAATTGTCCAAATCCAAATCTAAAACGAAGAAGAAAGCTCCATAGTCTAAAAGCAACCACAGATTTCTCAGATTTAAGAGCAAAAGCAAAAGGAACCACAGATTTCTCAGATTACACAGATTTAAGAGCAAAAGCAAAAGGAACCACAGATTCCACAGATAAAATCAAAAGCGGGTTAAACACAAATATACACAAATTTATGAGCAAAAAGTCTTGTAGGTTTGAGGCTTTCGCTTGAACTATCAGGTTGCAAAGCACAGGCGGGAAGCCTGTTCCGTTATTTATATGGATTTCACAAGATCCGGGAAAATAAAATAATGAGCGCGGAAAAGGGGGTGAATATGATCAAGTCAATTACGCCGGAAATTTGCAAAAAACTCGAAGCAATCGGGTTTGATGACGAAGAGATAAGCTCTATTGGAATAATCCATGAGTTAAAAACCAGAAAATATTCAATTGATCTAAAAAAACTTATAAATCAGGCTGCTTTTGAAAATTTAACAAAAGGAATAGGGGAAACTTTTGATAAGAACAGATGGGATGATGAAGACTTTTTTAAAGAAGTTGAAAATTTACGAGAAGAAAAGAAAAAATGAGATTAGTTATAGATACAAACATATTCTTCTCTGCTTTCAACCCTAAGAGTTATTATTATAAAATCACTTAACTTAATTATCGCAAAAGAGTTCCAATCGCTTTAAATTGAAAAAATATCAAATTATAATTGACACCAATGTGCTTGTTGCGGCTTCACGCTCAAAACATGGGGCGGCTTTTAGGCTTTTAAAGCTATTGAAGGACCGCGATGAACGGTGTAAAATAAATGTGTCTACTGCGTTAATTCTTGAATATGAGGCGGTCTTGAAAAGAGAAATGCATTTAAGAGACAAAGATTTGTCCATTGTTGATAGATTTATTGATGATTTTGTTAATTTATCAAATAGACACTCTATCTTTTATTTATTACGGCCTTATTTAAAAGACGCGGATGATGATTTTATCCTTGAGTTAGCTTTTTCTTCATCAATAGATTATATTGTCACTTATAATACAAAAAATTTTAAACGAGCAATAAAATTAGGGCTTAAAACAATTGATCCAAAAGCATTTCTGCAAAAAATAGGAGAGATCTAATGACCGAATTGAAAATTAAATTACCAGACAAGTTGCTCAAGAAAACATATGAAGTATCGGAAAAGCAAAACATCCCTATTGACGAGTTAATCGCCGCTTCATTAGCGCAAAAATTATACCGCTTCATGCCTGATCCTTACCTCGAAGAAAGGGCAAAACGCTCTACAGGGGATGGAATGGCTGAATTCATGTCTCAAACGCCTGATACTATGCCGGAAGAATATGATAAGCTCTAAAAACATGTTAAACCAACTTTTATGTATTTAATAAAATTAACACGGTTAATTCACTCCAAAAAACAGAGTCGGTTTATTAGTCTCTTTTCATAAACTATGCCGTATAGGTATGGACCTAATACTTTTACAAAGGAGACGCGCGGATGGAAAAAGGGAAGTATGATGTTGTTATTGTGGGCGCGGGGCCGGGTGGTGTTGCCGCCGGGATAAGGGCTGCTGAGGCGGGGATGTCTTATGTGATACTTGAAAAAGGGAAGGGTGTGTTTCAGGGGGTTATTGATTCGTTTCCAAGGGGGAAAGCTGTTTACCCGACTATACCTAAAGGGGTAGATAAGCCGTTTCCAATACAGTGTCTTGAGCCGCCGAAGGATAAGGTGCCGGTTGAGAAATATATTGATCAGATTGAAAAGGCTGTTCAGTCGCAAAAATTAAACATTGTATATAATGAGTCGTTTGAAAACCTGGAAGAGGGCGGGGACGGCTATGTTGTTAAGACGGAAGATAATGATTACGCGGCTAAAAATGTGATACTTGCGTTTGGCAGCAACATACCAAATGATCTAGGTATATATGGGGAGGCCAAGGCTGTTGCGAGGAAGCTTGACAACCTTGAGGAGTATATATGGTTGACTGCTTTGGTGATTGGGGGCGGCAATGCGGCGGCTGATATTGTGGCGGCTCTTTCAAAGGCTAAACGCGAGGCTGTTTCGCCTATGCCGGTTTATTGGGCGCATAGGAAAGAGATGTTCAGAATAAATAAGGACACTGCCCGCGATCTTGGCGAGGAGTTGCTGCTTGGCGGGCAGATCAGGATACTGCAAGGTGCTATTCCTAAAATTGGGGAGGTTGACGCAGAGGGCATTGACAGGTTGTACCTTTATCAGACTCCGAACCGCGACAAGCACAATGATGTGTTTATGTATCAGGGTATGAGCTTTCCGATGAAGAATGTTATTGCGTGCATCGGGTCGCAGGGGCCGGCTGAGGTGTTTAATCAATTGAACCTTAAACAGGTTGCCCGTGAAGGGGGTTCCGGCAAAAGCGGAAGCGCGTCCGATTTATTGTTATTGCTTGACGAAAGCCTTCAAACAAACAGAAAAGGTGTTTACGCAATTGGGGGGGCGATAAGCCCTTCAATTATGGAAATACAGGAAGATGGGGCATTTCAACAGAAGAAACACCCAAACCTGATATACACGGCTATTGAAGACGGGGTGATTGCGATGGATGGCGTGATTGCGTCCGGGCAAGCCGGCGGGTAATAGGTAATAGGTAATTGCGGCGGCATTACTGAAATGAAACAGAGTTTCAAGCCAATTTACGTTCCAAAATCGGAGTTTTGGAACGATTCTCGCCAATGACCAATAACTATAGGCAAACAAATCAGGTTTTCAATAAATTAAGTTCGCGTATGTTTTTTTCAAATTCCATGAAATAAAACCTTAAAGGGTAAATTCCAATAAACTCAGCTTGTTGGAGTTTAGGCTTTAGCCTTTTATTCATTAGTAAATTTCGAAATCCTTATGCTTTTGAGTATAAAAACGGAAAAGTAAAATGCCGGGGCTTCCCACTTTCCGGCATTTTTCTTTTTCTGGAACTGTTTAAGTTAAAGTGTTGCTCTGCTAAACTCTGCGTTATTATTTATCTCTCCGTAAAAAATTTCTTTACAAACCCTTCGCTTTTTAAAAAATAATTAAACGCAAACTATTTACTTTTGGATTATTATCTGCAAGGTTATAATGCAAGGCTATTTCCTGTTTTGCGTTATTGAGATACAGGCGGGTATTTGTTTTATAATTTAACGGTTTTGCGTGAATTTTATGGGACAAGATATTTCAAAGATATATTCTTTAATTAAAAAGAGCCGTGCCTGCGCAACGTCCATGGAAGATGGGCTGATTAATTGCGGCAATGTTAAACTAGGCGCGTTTTGCGAAATGGATGCTGTTTTGGCTATGTTTCACAGGCTGGGCTTTATTAAAAGCGCAAAAAAGAGCAAGGCTATTGCAGGGCAGGCCAGGAACGTTGTTTACAGGATAGCGGACGGCAATAATGATAGCCTGAAAACCGTTATGGCGACGTTTTTGAGTTATTGCCGCAATGGAATCGGAACCAGGGATGCGGTATGCGGGAAAGAGCCTCGTTGCGGCGTTTGCGAGATTACAGGCGCTTGTTTTTACTGGAATAAACGGCCCAGCATAAAGGAGTTGCCGGAGGTGGAGAGGCCCAGGGAAAGGCTGATTCACAAGGGGGAGGATTATTTGTCGGATGCTGAATTGCTCGGCATAATTATAAGGGACGGCACTCCGCAATCTAGCGCGGTTGAAGTGGCAAGGACGATTTTGGCTAAATATGGCGATTTTAGGGCTCTTGGCGCGAAGACTATTGCCGAGCTTTGCAAGGTTGAGGGCATAGGCGAGGCAAAGGCTTCCCAAATAAAGGCTGCTATAGCCATTGCAAAGAGGTACGCGACTATCGCGGTAAAGCCTGGGGCAAAAATGAACAGCACTAACGCGATATTTAATCACTTTTATGAAAGATTGCGAGACAAAAAGCAGGAGATCTTTTACGTGGTGATGCTTGATGTGAAGAACAGGATGTTGACGGAAAGGGTGATATCCACGGGCGGTTTAAATTCAAGCATTGTGCATCCGCGCGAGGTGTTTAGCGCGGCTATCAGGGAGCACGCGGCGTCTGTTGTGTTTGTGCATAATCACCCCAGCGGCGATCCGGAGCCCAGCTCAGAGGATGAGGGGGTTACACAAAGGTTGCTTGAGGCGAGCGGAATTGTGGGGATAAAGATAATGGATCATATTATTATAGGCGGCAAGGGGTATGTGAGTTTCAGGGAGAGGGGGCTGGTGTGAGCGCTTTGCGGCGGCAATTGAGAAATAATGAAAATTTCGTCAAATGGATTGTTTTGCGATGAATGAAAATGTTTCTTTAAAAAACGGCAATAAATTCAGGTTATACGGTTGGTGCGGGATTTTGCTGATATGTTTTGCGGAGGGGGCATTGGTTGCGCACCGCAACGGGTCGGTGGTAGCTCACTATATCTGCGTCTGGACTACACCTATCTGCTGGGCCGGCTATTTGTTGTTTATTGACGGTTTGATCAACAAGATGAAGGGTAGTTCGTTGATCTATAATCGCAGGAAAGAGTTTTTTATACAGGTAGTTTTGTCTATACTGTTCTGGGCGATGTTTGAGGTGTACAATTTTCATTTAAAAAACTGGGAGTATATGGGCTTGCCGGAGAACGGTTTTGAGTTATATCCCGGTCTTGCGGTCTCTTTTGGCGCTATAATGCCGGGGTTGCTGATGACGGGCGAGCTAATTGAAGGGTTGCGCCTGTTTGACCGGTTTCGAATAACTAAGCTTAATGTGAGTAACAGGGTGGTTTACGGCGGAATTGTGCTTGGTTTTCTATTTGTGATGTTCCCTTTGTTGATAAGAGATGATATTGCTAAATATTTGTTTGGGCTTGTTTGGGTCGGTTTTGTTATGATTTTTGACCCTATTGTGTACGCGAGCAAGGGGGAGTCGTTATTAAAGCAGTTGGAAGAGGGGCGGTTGGGCAGGATTTTAAGCCTGTTTACGGCAGGGTTGATTTGCGGGTTTTTGTGGGAGTTTTGGAATTATTGGGCAACCTCAAAGTGGGTTTACAAGGCTCCTTTTACGCAGGAAATAAAGATATTTGAGATGCCTTTGATAGGTTTTCTCGGTTTTGCGCCTTTTGCGTGGGAATATTTCTCGTTCTATAATTTCTGCAAACTTTTTGCGCGAAAAAAAGGCGAGAAAGCATAACATGGACAAGCTTGGTGAAAGGCGTATTTGTAATTGCGGCAAAAATTTAGTATAAGATTATGTTTACTTTGAGAGATCTTAAATAATTAATTGCGTGTTTGGCCGCGCAATTTCCGTTTGTGGATAGAAAGGAATATTAGATATGTTGCGTTTTTTAACCGCCGGTGAATCGCATGGGACGGCGTGTTCCGCCATTGTGGAGGGCGCTCCTTCAGGGCTTTGCATTCCAAAAAAGAAGGTAGAGGAAGAGATTATCCTTAGACAGGTCGGATATTGCCGCGGGTGGAGGCAGGCTGTGGAGAAGAATGAGCTTGAAATTACATCGGGCATACACGATTCGCTTTCAACCGGCGCGCCGATAAACATTACTGTTTACAACACCGAGGGGGTAAAGAATCCGGTTTGGCGCAAGTCGCTTGGGGCGTATCCTGAAGAGCTGGATAAAATAGAGCTCTCAAAAGAGGACGCTGTTCGCGAAAAGCGGAGGAATGTGTTTATACCCGGGCACGCGGATATGCCGGGCATAATTAAATACCGCCATCCTGAAGGCAATCTTCGATTTATAAGCGACCGGGCAAGCGCCAGGGAGACTATTGTGAGGGTTGCGGTAGGGGCTGTGGCAAAGTTGTTTTTAAAGGAGTTTGGGGTTGAGATATATAGCTATATAACGCAAATCGGCGGAGTGAAGGACGAAACCACGGATTGTTTTTCAACGCAATCGCAGTTGCAAAAAAAGATAAAATCTATTGACAAGGAGATTGTTGATAACTTTAAGAGCACAATCAAGGAGATTGAGCGGGAAGGTTTGACGATATTTGATGTTTCCAGCGCGGAGATTGCTAAAAACAGGAAACGTATAATAGATATTTTGCATGGAAATCTGGAAAAACTTTCAGATTGCGCAAAAGTGAAATGTCCCCATGAACCTACCGCTAAAAAAATGGTTGATGAGATTGCGGCTGCAAGGGAAGAGGGCGACACGGCGGGCGGGGCCTTTAAAGTGATAGCGACAAACCTTCCGCCGGGGCTGGGGAGTTATACACATTATGACAAGAGGTTGAGCAGCAGGATTGCGGCGTCTGTTATGGGCATTCCGGCGGCTAAGGGTGTGGAATTTGGCCGGGGATTTGAGGCTGCGGAGTTGCGTGGCTCTAAAATGCACGATCCTATTCGTTTGAAAGGGAAGACGTTTTTTTCGCGAGACACAAACAACGCGGGCGGTGTTGAGGGCGGTATGACTAATTCCGAACCGTTGATTGTGGGCGTGGCAATTAAACCTATATCCATGATAAGCAAAAAAGCGGTCAAAACAGTGGATATTGACGCCGGCAAGGAGACTACGAAGACCAGCGGCGAACGGGCGGACGTAAGCGCCGCGCCGTCGGCCACGGTTGTGGGCGAGGCTTTGGTGGCCATTGAGCTTGCAAACGCTATGATGGAAAAATTTGGAGGCGACCATATGACGGAGATAAAGGAAAATTATGAAAATTATATGCGCTATGTCGCTGGTTTTTATAACGGGATTAAGGGTAAATAGCCGGCGTTTCGGTTTGTTGTCTGAGCTATAAAATTTAGAATTTGACTTAATATAAAAAGGGTTTTAGCGTAAAAAATATGTTTTCCAGACTTGACAGATATATAATACGGGCGTTTGTGCCTTCGTTCTTTTTGTGCCTGTTTATTATTACAAGCCTTTATATGGTAATCGACCTTTTGCAAAAGCTGGATGATTTGATTGAGCTTGGAGACAAGGCGTTTACACTTGGCTTGTATTACTACGCGTTTCTTGTGCCGGTAATAATACTTCAATTGTTTCCGGCGATAACGCTGATTGCGGTGGGCTTTGTGCTTGTGCGGTTTATGAAGAGCAATGAAATATTGGCGATGCAGGTGGCGGGCATCAGTATATACCGCACGCTTATGCCTATATTTGTGATATCGGTTATTCTCTCGTTTGCGGCCGGCGGCAATCAGGAGTGGGTAATACCCAGAATGGCGGCCAAGATCAAGATGGTTGAGCGGATGACTTTTGAGAAGAACACGAGAAATAATGTTCTTATTGCCGACAACAACAATAAGTTGATTTTAAGGGTATGGGAATATGATATAAATGACCGTGTAATGAAATCGCCTTTTATTTTAGCCAGGCACGAAAATGGGACGAGGAAATTTATTATAAATGCGCAAGAGGGCAAATGGACGGTGGGCAATAAGTGGCTGCTGAAAAATGTGGTGAAAAACGACTACGATGAGTCTGGAAAATGGATAGCACCTGTTAATGAAATGGAGGAGTTTATGTTTGAAAGCTCAATTACCCCTGAAACCATTACAAAATTGGAGTTGGATCCGAGCCTTTTAAATCTGGAAGAGGTTAAAAAGTTGATGGAAAGCGATCCGATGAACTTTCATTACTCCGTTATTTATCATACCAGGTTGGCTTACCCGTTGACAAATTTTGTTATTCTTTTGCTGGGAATACCTTTTTTAGTGGGATTTGAAACGTTAAGCAGGAACGTATTTTTTAGGATAGGTATTTGCGTGATGGTATGCTGCGTGTTTTATGTGCTTAATTATTTCTGCATTAATATGGGCAACACAGGCATGTTGCACCCGGCGTTGGCGGCGTGGCTGCCTATTGCGATATTCGGCAGTTTGGGGCTATATTTCTTTGATACTTTGAAAGGGTAGCGTTTAGAAACACGGCTCATTGATGCCGATAGATGCATTATGCAAAGGGCGATTATAATAGTTCTTGATAGCGTCGGCGTGGGCGAACTGCCGGACGCCGGCCAATATGGCGATAAATGGTGCAATACGCTTGCGAATATCGCCGATTGTGTAGGTGGGCTGAGCCTGCCTAATCTTGAATCTCTGGGATTGGGCAAAATAACGGAGATAACTGGTTTGTCCGGCGAAATTGCTCCAAAAGCGTTTTATGGGAAAATGGCTGAGAAATCAAAGGCAAAGGACACGATTACCGGCCATTGGGAGATTGCCGGCGTTGTTGTTGATACTCCGTTTCCAACTTATCCGGATGGTTTCCCGCCTGAAATAATTGATGAATTCAGGCGCAGGACAAATCTTGATATTATCGGTAATAGGGCAGCCTCCGGGACTCAAATTATTGAAGAATACGGCGAAGAGCATATAAAAACCGGTTTTCCGATTGTATACACATCTGTTGACAGTGTGTTTCAGATAGCCGCATGCGAAGAGGTTGTTTCTGTTGAGGCTCTTTATGATTTGTGCGCAACCGCCAGGGATATTTTGTGTGGGGAACACAACGTGGGCAGGGTGATTGCCCGGCCTTTTACGCGCGCCGGCGGAAAGTTTGCCAGAACCGAGAGGCGAAAAGATTTCTCTGTTTTGCCTCCGTATCCAACGCTGCTTGATTTAGCGGTTGAAAACAATCTGGAAGTGGTTGGAATAGGAAAAATTGGAGATATTTTTGCGCATAGGGGGCTTACTGAAGAGATTCATACCTCCTGCAACCGGGACGGGGTAAATCAGACAATTGAGTGCATGAAAAGGGCCTTCTCAGGGATAATATTCACTAATCTTGTTGATTTCGACATGCAGTACGGGCATCGCAACGATATTATCGGATATGCCGACGCCCTGGCTCTGTTTGATGATATGTTGCCGGGCATTTTGCGCTCATTAGGAGCCGGGGATACGTTAATAATCACAGCGGATCACGGTTGCGACCCAACTGTGACGGGAACCGATCACACGAGAGAGTATGCGCCGATACTGGTTTATAGCGCCGGCTTTAAAAAACAGGGTTCGTTAGGCGAAAGGGAGAGTTTTGCGGACGTAGGGGCCACTGTCGCCGAATGCCTGAGCTTGCCGCCTCTAAAAAACGGCAAAAGTTTTTGGAGCGAGCTTGTGTGAGCCTCGGGCAAATAGATTGAAACTATAGGTTTTGATCCGGTTGGGCGCGTCTGTTTTTGCAATCTGTTAGTTTGTAAATTTTATAGGGAAATTAATTGAATGAAAAAAGCCTTGATAACTGGAATAACGGGCCAGGACGGCTCTTATTTGTCGGAATTCTTGCTGGAAAAAGGGTATGAGGTGCATGGTGTTGTAAGGAGGGTTGCGTTTGAAGATCCTGATCACCGTTTATGGAGGATAAAGCATATATTAGACAAAGTGGTTTTGCATAGCGCTTCCATGGAGAGTTACGCCAGCTTGTTTGATGTTGTTAACAAAGTAAAACCTGATGAATGTTACCACCTGGCCGCGCAAAGTTTTGTCAGCTATTCATTTGAGGACGAGTTTTCAACTATCAACACAAACATAAACGGTGTTCATTACATACTTTCGACAATAAAAAATATCGCGCCTGAATGCAAATTCTATTTTGCGGCTTCAAGCGAGATGTTTGGGGCTGTTGAGGAGTCTCCGCAGGATGAAAATACCCCTTTTCATCCCAGATCGGTTTATGGTATATCAAAGGTTTCCGGTTTTCATCTTGTCCGCAATTACAGAGAAGCATACGGAGTGTTCGCATCCAGTGGAATATTGTTTAATCATGAGTCGCCGCGCAGGGGTTTTGAGTTTGTTACGCGTAAAATAACTTCAGCTGCGGCTAAAATTAAACTTGGCCTTGCGGATTCGTTGCTGCTCGGCAATTTAGAGGCTAAAAGAGATTGGGGGCATGCAAAAGAGTATGTAAAGGCCATGTGGCTAATGCTTCAACAGGATAAGCCGGATGATTATGTGATAGCAACAGGAGAGACGTTTTCTGTGAAATATTTTCTTGAAACAGCGTTTAAATACGCAGGATTAAATTATGAAGATTATGTAAAAGTGGATAAGAATCTATTCAGGCCATCGGAAGTCTATACTTTAACAGGAAGCTCCGCAAAGGCAAAAAGCCTGCTAAATTGGTCGTATAATTTAAAATTTGAAGATATGGTGCATGAAATGGTGGACGCGGATATAAAATATCTAAAAAAAAGCGGTTTTTAGCGGCTTTTAGCTAAAATAATGAAAATATTCTTGTAAAATAAAAATTAAATGTTATATTTTAACGTGTTGCTAGCGTAGCTCAATGGCAGAGCAGCTGTCTTGTAAACAGCAGGTTGTGGGTTCGACTCCCTCCGCTAGCTCCATTGTAAAGAGTGGCTCTAAAATAAGTTACAGCATCATTTGTTAGCGTATTTCATACCTTGAAATGGCGCTTTCCCTCTTGTTTTGCCAACATTCTTTTTTGCTTTAAGCTTGTCCATATGTTTTTGGGGGGGTACCCGAGTGGCCAAAGGGGACAGACTGTAAATCTGTTGACGTATGTCTTCGGAGGTTCGAATCCTCCTCTCCCCACCATTTACTTTAAGCTTAAGCAGTATAAAACCTGTTTATCATTTTGTTGCGGGCGTAGCTCAATGGTAGAGCCCTAGCCTTCCAAGCTAGTCATGTGGGTTCGATTCCCATCGCCCGCTATTATTCAAAAAGATTACTTATAACATTAAGCTTGAATGCTTAAATAATTATAAATAAAAAAAAACTTGACATTTAAATATAGTTTGTTAAGATTGTACGATTCACGTTTGTTAAAGTGGCATAGGATTTGCTGCTGTGGCTCAGGGGTAGAGCACGTCCTTGGTAAGGACGAGGTCATGGGTTCAAATCCCATCAGCAGCTTTTGAGATTCTTTTTGGCGCATGCAACTATTAAATTGGTTGGTCATTTATTGTCTGTATTGTAAAAATGAGGTTGCGCTAAAATCTTTAAGATATGTTGTTTAGTTTAAAATAAGTAAATTAAATTTATTAATGAAAAATTTGTTATCGTTTATTTTGGGGAGATAACACAAATGGCTAAAGAGGTTTTTAAAAGAGATAAGCCGCATTTAAATGTCGGAACGATTGGTCATGTTGACCATGGAAAGACAACTTTAACGTCTGCTATAACGCAAACGTTGGCAAAGCATGGCTTGGCTGCGGAAAGGGCTTTTGATAGTATTGACAATGCTCCGGAGGAGAGGGAGAGGGGTATTACAATAGCGATTGCTCACGTTGAATATCAGACGGAAGCAAGGCACTATGCGCATGTTGATTGTCCTGGGCATGCCGACTATGTTAAGAATATGATTACCGGCGCGGCGCAGATGGATGGGGCGGTCTTGGTTGTGAGCGCTCCTGACGGTCCGATGCCGCAAACAAGAGAGCATATTTTGCTTGCGAGGCAGGTTGGTGTTCCAAGGATTGTGGTCTTTCTGAATAAAGTGGACCAGTTGGATGATCCGGAACTTTTGGAGTTGGTTGAGCTTGAATTAAGGGAGTTGCTGTCTAAATATGAATTCCCGGGTGATGAAATACCTTTTACTAAGGGTTCGGCTTTGGAAGCGATTAATTGTGGTTGTGCTGCAAAGGAATGTCCGAAGTGTAAGCCTATTCATGATCTGATGGATACATTGGATACTTATGTTCCTGATCCTGTTAGGGATGTAGATAAAACTTTCTTGATGCCGATTGAGGATGTCTTTAGTATTAAAGGCAGGGGTACGGTAGGTACGGGCCGTATTGAGCGTGGTGTTATTAAGGTTGGCGAAGAAATTGAAATCGTCGGGATGATGACTGAGACCAAGAAGACAACTGTGACAGGTGTTGAGATGTTTAATAAGATATTGGAAGATGGTCAGGCCGGCGACAATGTTGGTATATTGTTGAGGGGTGTTGAAAAGGATGATTTGCAGCGTGGTCAGGTGTTGGCTAAAACTGGAAGTATAACTCCGCATACAAAATTTGAAGCGGAAGCTTATATTTTAAGCAAAGATGAAGGTGGTCGTCATACTCCGTTTTTTACGGGTTATAGGCCTCAGTTTTACTTTAGGACAACGGATGTAACTGGTGTTTTGACTCTTTTAGGCGGAGCTGAAATGGTAATGCCCGGTGATAATGTTAAAATACAGGGCGAGTTGATTGTTCCTGTTGCTATGGAAGAGGAGTTGAGGTTTGCTATTCGTGAGGGTGGCAGGACTGTTGGCGCTGGTGTTGTTACTAAAGTGATTGAATAAGAAGTTTGAAATATTGTTTTTGTTTGTCGTCTTGGTTTATTGGCGGCAGTGTAGTTTTCTTTGTATTTTGTAATGATAGTTAAATCTGGAATTGAAATTAAATGCGAGAGAGTGTTACATTAGTGTGCGGAGGTTGTAAGCGAAGAAATTATCGAACAACAACTAAAAAAGCGCAAAATATAAAAAAATTGGAAATAAACAAGTTTTGCAGATTTTGTAAGTCGCGCACGATTCATAAAGAGCAAAAGAAATAACAGCAGATTAGGGTTTTAGGATTTTTCTAATTTTAGGTCTGTAGCTCTAATTGGCAGAGCACCGGATTCCAAATCCGGGTGTTGGGGGTTCGAATCCCTCCAGACCTGCCAATATTATTTAGGGAACTTTTGATGTTTGCGATATATAAAAAAGGTCAGGGAGCGTCGGCGAGGATAAGTGTTGGCGTAGCGTTGGGGTTAATAGCGTTTTTTTCGGCGTGCGCGTTGCACGGCGCGTTGATTAATCTGCCGGTTTTTTATGAAGGGGCTCGGGTTCCTTTAGTTAATTTACCTTTGTCATGGGGCTTGGTTAGCGCGTTTGTTTTCTTTCTTTTGTGTGCGGCGTTTGCAGCTTTGCTGGTAGGATGCTTTGAGGTTGGTGTAGCAAAGGTAGATAACTTGGGCAAGGGGGTTGTTTCATTTTTAATTGACACTCAGGCAGAGCTTAATAAAGTTTCTTGGCCTTCGAGGGCTGAGTTAGTTGGTTCAACTGTTGTGGTTATTATATGCGCAGTTATTTTGGGCGCTTATATTTTTGGCATTGACCGCCTGGTTACAACGGTTATGAAGTCGATTGGGATTCTGTAATATATGCAATAATTACGAAAATGTAAAATTTGTGTTTAAATTGGATTGTTGTTCTGCTGGTTTTATGTGCAACTCTTTTTTTTCCTTCCAGATTTTAGCATCCTTTTAATTGTTGATTGTAATAAATTTTGCATGGTGCTATTCGTTTTGCGCCTGTCTTCGTTTTTAATTAAAGTTTTGATCATTTGTTATGCCAAAAGATTGGTTTGTTTTAAGGGTTCAAAGTAATAAGGAAAATAAAGTCAGGGATGCCCTTGAGGAGCGGATTTCAAGCCATGGGATGGGCGAGTTGATTTCTAATGTTTTGGTGCCGAGCGAGAAAATTTCTGAGATTAAGGGCGGGCAAAAAAAGATAACGGAACGGAAGATCTATCCCGGCTATTTGATGGCTGAGATTGAGGTTGGAGATGATGGGAAAATACCTAAAGAAGTTTGGTATCTTTTAAGGGAAACGCCGGGTGCCGGCGATTTTATAGGCGGTAAACATAAGCCTGTTCCTTTGGCGCGGCATGAAGCGGAAAGGATTCTTTCTGAATTAGAAGGTGGCGCTGAAGCTCCAAAAGCTAAGATAGATATAAATCAAGGGGATAAGATAAGGATTAAAGAAGGGCCGTTTGAAAATTATGATGGCTTGGTTGAAGAAGTATTGTCGGATAGTGGTAGGGTCAAAATTATTTTGAATATTTTTGGACGAGCAACTCCTGTTGAGCTTGAATATTGGCAGGTTGAAATTATATAAATTTTGGGTTGTAAGTCTTTTTATTGAGTTTAAATTAACTATTTAATTATATAGTGATTATCGATGGCAAAAGAAGTAATAACTAAAATAAAGCTACAGGTAACGGGCGGGCAAGCGACGCCTGCGCCTCCGGTAGGGCCGGCGCTTGGACAGCATGGCGTAAATATAGGTCAATTTGTGTCTCAGTTTAACGAGGCGACAAAAAACGCGCAGGGAATGATACTTCCTGTGGAAATTTCTGTATATAAAGACAAGTCGTTTACTTTTATAGTTAAGTCTCCTCCTGCGGCGGTTCTTATAAAGCAAGCTGCCGGCGTTGCCAAGGGGTCGAGTAATCCTGACAAGGAGATAGTTGGAAAAGTCACCGGCGAACAAATTTTAAAAATAGTAAAAGAAAAATTAAACGATCTAAATACGTCTGACGAAGAAAGCGCCGCTAGGATAATAGCCGGCACGGCAAGAAGTATAGGGATTGACGTTGTTTAACTTGTGTTTAAGGTTGATTAATTTTTTAAAATATTGAATAAAAAGATAGAAAATGAAAAAACATAGCAAAAGATATAACGAATGCGCTAAAGATGTTGACGGATCAAAAGTTTATAAGGTTGGAGAGGCTGTAAACCTTTTAAAGAATTTCAAAAAGACTAAATTTGATGAAGGCGTTGAGCTGGTTTTAAAATTAGGCGTTGATCCTAAAAGATCTGATCAACTTGTTCGTGGGGCTTTTTCATTGCCGAATGGAACTGGGAAACAGCTAAAGGTGATTGTATTTGCGACAGGCGAAAATATTGATATCGCAAAGCAGGCAGGCGCGATTGAGGCTGATGGCGAAGAGTTGATTAAAAAGGTTCAGGGTGGTTGGCTTGATTTTGATGTTGCGATAGCCTCGCCTGAATTGATGCGCGAAGTCGGAAAACTTGGTAAGGTATTGGGCCCTCAAGGAAAGATGCCTACTCCAAAATCAGGGACAGTGACAAAAGAAATTGAAAAAACGGTTAAGGAGTTTCTTGCAGGCAAAATTGAGTTTAAGACTGACGCAGGCGGCAATGTTCATGCTTTAGTGGGTAAAGTGTCTTTTCAGGCAAAGGATATAGTGGAAAATATAGAGGAATTTATTAAACATATTATAAATATTAAACCTGCGGCTGCTAAGGGAACATTTTTGATAAATGCAAGTGTTTCATCGACGATGGGTCCTGGTATAACAATAGCGGTTTAGTATAGTTTTTGTAATAAAATTTATAGTTTATTGAAAAAGTAGATAGACATGGCAAAAGAGATAAAAAATATTATTGTAAATGAGTATACATCAAGATACAAAAATAATAAAAATTTTGTTCTTTTTTCTTTTAAAGGAATAAGCGCTGCAAAAAGTGACGAGTTGAGAGAAACTTTGCGAAAAAGCGGCGTGATGTTTACTGTTGTAAAAAATTCATTAATAGTTATAGTTTTCAAGGAGTTAGGTGTTGAATCTTTAAGTGAATTTGTTAATGGGCCTTGCGCAATTGCCACTAACGAAGGGGAAAGTATTGAACTGGTAAAAGTGTTAACTGGTTGTGTAGAGAAAATACCAAGTTTAAAGATAAATGCTGGTCATTTCGATGGGCGTTTAACATCTGTTAGCGAAATTGAAGAGTTATCTAAGATACCTGATAAATCAGTTCTTCATGCGCAAATACTTGCAGGAATTCAAGCTCCTATGGTAGGTATTGTGAGCGCGGTTAATAGCGTTATGCGAGGTATCGCTATTTGTCTTAAAGAAATTAGAGATAAGAAACAATAAATTTATTATATAAATATCAGATATTATAATTTGGAGGTTTAAAAATGTCGGAAGAGACTGCGGAAAAGGTTGAAAATTCAGAAAAAGTAACACAAGTTCTGAATTTAGTAGAAGAGCTAACATTGCTTGAGGCTTCACAATTAGTAAAAGCTTTTGAAGACAGATTTCAAGTTTCAGCCACTGCCGCTGTTGCTGCTATGCCTGTTGCAGGTGGAGCTGTTGCGCCAGGCGCTGCCGTTGAGGAAAAATCTGAATTTGATGTTGTTTTAACTGAAATAGGGCCAAACAAGATTCAGGTAATTAAAGCGGTTAGAGCTGAAACTTCTTTAGGTTTAAAAGAGGCTAAAGAGTTGGTTGAAAGCGCGCCTAAGCCGGTTAAAGAAGCAGTTTCTAAAGATGACGCCGAAAAAATCAAGAAAACGCTTGAAGAAGCCGGCGCAAAAGTTGAAGTAAAGTAATTAGATAATAAAATAATATTAGAGTATATCATAAGAATGAATATAAGAAATTACGGAAAAATAAGAGAATCAATAGAAATTGCAGATCTTGTTCACATGCAAACATCGGCATATGAAAATTTTATGCAAGCGGATGTGCCTCGTGAAAAGCGTGAAAATAGAGGACTTGAAGCTATTTTGCGTGAAACGTTTCCTATTGTTTCTTATGATACAACGATGTCTCTTGAATATTTAGGCTATGAATTTGGAAAGCCAAGATACACAGCAGATGAATGCCGTAAATTTAAGCTTATATATGGCAGGCCGTTACGAGTTATTTTGAGGTTAAACAAAGAAGAGCCCGTGGAAGAAGAAGTTTACATGGGTGAAATACCATTTATGGTAGGCGGAGCTGAGTTTATTATTAACGGCACTGAGAGGGTTATTGTTACCCAGCTTCATAGGTCGCCCGGCGTTGATTTTCTTGAAGATTATCATTCTGAACTTAAGTTGCATACGTGCAGAATTATTCCTGAAAGAGGAAGTTGGATAGAGCTAGAGGTTGGAAAACGTGATATATTGGCCGTTAGAATAGATCAAAGCGGTAAATTGCCGGCGACTTGTTTTTTAAGAGCATTGTCGGAAGAATTTTCAACCAATGAAAGCATCTTGCGGTTGTTTTATGACATAGAAGAAATCAATATTAATAATAGCTCCGCAGCTTCTAAATTAGATGAAAGGTACTCCGTAGCGCCTATTGTTGATCCTGAAACAGGCGAAATTATAGTTGACGCAGGTAAACAGATTTCTGAGAGTGCCATAAAAAGAATTATAGAGTGTAAAATTAACAAAGTTGAAGTTATTCAAAAAGTTGATGATCCTTTAATCTTAAGCACACTTGAGGCTGATTTTACAAAATCACATGAAGAATCTTTATTTAAGATATACTCTCGTTTTAGACCTGGAAATCCACAACATCTTGAAAAAGCAAAACAACTGTTTTTTGATAAATTTTATGATGTTAAACGATATAAATTAGGAACTGTAGGTAGATTCAGGTTAAACAGAAAATTTGTTCAAGATGTTCCCGAAGACGAAATGACTTTAAACAAATGGGATTTTGTAAATTCTGTTAGATATATCTTAAAGTTACGCAAGGGAACAGGCCAAGTGGATGATATTGATCATTTGGGTAACAGACGGTTAAGGACTATTGATGAGTTAGCAGGGGAGGAAATTCGCAAAGGTTTTCTTAAGCTAAAAAGAACCGTCCAGGAGAGAATGAACACAAAGGATACTGATCAACTGACTCCTAGAGTTTTAATAAATTCTAAAATAATATTTTCTGCTGTTGAGTACTTTTTTAGCAGAGGAGAGCTTTCTCAGGTTTTGGATCAAACAAATCCGCTTGCTCAGCTTACTCATGAGAGAAGGTTAAGCGCTTTGGGCCCTGGTGGTCTTAATAGAAAGAGAGCTGGTTTTGAAGTTCGCGATGTTCATATTTCTCATTATGGCAGAATTTGCCCTATTGAAACACCGGAAGGCACAAATATTGGTCTTATAGCCTCATTAAGTATCTATGCAAAGATTGATGAATTTGGTTTTTTAATTACTCCTTATCATCGTATTAAAAATTGTAAAATTACAGATGAAATAGCTTATTTACGCGCTGATGAGGAAAATGATAAAAATCTTGCTCCTGCTGATTTGAAAGTTTTAGGAGCTGATTATGCTGAAAACGATCAAGTTCTGGTGAGAAACAATGGCGATTTTTGTCTTGTTAATTTTAAAGATGTTGATTTTATTGAGACATCGCCAAAACAAATAGTTGGAGTTTCAGCTAGTTTAATACCATTCTTGGAACATAGCGATGCTAATAGGGCTTTGATGGGGTCAAACATGCAAAGGCAAGCAGTTCCTTTGTTAACAACAGAGCCTCCAATAATTGCGACTGGAATGGAAAAGGTCGTTGCTGAAAACTCAAGTATGGTTGTTCGCGCTAAGGCTGATGGTGTTGTTACTTTTGTAGATGCTCAGAGGGTTGTTCTTAACGAAACTAACAATTATGAATTAAGGAAGTTTATTGGATTAAATGAAGGAACGTGTTTAAACCAAAAACCTATAGTTCAAGAAAATCAAAAAATTAAAAAGGGTCAAATAATTGCCGACGGAGCCGCTACTTGTAAGGGTGAACTAAGTTTAGGCAGAAATGTACTGGTCGCATTTATGGCTTGGGATGGCTACAATTTTGAAGACGCTATGGTTGTGAGTGAAAAATTAGTTAAAGAAGATAGATTCACTTCAATTCATAGAGACGAGTTTGAGATTGAATTACGTGAAACTAAATTGGGCAGAGAAGAGTTTACCCGTGATATTCCAAATGTTCCTGAAAAAGCTCTTATGCACTTAGATGAATATGGAATGGTGACAGTTGGAACTAAAGTTAAACCTGGCGATATTTTAATAGGCAAAGTTGCGCCAAAGAGTCGAGGCGAGCTATCCCCTGAGGAGAAACTTTTACATGCAATCTTTGGAAGAGCCGGAGAGGATGTAAAAAACGAGTCATTAGAAGTTCCTTCTGGAGTCGCCGGTATTGTTATAGACACTAAAGAATTTTCAAGAAGGGCTAATTTACCTGAAGATAAGAGAAAAAAAATATTAAAAGAAATAAGCGAAATCGAGGAAGAATTCGATAAAAAAATTGTCCAGGAATTTTCTAAAATTCTTAGTTCTATAGAAAAAGAGATAAAAGAGCCGCTTATTGATTGTAAAACTGGAGAATCATTTGAATTTGACACAGACGGGAATACAAAAAATCTTATAACTGTAGAAGAACAATTTGATATAGATAGCATAGAGTTTTCAACTAATCGCAAAAAAGAAAAAGCAGTTCAGATTTTTAGAAGTTTATATAACAAAATAGATGGTTTAAAGGATGAAAAAGAAAGAAGAGTTAGCAATTTAAAGCGAGGTGATGAGTTACCTAGCGGTGTGCTTGAGGTAGGAAAAGTTTCAGTTGCGACTAAAAGAGAATTGTCTGTTGGCGATAAAATGGCAGGACGACATGGAAACAAGGGCGTTATAGCAAAAATAATGGCTGAAGAGGATATGCCTTATTTAGAAGATGGCACTCGTGTTGAGCTTTTATTAAATCCACTTGGAGTTCCTTCAAGGATGAATGTTGGTCAGTTGCTTGAAACACATCTTGGGTGGGCTGCAAAAAAACTTGGGTTTCAAGCGGTAACTCCAATTTTTGAAGGTGCTGATGAGGATGAAATTAGAGATACATTAAAAGAAGCGAATCTGCCTCCTGATGGAAAAGTTACCCTGTATGACGGTAGAACCGGCGAGCCTTTTGATCAAAAAACCTGTATTGGATATATGTATATGCTTAAATTAAATCATTTAGTTGATGAAAAGGTCCATGCAAGGGCTACAGGTCCTTATTCTCTTATAACACAACAACCTTTAGGCGGAAAAGCAAGATTTGGCGGGCAAAGATTTGGTGAAATGGAGGTCTGGGCGCTTGAGGCTTATGGCGCAGCTTATAATCTGCAGGAATTAATTACTGTTAAAAGCGATGATGTAGAAGGTAGAACAAGAATTTATGAATCAATGGTTAAAGGCGAAAATATCCTTGAATCCGGCACCCCTGCTTCATATGAAGTGTTGACTAGTGAGATTGAAGGTCTTTGTTTAAACTTAAAGTTAGAAAAGGGCCTTACATAAGATTTAGGTTTCTGTAGTTTAATTATTATTATTATTATTAATTAAGTAATTCTTTTTATATTGGAAAACAAAAAAAGTGGTAAGCTCTAATTTTGAAAAAATAAATGAATATGATTCCGTAGTTATTTCATTAGCTTCTTCTGAGGATATAAGGCGAAGATCTTATGGTGAAGTAAGAAAACCGGAAACTATAAATTATAGGACTTATCGAGCTGAAAAAGACGGTTTATTTTGTGAACGTATTTTTGGTCCTGAACGTAATTGGGAGTGTTTTTGTGGAAAATATAAAGGAATTAAACACAAAGGTGTTATTTGTGATCGTTGCGGAGTTAAAGTAACCCATTCAAGGGTGAGACGGAAACGTAGCGGCCATATTAATTTAGCTGCTCCAGTTGTGCATATTTGGTTTTTTAAAGCAATGCCTTCTCGTTTAGGCGCATTGCTGGGAATGAAGACTTCAGATCTTGAAAAGGTTATATATTTTCAAGATTATGTAGTAATAGACAAAGGTGATTCTCCTTTTAAAGAGTGCCAACTTTTAACTGATGATGAGTTTAGGGACGCAAAAAAAGAGTATAAAGATGGTTTTAAAGCTGAAATGGGCGCTGATGCAATAAAAAAGATTCTTCAAAAACTTGATATAGAAGGGTTATCGGAGGAACTTAGGGTTAATTTGCAAAGCACAAAATCTATTCAAAAATCTAGAGATATTATAAAAAGATTAGAAATAATTGACGCATTTAAAGGTTCAGAGAATAAACCGGAGTGGATGGTACTGGATGTTATTCCTGTTATACCTCCTGATTTAAGACCTCTTGTTTTGTTAGAAAGCGGTAATTTTGCAACTTCAGATTTAAATGATTTGTTCAGAAGAATAATTAACAGAAATAACCGTTTAAAGAAACTAACGTCTTTAAATGCGCCAGATGTTATTATACGTAATGAAAAGAGAATGTTACAACAATCTGTTGACGCTCTTTTTGATAATGGCCGTGGCAAGAGGCCGGTTATGGGAAGCAACAATAGACCCTTAAAATCATTAACTGATATGATTAAGGGAAAACAGGGCAGATTTAGAGAAAATTTACTAGGTAAAAGAGTAGATTATTCCGCTAGATCTGTAATTGTTGTTGGGCCTGAATTAAAACTACATCAATGTGGTTTGCCAAAAAAAATTGCGCTTGAGTTGTTTCAACCGTTTATTATAAAACAGCTTAGAGAGAGAGGCTTGGCGGATACTATTAAGAGCGCAAAAAAAATGCTGGCAAAAAAGGATGAAGAGGTTTGGGACATTTTAGAAGAGGTTGTGCATAATCATCCTGTTTTATTGAATAGAGCTCCAACATTGCACCGTATGGGAATTCAAGCTTTTGAGCCTATATTAGTTGATGGAAACGCGATTAAATTACATCCTTTAGTTTGCAGAGGATTTAACGCTGATTTTGATGGCGATCAGATGGCTGTTCATCTTCCTCTTTCAGTTGAAGCGCAGGTTGAGGCTATAACTTTAATGCTTGCGACAAATAATATTTTTTCTCCAGCTTCTGGCGAGCCTATTATATCGCCTTCTCAGGATATTGTGCTTGGTTGTTATTATCTTACAATTTCCCCTAATATGTTAACAGATAAGAAGCTTGTTAAGAAATTTTGTAATTTAGAAGAAGTTCTTCTTGCATATGACTCAAAAAAAATAAAATTGCATACATTAATTGAGATGCGATTAGATAATGATAAGGTTATAGTAGGGGATAAGCAGGAAAAGGATGGAGATTATAAAGGCATAAGTAATCTATGTTTAACTACAGTAGGCCGTGTAAAATTTAATAATATTTTACCTGATGAGTTGCCTTTTTATAACGTTACCTTAAACCAAAAAGAGATTAATAATATAATCAACGATTGTTTTAAAATATTAGGCAGAGCTGATACAATACAACTTCTTGATAATGTAAAGGAGCTAGGATTTAAGGAGTGCACTAAATCAGGATTATCTATTGCTATTGCAGATTTAAAAATGCCTAAAAATAAGGAATCCATTCTAAGCAAAATAGAGATTGAAGTTGGAAGAATTCAAAAACTGTATCAAAAAGGAATTATTACAGAAGGTGAACGTTATAACCAAATAATTGATACATGGACCTCTGCGACAGAAATGGTTGCTGAAGATATGATGACAGAATTAAGAGATGATAAGGGTGATGGAGATTCATATTTAAATCCTGTTTATTTAATGTCGGCCTCAGGCGCAAGAGGCAGCGCACAGCAACTTAAACAGTTGTCGGGGATGAGGGGGTTAATGGCAAAACCTTCAGGTAAAATTATTGAAACGCCAATTAAAGCGAACTTCCGTGAAGGCTTAAAAGTTCTTGAATATTTCAGCTCTACACATGGAGCCAGAAAAGGTTTGGCAGACACTGCTTTAAAAACTGCTGACTCAGGGTATTTAACAAGAAAACTTGCAGATGTTGCGCAAAATGTTGTGATAATTGCCACTGATTGCGGCACTGTCAATGGTATTGCTAAAAGCACGGTTTATAGTGGAGAGAGAGTTGACGTTCCATTGAGCAAAAGCCTTACCGGAAGAGTTGCTCTTGACAATATAGTTGATTTAGTTAATGACGAAGAAATTGTTAGCCAAAATGAATTGATAACTGCTGAAAAAGCCAAAAGAATTGAAGAGTTAGGCTATGAAAAAATTAGGGTTAGATCTGCCTTGACATGCGAAATGCCTAAAGGGCTTTGCGCTAAATGTTATGGCATGGATTTATCAAGGGGTAGTTTGGTTGAGAAAGGCACTGCTGCAGGTATTGTTGCTGCTCAGTCAATTGGTGAACCCGGAACACAGCTAACAATGAAGACCTTTCATATTGGAGGAACAGCTACTCGATCTATTGAGGAAGCTGAAATTAAAGTTAAGCGCGCAGGTATAGTACAATATAGTAATTTAAATGTTGTTACAAATCCCAATGGTGAAAATATTGTTTTAAATACAAGCGGTGAAATTTTAGTTGTTGACGATAAAGGCAGAGAGATAGATAAATATTCTGTTCCATTGGGAGCAATAGTTTTAGTTGAAGAAGGCGCAAGAATAGCGCAGCGTAAAAAGGTTGTTAAGTGGGATCCGCATATGATTCCTATTCTTGCTGAAATGCCTGGTATAGTCAGGTTTGAAGATGTTGTTGAGGGTAAGACTATGCGTCAAGAGGCGGATGCCGCTACAGGCGTTAAAAGGAAAGTAATTATAGAACACAAAGGAGATTTACATCCTCAAATAATTATGGAAGATGAGGATCATAAAATATTAGGTTTATATCCGATTCCTGAGAAAGCGCATATTGAAGTTGAAGACGGCGAAAAGATTGATTGTGCCGGAGCGTTGTTAGCTAAGACTCCAAGAGAGATTACAAGAACTGAAGATATTACAGGCGGTTTACCGCGTGTTGCCGAAATTTTTGAAGCAAGAAACCCTAAATATCCTGCCGTTATGAGTGAAATAACTGGTGTTGTCGAATTAGGGGAAAAGCGCAGGGGTAAAAGGTCTATTATTATTAAGAGTGATTCAGGCATGGAAATGGAGCATCTTATACCAAGAGGAAAGCATTTAAAAGTGCATAGAGGTGATTTTGTTAAAGCTGGTGATCCTCTTATTGAAGGACCATTAGTATTGCAGGACATACTTAGGATTTCAGGAGAAGAGGCCTTACAGAATTATATGCTTAAGGAAGTTCAAAATGTTTATCGCACACAAAATGTTCGCATAGACGATAAACATATTGAGATAATTGTTTCACAAATTATGCGCAAAGTTAAAGTTTCTGAAATTGGCGACACCAAGTTTCTTCCAAATGCTATAGTTGATAAGTTTGATTTTAGAAAAGAAAATGAAGCTGTATTGGAAAAAGGCGGTAAGCCGGCAGTTGCAAAACCTTTGTTGCTTGGCATAACCAAAGCATCGTTACAGTCAAACAGCTTTATTTCAGCAGCTTCTTTTCAGGAAACCACTAAAGTGTTAACTAAAGCCGCGCTTGAGGGAAAACGTGATATGCTTGAAGGATTGAAAGAAAACGTTATCCTTGGTCATTTAGTGCCGGCAGGGACGGGTTTGTTGGAATATCATAATATGATAATTAAAAGAGATGAATCTGATGTTCTTAATATAAGTAGCGAGTCGCCATTGACGGATAAAGGCGATGACGAACTTCAAAGTATGGATATTTTAAACAATTAAAGCAAAATTGTTCGAAATTTAAGATAAGGTAAAAAACTATGCCAACAATAAATCAATTAGTTAGAAAAGGCAGGAAAAAGGTTTCTAAAAAGAGTGGCAGTCCTGATATGGACTCTTGCCCGCAAAAAAGAGGTGTTTGTTTGCAGGTGATGACCAGGACGCCAAAAAAACCAAATTCCGCTTTAAGAAAAATAGCAAGGGTAAGGTTATCGAATGGAAAAGAAATCACCGGATATATACCCGGTGAGGGACATAACTTGCAAGAACACTCTATTGTATTGGTTAGAGGCGGTCGTGTAAGGGATTTACCAGGTGTTAAATATCATATTATAAGAGGAACGTTGGACACAAGTGGCGTTGATGGTAGACGTCGTGGACGTTCAAAGTATGGAGCTAAAAGTCCAAAATAATTAGGAAAAGGACAGGTTAATTATGACATTACAATATAAAAGCACTGAAAGGTTTTTACAACCTGATGTTAAATATAAAAGCAAATTAGTTACAAAATTTATTAATTGCCTTATGTTTAAAGGAAAAAAGAGTATTTCTGAAAAAATATTTTATAACATGATGGATATTTCCGCTTCAAGATTTCCAGATAAAGCGCCTATTGAAATATTTGAGACAGCGGTAAATAATGTTAAGCCTCTGCTTGAAGTGAGGTCTAAACGTGTTGGCGGAGCGACATATCAGGTTCCAATTGAAGTTCATAGAAAACGCCAACAGTCTTTAGCTATACGTTGGATTCTTGAAGCGTCTCGTAAGAAAAAAGGCAAGTCAATGGATAAAAGGCTTGCTGATGAAATATGTGACGCTTATAGAAAGCAAGGAGTTTCTATCACTAAAAGAGAGAACACACACAAAATGGCTGAAGCTAATAAAGCTTTTGCTCATTTTGCTTGGTCTATATAAATTGAATTGAAATAAAGCGATACTATTAAAGCGGAGTAACTATTAATGCAGATTGACATGTTAAGAAACATTGGAATTGCGGCTCATATTGACGCCGGCAAAACAACACTTACTGAACGTATACTTTATTATACAGGTAAGACATATAAAATTGGCGAGGTGCATGAAGGCACAGCTACAATGGATTACATGGAAGAGGAACAGAAGCGAGGAATTACAATAGGTGCTGCTGCTACAACTTCTTTTTGGAATACTAATCAGGTAAATATTATTGACACTCCTGGACACGTTGATTTTACAGTAGAAGTTGAAAGATCTCTCAGAGTTCTTGATGGCGCAGTTGCTGTTTTCTGCGGAGTTGGCGGTGTTGAAGCTCAATCTGAAACAGTTTGGCGACAAGCAGAGAAATACAGAGTGCCTCGGATATGTTTTGTTAACAAAATGGACAGAATAGGTGTCGATTTCTTAGGAGTTGTTGATGAAATAAAAGATAAATTAGGAGCCAAAGCAGTTGTAATCCAACTGCCGGTAGGTAAAGAGAAAACATTTCTCGGTATTATAGATTTAGTTACTATGCGGGCAAAATTATACAAAGATGCTGATGAAACAAAAGGTTCTGATTTTGAAGACGCTGATATACCAAAGGAAATTATTGAAGAGGCGAATGAAAAACGTAATCAAATGATTGAAGAAGTCGCTGAAGAAGTTGATTGGTTAATGGAGAAATTTATAAATGAAGAAGAAATAACTGATTTAGAATTAACGCGCGCTATTAGAGAGGCTGTTATAACTTTAAAAATAGTTCCAGTATTGTGCGGCTCTGCTTTTAAGAATAAAGGAGTACAGCAGTTGTTAGACGCGGTTTGCGCATATTTGCCATCACCTCTTGATACGCCGCCGATTGAAGGAGTTGATACCGATAAAAATACAACTATTTCAAGGAAAGTGTCTCCCGATGAACCGTTTAGCGCATTAACATTCAAGATTATTTCAGATAAACATGGTGATCTTTCGTTTATTAGAATTTATTCAGGCAAAGTCTCTACTGGTGATAGAATTCTCAATCCTAGAACTAACAAGAAAGAATTAATTAGTCGAATTTACAGAATGCACGCAAATAATAGAGAACAGGTTGAAGAGGCTACCGCGGGTGATATAGTTGCTGTAATTGGACTAAAAAATACTGGGACCGGTGATACGCTATGCGATGCTAATTATCCGATAATTTTAGAAAAAATTGATTTTCCAGAAAATGTTATTTCAATGGCTATTGAGCCTAAAAATGACGCTGAAAAAGAAAAACTCGCATTTGTTCTGGTTAAACTTGCAAAAGAAGATCCTTCTTTTAGAACACATTCGGATGTAGAAACAGGACAGTTAATAATTTCTGGAATGGGTGAGTTGCATTTAGAAGTTTTAAAAAATAGGATGTTGAATGAATTTAGTGTAAATGCTAATATTGGGGCTCCGAAGGTTTCTTATAGAGAAACAATTGAAAGAAAGGTTGAGGTGGAAGGCAAATTTATTCAACAGAGTGGAGGTCATGGTCAATATGGTCATGTTAAAATTATATTAGAGCCATTTAGAGGCGAAAAATCAGTTGAATTTGAAGATAAAATTGTCGGAGGTAAAATTCCTAAACAATACATTAGGTCTGTAGAAAAAGGTATAAGAAACCTTGCAACCAGTGGTGTTTTTAGCGGAAATCCAATGATTAATATTAAAGTGACATTAGTAGACGGCTCGTTTCACCAAGTTGATTCTTCTGATTTAGCATTTGAAACTGCTGCTGCTATTGCCTTGAAAAAAGGTGTTGAAATGGCAAAAGCTATTTTGCTTGAGCCTATAATGAATGTTGAAGTTTTTGTGCCTGAGCAGTATCTTGGCGATATTTTATCTGATTTAAACGGCCGCAGATCAAAAATTATGGATATATCAAATAAAAGCGGCGCGCAAATAGTAAAATCTGAAGTTCCACTAGCTGAAATGTTTGGATATGCAACCGCGATAAGGTCGCTTTCTCAAGGCAGGGGAAATTACACAATGGAACCGTTTGCGTATATGCCTGCGCCTAACGATGCGTATAGTATTAGCGCTTAATAATGTAGAGAGGCAATATAACATATTTTGTTTTTATGATTGAATATTTAAATTTATTATGAAAAGTGAATTAAATCAAAAAATAAGAATTAGAATGGAAGCATACGATCATAGAGCTTTAGATCAAGCTTCAGTTGAGATTATTGAAAGCGCAAAGAGATCAGGCGCTAAGGTTATTGGGCCTATTCCTTTGCCTACCAGAATAGAGAGATATACCGTGTTGAGATCTCCCCATGTAGATAAGAAATCACGGGAGCAGTTTGAAATTAGAACACACAAACGTTTAATTGATATAGTAGAGCCAACAGCTAAAACTATTGATTCATTAAATAAATTGAATATGCCTTCTGGAATAGAAATAAAGATAAAGGCATAATTTTAATTATTATTTGTTATAAGTTTTTTTATATTAATTGATTCATATTGCGATTTATGGCAAGGTGCAAAAAATGGTAAAAGGTTTACTTGGAAAAAAAGTAGGAATGAGTCAGATTTATACTGAAGATGGTGTCTTAGTGCCGTCAACACTTGTAGAGGTCGGGCCTTGTTATGTTCTTCAAATAAAAACAGAAGAGAGTGACGGCTATTCAGCTGTACAAATAGGTTTTTTAGACAAAAAGAAAAAGAATGCTACTAAACCCGAAATTGGACACGTTGCTAAAGCAAATACGGATCCTAAAAGGCACATACGCGAGGTTGAGAGAGATGGAGATGGTGAGTTAGTGATAGGACAAGAGCTTACTGTTGATTTGTTTCAGGAAGACGCTTTAGTAAATGTTACTGGCACAACAAAAGGAAAAGGTTTTGCAGGTGTTATAAAAAGATGGGGTTTTAGTGGCGGGCCGATGGCTCATGGCTCAACATTTCATAGGGCTCCAGGGTCAATAGGGCCTGGAACTAGTCCAGGTCGTGTTATTAAAGGCCGAAAAATGCCGGGACGTTTAGGAAATAAAAGAAAATTTATTAAAAACCTTAAAATTGTTAAAATTGATAAAGAAAATAATTTAATGATTATTAAAGGCTCTGTTCCTGGTCCTGTTGGCGGTTGTATATTAATTAATAAAAGCGGTGCTTAAAAAAAATAGTTTAATTATAAAAATACTGTAGTTTATGTCTGGAGGTCGAAGGTATTTTGCAGGTATTAAATGAAAATGGAAATTCAGTTGGCGAAATAGAGGTTAATAGCGATAAATTTAACAAAATCAGAATGACTCTTCTTCGCAATGTAGTTAATATGTATGAAAATAATAAAAGAGGCGGTAATGCTTCTACCAAAACCCGAAGCGAAGTATCCGGCAGTGGTAAAAAGCCTTGGGCGCAAAAGCATTTAGGCCGAGCAAGAGCTGGAAGCAAAAGGTCGCCTGTGTGGCGTGGAGGTGGAGTTGTTTTCGGACCTCGTCCTAGAGATTATTCAGTTAGAATTCCTGAAAAAGCTAGAAGAAAAGCTTTAAACTCAGCGTTAACTTCTAAGTTTAGCGATAACGAAGTTGTTGTAATTGATAAGCTTCATTTTGAGAATCCCAGCACAAAGAATATGGTTCAAATTTTAGGCAAACTTAACATTAATAGCAGATGTTTGATTATTATTTCAGAGGCAAATGAGTGTGTCTGGAAATCTGCTCGCAATATACCGTTTGTTGATGTGAAAGCTGTTGCGGATTTAAATGCGCAAAATGTTTTAGCTTGCAACAAATTGCTGATTACACAAGACGCAATGAATTCAATTAATGTTAATTTATAAGTTTAGTAGAATTTTAGAATTAATAATTTTAAAAATAAAAAATTATGGATGAATATCAAATAATAAAAAAGCCTATACATTCTGAAAAGAGTGTATATGATAGAGAGAATTCTAATTCTTATTATTTTGAAGTTAATCGGTGTGCTAATAAAATTCAAATAAAAAATGCGATTGAAAAATTATTTGATGTTAAGGTTGGCAGTGTAAGGACTATTATTCGCAAAGGTAAGAAAAGAAGAACAAAGAATATAATTGGTATGACAAAATCCTGGAAAAAGGCAATTATTACTCTAAAAGGCGAAGATAGGATTGACTTAGGGTACTAGTTTAGGGTATATTATCTCTTTTTATAATATCGGAACTTATTCGTTTGAAAGGTTGAAGTAGTGGGCGTTAAAAAATATAATCCAACATCAGCAGGTAGAAGGCATGGAAGTGTTTCTGATTTTACAGAGATTACAAAAACCGAACCTGAAAAATCATTACTTGTTCCATTAAAAAAACATGGTGGAAGAAATAATAGTGGAAAAATTACTGCAAGGCACAGAGGTGGTGGAAGTAGACGGCATTATAGAATAATTGATTTTAAAAGAAAGAAAGATAATATTCAAGCTAAAGTGGCAAGCGTTGAATATGACCCTAATAGATCTTGTAGGATAGCTCTTCTTCATTATATTGATGGTGAAAAAAGATATATATTAGCGCCGGATAACATTGTTGTTGGTGAAAGTGTTGAGTCTGGCGATAAGGTAGAACCTAAACTTGGAAATTGCATGCCTCTCAAAAATATTCCTGCCGGCGTAAGTATTCATAATGTTGAATTGCAGGTAGGGAGAGGTGGTCAGCTTGTAAGGTCGGCTGGTAATGTAGCAAAAATATTGGCAAAAGAGGGCAAGTATTGCAATGTAGTGCTGCCTTCTGGCGAGGTTAGAAAAATATTTTACGAATGCCGGGCTACTATAGGGCAGGTAAGCAACCCGGATCATATGAATATTGATCTTGGAAAAGCGGGACGAAAACGTTGGAAAGGAAGAAGGCCACATGTTAGAGGGACGGCTATGAATCCTGTTGCCCACCCATTAGGTGGTGGAGAGGGTAGAAGCCATGGTGGCCGTCATCCTTGTTCTCCAACCGGCAAACTTGCTAAAGGGGGAAGAACTAGGAGTAAGAGCGCGACAAGTAATAAATATATTGTTCGCAAAAGACATAAAGATAATTAAAATATTCTATATATAATCTATTACGAGGGAGAAAATGGGTAGATCAGTAAAAAAGGGCCCATATGTTGACGCCAAGTTGATAAAAAAGGTGACAAAGCAAAAAGATTCAGGGAATAAAGAAGCTATTCGAACATGGAGTAGAAGTTGCACTATAATTCCTGATTTTGTTTCTCACACTTTTTTAGTCCATAATGGCAAAACATTTCATAAGCTATTTGTGACTGAAGAAATAGTTGGACATAAATTAGGGGAGTTTGCGCCAACAAGGACTTTTAGAGGGCATAGCGGTTCAAAAGGTAAAAAGTAGTAGAGTTTTAAAAATTAATTAGGGAATATAAATGGAATTTAAATCATTGCATAAATTTGCAAAAATATCACCTACAAAAGCTAGATGTGTGATAGATTTGGTTAGGGGTAAATCTGTTAACGACTCTCTTGCTATATTGCGGAACACAAATAAAAGAGCGTCTCAAATGATCGATAAAGTGATAAGATCCGCTGCCGCAAATGCTGATGAACTTTCTGATGTTAGTATAGATGATCTTTATGTGTCAGAGGCTAAGATTGATTGCGGCCCAAGCAGGAAGTGGCATAGACCTCGTTCTAGAGGGATGTGGAATCGGATTTTAAAAAGAACTTCTCATATTACTATTGTTTTGACTAATAAGTAAAGAATTAATAACTTTTAAGGAATATAGGAGATTAAAATGGGGCAAAAAGTTAACCCAACCGGTTTTAGGATAGGGATAACTGAATCCTGGCGCTCAAATTGGTACGCAAATAAGAAAGACTTTGGAAATTTATTAGTTGAAGATAATAAAATACGGAAGTTTATTAAAAAAAATTATGGGTTTGCCGCAATTCCACGAATTGATATAGAACGTACTAGAGAAGAAGCTAATATAATTTTACATTCTGCGCGCCCGGCTCTTATTATTGGACGAAAAGGTTTAGAGGTTGAGAAACTAAAAGATAGACTTGAAAAATTAATCAACCGACAAACGAATATCAAAATAAAAGAGGTTAATAAACCTGAATTACAAGCTCAACTTGTTGCTGAAAGTATTGCTGAACAGCTTAAAAAAAGAGCGGCATTTAGAAAAGTATTAAAAAAAACAGTTGATGCAACTATGCAATCAAAAGCCAAAGGAATTAAAATTCAAGTTTCGGGGCGTTTAAATGGCGCAGAGATTGCAAGATCGGAATCTGTAACTGAAGGAAGCATACCTTTGCATACTTTGAAGGCAGATGTAGATTATGGATTTGCTGTTTCATACACAACTTATGGCACGATAGGTGTTAAAGTGTGGGTTTATAGAGGAATTGTGTCATCTGATAAGGAGAAGAGTAACAATGCGGTTAATGCCAAAAAGGGTAAAGTATAGGAAGTTACAAAGAGGGCGTATTAAAGGTAATGCCACAAGAGGAAATGTTGTTTCATTCGGCGAATTTGCGCTTCAGGCATTAGAGCCCGGTTGGATTAGTTCTCAACAAATTGAAGCTGGACGTATTGCTGCTACACATCATTTTGCGCGTGAAGGAAAATTGTTAATTAGGATATTCCCGCATAAGTCAATTAGCGCAAAACCTATTGAAACTCGTATGGGCAAGGGAAAGGGCGAAACTGATAGATGGGTTGCTGTTGTTAAACCTGGAACTATATTGTATGAAGTAGGTGGCGTTCCTTTAGACGAAGCAAAACAAGCTTTTAATAAAGTTGCGCATAAATTGCCGGTAAGAGTTAGGTTTGTTGTAAGGAGGGAGTTTGGTTGAAAGTAAGCGAAATAAGAAATAAATCAAAAGAAGAGATATTAGAAGAGATTGATGGTTGCAACAGGGAATTATTAAATCTTAGATTTCAATGGCAAGCTGGTGAATTAAGAAATTCTGCTCAATATCAAAAAACAAAAAAAGCAAGAGCAAGATTGAAAACAATCTTACGTGAAATAGAGCTAAATATTAATAAGAATATAAAAACTATATAATTGTTAATTTAAGTTATTTTGTACTATTTATTAATTAAATTGAATTATAAATTTTAGACTTGTTCACAAAATATAAATAAATAAGTTTTAAAAAAAGGTAACTAAATATAATGGCGGAAAAAAATATAAAACAAAAAGTTGTTGTAGGTATTGTTAAGAGCGATAAGATGGATAAAACAGTTACTGTAAAAACCGAGAGAATAGTTAAGCATCCAAAATATGGGAAATATATGAAAGATTCAACAATATACAAAGCGCATGATGAAAATAATGAGGCTAAAATCGGTGATAAAGTAAAAATAACATTAAGCAGGCCTTTAAGTAAAACTAAAAGATGGAAGCTTGTTGAAAAAGTAAATTGATTTTGTAAAAGGGTATAAATTATGATAATGGAGCAAACTAGTTTAGATGTCGCAGATAATAGCGGGGCTAAAAAAGCAAAGTGCATTAAGGTTCTAGGAGGAACTAGTAGGAAGTGCGCAAGTCTTGGGGATGTTATAGTTGTAGCTATTAAAAAAGCATTGCCTGGAGGAGAAATAAAAAAAGGCGACGTTGTTCAAGGCGTTATTGTTAGAACTAAAAAGAACGTTCGTCGGGATGATGGGTCATATATAAAATTTGACAAAAATGCTATTGTTGTAATTGACAAGGATGGCAATCCTAGAGGCACAAGGATATTTGGAGCCGTTGCCAGGGAGTTGCGACAGAAGAATTTTATGAAAATAATTTCTTTAGCTCCTGAAGTTGTATAATTTTAATCAAAATTTACAAAGGTTTAATGATTTAGAATGCGTATTAGAAATGGGGATGATGTTCAGGTTATTAATGGCGATGATAACGGTAAAATTGGAAAAATAAAATCCGTAAATATAAAAAGTAAGCGGGTTGTTATCGAAGGCATGAATTTAGTTGTTAAACATTTAAAACCAAGCCAAAAAAACCCTAAAGGAGGCAGAATTCAAATGGAAGCTTCTATTGCTTCTTCAAATGTTTTGCCTATCTGTAAGAACAAAAGTTGCGCCAAGCATAACAAAGGTGTAAGGGTTAAAATGAAAATATTAAATAACAGTGAAAAGATAAGAGCTTGTGTAAAATGTGATCATGAAATCTCTAATAATGAGTAGCTTATTTAGGTTTAGTTTTAATATCTTCGTTTAATAAATTATATTAGGTTAAGTTCTGCCTAATAAAGTAAAATTTAAAAAGTCTAATAAAAAAAAATGGCAAGATTATTTGATAAATACAAAAATGAGATAGTAAAAGAGTTAATGGAGAAATCTAATTACTCAAATGTGCATTCAGTGCCAAAGCTTAATAAAATCGTTATTAATATGGGTTTAGGCAAGGCGAATGAGAATAAGAAATATTTAGAAGAAGCTGTAAAGCTTTTAACAGACATAAGCGGACAAAAACCAGTAATAACAACAGCTCGAAAAGCTGTTGCTGGATTCAAATTAAGAGAAGGTGATAAAATTGGTTGCAAGGTAACATTGCGCAAAAAAATGATGTATGAGTTTTTAGATCGCTTGATTAGCATTGTAATTCCAAGGTTTAAAGATCTAAGAGGGTTATCGCCTAAATCTTTTGATAAAAATGGAAATTATTCGATGGGTATATCTGAACAGTCAGTTTTTACAGAGATAGATCATGATTCAATAGAATTCCCTTTAGGAATGGACATAACATTAAATATATCTAATGGGACGCCGAGTGGTTCATTTGAATTACTGAAATTGTTTGGAATGCCATTTAAAAATTCTAAATCAGGAGAACAGAATTGACACGGAAAGCGTTAGTAGAAAAATGCAATAAAACTCCAAAATACAAAACTAGGCTTTATTTTAGATGCAATATTTGCGGACGTCCAAGATCTTATTATCGCAAATTTAAAGTATGCCGAATTTGTTTTAGAGAGCTGGCATTAAAGGCTGAAATTCCTGGTGTAAAAAAAGCTAGTTGGTAAAATTAAGTTTGAAATATTATTTATATAGGTGTCGCTATTGTAGGAGATTTAGGGTATGAGTATGAATGATCCAATTGCAGATTTGCTGACAAGGATTAGAAATGCAAATATGATATGCCGGGATAAAGTTGACATTCCAAGCTCAAAAATAAAAATAGGCATAGTGAATGTATTAAAAAATGAAGGCTTTATCAATGATTATAAAGAAATAGAAGACGGTCCTAAGAAGACTCTTATAGTCTATTTAAAGTATGGGTCTATGAAGAAAAAAGTTCTTAATAGTTTAGTAAGGGAAAGTAAAGGCGGAAAGAGAGTTTATAAAAAAGTTGAAGAGATTGGAAATGTTCTTGGAGGTATCGGCATAAGAATACTTTCAACATCAAAAGGTATTTTAAGCGATAAAGAGTGTAAAAGAGAGAATATTGGCGGTGAACTTTTATGCACTATATGGTAGGTATATGATAACAATATAGTATTTTTAAGTAGATGTTTGAGTTTAATATTTTAATGTTGGGAAATTATCAAAAATGTCAAGAATTGCAATAAAACCTATAAAGATACCTAGCAATGTTAAAGTTACATTAGCAAATGGACAGGTAAAAGTTAAGGGCCCAAAGGGCGAATTGATTCAGGTGTTACATCCCGCTATTAATCTTGATATTAATGAGAAAGATAGTTCTGTAAAAGTTTTATGCCCATCTCCAAAGAAAAATGAAAAAGGTATTTTAGGTTTGTTTTATTCTTTAATATCTAATATGGTTATTGGCGTAACAGATGGTTTTTTTAAAGGGCTTGAGATTATTGGTTTAGGTTTTAGTGTTAAAACTCAAGGCAAAAAATTAGTATTACAAATAGGGTTTTCTCATCCGGTTGATATGGATATACCTGAAGGGATTGAAGTTGAAATAATCAACCAAACTAATCCTGGAAAATTAAACATTAAAGGACCGGATAAGCAGGTTGTTGGCCAATTTGCTGCAAATATTAGAAGGATTCGGCCACCAGAGCCTTACAAAGGCAAAGGTATTAAATATGTAGACGAGCAAATTCGTCGAAAAGCTGGTAAAGCATTATCAACAGGGGCATAATCAATGCAAGAAATTAAGAGAAAATTAGTAAGACGAAAGAGAAGACATTTAAGGCTAAGGAAACGTGTTATTGGAACATGCGCAAGGCCTCGTCTTAGTGTTAATAGAACATTGAAGAATATTTTTTGCCAATTGATTAATGATATTGATGGCAAAACATTAGCAAGTGCTTCTTCTCTTTTAAAAGAAATAAAAGATAAGCAACCATATGGCGGGAATAAAAAAGCCGCAGAGTTAGTTGGTGAAAAAATTGCTGAAGACGCAGTTAAATTAGGTGTTAAAGATGTTGTTTTTGATAGAAGCGGCTATAAGTATCATGGTAGAATACAATCGCTAGCTGAGAGCGCAAAAAAAAATGGTTTAAATTTTTAAAGGAAGGAGCTTTTGTTTGGGTAAAGATGACGTAAATAAAAGTTTAGATGAAATTGTTGTTCAAATTAATCGATGCACTAATGTAACAAAAGGTGGTAAGACTCTTAGTTTTAGCGCTTTAATTGTTGTAGGTGATAGGAATGGCAATGTTGGGTATGGATTTGGCAAATCACGCAATGTGCCTGGCGCAGTAGCAAAGGCCACTAAGGACGCAAGAAGGCAAATACAAAAAGTAGTCCTGAAAAATAATACAATACCACATGAAGTCAATGGTAAATTTCTATCTTCAAAAGTTTTCATGAAACCTGCTACCAAAGGAACAGGTATAAAGGCAGGTGCTTCTGTAAGAGCATTGCTTGAATTAGTGGGTATAAAAGATGTATTAACTAAATGTTATGGTAATAGAAATCCTATAAATGTGGTTAAAGCGACTATGGAAGGTTTATTAGCATTACAAAATAAAGAGGAAATTGCAAAATTAAGAGGTGTTTCATTATGAAGCTAAGCGATCTTAAAGCATTTGATTTAGACAGGAAAAAGAAAAAAAGAATCGGTAGAGGCGCAGGGTCGGGTCATGGAAAGACTTGTTGCCGCGGATCAAAGGGAGCCGGGTCAAGATCTGGAGTAGAATATGGTCCGCTTTTTGAAGGTGGTCAAATGCCGTTATTTAGGAGATTGCCAAAACGTGGTTTTAATAATATATTTAAAAAAGATTATAATATTGTAAATTTAAAGCAGTTAGATGTTTTTTCTGATAATGAAGTTGTTGATATTAATAGTTTAAAGGAAAAAGGCATTATTAAAAAAATCAAAGACGGGGTTAAGGTTCTAGCAGTTGGAGAGATAAAAAAACCTCTTCAGATAATTGCTAACAGATTTAGTAAAAGCGCATTGAAAAGTATAAAAGATGCAGGAGGGGAACCCAAGTTTGTATGATTGAACAATTTGGCAACATATTCAAAATTCCCGAACTTCGGAAAAAAATATTAATTACATTAGGTTTATTAGCTATTTGTAGGATAGGGGTTTACATTCCTATGCCGGGTATAGATACCGGTGTCCTTAAAGAGTATTTCAACCAATTTACACAGTCAGGCGTAGGGCAGCTACTTGGTTTAGTTGACTTGTTTGCTGGTGGTGCTATGAGCACCGGTGCTATTTTTGGTTTAGGGATAATGCCTTACATAAGCGCGTCTATTATATTCCAGCTTTTAGTTGGAGTAGTTCCGGCATTAGAGCGTTTGCAAAAGGAAGGTGAAGTTGGAAGAAAGAAAATAAACCAATATACTAGAATCGCCACAGTTGGGCTGTGTTTGTTTCAAGCCTTTGTAATGTCGCGCACTCTTTATACTATAGATGTAAACGGTGTGCCGGTTGTCCCTACATATCTTCAAGGTGTTGGTTTTCAGTTAATGGCCGCTTTGCTTCTTACTACTGGCACTATGTTTCTTATGTGGATAGGGGAACAAATTGATGAATGCGGAATAGGAAGCGGTATATCTTTAGTTATTATGATTAGCATTATTGACAGGCTGCCATGGGCTTTGTCTCAACTTTTTCAGAATTTTACATTTTCAGTTGCTCCGGCAGAGCATGAAGTTGGGATTGTTAAAGTTATAATACTTATAGGGGTTTTATTGTCTATAGTAGGCGGGGTTGTTTATATTACCCAAGGACAAAGACGTATACCTGTTCAACAAGCGAGACATACAAGAGGGCGTAAGGTGTATGGTGGACAAAAACATTATCTTCCTCTTAAAGTAAATCAAGCTGGTGTTATGCCAATAATATTTGCGCAGTCATTGCTTATTTTTCCTTCAGCAATTCTGCATGGTTTGCAAACACGTTTTGAACCTGGAACTGTTTTATATTGGATAACTTCCAGACTTGGCGATATTTTACAAGGTGGAGTCACATATACAGTTTTATATGTGATGCTTATTGCTTTCTTTTGTTATTTTTGGACTGCGATTCAGTTCAATCCACGTGAAATGGCCAATAATATGAAAGAGTATGGTAGTTTTATACCTGGTATACGGCCTGGAAAGAAAACAACAGAGTATCTTGAAGGTATTATGGGTAAAATAACATTAGCCGGCGCGGCATTTCTTGCATTAATTGCAATTCTACCTGGAATTGTTTCCGACGGATTAAATATTAATAAGGCGATTGCCGGATTTTATGGAGGCACTGGATTGCTTATTGTAGTTGGTGTTGCATTAGATTTAGTACAGAAAATTGAGTCTCATTTGCTTATGCGACAGTATGGCGGATTTATTGGTGGAAGTAGCAGAGTTAGAGGCCGAAAAGGTTAATTGTTAAAAAGCTTGCTTTCTTTTAATGTTTTAATTGATTTTGAATAAAATCAATAGTTTTCTAAGGACGGTTTTGATTGATTGTTTGCAAATCCCCTCGCGAAATTGAGCTTATGCGAAAAGCGGGGAAGGTTTTAAAAGATGCTCTAAAGATTGCAAAAAAAATAGCCAAACCTGGTGTTACAACAAAATACATAGATGAGCAACTTGAAGAATATTTATTACAACAAGGTTGCCGTCCAATATTTAAAGGATATAAAGGTTTTCCTAAAAGTATTTGCGCTTCTATAAACGATGAAATTGTTCATGGTATTCCTAGCGATAGGGAGCTATGTGATGGAGATATTTTTAGCATTGATATCGGTTCGGAATATAAGAAATATATGGCTGATATGGCAATAACGTTGCCAATTGGTAATATTTCTGAGAAAGCGAAAATTCTTTTAGAAGTTTGTGAAAATTCTCTTAAACATGCTATAAAGACTTTAAAGGCTGATATAAAATTATCTGAGTTATCAAAAGCTATTCAAGTTTATGTAGAAGAGAGAGGGTTTTCAGTAGTGCGTGATTACACTGGACATGGTATAGGCCGTAAGATGCACGAAGATCCGCAAATTCCAAATTTTGTTTCTAATACTGCATTAAATAATGATGTAATTCTTTCTTCCGGAATGACAATAGCAATTGAACCTATGATTTGTGTTGGTTCATATGAGACTGAAGTGCTTAGCAACAATTGGACTGTTGTAACCAGAGACAGATCTCTTTCTGCCCATTTTGAGCATACAATTGCTATTACTGACAATGGAGCGGATGTGCTTACTATATAATTGTTGTTATTATAATGTTTTGTTATTTGCATTAATTAGAGTACTTTAATTAAATTTATTAAAATTGAGATATGAATGCCTAAAGAAGAACCAATCCGTGTTGAAGCAATTGTCAAAGAAGCTTTACCCAACGCAATGTTTAAGGTTGAATTGCCAAATGGACATAAAATATTAGCTCATGTTTCAGGTAAAATGAGAATGCATTTTATTCGTATTTTACCTGGTGACAAAGTAACTGTAGAAATGTCTCCTTATGATTTAGAAAAAGGAAGAATTATTTATCGTAAATCTTAGAAAAGAGATTTGTAATGAAAGTTAGATCATCAGTAAAAAGAATATGTGAAAACTGTAAAATTATTATCAGAAAAAGGGTAGTAAGGGTTATTTGCACAAATCCTCGTCATAAACAAAGACAAGGAAAATAGACTTGCCTAATATAGTTATTAATCATAGCTAAATTAATTTAGCTAATACATTCAAAAGTATAATTTGTAAATTTCATCTAATGAAAGGAGAAGCAAATTGCCCAGGATTGCAGGTGTAGACATACCAGGTAATAAACGTATTGTTGTTGCTTTGACCTATATTTATGGAGTAGGAAAAGTAATTTCAAAAGAAGTCTTAGATAGTCTACAGATAGATGAAAATATAAGGGCAAAAGATTTGCCGGAAGACACTATCAGCGCTTTAGGTTCGCATCTAGGAAAAAAGTATATGATAGAGGGCCAATTGAGAAGGCATGAATCTCAGAATATTTCAAGGTTAAAAAATATTTTATGTTATAGGGGATTACGCCATCGTCAAGGACTCCCTGCCCGTGGACAAAGAACTAAAACTAATGCTCGAACAAGAAAAGGGCGTAAGAAGACTGTAGCTGGAAAGAAAAGCGTTAAAGATATGCATGGTTAATATCTTTTTTCCTATTATTGCTTTAGTTTATCAATTTTGAACCTTAGTATAATTTAAAGCCATATATTATTAAGACCTTGTATCGTTTTAATGCTTGAAAGAATATATATTGAAGAGGCTATAAGATCTGCTGATTTTTTGCTGAAATGTATTGGATTAAAATCAAAAGCTGATTTTAATAGAGCCAAAGATAAAAAAATAAATGAAATAATAGGATTTAGTGAACATTTTTTTAAAATTCTAAATCTTTTTAATAAAAAAAAAGATTTTAATATCCTTGAATGTTCATGTGGTAAATCATATTTATCATTTGTTTTAAATCATTTATTTAGAAAAGCAAAAGTAGACTTAGAACCTTTTTTTTTTGGTGTTGATAGAAATAAAATTCTTATTGATAAATGCAATAAAATTAAAACAGAATTAAGTTTTAATAATATGCAATTTATTGAAAACAACATTATTGATTATAATACAACAGCTCCTATAGACGCTGTAATAGCTTTACATGCTTGCGACACTGCAACTGATCAAGCTATTGCTAAAGGTATAATGTTAAATGCCAAATATATAGTTGTTGTTCCGTGTTGTCAAAATCAAATAAGACCTCAGCTAAAACAAGGTCATTCATTAACAGCTTTAACTGATTTTGGTTTGTTAAGATACCGTTTTGCTGATATTTTAACTGAGGCTTTAAGATCCCAATTTTTGCGTGGAAATGGTTATAGTGTTGAACTAAAAGAGATTACCACTAGCAGGATTACCCCAAAAAATCTTATAATAATTGCGAGGAAAAAGAAAAAAGAAAGCAAAATTTCTTTAGATTTATACAATAATCTTACCAATTCCTTTAATGTTACGCCTACATTAAAGGAGTTGTTTTAGAGAAGACATTAAATATATTTAGTTATTTGTATTATTTGATTTAGTTATTTGTATTATTTGATATGTTATGATGGTTATGTAATTTTACTAAATAGTTTATAAGCGATAGGTGAAAATATGGCAGAAAAAGTAAAAAAGAAAGTTAAACGCAATTTAACGAAAGCAGTGGCACATATTAAAGCTACTTTTAATAATACTTTTGTTACAATAACAGATTTAAACGGCCAGGTGTTATGTTGGGCAAGCGCAGGTACTGTTGGCTTTAAAGGGTCAAGAAAAAGCACGCCTTTTGCCGCTACAAGAAGCGCATATCAGGTTGCTGAAAAAGCAAAAAAATTTGGTATTCAGGAAGTTGAAGTTAGGGTTAAAGGGCCTGGGCCTGGTCGCGAATCTGCTATTACGGCATTACAGGCTGCAGGGATTAGCGTTAAGACAATTGAAGACGTTACGCCTCTTCCTCATAATGGATGTCGTCCAAGAAAAAAACGTAGAGTATAAATAGTGGAATATTAGGAAAGGAATTGTATGGCAAGGACAACAAGCGCACAATGCAAACTTTGCAGAAGAGAGGGTGAGAAGCTTTACTTAAAAGGTTCTCGTTGTGAAACGGCTAAATGCAGCATTTCTAGACGGAAATATGGGCCGGGGCAACACATTTGGGGCAGAAGAAAAGTTTCCAAATACGGAATACAATTTAGAGAGAAACAGAAGCTTAAAAGATATTATGGAGTATTAGAGCGTCAATTTATGATATACTTTTCCCATGCTGTTAAGAAAAAAATAAACACAGGGGAGTATTTGTTACAATTACTTGAGAGAAGACTTGATAATGTTGTGCATTTATTATTATTTGCTTCTTCAAAAAAACATGCCAGACAGCTAATTAACCATGGGCATATAACTGTAAATGGCGGTAAAGTTGATATCGCTTCATACTTAGTAAAAGTTGGAGATGTTATTAAGCCAGTGAATAAGGAGAAAGATATAAATCTAATAAAAACAAATCTTGAAGCTAACAATACACAGAAAATGCCGGAATGGCTCTCATCAAGTGATGATAGACTTGAAGGGAGAGTTGTTCAAATGCCTACTAGAGAAGATGTAGTTCTGCAGGTGCAAGAGCAATTTGTAGTTGAAGTTTGTTCCAGATAACAAATGTATTGTTTCTTTAAACTTCATGTTTAGCGTTTTCGGATTACAGTGTTTAAATTATTATTTATATCCCTTAGGATTTTATTTTTTGAAGGGTTTTTTGCCAATGAGAATTAGATGGCGTGATTTTGAACTTCCCACTAGAGTTATTTCCGATAAGGAAGTATTAACGGATTCGTATGGGAAGTTTATTGCCGAACCTTTTGAGCGCGGGTTTGGGGTTACTATAGGAAATAGTTTGCGTAGAATATTGCTTTCTTCGATGGAAGGAGCTGCTGTTGTATCAGTTAAGATAGAGGGGGTAAATCACGAATTTAGCACTGTTCCAGGCATTGTTGAGGATATGACGGATGTAATTTTAAACATTAAAAGTTTAAATATAAAGTTAAATTCAGAACAGCCTAAAAAGATAAAGATTGAAGCTAAAAAGAAAGGCGTTGTTACCGGCGCTGATATAATTACAGACGGCGATGTCGATATTATAAATAAAGAACTTCATATTGCAACAGTTTCAGATAATATTAATTTTAATGTTGAAATGGAAGTAAAAAATGGCCGCGGTTATGTTCAAGCTGAAGAGAATGCTGTTGAAGATAGCGAAGTAGGCGTAATTCCAATTGACTCTATTTTCTCTCCTATACGGAATGTTGCATATAAAATTGAAGACACAAGAGTTGGGCATAAAACAAATTACGATAGACTTGTTTTAGAAATTTGGACAAATGGTTCAATAAATCCAGAATTAGCTTTAACTGAAGCTGCAAAGGTTTTAAGAAAGCATCTTAATCCTTTTGTTCAATATTTTGAGCTAGGCAGAGAATTGCAGCATATTGAAGCAAAGGCAGTTGAGTGTCAAGTTGGAACTCAAGAGATTGATGAACCAATAGAGAATTTAAATGAAAAAATGGAAATGAACGTTTCCGAGCTTGATTTATCTGTTCGAGCTTCTAATTGTTTAGATATGGCTAATATCAAAACAGTAAAAGATCTTGCCGCCTTGAATGAGGAGGAAGCGTTGGAAATTAGAAATTTTGGAAAGACTACTCTTTTAGAAATTAAAAAGAAACTTTCTCAAATAGGATTGAATTTTGGCATGTTTTCTAAATCAGATGAAAAAAAAGACGAGGTAATGTACAATGCGCCATAGAAAAAAAGGTAGACATCTTTCAAGGACAACTAGTCACAGAGGTGCTTTAAGACGTAATTTAGTAAATAGCCTTTTTATTTCAGGAAGGATAATTACTACCCTTGAAAAAGCAAAAGAGATGCGTGGTTTTGCAGAGAAGATTATTACGATTGCTAAGAAAGGGATTGCAGTTCGAGACAAAGATAGAGCCGCTTATGTTCATAAATATAGATTAGCGCTTTCTAAACTTCATAATAAAGATGTTGTAAAAAAATTATTTGGCGAAGGGAAGTGGCGTGAAAACGAAGGCGGCGGATTAGCTGAAAGGTACATGGGAAGGAACGGCGGTTATACTAGGATCTTAAAACTTTCCGGTTCTCGTTTAGGCGTTGTTTCTGGAAGTTCAATTGGAAAAGTAACTGAATTAAAGTATAAAATGTTTGACGTAGAACGTAAAATCAAATTAACCGGTAATCGGCTTGGTGATAACGCCAGCCGCGTTATTTTTGAACTAGTTGAAGGTGATTCGGAATTAGCTGCTGATGTTGACGATGTAAAGCCGGTTGTTAAAGGCGATGATTAGAATGGCTTACTTGTTTTAAAATTTGCTATGTAAATGAATTGTATGTTTAGGAATTTTAGCTGGATAATAGAGGACGAACTGGCCGGAATGGCCAAGCCTAGTTCGCTTGTAAGCGATTTTGAATTCTTAAAGGAACAAGGCATTAACGCCATAATTTCATTAACGGAAACTTCGTTACAAAAATCTGTTGTTAATGAGTTTGGTTTTGAGTATTTACATTTACCAATACCTGATTTCTCAATTCCAACTTTGCAACAAATAGAAAAATTTATTAGTTTCACAAATAAGTTAAAAGAAGAGCATAAAAAGGTTGTTGTTCATTGCAAATCAGGTATTGGAAGAACAGGGACTATGCTTGCTATTTATTTTGTAACGAGAGGCTATAGCGCTAAAGACGCAATTAGTGAAGTCAGAAGTAAACGCCCAGGTTCTATTGAAACTTTTGAACAAGAAAAAGTTATATTTGAATTTGCAAAAATTGTATAAGTCTTATTTCTTGAAAAATTATTAAAAGCTTTATTTTATTCAGTATTCCTTTTTCTAATTATTCTCAAATTCATATCATTTAATTCCCATCTCTGTCTTGTGTCGTTAGTGTTATAGCGATATTTAAATATTGTTTTTCTGTGTAATAATCCATCCTGTTAATCAAGTAAAACAGCTCTTATTCATTCTGCGAAACTAAATCAATGGTAGAACTGATATCAATAGGAGTTATTGAGTATTGGTGTTTTGACAATTTATACGTTATACTAAATATCTATTGCTCCATTATTCACATATTTTAAACTCACCAGATATCCGTATTGATTAACTATTCTTAGCCAATTCAATTAAACTCTTAAACTCACCGAATAGTTCGATTTAAATTGTATACTAAAAGACAATAATTGCCTCGAATTACTCGGATTTTCTTTTTGTTATCACAAACGACCTGCTTGTAATCAAATCATCTTTGTCTCTTGCCACAACAGTTATAGTGTTAGCGCCTTCTTTTAACTGAATTTCCGTTGTAAAATCCAGTTTTTTGCCGTTTGTTGAACTTTGTTCTGTTTCATTGCCGGTTCTTTTGAGTTCGTGGGCTATATCAGTTTGTTCTTCATTTAAACTGTTTTTTAACATTCCATTTAGTTTTCCGTTATGCTGGCGCTCTGCGACAAGGGATTTAAAATATATTTTATCATTATTTACAAACGTGTATATGTTTTTGACCCCATTATCGTCGTCTATCGTGCCTGTTAGGGTAAAAATATCTTTATCAGAAATCAAATCAACATTTTCATTTAGAAAGCTAATTGTTGGCGGCACACGCTGCATTAATATATCAATATTGTGTTCCTCTGTTTTACTATGCTTTTTAGCGTCTATTTTCTCAACATTGCTTGCAGGTATCCATCCATATATATTTGATGATATGTCAATGCGATAGAGCCCTGGCGCCCAACCATCGGAATTAAGCAAAGCTCCCTTTTTTAGAATAGCTATAGGCTCATTCTTATTTTCTCTATTGCTGAAAATAACAGCGTTATCCTTTATTACTTTTAGCCGTGATCGAACGCTTGATAATAAAGAGACCGCATTCTTTGGCGCAATGCTGAAGTTTATTGTGTCAGCAAGGTATACGCCAAAAATTGAGTCTCTTATTAGCGCGTCAACGTCGAATTTCTCAAATGAAACATTTTCTTTAATATTAAACTCCATATTAACGCTTTCTGTCTCGCCAGGTAGTAACTCCTCAATTTCGATCCTTCCTTTTTTCACAAATATTTCATCTTCTGTAATATTTTTTAAAACAACTGAAACTTTCTCTGCTTTGCCTTTTCCTATATTCTTTACATGCAATATAAGATCTATATCTTCTCCTTTCTGTATTAGACCGTCATTATTGCCTTTTTTGCCTTCTATACCCTTATCGTTAATTTGATATGTATAAGCAAATTTAGGTCTTTCCTGTGGTTCTACTCGTAATTCAGTTTTAATATCATCAGGCGCGTTTCCATTACTCTCGTCAAATTGTATTGATATTTCGTCCTCTCTTTTAATCACATTTTTTGGGATTTCAATAGTTTTTGTGTAACTTTTTGTTTCGCCGGCTTTAATCTTTCCAAAAACAAACTCGCGATTGTCAAAGTATAGATTGTCAGATTCGCTAATGCCTCTTACGCGATAGATTGTCCCTTTTCCTTTATTTTCAACTTTGACTGTAATCGCAATTTTTTCCCCGGCTTGTATTATGTTTGATATTGGCTTTAATTTCTCACTGTCTTGGTTATCATCGTCATCTGAAACTGATTTAAAGAACTCTATGCTTGCGACCGGCGCAGGCTGACCGGTTTCAGACTCTCCATCGGCCCAGTTTATCCCTATTTCTTTTAAAGCGTTAAAGATCTTCTTTTCTTCGGTTTGGCTTACTTTTTCTAAAAGGTTGTCGATTTCTTTTAATATGGCTTTTCTTTCAGGCGTAACAGTGTTTTTTATAATCATTATCGCAAATTGAACTAAATTATCTTTTGAAAGATCTCCGGCTTTGTATGGATCTTCTTCAATGATGGCAGGATCGTCTCCATCTTCATCTACTTCAGCTTTTTTAACGGATTCTTTTAAATATTTTATCTCTTTTACTTTTTTCAAAGGCTTTTGACGGATTGGTTTAGTCTTTTTCTCTCCGTGTTTTATGAGGTCTTCTTCTCTTATATAAATATGCTCTCTAAATAAATTGATATCATCTTCTGAAATTGTCACTGGTGTAAAAAAGATATCCGGCGATATTCCCTTTGCTTGCACTTCATTAAAGAAAGGCGTTAAATATTTTGCCATTGTCAGCTTCAGAGCCGCGCCGTTAATAAGGTCTATTAATTGCTGAACGGAACCTTTGCCAAAACTTCTATTTCCGATTACAACGCCTCTATTGTTCTCTTTTAAAGCTCCAACGACAATTTCAGCGCCTGAAGCGCTGCTTGCATTTATCAACAGCACAATGGGGAAGTCCAGCTCGTCGGTTCTTGCCTTTTTAGCTCTCTGTATCTCCTTGTTTTTTCCTCCAGGGCCTACGGTAGACACAATATTTCCTGAATCCAGAAACTGGTCGCTAACTTCAATAGCTTGGTCTAAAAGTCCACCGGAATTATTTCTGAGGTCAATTATCATTCCTTTAATTTTATCGCTGGATTTTTTTATGTTTTTTATATGTTCAGCCAGGGCCATTGCCGTGTCATTCTGGAAATTTCGAATTTTTATATATCCGATGCCGTCTTCAAGTATTTTATCATCAACAGTGGGTATCCTTATTATTTCACGTATAATTGTAATAGTCTGTGGTTTTGCCGCCTTATATTTTAATACTGAAAGTGTTACCGGCGTTTTTGGCTTTCCGCGCAATTTGTTAACAGATTCAGACAAAGTTAAATTTATAGTTGATTCTCCATCTATTTCAATGATTTGGTCGCCGGCTTTAAGGCCAGCCCTGAATGCGGGAGTTCCCTCTATGGGGGAAATAACTGATAAAACGCCTTCCCGTATTCCAACGACCATTCCAAGTCCGCCAAATTGGCCGGATGTGCCTATTTTGAACTCGTCAAACGCTTTTGGAGGAAGAACAACCGTGTGTGGATCCAGGCGTGTTAACATACCATTTAAACCTTCGTACATTATATCGTCAGATGAGATTTTTTCGGTTTGTTTGTTTTTTGCCACGAAACTAAACGCTTTTTTTAATTCCGTGCTTATGTTTTTTAAATCTGTAACTTTTGACGAATTTAGCTCAAGCGATTTGTTATCTACATGTATGCTAATCAAGCCTGTATCTTCGTCAATATCCACCAACAGTTCAGGCAAAACATTTTCCAGTCTGACAAGCGCTTGCTGCAACAATTTGTCTGGTTCTATCTTTTCCGGATAAACATAAAGCTTTTCAACATAAGAACATACGACATCCGTCAGTCGATATGAAGTGTCCTGTTCGCTATTCTTTTTCTCCGCTGAAAAAAGCTGGGCAAAAGAGACGCGCGTAAAAACAGATATAATTAAAAAAGCGCTTAAAAGAGAAATGCGCAGTAAATTGAATTTATAAAGTTTTGCCATGTAAACTACCTCGAAAATATATGCGTTAAAAAAATGTAATATATGTAATCAGCTCAAATTGCGCTAAAAAATTGATTAAACACCAGTTCCATAATGCCGTCAAATTGAATGAAAGTATAACATAAAAACCTTATTTATTAAAATAATATTTGCCCAATTTTAGCCCGCGATTATATATTGATAAAATGATTCACTTATATATAAAAGTCAATTTGTTCGTCTCCGCTTTATCATAATTAAACATTGCTTTATGCATCCCTTTTTCTGACAAAATCCGAAGCTGGGGCAGGATTTATTTGCGGTTTTTAAATAAACAATGGCGGGATGAACGCAGGTATATTACCTTGTAATTGGAGTAGGAATAGTCGCAATGCGCGCGGCTGTTAAGGTTGAGGCCCATACTGTTTTTTAATCCAGGATTGATACTCGCCGGTTCGGGTTCTATTTACCCATTCGCTGTTATTAACGTACCACCGGAGTGTTTTGCGGAGTCCCGACTCAAGAGATTCTTTAGGCGTCCAGCCGAAATCTTCCTTTAATTTTGTGGAATCAATTGCGTACCTTTGGTCGTGTCCCGGCCTGTCCTTTACAAACGTTATCAGCTCTCTTCTTGATTTGCTGTTTGGCAGTTTTTCAAATTTATCGTCAGCGTCGATAATATCGCAGATCAATTTAACTATATCTATATTTTGCATTTCATTATTGCCGCCGATATTGTGCGTCTCTCCGGGTTTGAAGTTCTTCATAATAGTCCATACCGCCGAGCAATGGTCTTTAACATATAGCCAATCACGGACGTTTTTACCGTCTCCGTATACCGGCAACGGTTTGCCTTCAATAGCGTTTAGAATAATTAGCGGCAACAGCTTTTCAGGGTATTGGTATGGGCCATAGTTGTTTGAGCAGTTGGAAATTGTTACAGGCAGATTAAATGTCTTGAAATAAGATCTCACAATATGGTCGGATGATGCTTTGGATGCCGCGTATGGGCTATTTGGCCTATAAAATGAGGTTTCTGTGAAATAACCTGTCGCTCCAAGGCTACCGTAAACCTCGTCAGTGCTTACATGATGAAAAAGAATTATGCGGTTTAATCTGTTCCTGGCAACTTCAAGCAGGTTGTAGGTTCCCATTATATTTGTTTTCATAAAGGCGTCCGGACTTGAGATAGACCTATCCACATGCGATTCTGCTGCAAAATGGCAAATAGAGTCAATTTCATACTCGTCAAATATTTTAGCCATGCGTTCTTTATCATAAATATCTGCCTTGATAAAAAAATAACGGTCTGAAAACGTTTTTGCGATACTTTTCAGGTTTTCAGGATTACCTGCGTACGTCAACGTATCCACATTTATTATATTGCCTGTAAAATCAGACTCTTCCAGGATATATTTGACGAAATTGGCTCCTATAAACCCGCATCCGCCTGTTACAAGCATATTTTTCACAAAATCTCTCCAAAAATTCAATTATTGCCTTATGCATAATTAGGAAATGGTATATCAGCCGTGATAAAATGTCAAGAGCCATAATAAAGTGGTTGATATTTTTGGGCTATGTAGGCGAAATAGTAAAGTTTGTAGATAATTTGGAGCTCTGTTGCGCAATAACTAATTACCGGCTACCGGACAGATAAAAATGCGTAAATTATGTGGGATATCTCTTGCCTTATTCTTGGTTCTTTTTTGCCTTGACTTCATGTAACTCAAATGGTAGTTTGCTGTTATAATTGTTGCCTTCATGGGCGATTTGTTACTGAAATATGATAAATTGATTGTTATTCGACGGGCAGTTGTTTTTTTGTTGTAAAGGTTTTTTACAATGCGGCATGTAAATGCCTGGCGGGAATCTTAAATTTAAACGAAAATTAGATGACTAATAATTTTGATAGAATCGAAAACGTTCAGGAGATGATGGCCCTCAATTTTGCCACACGCTTGATTCTTTCCGAATTTGATAAAAGTTTGATGATTGAAAGGTCTCTTGAGTCCCTTGCTGATTTTGGGCAAACTGAACATGCCTCTATTTTTCTTGTTAATCCGCTTGAAAATACGCTGGTTTCTGAAGGCTCCGTAATAGCTAATGTTTACACGAAACGGTCTTTAGAAGTTGACATAAACTCTTCTATCTATAAAAAAGTTCTGGATACAAGAAAACCGGAAATTTTCGACCTTGCAACGGAGAACGACACGCCAACCCCGGCGATTAATGGCGGCAAGCCGGGGCATAAATGTCTATGCATTCCACTTGTGGCATCTGACAATAAAAGTATAGGATTGGCAACATTGGCGTATCCGCGTGAAGTGTCTGTTGATTCAATCATATCACAGCATATGGTGCTGCTTCTAACCGTGATATCCATGGGGTTGGAGAATCTTCGTCTTTTCAATTTGGCCGTAAATGACGGTTTGACGAGTTTATACGTTAGAAGCTATTTTGACAACCGTCTAAAAGAGGAAGTAACCCGTGTGAAAAGGCATGGCGGCAAATTAGGCGTCTTGGTTACTGATATAGATCATTTTAAGCAATTTAACGATACCCATGGGCACCAACAGGGCGATCGGATTTTAAAAGAAGTCGCAAAAATTTTACAAAAGTCGGTTCGCGTGTCGCTGGATGTGGTTTGCCGTTACGGAGGCGAGGAGTTTGTTGTGATAATGCCCGACACCGATGTGGAGGGCTCATTGATGGTTGCGGAAAGAATAAGGGAGACATGCCAAAATTTTCAGTTTCCCAGCAATGGAGCCACGCTTAATGTCACGTTGAGCGGCGGAATTGCGTGTGTAGACAGCGATTCATTAGTATCTGAGGAAGAAATCTTTGGACGCGCCGATCAGGCCCTGTACCAATCCAAAAAAAACGGACGTAACCAGATTCACGTTTGGAAGGCTTAAACAAGCGCATATTGAAATTTTGTTTTATTTAGCCCCTCCTGAATGTTGATAAAATACGTCCCGCCAAACCTTTTGTAGTATCACTTCTTAGCTGAGCTGATTTTAAACCCATAGTCGAATTATAAACTTTGACAATACAAACTATAAAAACTGTTGTTCTAATTTTCGCAAATTTATCAGGAGTAGCGTAAAAATGGAAACTAATGATGCTAAAGTTAAAAAGCGCATGTCGATTAGGATGAAGTTGACGCTTTTGATTTTATTAATCGGAATTATACCCTCAGTTGTTCTCGGCGCCTTGGCTGTTATAAAATCGCGGTCGGCGTTGCAAAAAGACGCAAAAAATCAACTCACGTCAATTCGCGAAATGAAAAAAGAGCAAATTGAGGATTATTTCAACTTTATTAGAAACCAGATATCAACATTTTCAGCCAACAGGATGACGGTTGACGCAATGCGCGAGTTTAATGGGGCTTTTTTTAACATTGAAAATGAGTATGGCCCTATATTTAATGAGAAAAAAGACTCTTTTTTACGCGGTTTAAAGGATCGATACCGATATCAAAGTGAAAACACGATAGGCGCGCCGTCCGACGCCGAGTCGCGCTGGTTCCCTGCCAAGACTGCGTCTCAAATACTGCAGTCGTTGTATATATCTGAAAACCTAAAACCTATTAACCATAAGCATGAACTGGATTACAGTAGCGACGACACAACGTACTCGAAATTGCATAAACTATATCATCCGCTTTTTCGCGATTTCCTTGAGAAATTTGGATTTTACGATATATTTCTAGTGGATGCCGAATCCGGCCATATTGTTTACTCTGTTTTTAAGGAGGTTGATTTTGCCACCAGTTTGTTAACAGGGCCTTACAGGAACACGAACTTTGCGCGCGCTTTTGCCAAGGTCGTTGAAGCTCCGGCAAAGGACGCTATATCCCTTGTGGACTTTGAGCAATACGAGCCTTCATATAACAGCCCGGCGTCTTTTATTGCGGCTCCCATTTTCGACAACGACAAAAAAATAGGCGTGTTGGTTTTTCAAATGCCGGTTGATAAAATTAATAAGATATTAACTTCAAGTGGGCAGTGGGAGAATGTCGGCCTCGGCAAAACCGGGCTGACAAATATAGTGGCGTCTGATTACACGTTAAGAAACAACTCAAGGTCTTTTATTGAAGGCGAGGATGCTTACCTGGAAATGATGGAGCAAACCGGCGAATCTTCGAAAACTATTGAAAACATTAAAAAGTCGGGCACAACAATCCTATTTAAAAAGGATAAACATCCCGGTATTACAGCTGCTATTGACGGCAAAACCGGGTTCGGCGAGTATATGGACTACCTCGGGTACGAAGTTTTTGCGGCTTACGCTCCTCTTGATATTAAAGGGATGAAATGGGCGATTGTCGCTGAAATTGAGAGAGATGAAGCCTTGGCTGCGGCCGGTAAACTTACTTGGTGGATTGCAGTTATCGTTGCTATCGTCGCCGCAATATCCGTTACAGTGGGCATCCCAATCATACATGGCATAATTATTTCCATTAAATTAGTTACCGACAAGCTTTATGAGCTTGCCACGGACGAGGCCGACCTTACTAAACGCATACCGGTTAAAAGCGATGATGAAGTGGGGCAGTTGTCGAGCAATTTTAATGTGGTAATGGGCAAACTTATGGATTTGGTGAAACAGGTTCAACAGTCCAGTATTCAGTTGTCTTCCACCTCAACGCAAATTGCCGCATCATCAAATGAGCTTGAAGCCACTGCAACCGAGCAGGCGGCTTCCACAAACCAGGTTGTCGCCACTTCAAAAGAGATATCGGGAACTTCGCAGGAACTTGCAAGCACAATGAAGGATGTCTCCAATATCGCATCGGAGACGACTGAACTTGCCGGCGCCGGGCAACAAAGCCTTGCTGATATGGAGAAGATCATGCATCAGTTGCTTGAGGCCACCGATGCAATATCATCCAAGCTCTCTGTTATTAATGATAAGACCAACAATATCAACAGTGTTGTAACCACTATTACAAAAATAGCTGATCAAACCAATCTCCTCTCTCTTAACGCGGCGATTGAGGCTGAAAAAGCCGGTGAATACGGTTTAGGGTTCTCGGTAGTGGCTAGAGAGATTAGAAGGTTGGCGGACCAGACGGCGGTAGCTACGCTTGATATTGAGTTAATGGTCAAAGGTATGCAGTCCGCCGTGTCGTCGGGTGTAATGGAGATGGATAAATTTTCAAAGAAAGCGGTTGACGGTTTTGAGGAAGTGTCGTCGCTTAGCGAACAGATGGGCAAGATAATTGAGCTTGTTCAGGTTCTTGATCCAAAATTTGATTCCGTTACCCATGGCATGCAGTCGCAATCTGAAGGCGCTCAACAGATCAGCGAATCAATGGTGCAGCTTGACGAATCTGTTCAGCAAATTACAGCTTCTCTTCGCGATTTCAACAAGGCCACGGAACGGTTAAATGATTCCGCCCAGGATTTACGGAAAGAGGTTTTACGGTTTAAAGTTTAGGCTAAGCAGACAACAAGGATGGTTGCATATGTTAATGTTGATATTTAAATTAGGAGATGAACAATACTTTATTGAAGCCGGCGAGATAGTTGAAATAGCTCCCCTGGTTTCAATAAGGAAGATTCCCCTTGCTCCGCAATATGTATCGGGTTTAATTAATTACAGAGGAAGCGTTGTTCCTGTAATTGATATCTGCTCTCTCGTTTTAAACCGGCCCTGCCGCCCATTCTTAAGCACGCGCATCGTAATTGTTAACTACCGGTATAAGGCAAATCAAGATCAAACCCTTGGTATAAAAGCGGAGAATGTGACGGAGATTGTTGATGCCCGGGATTCAGATCTTGTAGATTCAGGCGTTAATAGTGAAGCCTCCCCGTATTTCGGCAAGGTTATTTCCGAGCAATCAGGCATAGTTCAGCGAATTAACATTAACAAGCTGTTATCTGAGAAAGTAAGCGAAAGTTTGTTTGAAAAAGTGGATGACAACGCTGATTAAAATCTTATTTATTTCCGATCCCTATGTGGAAACGACAGGTTTATGGACGTTCTGGAATTTAACACTATATTGTCTTTGCTTAATAAAAAAGCCGGATTTGATCCGGATGTTGTCAGACGCGAAAACATAAAAAGGGCGGTTGAAAATCGCATGACCTATTGCGGCGCTCCGGATATGAAAGCTTACCTTCCGCTATTAATAAATTCCGCTCGTGAGATGGGCGAGTTGATTGAAGAGGTGATAGTTCCCGAGACGTGGTTTCTTAGAGATAGAGAGCCTTTTAAATTTCTTGAGAATTACATAAAAACTGATTGGCAACCCAATCAATTCGGCAAAATCCTGCGCGTTTTAAGCGTTCCATGTTCGACCGGCGAGGAGCCTTATTCAATTGCAATGACGTTGTTGCTATCCGGTTTATCAACCAAAGAGTTTCAGATTGAAGCGGTTGATATAAGCAATGAGTCCCTGGCTAAAGCCAAAAATGCGGTTTACGGCAAGAATTCGTTTCGCGGCGCGGTATTAGGGCCGTACTGGCAATACTTTAAACAGGAGCCTGAAGGCCTTAAGGTCGTAGATGAAGTCGCCGAAGTTGTTAGCTTTTCACAAGGCAACATTCTTGATGGTTTCAATGTCGTGGCCGACGGTATATTTGACATAATCTTTTGCCGCAATCTGTTGATCTATCTCGATAAAGATGCTAAACAAAAACTAATCAAAATACTTGATCAACGGTTGTCTATGAATGGAATAATGTTTCTCGGTCACGCTGAAACCGGGATTATTTCCGACTCCAGATTTAACCGTGTAGACCACGAAAGGGCTTTTGCGTTTAAAAGAAAAGTTCATGAAAAAAAGCAAACTAAAACAGTTGATCATAAACCTTTTTCAGCCATAAAGACAGGGCGTAAAAAGATAAGAATGGCTGTTAGCAAAATCCCGGAAAAGGTTGCGCTGCCTATTCATAATGAACTCGACGATAAACATAAACATAAACATAAAAACAAACCGAACTTACAATCATCTATTGAAAAGGCGTCGTTGCTGGCCGACCGCGGCCGGCTGGATGAAGCAATGGCAATTTGCCAAGACTGTTTGAGCTCCGGCGGTCCGAACGCCGAGGCTTATTTCATCTTAGGCTTGATCAATCATGCCTCAGGCAACGATGTTGACGCGGAACAATACTTTAACAAAACAATTTATTTGCAGCCCGATCACTACGATGCGCTTGTTCATATTGCCCTGATTATGGAAAATCGCCATGATGTTGACTCCGCCAATGTATTGAGGCAACGCGCCCAACGGGCAAAACAAAAAAACGGTTAAAATTCGCGCCGGTTTAGTTGTTTAATAAAGGTGTTTAAATGCGCAAGGAAATTTTACAAAAAACGTCGCTATTTTGCGATTTGAAAAACGATAAACTTGAAGAGTTGGCCCGGTTTGCGTCTGCGGTTACAGTTAAAAGCGGCGGCAATATCAATCTGGATGATTTTGATAAAAACTATCTGTTTGTCATGGCCAAAGGCAAAGCCGGGGTTTTTACGGCGGCCGGCGGCAATTCAGAAAACGCGTCGGCGTATCTGATTCAATACGATGTTTTTGGCGAAATTTCCCTGATTTCCGATTGTCCGCAATCCGGCATTATAGAGGCGGTTGAAGATTGCGAAATACTAAGGTTGCAATGTTCGGATGTTAAGGCCTCTCTTAATGAATCCCCGGAGTTCTCTTCGCGTTTATTGAAAACGTTATCAAAATATTTCCAGAAAAACGGTTTTACCGGAAACAGGCCTGTTTCCGGTAATGTTTTTGAGAAGGTTGATGATTGCTGGAAACATATCGGAGTTTTAAGCGACACAACGCCTACATGCGCTAAGTTGAAAGAAGTTGTGCATTGCCGGAATTGCGAAGTTTTTGCCGAAGCCGGCAAAACTCTGTTTACAAGCGGGCATCCCGCCGGTTATCTTGATGAATGGACTTCCGACCTTGCAAAAGAGAAAAAGGCTGTTTCAAGAAGCGCCTTGTCCGCGTTTATATTCAGGCTGGGCGCTGAGTGGCTGGCCCTGCCTGCTGGTATTGTAAATGAAGTAGTTGAGAAACTGGTAATCCGTTCCATTCCTTTTAAGAATAAGGCCTTGCTTCTGGGAATGGTTAATATCAGGGGTGAAATACAACTCTGCGTCTCTTTAAACCATCTTTTAGCTCTTGAAGGCAATGCAGATGAAGAGGATAATCAAAAACAAAACAGAGTCGTGTTTGGCCGCATGGTATTTATAGGGGAAAAAGACGCCAAATGGGCTTTCCCGGTTGACGAGGTTTACGGCATTTATAAGTTTGGCGAGGACGAATTGAAAAAATCCCCGGTTACGGCTTCCAAATCAGCGATTAATTACTCTACAGGTGTTTTTAGTTGGGAAAATAAAAATGTTGGCTATCTTGACGGTGAATTGCTGTTATTTAATTTAAGCAGGGGCATTTTTTAATGGACGATAGTAAAAATGATTTAAGCGGTTTTTCAATGCATGATTTGTTCAGGCAAGAGGTCGAGTCTCATATAGCCACAATAAATGACGGCCTTTTAGAACTTGAAAACAATCATGACAAAACCGAACTGATAGGGCCGTTAACGCGCGCGGCACATTCCATTAAAGGCGCCGCAAAGATTGTCGATGTTGACGTTGCGGTTGACGTTGCGGACTCCATTGAATCATGTTTTATCATGCTTAAGGATCAAAATCTTCCATTTTCCGCATTAAATAGGGATGTCTTGCAAAAAGGCCTGGACATGCTTTCCGTTATATCAAAAATTCCGGAAAACGAGATTAAAGGCTGGGCCGGGGAGCGCGCAGATGATATAAACGCCCTGACGGATGAGATCTCCCGGCTGGCCGTGCAGCCGCAGTCCGAAGGTTCGCAAATATCAGAATCATATAATGAAGTTTCCGGGAATCACAAATCTAATGATGAATCCGCTGTTATAGAAGAGCGCAACATCTCCTCCGAGCTTGAAGGCGCGTCAATGTATGATCTGTTTAGGCATGAGGTAGAAGCGTACACTACGGAATTAAGCAAGGGGCTATTGGAGTTGGAGGAAAATCCGTCAAAAACCGGGGTTATTGATTCCTTAATGAGGGCCGCCCATTCTATTAAAGGCGTAGCCAGGTTTGTCCAACTTGATCCTGGCGTAATTATTTCGCACGCAATGGAGGACTGTTTTGTGGCGGCGCAGGAAGGCGAGGCCGTTCTGAACTCAGACAATATTGACGTGTTGCTAAAAGGCGTTGATATGTTAAAGCTTTTTACTGATATTCCTGAAGAAAATATAGAAAGTTGGCAGACAGAAAATGAAAGCAATATCAAAAGCCTTGTCGTGAAGTTGAAATCCCTGACGCCGGGAAAACCGCAAGCTGCCATGAAAGCCGCCGACTCTGAAATAAAAAAGACAGCCCTCGAAGAGGCCAAAAGCGAGAAGCGAAAAGATGTTAAGAGCAATCGCCGTAAAAACGCGCCTGGAGACCGCAGGGAAAATTGCGAGCCGATTGAAAATGAAAATAGAATATCTTTTGAAAGTGATAGAAGAGAAATCCGCAAAGCCGGCCGCAGGCAAGTGGATAAAACCGCCGCAAAAGCTAAAAAAGCGGTTGTAAAGACCGAAGTAGAGGAAATTTTAAATGGACCCGACGCGCAAAATATTAAAGAAAAAGCCGTCATCGCTCCTGAAGCCGTCCGTGATGACAGATTTGTCAGAATTTCAGTGGATAATTTAAACCGGTTAATGGGGTTGGCGGGCGAGTCGCTGATAGAGACGGGTTGGATGCGGCCTTTTTCCGATTCGTTGAAACGCTTAAAATATATGCAGGTGGAAGTAAGCGAGCTGCTGGAGAAACTTGAAACTTCGGTTTCTGAAAAAGGGTTTAACGAATACGCCAAAACATCTTTTCTCGACACTATTGCAAAAGTAAACGAATGCCGCGATTATGTGTCCGGCCAATTAAACAATCTTGAGCATTTTGCCGGAAGGACGTCAAACCTTTCAAACCGGCTTTATCAGGAGGTGCTGTCAAACCGCATGCAACCTTTTGCCGACGGCATACGAGGGTTTCCACGCATGACGCGCGACTTGTCAAAGAGGATTGGAAAGGATGTGACGCTTAGAATCAAAGGGAAATCCACCAAAGTTGACAGGGATATTTTAACTAAACTAGACGCGCCATTGAACCATATTTTACGAAACGCCATAGACCACGGTATTGAAATGCCGGATGAAAGGGTTAAAACCGGCAAGCGGCAAAAGGCGACAATAAGCATTGAGGCCCAGCACAAGGCCGGCATGCTGGTCATTACAATTTCAGACGACGGTAGAGGCGTTGATTTTGAAAAGTTGAGAATTAAAATATTGGATAAGAAGATGGTAAACTCCGAGATGGCGGCTAAATTAACTAAAAGGGAATTGCTTGAATTTCTGTTTCTGCCAAGGTTTACAACAGCTGAAAAAGTCACCGAATTGTCAGGCCGCGGCGTCGGCCTTGATGTTGTTAAAAGCATGGTTGAAGAGGTTGACGGCTCTTTGCAGGCGGAATCCGAGACCGGCAAAGGCATGAAATTTCATTTAACTCTGCCGTTGACGAGATCTGTGACCCGAGCGTTGCTGGTTGATGTGGGCGGCGAGCCTTGCGCATTTCCCATAGCCAGGATTGAACGGGCGGTTAAAGTCGCAAAAGATGAAATCATGCAGTTGGAGGATAAACAATATTTTAGCCGGCAAGGGCGCAATATAGGATTGATTTACGCCGGGCAAATCCTGGAGCGTGATTCAGCCTGCTCGTCCGGCGAACTTTCAGTTGTCATTATTAGCGACAATGCCGATAGTTATGGAATTGTGGTTGATAGTTTTATAGGCGAGCATAGCCTGGCCGTGAAAACTCTTGATCCAAGGCTCGGCAAGATACCTAACATAAGCTCCGCCGCCATTCTTGAAGACGGCTCCCCGGTCCTGATAGTGGATGTCGAGGATATGGTTAAGTCGATCAGCAAGATATTGTCGAGCGAGCATTTGATGAAGATTGGTCAATCAGCGCAAAAGCAGACGATAAAAGCGGTTAAAAGGATACTTGTTGTTGATGATTCCATTACGGTCAGAGAAGTAGTCAGGAAACTTCTTGAGAACAAAGGCTATAAAGTCGAGACTGCCGTTGATGGAAAAGATGGGTGGAATGTTGTGCGTTCGTCAGATTATGATCTGGTTATTAGCGACATTGATATGCCGCGCATGAATGGTTTTGAATTTGTTAAATTGATAAAAAGTGACGCCGGCCTTAAAACAATGCCTGTTATGATTGTTTCATACAAAGATAGCGAAGATGATAAAATGCAGGGCCTCTCGGCAGGCGCAAATTATTACCTTACTAAAAGCAGCTTTCATGATGAGTCATTATGCAACGCAGTGATCGACCTGATCGGCGAGGCGTAAATAGCTAATGACTATCAATTTATTATCTTATCAGTTAAGTTTTGACAAACTTTGACAATATATTTTTAAAATCCATGACCACTCTGGTTACCAAGCAGGTGTTTGAGAGCGAGGTGGAAAAATCATCCAATTAGTGAAAAATTAAAATTAAAAATATACCTTTAATTCCCCCTCCCTTGATGGGAGGGGTTAGGGGCATAGGTGTTAGGTTAAGATTTAATATTCACCGCCGGAATAAAATGTGAATGCTTAAATCGCCCTTTCAGGGCTGATATTGGCCCTATATTCAAACCCAGGGCGTTGCCCCATAGGTGTAAACTTAAGGATGCTCAATTAAGCCGGAAAGCCGCTGGGGGCTTATGATTACGAGCTTGTATTCTTTATAATTTAAATTATTGAGTATTTTGTCTAAAGTATTAGC
>JAIQZQ010000074.1 GCA_021777105.1 Candidatus Anammoxibacter sp.
ATTCACACAAGTAGAATTGAAGGCTTTAATAATAAGATTAAATTAATAAAACGCAAAGCATATGGCTTTCATGATACAAATTACTTTTCGCTTAAAATAATACAAGCGTTTGATAGACAGTCAAATATTCCCCCAGCACTACTCAACTAATTGGGAGAAGAACCATATTTTATTTGTTTTCAAACACATCCGCAGGCAGTCCAAATTTGTCTATTAAATCATTTAATGCGTAGTGAAGAATTACAGTTTTCTTTCCGTGTGATTTTACTGGATAACTTTTTTTAGTTTCAGGATCGTAAAATTTAGGATGGCGACCTTTGCCTGTTACATATGTTATGCGATATTTATTCAATATTTTTATTACTTTGCGCAACTCCAAGTTTTTAGGCATAAGTGATATCAGCGATTAGATTATCGGTTTTTTGCCGGCTATCTAAAAGTTTTGATTTTGACAATGATTTCTTGAAATTTTTGTGAAGTTGTTTGGATTCCAGCTCGTTAAACATTTGCCAGTACTTGTTATGCGCGGGGTCGTTCAGGGTATCAATGCAGGAGTTCTCCACTGCGGTCAATACACTCTCTTTAACAGTTTCAGCTAAAGACTGCAGGGCGTCTTTTTCATCATTTCCATGAGACGATACTGTAAAGTCAAGGCATCGCGCCACAATTAGATCGTCTTCTTTTGTTAATAAAACGTGCAACTGAGGACTTTTCCATATGTCTTCAATAGCAACTTTAAGCCTTAAAGCTTTCAAAGCTTTCATCTTTTTCTCCAAACCATTTTGTAATAACGTATTTCAGTAAATATGCAAAATATATATCCGCGTTAATTGTAGCAAATGAGCCATAAATGTTCAATTGTTCAATTGCGAGACATATGCGCAGTTACAATGTTTAGACGCTCATGTTGCGTGATGCGGGTTTTTAATAGCAAAAGGATCACGCAGATTAGACGGATTCTCACAGATATGAGAAAAACAAGGCTGGGCCGGGCTACGTTAATCACCATTTGTAAAGATTCAATTAAGCCTATAACTTTACAAGCTTTTTCTTCTTCCCAATATGTTTTGCAAGTCCTGCAATTTTTGAAATAAGCGCTTCAGTTTGTTTATCTGCGCGTCTTTGGTCTGCCGGCAACGGCAGTGAATTAGAAACCCAATTATTAAGGGTCTGTTTGTATTTTTTAAATTCTTTATCCTGTTCCATTATGTGCATATCGTATTTTGATTGTATAGCAAGCCATTGACTTGCAGGCGTTTGTGTAAGTATTTCAAGTTTTAAAGCAATATCCGGCGTTACCGGCGAATGTCCATTAATTATACGCGACAAGTGTCCCCTTGCTATGCCAAGCAGACTAGCGACTGTCTCCATGCGTAATCCGTGTTGGTCTATAAAGCCGGATTTTAATATCCTGCCTGCATGTGAAGGTATACACTCTTTTTTTCTATAAACTTTTCTATTCATTTTGATAATGTAACTTTAAATGTTACAAAAATCAATGGCTTAAATTTGTTAAACAAGACATATGCAACATAGATAAAAGCATAAAAAAACAAATTAACCACTAATTTGCGTATATCTTCGCTAATAAAAAGCAAAAGCAAGAAGCGTGCCCACGAAAATTCACGAATAGGCACGAAAAAAAGCAAAAGTATAAAGAGACCACAGATTTCATTGATTACACAGATTTATGCGCCAAGGGCCTACGCATATTTTATTCAAACAAACTACACAATCACTGGTTGCATAATTCTCCGTAACACTGGTTACAAAGTCCCCACCTTTGTAACCGGCAATTCAAGAAGCTCCAGTTTCGTGTTTAATCACAATACCAATCACTTGCTATTTTTATCTTCGTATTTTCACGTCTTCCACCGTCATGCCAACTGCCGCATTTCTTCCTTGTTTAACAAAATATTACCGCCAAACAATATGGTAACATTCATGGCAGTTACTGTTGTTATTAACATACAATACTGTTATTGCCAGGAGATTTTACAAAGAGCCGGACGCCGGGAAACTGTTTTTTACAAAATGTAATCGTTGCGTGATGCATACAGTTATAATTCTACAGCAATACAACTTCGGAGTATTTATATACATCAGTAAAAAAAATAATAAAGTTTTCGCTTGATTTTGAAACATAAAACAGCTATTAATTTAGCTTTTATTTATGTGTTTTTTTTTCTTTTAATTGTTATGCTAGCGGCGACGTGAAAATGTATCAAAAGCGGCGGTAAGGAAATGCATCAAATAAGGCAATAAAATGCTTTCCTGAAAACGCAGCCGTCTTTTAAACGGTAATATAAGAAGATTAAGAATATATTTTTCAAATTCTTTAGAAGAAAATACATCATTTTCAAACCACCAGATTTATAGCATTTTCAGAACGCTGGTGACATATGAATCTAATTTGTTTTTAACTGTAGAGTTACAGGCTTTTAAATAATGAAAAATGTCTGACTTAATTAAAATCTAGCACGAACAAACTGGGCAAGTAAAATGTTCGATTAAATATTTCCATAGATATTGTGTTAAAACTTAATTACCATAGTACAAATAATACCCGATAAAAGAATATAGTTAAAGACGCATTGTTTTTTTAGTTAAATAATCAAGACATTCAAAAATTAAATAACAGATTTTTAGAGTTGCCAAGATCCGGTTAACCATAGGTTATATCTCTGTATATTTTTGGAAGAATATGAGAAAGATAAATTTCTTTTTAAGCCACTCTAGTGATGATAAAAAGATGATTGTTCAGCCTGTCGCCAACGCATTGGGTTCTCTCGGAATGACAGTCTGGGTGGATGAGGCCGAATTAACGGTGGGCGACAGTTTAGTAGGAGAAATCCAAAATGCACTAATTAGTTGTGACCTAGCGGTAGTATTTATCTCCAAATCTTTTCTAAGCAATGGTTGGTCCATGGAAGAGCTGAAGGCAATGCTCAATATACAGCTATCTAAGAAAACAAAGTTTGTGTTACCAGTTGTAATTGATATACCACTAAATGAATTACAAGATACTTTACCGTTCATTGCAGAAAAAAAATATATTCCGTGGAATAACAACCCTCAAGAAATAGCGAATAAGTTATTAGCGTCCCATAAGAAATACATAAAAATACATTCTGCAACTTCTTCTAATGAAAAGCCAAGGTCAAGAAACTATATGGTTTTACCAAAGGAAGTTGAAGAGCAGATCGATATGTATCGAAATCATATAGCTCGCAATGAATTTGGCACGGCATTTCATATATTTTTTGAGCGGCCCAATCCAGAAAACAGCTTGAATTATGTTTTAGACTTCGTTTATAGTCGCTGCGATGACCATTTGGATCTCCTGTCTGATCTTTTTAAAGATATTAAGAGCAACCCTCACAAATTTACACCTTCCCAACGAGCCAAGGTGTTTAATGCCCATGCTCGTGCTTACAAAAATACTGGTCAACTGGACGATGCAATCAAAACATTCCGGCAGCAGATTGACATAGAAGTTCCGACTCATGAGTCAGGCGTACATACTTATGCGAATTTCATAAATGCGCTTCGACTAGCTGGGCGACTTTACGAAGCTACAGATTTAGGGCATCAATTGCTGCGGCTTTCCCATGATGAAACTCCAAAGTCTATAGGTTATAGCTTGTATTGGAATGGTATTGTTGCAGCAGCAAAAGGCTTTTATAAGGAGGCTGAACTCTTACTGAGACAAGCAGAACAGGTTTTTGAGGCTATCGCTGAAGACGATAAGTATAGAGGATTAGGCCGAACTTACGCACATATAGCTTTACTGGAACTATGGTTGGGAAACGCTTCGATCGCATGGCCTTTGGCAAACCAATCACATCTGATGGCTGAGAACCACGGAGAAAGCCGTGAGACCATCTTTACAAGTCGTCTTATGGGCATGGCATCACTTGCGATGGGAAATTACCAGCAGAGCGAAAAGCATTTGACGGACGCACAAAACAAGGCTCAAGATGTCGGATACTTGGAGGAAGAACTTGAAGCAACAATTGGTCTTGCTGAATTAGATTCCCGCGATGGTAAACTAACCATGGCAGAGCAAAAACTAAGAGACGTCGAGCGAAGGGCTCACGAGGGGCGGTATAGGCTCCTGCGAGTGGATTCGCTTAATGCGCTAACTCAAGTCTTCCGTGAAAGTGGACGATGTAAGCAAGCCATAAAGGCTGCACTCAATGCCTATCAATGCGCTTGCTGTGACAACAGGCCTTACGCTTACGAGCGGGGCCTACTGATAGCAGGTCAACATCTTGTTGAATTGAATACAGAACTTCCAGTTGTTTGCACTGTAAACGGCGCTAGGCTATTTCTTCCTCAGAATGATAGCTCTTGTGACAAACCGCGCAGGAATAAAGCTCATCTTCGTTATGAGTTTGCAGAAAATCTACGCATTATTAGAGGTTCGTATCGATATGCGCCAACTAAATTTATCAAGCTCCTTCGGGAGGATTGGCAAGCGGTCTGTCAAATCGTGAAAAAGCAGCCGGTTACGCTTACACCTCAGTATGTTGAAATTCATGTCGAAGAGCATTGCAACCTCTCTTGCTTCCATTGTCGCGGCGAACTGAGAAAAGTTCCTAACCGCGAGGAGAAATTTCTTCCAGCTCCTGAGTTAAAGTGCCTGATTGACGAAATACAGACCCTGAACAACAAAGCTTTCATTCGGTTTAGTGGACTGATTGGTGAACCATTTATTCATCCCAATATCATAGAGTTGTTTAACTACACTTCCCAAAAAGGCCTGCGGTGGGGCGTTACGACCAATGGAGTTAAGATGGCAGGCGAAGTAATCAATGCTCTCATGAATGCTGATTATGTCCACATTAGCCTAGACGCTGGAAGTAATAAGACATATCAAGAGCTTAAGAATGGTATGCCAAACGATTTTGATACAGTCTTGCAAAATGTTAAAGATTTCCTGCGACAAAGAGAGTCATGCGCAAGTATGCCTCAGCTCATAGTCAGCGTACTACTTCAAAATGAAAATATTTCAGAACTACAAAGCATAAGTCAACACCTAAAAGAAATAGGGGTTGACAGTTTGGAGATCAAGATGCAGCACTTTGATAAACGTCGACGGATGTCGAAAGAGATTGTCGAAGAAGCATATAGTGTCATTGAGGATGTACGTCGTTTAGATGATGGTGGCTTCAGAGTTGTTGTCGTACAAACTAAAGAACAAGCTTTCAACAAAATACGTAAGAGTAAGGGAAATATCACATTTTCAAAATGTTACGCTAATGAATTGGGCCTAAACGCAACCGTCGACCCGGATGGGAACCTGCAAACATGTTGCCAATATTATCAGGAAACACTTGGAAAGCAAGGGTCTTTAACAGAACTTGGCTTCAGCCAAGTGTGGAGAGGAGAATCAAGAACTAAGATTTTGGGCCTTGATCCTCGGTACATATGTGTGAATTGCTCACCATCAGATGAATTTGTCAACAAGTTTGTAAGCTTCCTGTCCCGTGCCAATAGCATCGACAGTGACTTTCTCCGATGGGCTGAAAAACAAATTACACTAATTCTTGAACATGAGTTTGACTAGGAACTGGTTTCAGGTTATTTATTAATCTATTATTAACGTAATAGGGTGAGAATCTGTCTATGAATAGATGCGTTGCAATGTTGTTGTGCCTTGGAGAAGCGTCAAGGATGAAACCGCTTTCGCTACGAAGTCCAAAGGCTATGCTTCCTTTTTGCGGACGCCCTTTAGTGAAATATTCTTTAGAAGCATTGCATAGACACGGCATTCGTGATGTTATCATCGTGGCGGGCTTACAAGGCAACGACTTCCACGAATTTCAATCATCGGGAAACCAATGTGGAATGCATGTAAATATCGCTAAACGTGGCCTAGAATACGGTTCTGCTGGTGTCGTTATGGATGTGGCGCTTGAGCAGCTGAAGGGAACGGAGGACGTGCTTGTTGTTTACGGTGACAGCCTGTTTTCGTTAGATCTGGAGAGGATTGTTGATGCACACCAAGCGCGCAAGAATGAGGGGTGTCAAATTACTGTGGCATACCATACCCCAAGCGACCTTATTGTCCCCGGCAAAACACACACGAATTACGGTATTTTATGGATTAATTCGGATCAAAGAGTACTGCGCTTCGAAGAAAAACCCGCCGTTGGGAAGCTTACCAGCCGACATGCTAACAGCGGCGTCTTCGTTCTTAACCAAACTATTTTCGAACAATTTCCTAAAAAACGGCCTCTCGACTTCTCAAAAGATGTATTCGGTCAACTTGCAACTCAGAAAAACTCCACGATTTATGGTTTTGATATTGCCGGTGGGTATCGTTTCGATATCGGAACACTTCAAGATTATGTAGAAAAGCAATTCGCAGTCCTAAACAAAAGTATACCACTTGAAGGCGTGCCGTGGTCTCTTGTTAATGATACAGGGCCTTTACCGCATGCGGGGCGAGTTGAAGGTCGCGCCATGATAGGTCGAAACTGCCGAATTCAAGAAGGCGTAACTTTAGTTAACTATAATGTAATAGGCAGTCGAGTTTCAATAGGAACAAATTCAGTGATTAACAACTGCGTTATCCTTGATGACGCCGAGATTGGAAACTCGGCAATATTAACTGACGTTGTCATAGGATTCTCAGGCCGGGTTGCGGATGGAGCCGTTCTAGGAAAAGGACAAAGCCCAGGGGCAACCATTAATTATTAAGTATTGATAATTCTGGAAATAACATTTTTATCCACCAAACAGTTAACGTTATTTTAAGATTATGCCATACGAGTAATATATTTGGGATAGGCTTAATATGCTGTTCACAAGCAACGTGTCAATTCTAAACAGTTATTATCTGGTAACTAAATGATATTTAGGTAGTCATCTTTTCTCAGGCAAAACCACAAGGGGGTCACCCATTAGAAGCTCACTGTCAAGCACAAAAAATCCCCTTGTCAAAAAAAATGTGATTCTAATATATTTATAATACTGCGTGTGTATGAGACGGCTTTAACTTAATTACCGCATCTTTTATTTCAGTTTTTTTTAGCTACGTAATAGTACCCCAATATAAGCAAGCCAAGTGACAGGTCTTAGTTTTTAAGTTTTTGCTAATTGTAAATTGAAAAATCTAAAAAATGTTAGAGACAGGCCAGTTATTATATTCGAATTTAAAGTCATTAGTTGTAACTATGGAGTTACTTAGAGAAAATGGAAGAATTAGCCCGGTTTACGTATAAAGCATTTATTAGTTACACGACGGCCGACCGCAAATGGGCTTGTTGGATACAAAAGACGATTGAACGGTATCGGTGTCCCAGGCAACTCAAAGCCGGAGCTGGATCATCCGTTCATGTGCCAAGGAAGCTAGGTTCCGTCTTCTTGGATAAAACAGATTTGGGAACAAGCGCGGACCTGAGAAAAAGCATCTTTGAAGCTATAAGGCAATCTGAATTCTTCATAGTTATTTGCAGCCCAGAATCTGCTAGATCTACTTGGGTTAACGATGAGATCATTTTCTTTAAAGAACTTGGCCGTCAAAAAAACATTATCTCTGTAATTGTTGATGGACTACCACACGGTAAAGGTGGTGGGTGCTTTCCGCCGGCATTGTTTAATCAGAAAACCTCTGCGAGAAAATCCACAGTCAAACTTGCGGAACCTGCTGCTGCTGATGTTCGACCTGAAGCAGACGGAAAACAAAATGTGAAGATTAGAGTTGTATCTACTTTACTTGGTGTGGAACCAGATATTCTAAAAAGACGAGAAGAGGCACTTCAAAGGGTACGTTTCTCTGTCATAGCATTTATCGCGGTTGTCACTACTACTTTGGCTATTGTTGCTTACTACCAAAGAAACGCTGCGCTTTATACTCAATCACTCTTTTTCGCAGATTTGTCTAAACAGCTGGCAGGCAAACCACAGCGTGTATTTGAAGATTCGGCAACAGCCGCAGCTTTGCTTGCAGTTGAAGCATTACCTAAACATTTTACACGATTTCTATCTCGGCCACACGTTTCTAAAGCTGAAGCTAGTCTGTATTTTGCGCTAACAAATCTGCGGGAAAAGAAAGTCATACAGCATGACAATGATGCATTGTCTGTAATGTTTAGTCCTGACTCAAAACTTCTTCTATCAACATCTGCCGACGGGAAAGCATATGTTTTAGACGTTCAAACTTTGAATATTCTCACTACCTTCTATGGTCATTTTCCAAATTACGTAGAGGGAGGCGCTTTCAACAAAGATGGAACTCGCATCGCGACTACAGGCGCTGATGGTAAGGTCAAAATATGGGATCCGTATACAGGCAATATTTTCTATACTCTAAGGATTATGCACGACAGAGGAAGAGCTGCTCGTCTGCAATTTGACGACTCTGGATCTGTATTGATGGCTGTTTCAAAAAGAGGGGAATTGAAACTGTGGAATCCAAACACCGGAGAGGAAAAACTTTGCATTGACACCGAATCTTCTGATGCATTTTTTACAGCAACATTGAGTCCGAACGGTAAAAACGTCTTGACTACTTTTGGTGATACTGCTCAGGTCCGGAATGCTGTAAATGGTAAGCAACTATTATCTGTTAGACATGACTGCGGTAAAAATACAATTTGCATAATCGTATCAGCAGCTTTTGATCCAGATGGTTCAAGATTTATGACAAATGGTATAGGCGATACCACGCGCGTGTGGGATATACTCACTGGGAAGGAGCTCCTTGCATTGCCCAAAAGTGAAGATCTCATAACATCAGCAGACTTTGTCAATGAAGGAGGTTGGCTTGTTACGCTTTTATCGAAGGGGATCGTAAAAGTGTGGGATTCCAATACAGGTGTGTTAATTGTTGAATTAGTAGGCCATAAAGACGAAGTCACAAAAGTCGTCGTAGCTAGTGATTGTAGTTTTATTGTTACAGCCTCAAAGGATCACACTACTAGAATTTGGCATACGCGCACAGGCAAGGAAATTGCAGTACTAAGACATTTTAATGCTGTATCCGGCGTAGCTCTAAGTAATGATGATACATTAGTTGCCACTAGTTCACATGATTGGACAACAAGATTATGGGCTGTTACACCTCATTTTGGGAAACCAAAGCTTACTTTTCGAGGACATAAGAGCGAAATATTAGACTTCAAGTTCAGTCCCGAAGGAAACCGGGTGGTCACAGCAGGGGCAGATGGTTACGTGCGTATTTGGGGCTTAGCTAACGGCGGGCTTTTGGAGGAATTTGTGTGCCATAATGATCATGTATGCTCTGTCGCCTTTGATAATTCAGGACATAAATTAGTAACAGGCGCCAATAGTGGCAATGCTTTTGTAATGGACACTTTTAATCAGAAGAAAATTTCAGTGAAAAGCCACAAACAACCGATACATTCTGTAGCATTTATTCCAGACGGGCTATCATTTATTACAGTGTCATATGATAGAACTGCGCGTGTTTGGGACACCAAAACCGCCGCTTTAATTACAGAACTACATGATGACATTGATCCAAAGACTAAAGTGTCTTTTTCTAAAGATGGCAGTCGTCTTGTGCTTACATCCCAGGTAAAAGCGTATGTGTTTAACACACACACTTGGAGTAAAGTGAAAGATTACAAAGTTGAACCAAATCAATGGCCGATTGCTGTGTTTAGTCCAGATGGTGAACGCATTTTTCTTTCCTGGGACTGGGATAGCAATATTTTCAATATGCGGACGACATCCTATATAAAAAATGATATGACCGAATCAAAGGGAGTTCTCCAAACACTAGGTAATGGTAAAGTTCACCTGGTTGGGCACACTGATTTTATCACTGATGCTGTTTTTAATCAAAAAGGTGATAATCTAGCCACTTCATCATTAGATCTAACAGCAAGAGTCTGGGAAGTATCAACTGGGCGAGAAATAGCTACTTTAATAGGTCATGATGATGCTGTTAACACTGTTTCGTTTAATCGAAAGGCCGATCGGATTTTAACTACTTCGCTGGATGGAACGGCAAGGCTATGGGATGTGACGAGTGGAGAAGAACTATTTACTTTTGAAAGCCAAAGCTCTATCAGAACTGCCGTTTTTTCTCCCAACGGCAAGGATGTTGCAACGTTAGCAAACGACGGCACACTTAGCATTTGGGCTCTTCTTCCAACGGGGAAAGAGCTAATAGATTTAGCAAACAGGGTTCTCCCTCGCGGTCTGTCGGAAGAAGAAAGGAAACGATATTTTCTAGATGATAAAAAATAAATTCTATTGATATACTACAATGACATATCAGATAAATTAGCCGTTCAACGATATCCGGTTTTTATTGTGCCCCCCCAAAGGGGGCAAATCTCTCATTGGCTACATTATGATATTTGACATACTATAGGAATGTCCAGACTATTAAGAATAGAATATGAGGGAGCCCGGCGCCATGTTATGAATCTGGGTTTAAATCATTGCCGTATATTTTCTTGTGATGAGGATTTCATTCTTTTCATTAAACCGCTTTCTGAATCACGCGGGCTTTTTAATTTTTTTGTTTCCGCGTACTGTTTGATGGACACTCATTGCCATCTTAGCCTCCCTCTAATATGTGACCACTGGTTTTCATAAACTAGGTTTGCCTTCAGTGATCTTCTCATTTTTATCCCAAAAACATGAAAGCGTATAAATTTGTCAAATTCCTGTTTGAAGTTTCAAATATAACAATTAAAGATAGAAAAAAACAAGAAAATCTAATACAATTTGAGCAAAAAAATCACTAAAAATGAACGAAGCCTTAATTTGAACACACATAGAGGCAATAGGTTTCGGTCAACCCTGGTTTATCCTGAACCAAAAAATATTCAGTAGAGTTGTTTTTAGAATTTGGAAAAGGGTATTCGTGTCGTAATCTGGATTTGATTAGAAAATTTTATCGAACATATTGAGGGGGAAACTTAATTTTGCAGACACTGTGTGCGAAATTGTTTAAGAGCTCTGCAATGGATTTTCCGGAAAAAACATTCTCAGAATGATGCATTTTAACGATATATTTCGTAACTATTCATCGTAATTTTAATTTAAAACATCTATAATTTAGAAAGACTGTTAATGACGCCAAATTTGTCCGCTTAAAATATATGGAGTACATCAACCGTGTTGATGTCAGAAAAATACACCATTAACACGGTTAATGGACTCCAAATTTACGTATACTGAATAGTTGCTATATTTCCAGAGTTTCAAATAGTCTCTACGATACGGAGGCTGTTGGCTTGGTCGCTATTTCATGCTTTAATATATTTTAAAACATGGCTTGTGTCAAAATCGCGCCCATTCATGCAAGGAAATATTACGCTGTAAAGCCGTCAATTTTTGTAAACCGCAGAATCAATTTGTTCGTTGGTGCAAGCCCACAGGATTTAAGCTACAATTATGTTTTTTTGAAATCGTTAGGCTGATCTTCATATCTAAATATTTCCCTCAAACGCCACGGCGCGTGGACGCGCCTACACTACATTGCAAATGCGGATACATATCGCCTCTTTTCTTCGTGCTTTTTCATTGCAAGCTTTTTGTTTTTGCTTTTTTATTTGCAAAATTGATTGTCAATACGCTTTTGATTTTATCCTGTCCTAAGCTTTTGCTTTTGTTTTCCCCTTCACTTTATACCTTGGTTTAAGTTAAGCTCCACACAATCCCAATTGGTTTTAAAATGAATCTTTAAAAGGGCGACTAAAGTCGCCCCTACCCGCATAAAAATTAGAACCTACGCTTTTGATCTTTTATTAGTGTCGATTTGTGATGATTTGTGGTTAATTCGCTTTTGCTTTTAGCTTTTCGCCATCTGTGTTTTTTTCTCGTTTGTGCCTGTCATCTGGTTTTTATTGGCAAAATCAAAAATATTATTGTAAATTAATGACAGAAAAGGGTGATGATAATATTAATTGAAATAAGCGTTTGCCTGTTGCCGTTTTAACGGAGGGAAACTTATGCCAAAAATAGCTTTAAAAGAAAAAATTCATTCTTACATTGCCCGGGATCCGGGGATTTGTGGCGGCGAGCCAATTATAAAAGGAACCAGGATATCTGTCAGGCTAATTGTTGAGTTAGAAAATTTTGGCAAAAACGTCGATGAGATAGTTGCAATGTATCCTCATATAACTCATGCGCAGGCGCATGACGCGTTATCATATTATTACGATAATAAAGAAGAAGTTGACCTGTATATTAAGGAAAATAGCGAGGAATTTATTAGAAATAAGTATAAGGACGCCTCGTGGATGAAATAAAGTTGTATCTTGATGAAGATATTTCGTATACAGTGGCAGTGGTTCTTAGAAGCAGGGGATGCGATGTTATAAGCGCTCATGAAGTTGGCATGACCGGCAAAACGGATGATGAGCAATTAGATTATGCCGTTACGAATGCAAGGACAATATTGACATTTAACGCAAGACATTTTGCCCCTTTGGCGGAAAAGTGTTATAAAGAACAGAGAGATCATTTAGGAATTGTGATTTCTAAACAAATAAATTTGTCTGAAATGGCAAGGATGGTTGTGAATATGCTAAAAATATATAAAACTGATGATCTAAAAAATTCATTAATATGGTTGCAAAGTTTTAAATAGATTGCTATTGGAGTGTGTTTCGCGTTATTGGAAACGGCGACCTTTCAAAATTTAAATTGCCTAATTGAGTCATAAAATATTAAAAGTCCCCGCGTCATATTTTTCATTCTAAATTCCAAATTCGGTGTACGAGATTCATAAACAGCTTTTGATTTACCCCTGTCCAAAGCTTTTGATTTTGCTCGTTTTCGTGTCTATTTGTTAATTTCCGCGAGCGCGCTTTTGCTTTTAAATTAATGGATACTCATTTTCAGTCTATGCCGGCGGTAAAAACAGTTAGAGGTTCAGCGAAAACGCTTAAGCATCCCAAAAAATATGATGACGGCTACAGATTAAAAATTTGCTTTTGATTGGAGGGTTAATATGAAATACTTTTTTGTAATATGTTTTATCTTTATTGTTTCATCGACAGTTTACGCTTCAGGCAAAACAATACATTACAAGGTGGACGGCAAACCCTATGAGGGGTATTTTATCAGGCCGGCTGCGGATGCTCCGTTAATATTGATAATTCACGACTGGGACGGTTTAACGGACTATGAGGTTAAACGCGCTAATATGCTGGCGGACTTGGGATATACGGTTTTTGCGGCGGATTTGTATGGAGCAGGCGAACGTCCAACGGAATTAAAAGATAAACGTGGCTATACCGCGGCGTTATATAAAGACCGCAAAAAAATGCGTTCTCTATTATACGGGGCTTTGGAAACAGCTAAATCGCTAGGGGCTAATACCGGAAATGCTCTGGCAATGGGATATTGCTTTGGAGGCTCTGCCGCGCTGGAGTTTGCAAGATCAGGCGCTGACATGAAAGGGTTTGTATCTTTTCATGGCGGATTGAAAACTCCGGATGGGCAGGGCTACTCTACGGTTAAGGGCAAATTACTGATTTTGCATGGCTCTGCGGATACCGCTGTTACAATGGGCCAATTTGCCGGACTTGCAGGCGAACTGGAAAAACATGGCGTTCCGCACGAAATGATTACTTACAGCGGAGCTCCGCATGCCTTTACTGTGTTTGGCTCTGAAAGGTATCGTGAAGATGCCGACAAAAAATCGTGGAACCGTTTTATCGAATTCCTTAGCGAAACGCTTAAATAACTAATCGCCTGAATACAGGGCATGCGCTTAATGATCAATTCTATAGGTTGTATAGTTTATGTCAGGCGAGGTTCAAGCCGGAGGCGTAGAACAAACCGCCGGTTAATAATTAAATATCACCTAAATTGAGCGATTTGCCACTCGGCTTGTCATTTCGACCATCGGGAGAAATCTAAAACCGCTAGAGTCTCAGGGTTTCTCGTATTCACTCGAAATGACACGGTTGTTTTGGATTTCCACTTAATAGGTGGATGGTTAATTCATCGTAATTATCAACTGTTTAACGAGTTCGTAGATGAGCACAAATAGGAATCGCTCAATTTAGTTATCAAATTGGGAACAGAATAAAAATGGTATGTTTTGAGGACAACTGTAATCGCAAATTAAAAACGTTTAGAAGCAGTCTGCAAGACTGCTCCAGCTTTTAACTTTTTGCATTAATCTGTGTAATCTATTGTTGCTTTTTAATCTGTGTAGCCTGTGTAATCTGTGGTTTATATTGCTTTTGCTTTTCCGGTCTATCCGGGTTAGTTTTTAATCAGTTTTAGAATCGAAAACACAATACCTAGAAACGCCTGCACGAATAAGACCATTGACAAAAATGAGGAGAGGAAACCTTTCTGTATCCAGGTGTGCGGGCCGAAACGAACCCAGGCTGCCGCCATAAACAAGGCGCTGATTGTCCCGGCATATAAATTTATATTTACTACAAGGGAATTGGTAATGAATGTCGCAAATGCGCATAGAAAAATGGGCAAAGCTATGTGAGCGTAAATAAAATTCTTTGGCCGCGCGTTTTTTTGTCCGGTTTCGTTATGAGCAACTTCCGGCTCCATTTTAGCCTCTGAATCTCCCATTTTTTCTCCGTGCTTATAAAATATTAAATCCATCTTTCTCAAAGAAGGGCTTAAGCTTTATTAAAGTTTTGTTTTAGATTTCACAATTCTTGGCGCGAGGTTGCGCCTCGCGCCAAGATAAATAGTTGTGGTTGCGCCTCTAACGTAACGAGGCTTTGAATTGACAAGCTGTAGAGCCGCCGCGTCGGCTGGAAACCGGAGTTTCCGCCAAACCAGAGTTTGTGAATGATTTTGCGGTGGCGTGGTCTCGTTTATTTGATTTTATGCGAGGTTCAAACCCGGCAACGAACAAGGGTTTTCTAAATTTTGTTTATTCATCGTCTGCTGAGTCTGCATCGTCTGCTGACGCGCATTCAAACTTAAAATCTCTATCCATAACGGTTTTGCGTCCGTCAGCTTTGGCTTTTTCAATTGCTTTGTCGCTCATTTGACGGATCGTGTCTGATAAAAAAGGCGCGACATTGCCGGATGTGCTCATGCCGGATTTTCCGCGTATGTAGTTTTTTAATTTAGAAACAACAACCAATACTTCTTTTTCGCTGTTTGAATCGCCCATGTTATTCTATTACCTTTCTTTATTTGTTGAAAAAAATTTAAAAATAAGATTGCTAAGGCGCAATAGAGCGCCTGAGTAGCTTTGTTGTTAGGTTATAATATAAAATTGTAATTTCGTCAATGTTTTAATGAGCCCTAAAATAGGGAAATATTATCAAACCCGGTCAAAATCATCCTCAATCCTCACAATATCGTCTTCGCCAAAGTAGTCGCCGGTCTGAATTTCTATAAAAACAAACGTCTCTTCCGGCGCGCTTTTAACGCGGTGAGGCTTATGTTTTGGGATATTTATAGAATCGCCGGCTTTTAACTTGATCTGTTCGCCGTCCAGGGTTGCAACTCCCGCGCCGGAAACAACAAACCAGTGTTCGTTGCGCCTTTTATGGTATTGATAACTCAACCGTTTGGCGGCTTTAACATAGATGCGTTTGACCTTGTGATCCGGCGCGTCGGAAAGAATCTCGTAATATCCCCATGGCCTTTTTGTTTCGTCTTCCATATAAAGCCTTTATTGCCCAAAGTTGATTAAGGTTTGTAATACAAGATTTTATCACTATAATATCTTGTTAAAAACTATAATGCGACATGCGGTTTTGCGCATCTATTGCGCGGCTTTGTCGCTTATGAGGAACATTTTATATTAAAAAAGAGCAAAGACGCAATTAAAAACATGCGATTGTTTTAAATTTTATACAAAAAAGCGATATGGAAAAGCCTTTTAGCCCTTTTGACCCGGAAATACTCAGCAAAATATCAAATTTGACAATCAGCGCGCAAACCGTGGTTCAGGGAGTGCTCTCAGGGATTCACAAAAGCCAATACAAGGGATCAAGCATTGAGTTTCTGGAGCATAAGAAGTATTCGCAGGGCGATGATATTAAACAGATAGATTGGAAGTTGTTTGCCAGGTCGGATCGCCATTACATTAAACAATTTGAGGATGAGACGAACATCAGGAGCTGCGTTTGTGTTGACTCCAGCGGATCAATGGGGTACAAATCAGCCGGTGTTAGCAAATTTGAGTACGCTTTAATCCTTGCGGCTTCGTTGTCGTACCTGATAATTAATCAATCCGATGCTGCTGGGTTGTTTGCGTTTGGCGGCGATGGAGGGGGCAACTATATACCGCCCAGGTCGGATTTTGCGCATTTTAATTATATTATTGAAGAGCTTAAGAAACTGAGGCCGCGCGGGAAATCTGATATTGCCGAGGCGATAATGTCGTTCTCCGGCAAGACGGAGAAAAGGCTCTCTTTAATAGTAATATCCGACTTTTTTGACGATGCGGATAAAATGATTAACGCGTTGAAACAGTACCGTTGCAAAAAGAACGATGTTATACTGCTTCAAATACTTGACCCATACGAGCTGGAGTTCCCTTTTGACAAACCAACCAGATTTGTCTCAATGGAGGATGAACGAAGTCTATCAGTTGACCCAAAGGTGATCAGGGAGGATTATCTCGCGAAAATCAAAGGGTTTATTAAACATTTGCGGCAACAATGTCTTTTAAACAGGATTGATCACTGTGTTGTTAACACGGCTGATCCGGTTGACAAGACGATAATGAACTATTTATCAGCAAGAAACAACGGTATGCCCATGGGCGCGGGGCTATTGGAGTAGTTATATATGCTCTGCGCCAAGGAGAAACATGTCTTTTTTATCATCAATATTTTTAGTAGGCATTATTGGGGCCGGTATTCCTGTCTTTATCCATTTATATAACAGGAAGAAGGCGGTTACTTATAAATTTGCCGCGATTGATTTTATATTTCAATCCCAAAAACGCGCGCTTGGGGGCTCAAGATTAAAAAATCTGATATTGTTGGCTCTAAGATCGCTGATAGTGGCGTTTTTGGCGATTGCGGTGGCTAAACCGTACTTAATTGACAATGCCGGCGGCGTTTCGGGGTTGCATAATAGCTCTGTTATACCCACATCCAATGTGTTTATTATGGACGACTCTTTTAGCATGAGTTTTGAAATTGAGGGCAACCTTTTATTTGATTTGGCGCGTGAAAAGGCTAAAGACATGATATTGTCATTTGGGGCGATTGATGAGGTTGCGGTTCTTTTTAATTCCGGCGCGGATTCTGATAAATTGCCGCAACTCTCTGTGGATAAGGAGTTTGCAAAAATAGTGCTGGATGAAACATACCTCTCTTATACCGCCGGGAATATGTGGAAATGCCTGGAAAGCGCAAATTCAATACTGTCTACATCAAAGAATGATGTAAAACGCGTGTTTATTTTCACCGATCTTGCCAAAAACGGCTGGATAACTGAGGCGGAGAGAGGTGAAAACAGGAAACTTAACGCTAAAACAGAATATAACATTGATCGTCAAACGTCAATTCACGTGATTGATGTTGCCGGCTCGGATAAATTGGAGAATATTTGCATTGAAAGCGTGGAAATAGATGAAAATCGTGATCAAAATGGTTTAGATATCAGCGTGGTTGCGGCAAATTATTCAAAAAAAGAGATAAGTAACGCTATTGCAAAGATATATATAGGGGAGAAGTTGTTTGCTCAGGGTTTTGTTAATATGAAACCCGGGGCAAAGGCAACAAAAGTGTTTTTTTACAAACCGGAAGGCAATGGGCCAATTAAATGCCAGGCTGAGATTGAGCCTCCTCACGACTCGCTTGCCGGCAAGTTGCCGGTTGACAACGTTTATTACTTTATTATTAATGACAGGAAAGATGTTAACGCGCTTATTGTAGACGGCGACCCGGGTGTGAACATTTTTACAAGCGAGACGTTTTATCTTGAAAAGGCTTTGGTTGCCGGCCCGCAAAGCTCATATAATTTAAAGCCGTTTGTGGTAAATGCGCCGGAATTTGAGGATGCGGAGCTTGAAAAGTATGATTTGGTGGCGCTTTGCAACGTGGAATCATTGTCGGACTCAAAAATATATGAGTTGGAACGGTATCTTGTAAAAGGGGGGGCGGTCTTGTTCACTTTGGGCGATAAGGTTAAAACGGAGTATTATAATGACAGTCTATATAAAATATTGCCGGCCGGGTTGCGCAACGTAAACGCCATGGACGCAACAAGTTCTGCCAATAAAATAGGCGGGGCTGGGCGGGGCGTAGGGCAAGCTTTCAGTGTTGCAAGTTTTAAGAAGCCGGAGGAGTCTAATATTTTTTACGATATTTTCTCCAGTATCGGCAAAGATGATTTAAACCAAATAGAGGTCTATAGGATATTTCAGGTTGAGCCTGAATCCGCTGTTGGGGCTAAGCCCAACGCTATAAGGGGTATGAGTTCCGTTATATTGAGTTATTCAAACAATTTGCCGTCTATTATTGCAAGAAAACACGGATTGGGCCGCGTTGCGATGTTTACATCCACAATTGACAGGGAATGGAACAACATAACTGTGAGGCCGATCTTTCTGCCGCTGGTTCAGGAGATATGCAGGGGGTTGACTTCGAAGTCATATTTTGATGAATATGAGACCAATATCGCTGTAAATAGCGCGCGTAACTTTCCAGCATATTTTTTTAGCGGGTTGGTTAAGCAGGATATTGGGGCGGGCAGGATCATCAGGCCTGATAGAAAAACCGAGATGTTGCGCGGGTACAGCGCTGAATCTAAGGGCGGGATTGTATACACAAACGTTGATTTGCCTGGAGTATTTACGCTTGAGGATAAAACAAAACCTGATTTAAAACAGCCGGTTTTTGCGGCAAACGTTGAGACCCGGAAAGAATCAAATCCGGCAAGAATTGAAAAAGAGGCGTTGACAAAGCTGTTGGGCGAAAATGTTGTAAGTTTTGTGTCGGATGTTGACGGTTCAGGCCTTTTATATGGAACAGGCATAAAAAGGGGGCTGTGGGGCGTGGCGCTTTTCCTTGTTTTGTGCTTTTTTTGCGCCGAGGCTGTTATATTGAGGTTTCGTTAATAAATAAATTGCCCGTAGCGAGTTTGATATCAGTTTTAATAGGAATAGCTTTGCGGGCGTTAATTTTTCGGTGGTTTTACAACTGCGCCGTATTTTACAAGGATATCGGATACATCTTTGTGCCCGTTTTTTTTAGCAAAATCCAGCGGTGTAATGTTTTGGGCTCCTTTTGCGTTGGCATTTGCGTTGTGCATCAAAAGGACGCTTACAGCTTCCAGCGAGCCGCTTTCAGCCGCCAAGTGCAAGGGCGTCCACCCTTCAGAGTGTTTGGCGTTAATATCGGCGTTGTTTTCGACTAGAAATGATACCACTTCGCCATGTCCGCTCCATGCTGCTGCGTGCAGAGGCGTTGAGCCCTGTTTGCCTTTGTTGTTAACGTCGGCCCCAATGGATAAAAGGTATTTTACCACTTCCAAATGCCCGCTTTCAGCCGCAACATGCAACGGCGTCCATCCGGAATAATCCTTTGTGTTTACATCAACCCCTTTTGCGATCAGTTCCTTAACTTCCTGGATTTTGCCGGCTTTAGCCGCTTCCATCAATTCTTTTTGCAATGTTGCGGGCTTAGGCTTTGTCGTCGATGAATCACAACCTGCTGCGCCGTAAACCAGAACAGCCGCCATTAAGCAAGAAACTAAAACTTTAAACATGGTTGCATTAGGGGTTTGTTTAAACATAATTTTAATGAACTCCAATTGTAAATATTGAACATTTATTAACAAAAAGATTATTTAGGGATCAGTAAAAAATAAGTTCACATTTTTTAGTCGAATGGCCACTTTTCAATCGTCGACTCTTCAACGCTGCTAAGGCTGCGCATACGGTTCGGCTCAATCATAATGGGCAAATTTAATGCAAAACTTTAATATTTTGGGAATTGTTTTTTCTGAGCCATTAGTTAATATGGAATTTCACGACAAATGGCCTGTGTGATTGCAAACATATTTTGAGCGCAAAAAGTGGCGCAGTTAGAAAAAAAATGGATGAATAGCGCAAAATTAGAAAAAGGGAAGCTATTTGCCGCAGAAAAATGTAGAGCCGGAGGTGGTAAAAGGAGAATAGCGTGGATGCAACGCTATCAAGGACTTTGTCCTAAAAAACCACCTTCGGCTCCTGCCCGTCATAAGATGCTAGATAAAGTATATCATATTTGAAATATTATTGCAAAACGAAATTATTATATAAGTCTTTATAAAATTTATTATTGTAATAATAGCTAAAATTCTGAAAAAATGGTTTTGATTTATATTTTTGGACAAGCATTTTATGCCGCATTCATTACAACCGCATGCCAATAATAGTGGCTTCAAACACTAATTTATTATTTACAACGCCTTGGGTGTCAAAAATGGCTCTTCTTGTTCTTAAATCCACTTTTTTTGCTATAATTACCAATTTGTCGCCTGGAACAACTTGTCCGCGGAATTTTACGTTGTCAATTCCGGCAAATCCAAGGAAACTGTCATCTTTAATGCTCATTTTGTAAAAATATGTGCATAATTGAGCCGCCGCCTCCACCATTAGGACGCCGGGCAGCAATGGGCGGCCAGGGATATGGCCGCGCACCCAAAATTCGTCATCAGTGACGTTTTTAACGCCTATTATAATGCCTGTATCCGGGCTAAATCGTAAAATGCCGTCCAATTGTTCCATTTCAAATCTATGCGGATTAATATCTCTAATGCCTTCAATCTCTATTTCCGCTTTTTCAAGGTCTAATTCTTCCAGATCTACAAATAGTTTATTAGCCATTTTTTATATAAGGGGGGTGTTTTTCCGTTGTTTATTGTAAAACAGGCCGGAAATTAAAAAAATTAAATAAAAGGGGAGCGCTCAAATAGTAAATCAATATGAAAGGGATGCGGCTATTGCCTGTTTTTCCTAGTCTTTTAGCTCTGGGTTTGATTCCATCATTTCATCAATGGCGTCCCTTATTTCAACAAAAGAAGCAACCGGTATGTCAACAAACTCTAAACCAATAACGTTCTTTTCAGGTATGTATTTTATCAGGCGGGCAAAGGTTTCGATGGTTTGATGATCAGGTCTTATAGTGAAATTTAACCGTATCTTTTTTTTGCCGGATTCCAGCTGCTTCAATATTGCGTCATTGAGATTGGGCAATTCAGACAACCCAACGCCCTGAACGCTAATATCGCAAATATCGCCTTGAAGCGCATTTTTTGAGCAATTTAGCTTCTTTACTTTCCATCCTACAAATTCCGCGGATGCTTTTGTTTCAAATCTAACCCTAGGAAAAAGACGATAATCACTCATAGAATTCATTTATTTAGGCGCCGTTAAAAAATATTGTGTAATTATTTTTACAAAGCGGCAATTTTTAAGATAGATTGAGCCGCAATTTTGTATTATTATAATTAACTATCAATGACAAGTCAAAACATAGTTTTTTATATTATTTACGCAATGTTTTACGTTGTTGCGTAGCTTTTCACGATATATTGAATTTGCGACGCAATTGCCGTGTTTGCGCTTACAAAATTGCGCAAATTAACGAATTGTTTGTTTTAACGAGAAGTTTATTGCGTATATTTTTCACAGCATAAACGGAGGCAAAAATATGGGTATCGGAAAATGGGCAGGCAAAAACACTTTAACGGGCCTGGCAAAGACATGTGGTTGAGCGGCAAAAATAAGCCCGGTCGGGCTTGGCGAACTGCTTGCCGGATTGCCGGCAAATAAAGACGCGAATTTGTTGGTGGGTTTTGACACAAGCGATGATGCGGCTGTTTACCGTTTGAATGAGGATACGGCCATTATAACAACCGCTGATTTTATAACGCCGCCGTTGGACGATCCTTTCCTGTTTGGGCAGATTGCGGCGGCAAACTCAATTAGTGACGTGTACGCCATGGGCGGCAGGCCTATAACCTGCCTTAATCTGGCGAGTTTTCCATCTAAAAAGCTTCCCGCTGAAATATTGCATGAGATCATTAGCGGCGCTTTGAGCAAAATAACGGAATCCGGGGCTATTTTGGCCGGCGGCCATACAATTGATGATGAAGAGCCGAAATTTGGATTGAGCGTCACAGGGATTGCGCATCCGGACAAAATATGGAAAAACTCAGAATCAAAACCCGGCGACTCATTGATTTTGACAAAACCTATAGGCAGCGGGGTTATTTTTAACGCTAATCTGAAAAAGAGGGTGTCGCAGCAAGCTTTTGATGAGTGCGTAAACATTATAACAACGCTTAACAAGGCGGCGGCGGAAGTAATGAGCGGTTTTGACATTCACGCGGCAACCGACATAACAGGTTTTGGGCTTGCAGGGCACGCGTTTGAAATGGCCAAGGGCTCAGGGCTTGCGTTACATATATGCGTTGATAAACTCCCTATAATGAGCGAGGCTATTGAAATGTATGAAAAAGGAGTTACAACTGGTGTCAATAAATTCAACAGGGAGCTGGTTGAACCCTATATGAAGTTTGAGAAGCAATTGACGCCTGCGCAGAGAGAGATTTTGGTTGACCCTCAAACCAGCGGCGGGCTTTTAGTTGCGGTTTCCGAGGCTGACGAAGGCAAATTGCTTGCGGCGTTGCGCGACGCGGGTGTAAAAGACGCCAATATAATCGGTTCAGTTCAGCCTTTGGATAAGGACGGCTACTTAATTATAAGTTGACGCAGTCTTAAAAATACCTTAATCCAGCATATCACATAATTGGCGAAATATTGGCAATTTTTTGAAATATCCGCTCCAGATCGCGGTAAAGCTTGACAATAAGGGGTTATTTAAATATAATCTACCGTTTATATTCTCTTTATACATGGGATAGATTGCGTCTAATTTGATATTTTTTGTTAAAATTACCGCAAAGCGTATAAACTCAGACCAGACAGGCCTTTGTAAACTTTGCGTTTTTTTTATTTCTTTTATATAGGTAAACTTTGGAGTTAAATCATGAAAGTAAAAATTAGGAAAAGCTCAAGAAAAAGGATAAGTATGTGCGGTTTTAGAGCCAGGATGAGAACAAGAGGCGGAAGAGCTATGCTTAGAAGGCGAAGGTCTATCGGTAGGAAGTTTAACACTGGAAAATAGATACTTAAATCCCGCTGAATATTATTAAAGATACAAAACGCATGCCTATTCGACAATATCGTATTCAAACCATTTGTCAAAGATTCAGGTTGCGATTAATTTGCCGCAATAAACAAGGAAACACACATGATAATAGTAATGAAATCAGACGCCTCAAAGGCGGATATTGATAATGTTCAAAATAAAATAAAGGACGCGTCGTTAAAACCTATTTTGCTGGAAGGCACACATAGAAATGTGATTGCTATAATAGGCGATGAGACCAAGATTTCCGATGAGTTTCTTGAATCGCTCCCAGGCGTGGAAAGGTCAATGCCTATTCTTGCGTCTTATAAAATTGCAAGCAGGGAATCAAGCGCCGAGGATACTGAAGTTCCGGTTGGCGACGCTACAATAGGCGGAAAACGCATCGGCGTGATTGCCGGGCCGTGCGCGGTTGAGAGCGAAAAACAGATGATTTCCGTGGCCATAGCCGTGAAAGAGGCCGGGGCAATGGCGTTGCGCGGAGGCGCTTTTAAACCAAGGACAAATCCTTACTCTTTCCAGGGCCTTCAAAAACAGGGTCTTGAGCATCTTGCAGCCGCGCGAAAAGAGACAGGGTTGCCGATTGTAACTGAAGTATTAAGCGAAAGCACGGTTGGCCTGGTTGCTGAATACGCTGATATATTGCAAATCGGCACACGAAACATGGCTAATTTTGAATTGTTGAAGGTTGTCGGTGAAACAAAAAAACCGGTTATCTTAAAGCGCGGAATGTCCGCGACTCTTGATGAATTCCTGCAGGCTGCAGAGTACATTCTTTCACAGGGAAATCCAAATGTGATTTTGTGTGAAAGAGGCATTAGAACGTTTGAGACACACACAAGGTTTACCTTGTCATTAAGCGTTGTTCCACAGCTTAAAGAGTTGACGCATCTGCCAATAATAGTAGACCCAAGCCACGGCACGGGCAAAAGAAACCTTATTAACCCAATGTCAAAAGGCTCAATCGCAGTTGGCGCGGACGGGTTGATAATTGAGGTGCATCACGACCCTGAAACATCGCTTTGCGATGGTCCTCAAACCATTACAACATCTGATTTTCAGAAACTGATGAATGATATGAAACCGATAGCAAATGCTGTAGATAGAGAGATTTAAATTTTTTTTAGCAGCCAATGCCGGCCTGCCCGGCAGGCAAAACACGAATACGACTTGCTACTGTGCGCAGATTTGACAAAGAGATTACTGACATAAATGAAATTGATGAGATATTGTCGTCTGCAAAGGTCGGCAGGTTGGGCACATCTGTTAATGACAAACCGTATATAGTCCCCGTTAATTTCGTCCATAGCGGCGACAAGATTTTTATACATAGCGCGGGCGAAGGACATAAACTTGACAATATCAAGGCCAACCCCAATGTATGTTTTGAAGTTGCTGAAATTGAATGCCTTTTAATTAAGCAACCCATTTGCGCCTCGTCGGCAAAATATCGCAGCGTAATAATGTTCGGCACAATCCGTTTTGTTGAAGATAACCAATCCAAATTTGAGGCTTTAAAACTGTTTGTTGAAAAATACACAGATGAGCCGTTTACCGACTCATTTACAGACGCAATGCTTACAAGGATTACGGTGTTGGAAATCACAGTTAAAGAGAGAACCGCGAAACAAAGCCCCGCAAAGTAAATCCAGCGGCATTTCGATTGCTTAAATTTAGAGTTTTTAAATTCATAGAAATAATAGAACATGCACCCTGCCTGTGTTTTAATTGATCACTAGCAATCACCATATGGAGCTTTCAAAGCATTTTTCCTAACTTTTAACCAGGAGCTTTTTACATTGGATATAGTCGCTTCAAAAAGAGTTCAATCAATTGGAAACTACGCGTTTGCCGAGGTTGACAATCAGGTAAAGATACTAAAATCAAAAGGAATTGAGCCGATTGATTTTGGCGTAGGCGATCCCACCGTGCCAACTCCTGAAATTGTCAGAAAAGCGACGCAGGCCGGAGTTGACAAAAGGAAATCCGCCGGCTATCCAAGCTATATTGGGTCGCAGGAATATAGAGCGGCTATTAGCGCATGGATGTTAAGAAGATTTGGCGTGACTGTGGACGCGGATAACGAGATAGCCTCAACCGTAGGTTCAAAAGAGGCGGTGTTCAATATTGCAGAAGGTTTTATTAATCCCGGCGATTACGCCATAATGCCTACGCCCGGGTATCCGCCGGCACAAAGGGGAACTCTTTTTGCCGAAGGCGTTCCGTATTTCTATCCACTTCTGCCTGAAAACAATTTTCTGCCTGATCTGAAATCCATACCCGAACATATAGCCGAAAAAGCTAAGTTGATGTGGATCAACTACCCAAACAACCCATGCGGAGTTAGCGCGCCTCCGGCTTTTCTTAAAGAAGTCGTTGAATACGGCTTAAAACACAACATAATTATTATATCAGACGAAGCGTATATTGATCTCTATTATGGCGACGAACCCGCGCACAGCATTTTAGAAGTGACAAAGGAGAATGTTGCGGCTATTTTCTCAATGTCAAAACGCAGCGCAATGACGTGTTACCGCGCCGGCTGGGTTGCGGGCGATAAACGCGTGTTGGACATATTTAAAAAAGTTAAAACCAATATTGATTCCGGCACTGCCACTTTTATACAAGACGGCGCTATTGCCGCGTTAAATGATGAGGCTCATGTTGATGCTTTTAGAAATGAATATCGGACTAAACGCGACATCATGGTTGACGCGCTCAAGGCTGCCGGATTGCCTGATTGCAAGCCCGACTCAACCATATACATTTGGCAAAAAGGCCCTGAAGGCATGACCTCGGTTGAGCTCGCCACAAGATTGCTGTCCCCTGAAATAGCCATTGTCACAACTCCAGGAACATGGATTAGCGACACAACGGAAGACGGCCTAAATCCCGGCGAAGGATACGTTAGATTTGCCCTGGTTCCAACCATAGAGCAAACAAAAGAAGCCGCTGAAAAGATAAGAAATCTTCGATTGTAATTGCTAAATTGAGTGATTTTAAAAATAGTGGCACAGGCATCCTTGCCTGTGTTTCATCGAATAGTTCCAAAACGGAAGTTTTGGAACTATTCTGGAATTTATTTCAACTTATCTATCTCTTTTTCCGAAAGCCCTGTTATTTCCAATATTAGCTCGCGATTCATTCCTTTAGAAAGCATCCTCTCTGCTGTTTCAAGTTTGCTCTCAAGTTTGCCCTCAAGTTTACCTTCAAGTTTGCCCTCACGTTTCCCTTTTTTTATTCCTATTTTCTCAGCTGTTGTTATATACGACATTTGTTTTTCCTCCTCGTATTTAAACAATTCTTTATGAAATTTGTTTGATAATTCATCAGGCAGCGCCATTATCCAGTCTATAAATCCGTAAAGGTTTAATATCTCTTTTTTCTTATAGCTCTTTTTGTATGGTTCTAAAATATTTTGAAGCAATCTGCATGATTACTCCAGGCAAGTAGGTTGGGTAGAGCATAACGAAATCCAACATAAAGCTGAACATATACATTGTATTTGGGCATTGCGAAAGATGCCACGGATTTTTCAAAGAGTATTAACATTGTATTGTGGTGGAAATGGCAATATATGTTGGGTTTCGTTCCTCTACCCAACCTACTATCCTGTCAATCCTGCATGTCCTGTCTAACATTTACCATGGCTATAATTCCGCCATTCCACGTCAAACGTCAGAAAAATCTAAATTCTATTCTCAAAGCCTGCCTTGCCGGCTTCTCTCAAAATTACGATTAATTCAATTTATATGACATGTTGACAATAGGCGCACAATGTGCTAATGTCGCAAAGAAGCAAAAACTTAAAAAAGAACGCGGGATTTCATTTGAAGTTATTATGTTTAATATTGAAAAAGAGCAAATCATTGATATTGTTATGAACAAAAACCAAAAGAAGTATAAAAATCAAAAACTATTTATTGTTAATGTAATGGATTATGCTTACGTTGTTCCTTTTACTGAAGATGAAAATGAAATATTTTTGCACACAATTATTCCAAGCCGGGAAATGACCGGCAAATATTTGAGGTGAGAAAATGAAGAAATATAACATGGATCAAACTGAAAGAGACCTTTTACGGTCAGTAGAAAACAATGAATGGGTTTCAATAGGCAACAAAAAACAGGAATTCAAAAAATATGCTGAAATTGCTAAAAACAGTTTGAAAAAAGACAAAAGGATTAATATCCGTATAAACCGCAACGATATTGAATCAATTCAAATTAAAGCAATTGAAGATGGCATTCCATATCAAACCCTGATATCAAGTATTCTTCATAAGTACGCTTCAGGAAGACTTATTGAAAAAGTTTAAAACTGCGTCTCAGGATTATATTTATTTTATACGACAAAATTCCGTTGAGAGTCAAACGCCGCTTAATTTTAAGAGTCAAACATGTATAGAATGCAGGTTGAAAGAAAAATTAATGTTTGCCATGCTTATGCGCAACTTTGGTGTATTACACAAGGACTCTTTTACACCTGTCTATTATCTTTGGTTCTGCCGGGTTGGACTGGATTTCGTAGTTGGTTGAGCGCTATGAAAAAAGATTTGCCGCCTCCTTTATGGCCGTCAAATACACCCTATTATCAATCTCTTTTTCCAAAAGCCCTGTTATTTCCAATATTAGCTCGCGATTCATCCCTTTAGAACGCATTCTCCGTGCGGCTTCAAGTTTGCCTTCAAGTTTGCCTTTTTTTATTCCTATTTTTCTGCTGTTGTTATATGCTGCATTTGTTTTTCCTCCTCGTATTTAACCATTTCTTCATGAAACATGTTTGATAATTCATCAGGCAGCGCCATTATCCAGTCTATAAAACCGCAATTAACAGTAAATGAGATGCGCGAAAAATGAAATTAAAAACTGGTATCATACTAAATGCCTCTATAAATTTAATCAATTCCGGGTTCGGCAAACAGGTAGTGTCAAGACTCTTGTATTAGTTCAGTTTGCAGGTTTTGACAATGGAGTTCTTCCATAAGGTAGCCTACTTATAGTCAAATCTATTTCATCGCCTATTATATTTCGAATATATTTTATATATCCTTTAATTTCCTCATCATTAAACCGTTTAGGATCAATTGAAACCTCAAGAGAATGACTGATAGAATCATAACCTATACGCGTAAATGGAAGGATTTTCTTTAGATTCTCTTTGCCCTCTTTAGTCGAACCCTCTTCAGCTTCAATAGCATCTAATAGCAAATCAAGCTTTTCACGAACTTTCTCTTCCTTTTCTATATCTTCACGACTTTTAAACCATGCCGTCATTTCATCTTCAAGTTCTTGTAATTGCTTATTTATTGACGCTACTTCGCTTTCTGTTGTCGCTTTATCTCTCTGTCTAATTAATGCCCTAATTTCATCCTTGTCATGTCTTGGTATTGAGCTGCTACTCATTTGATATTTTATTATATTAACCCCTTTTTTTAATTTAGCTTCAACCGTGTTAACGTTGCCTAGTTGTATAAACAAAGCAAAAATTGATCTTGCAAACGCTAAAAATATAAACCTTTTTAAACATTCGTGTTTCACTGTATTTGATCCTTTGTGATTGGTTACGGAAACGCAAAAATTACATCAAAGAATAATTCAATTATAAATGAATTTTAATTTTAACTATGAGCGCGCATATGAGTTACGGCAAGGCGGCAAAAAGATAATGTTACAAAAATTTAAACAAAAAATTCTTCTATTTCTCTGTTTTCCTCTGCGCTCTTTGCGGTCTCTGCGTTTATTATGACGAATGGCAGCTTAAAATAGAGATTAACGATAAAAATAGCAATCTAAAAAGCCCGCCGTTAGGCGCTAATGTAACAAAGTTTGGATAGTCGCTTAAAGCAGTGGCAAATGGAACACGCATTTCATGGTTAAAAAGCGATTTTCACATATAAGAGCAAAAGAAACATGTAAAAAGAAACTAATGTGAATATTCCCAGCCCGTTTGAATAATATTTCTATTCTAATTGGTTTTCTTTGGAATGGTGGCTGTCGTTATGTTCCTGCCATCAGGAAAAGTTACAGTCAGCGTAAATGTTGCGTCTTCGCTTGAAACAAATCTAAATCTGCCTGAAACAGTGGCTATGCCCTCGGCATTTGTCACGCTGGATGAGGTTTTAACAACAGCCCCAAATCCTGTCCCTTTAAGTTTCACATGCATATTCGACACAGAGCCTATGTTTGGGGTAAAGATAGAGACAATAATATCCTGAGCCCGTAACGAAGGGCTTAATTCTTTAGGGTTAATATCAATAACAAATCCGGTTGGATTGGGAGTGTTGACGGGCGTCAGTGGCGGTGTTACCTCTGGAGTCGGAGTAGCCACTGGTGTTGGTTTAGGGGACTCAGATGCAGTTGTAGTTGGCTCCGGAGTCTCTTCAGGGAATTCTCCTGGAGGAAAATGCGGAGGGAGAACACTTATTAGTCCTGTTTTCTCTTTTGTGTCTGTTTCTGATGAATTTGAAACAGTTAATTTAACTGAAAAGCCGCCTTCTCTTTCATAAACGTGTATAGGATTTTGTTCTGAGCTTGTTTTCCCGTCTCCAAATTCCCACAACCAATCTGTAATGTCTCCAGTGGATAAATCTTTAAATTGTGTAGTAAGCGGAGCCCTGTCATTGGTATTGCCGGTAATGAAATCCGCCCTTAAATTTTTTAAAGGCGTCGTGCTCGCCTTTTTATTATCCTCTATAACCGTAACAATCGATGAGGTTTTGTCCAACACATATACAAGGTTGCTTTTGGAATTGACGGCTATGCAGGATGGAACGGCATCTTCCATAAGGACATTTACTATCTCATTAGTAAAGCCATTGATTACATATAGCTTGCTACTCTCCGGATCAGACACATATACATGGTTGGTTGATGTGTTTATTCCAATTTTAGGCGTTCTTTTGGTAAACGGGTCAGTTTTTCCTATGGTTGCAATAATATTATTAGTTGAACCGTCTACAACACCTGCAAGGTTGACAGTTGTTTGCGCCACATAAATACGATTAGTTTCAACGTTTAAAGCTATATCTCCAGACATTCCTTCAAAACTGTCTGTGTCGGCTATACGGTTGCTTGATCCGTCTATAGCAAAGAAAAATGTAACGTCAAATCCTGATGACACATAAATGAAGTTTATCACAGGGTTAACTACTATCCCGGTTGGAATTGCCGATACTCCGCTTCCTGGGCCGAATTCAAATATCAACGCAATCGAATCAATAACGGTATGGGTTACACCGTCAATGACTCCCATAAAAAATGTTCCCGGACTGCCCACATATATTAAATTTGTTTCAGGGTTGACCGCGATAAAGTCAGGATGTTTTGGCGTTGACTCTAATTTCCTTGGGAGAGGCCGTGGCGTTGGTATAGACGGGTCGGTAAGTCCTGATAATACAGACTCAATGGTAGTGATAACCTTGTTAGTCTGCCCATCAATTACGCTAATGTCTCCGTTGGAATCACCCACATAAATAAGATTTGTGATCGGGTTGACTCCGATACCGTTTGGTTTGCTGCCGACTTTAACATTTGCGACTAATTGATTGGCCGCTCCGTCCACTACGCTTACATTATCGGCATCCATATTAACAAGATATATGAGATTCGTCTCATGGTTTACGGCAATTTCTGTTGGTTTATTCGTAACCTCAAAAGTCGACGTCACTGTTTGCGCAGATATAGGACAGCCAATAGCTCCAATAATAGCAAATATTAACACAGATATTAGAATTGGAAGACAGGAACGATAATAATGTATGCGTTTTCTGGTTGCCATAGTATTGTTTAAGAAGATAATTAGTATTCTAAAATATTTTTCTATGCTGAAAATTATAGTATTAATCCTAACAAATAACAAACTGATTTTGCCTATGTTCCTGAAGCTATGAAAACGCCGCTTCTAATAAATTCTCACTCAGTGTTTTTAACCTGTTTTTGATTAATTTTGTTACTTCTGGCTAATGGTTGCAGTTAAACCGTTCACTTTGAACAGGATTTCACCATGTTTTTTGATAAATCCAAACCTGAATTTAAATTTAGCCGCGCCGTCTTTGCTCGTGATCATTGATGACGGAGTTACAATTGAACCAAATCCATGCGCGGAAGCTTTAACATTTATACCGGAAACCGGTATGCCGAATAGGTCTAAAACTGTTACAGTCGCGTCTTTAAGCCTTAGAGAACTACCTGAAGTCAAAGGAGTTGCAATTAACTGCGTGATTGCAACTGGAGTGGGCGTGGGGGAAACATCAGGCGTTGGGGATGGGGTTGATGGGGGAGGGGGCGTTGGAGTCGGAGTTAATGATGAAGGTTCAATGTTATCTAAAATAACAGACACGCTCGGCAGGGAGAACTGCGTGGCATATATAAGATTTGTATCCGGATTTACATTAATACCTACTGCTCCAGAGCCTAAATGAACGCTTGTAATGAACTGGTTTTGCAATCCGTCTATAATGTCAATAACCCCTGCGTCAATTGCGTATACATGATTGTTTGATTGATTAACGGCGATTGTAAGCAAGGATGTAAATAACTCGACAGTGGCTATAAGCTGATTCGTTAATCCGTTGATTACTTCAATTGAATCTTCTCCTCTATTAGACACATAAATGTGATCAATCACAGGGTTGACGGCTATGTTTAACATTTCTGAAGAGGAGCCGAGTTCAATTATAAAATCCACTTCATTGGTCCTCCCGTTAATAACATTAACTTTATAATTAATGTCCCTAAACTTCGGGTCGGTTGGCTGCTTGCTTAGAGCATAAATTTTATTGCTAACGGTATTTATGTCAAGATCAACAAGTTCTGCCCCTACGTCAACAACATCGACAACCTTATTGTTGGAACCGTCAATCACAAGAACTGTTCCTTCAGGAATAAAACTATCCGCCGGTATATCATAGTTGTTTTTAGCCAAATATATCAGGTTTGTTTCAGGATTAACGGCAATGCCGGCTAATTCGCCCTTAAACTCCCTGGTATTAACAGTTTCGACAACCTCGTCAATTGAGCCGTCAATAACGCTTATATTATCATCCCCTTTATTAGCTACATAAATTTTATTAGTAATATTGTCTACACTAATTCCTCCCGGCCTGTTCCCTACTTTAATGGTTTTGATCTTGGTATTATCCGTTCCATTAATTACAACAACTTTGTTGGTAACGCCTGCTATATATACTTTATTGGATGATTTATTAACGCCGGCGTACAACGGTACAAAGCCGATACCTACGGTTTCAACAACTTTGCCGGCCGAAGCATCTATAATGCTGACGCTATCGCTGGGCGTATTTATAACATAAATAAAATTTGCAACTGGATTTACCTCAATTTCTTCCAAGGTGGCGCCGATTACCTCAATAACGCCGACAACTTTATAGGTTGAGCCGTCTACAACTATTATATTATTGTCCGGGTGGTTGGATGCAATATAAATTTGATTTGAAATATGATTAATCGCAACGCTTCGTATATCAGCTTCTATTGTAAACTCTTCAATAGTTTTGTTGGTGAAACCATCTATAACTAAGATATTGCCGTTTGCAAGATTTAAAACAAATATGCGATTAGTAGCTGGGTTAACTCCAATAATGTTAAAGGGGTCGTCAATTTCAATAGTTGTAATGGTCTGGTTTGTGTCGCCGTCCAGCGTATAAATAAATTGTAAGTTGTCTGCAATATAAATTCTGTTTGTCGCGGTATTTATATGCGTTCCGGCTCCGCTGATTCCGGTTTCAAATTCAAGGATGGAAATTACTTCATTTGTTGCTCCATCTATAACGGTAATAAAATTTTCTAATACATCAAGAAAGGAGGTAGACACATAAACCAGGTTGGTGTTTGGGTTAACGTCAACTGTAACAGGCGTAAAACCAACCGGAACAGCGGCTATAATTTGATTGGTTTTCCCGTCAATTACAGTTACAGTTCCATCGGATCTCTCTCTAGTTACAACATAAACACGATTTGTGGCTTCATTGACTGCGACACCTCCTACTTTTTTCATTCCACCAATTGTGTCGATTATCTTATTAGTTAATCCATCAATAACACTAACATTGCCGCTATGAATATTCGTAATATAAATCCGGTTAGTCCTCGAATTTACCGCAATCCCAGAAGCTCCCCGCGCATTTCCCGTTTCAGGAGTTAGATCTATTCTGGCGACAATTTCCTGAGCAAAAAGAGTGGCGCAACACGATGCTAAGGGCAGGGATAAAACCGCAATTAGCAGCAAATGAGGCACACGAAAAATGGAATTTAAAACAGTCCACATACAAAATTCCTTTATAAATTAAATCAATTCCGGATTGTAACTATCCCGCGTGTCAATCTTCAAACTGAGTGAAACCTCTGAATAATGTTGGTATCTTTGGCTGGAACAGTCATGCAGACAACTCTAAATGTTTTTTGATCGTGTAAAACGCAATATTGCCAAGATGCGCAGATGGTTTTTATAACGTTTTGAAGCAATCTACAAGATTGGACTAACGATAGATCTATTAATATTCGTCCCTCACCCATTCATATGGCATGGGATGAGACTCGCTATACAATTAACCGTGTTTTCTATTCCAGTTCAGTTCAAGGCTTCGTCCAGCCGTTACAATGCTACATGAGTGGGTAAGGTCACGGATGACGGCGCTTATTAAAATAAAAAGATTACGCGCAATTTAAATAAAAGGCATATTTCCCTGCCTATTATAACCTTTTACATCTTAAAAAATAATGGGAGCCTTTTCCCCAGATAGAGATGGTTGTTATAGGGATGGCAAACAATGTATATGCGCGTATTGTAACCTTGTAGCCAGGTAGCATATAACTATCATGATAACCTTCAGGAACAGTCCTCTGAAGCGCGCTTCCAATATGTTTATTGCTATCCAAAATACCCACCTCCAACGGAACGTCTTCCGCCGGAGGGTCTTCGAATTCCAAAGAAACTATTTGATATTTTAGAATTATCAGCTGTTCAATTGGGTTATCAAGACAGACATGTGTATATCCCAACACTTTTTGAGTCAAAGATATATCACTTTCTGAAAACTGCGCAGGCCGGTCATCTACTACTATTTCTGTAATTAAATAGCCAATAGAGCCTAACAATACAGCTATTCCTGTAACAATATAAACCAGCCGCAGGAATATGAAAAGAACTGTCTTGTAAACATTATAATTCAATAATAAATCCAATTTGGAGCTCCCAGCCAATGCATAGTATAACCTTCAAGCAGTGTTTGGGAATCATTCGCAAACATACACCAGATATTTTCATAACCTCCAGGACAATGGCTCTCATTTTCCTGACCAATTAAAGTCATTGAAGACTCTGCTGTGCCTGGAAAATGATAATTGAAATACCAACCTCCGCTGTACCACGTATTTGTTTGTATCAGTTCAGCATCGAACGATCCAAAACTGAATACAATCCCATTTTGATCACAACATCCTGCAGTTGGGCAATCGTCGTAGCCATCAGGTAGATTTGTAAAAGTTGTGCAACTACTTGTAAAATAATTAATCTCATGAACCTTCAGATCATGTTCATAACCTGGCTCATTTGATACCCAAGGTCCTTGAGAATTCCACTTCATATAAGCTGCCGCATACAGCCTGCCGTTATAATAAAAACCTCCGGTGTTTGGATAAAACTCAGCGTTAACAGCGGCAGAATTAATTGTTAAAAAAAGTAAAGCAACTATTGAAAAATAATTTAGTTTCATCTTTTTAATCATTTTTTTCCTCCTTGTTCGTTATTTTTTTGAAGCTTGTAAAAGTAGTCGGTATAGGGCTTTTGGGCTGGCGGTTAAAACGTCTGGATCTTTAAACTCTGCTTTGTAGGCTTGAGGTTTTATAGAATTACCTCCAGCCATATTAGAAGTTTTCGAACTTTCTAAATGAGCAGAAGTTTTCACTATAGGTTCATTGATAATTTCTTCCAGCTCCGAATCTTTTCCCTCAATTTCTATTGCGAAAATTATTGGTTTATGAGATCGTAAACTAACTAGCCCATTTTCATGTTGTTTAACAAGGTTGAGGAGGGAACGCGCTTCAATTTGTAACTTTTCATCTTCGTTTATATCTTCCTCAGTGTTATTATCAATAAAGTTTTGTATAAATATTCTATGGCCTTCCAATGCGCTTGTTAAATACTCAATGCTATTGGCTCTAGCGTCTTCTAAAAATTTTTCAGCGCTTATTTCTTCATACATCCTGTGAGATCCTGTAAGTCCGGACATCCACATAAACCCAGCTTTGGGAGATACTTTATGTTTCTGAAGTATGCCAACGATTTCGGTGTCACTGATAGTAGACCCGAAACCTATCTGCGCTCTCGCATGTTCAGGTATGTTTTGAGCGAAACTAGGACTTGTGATAGATATAAACGCTAAAAGTAGCAAAAATTTGATGCCTATAAACTGTTTAATTGTCATTAAATATAACTCCTTTTAAAATAATGTACTTATCTTAATTAATTGTGCAGTGTATTAGGTAAATTTGCCTGTCGAATCACCTCCTTTCTGATGAATGAATGTTGAATGCCGAATAAAACTATAATTCGGCTCCATTCATCCTGCCTCGAATTGCGCTTTAACTTCAAAAATAGGGAATCTAATAATTTCCCGTTTAACTATGCGCATTTTCCGAGACAATTTATCATCAAGGAGATTGTACTAATATTTTTTTGGATTGAAAGCAAAACAACCTTTCCGAAACCTTGTCGAAAGGTTGTCATTCTTTTAAAATATGAATTTTGTTTTTGTCATGTTTTATGCCGTAAACCGTTCTGCCGTAAGCGCCTTCGGACGATATAAGGTAGCCGGCGGAGTTGCCGTTAAGGGCGGTTTTAATTGTTCTATTTATTTTGCATATAAGTTGCAATAAATAGTCTTTTGACGGGGCTTGGCCTTTGCTTAATTTTGCATTTAATGTTTGGTAACGCTCTGAATAATCTCCGTAGAGCTGTTTGTAAAGGGAAAGCAATTGGCCTGACGATTTGCCTATTTGAAAGAGCGTTTCAAAACATTCCGAGCAATCTTTGCATGATTCCATCTCCTGGAAACGGCATCCTGCTCTCTTTTTCTTTAAACAATGCAGATAAATTATAAATTGGGTGGGAGGTATGTGAATTACAGTGTTATTTATTATTAATTTCCTGTTTTTAAGGTCGCAATAGAGAATATCTTTTCTGTTTTGCAAGATGATCTCTCCTTTATTAAATTCAATATACAAATGTTATGAGTTGAATATGGTCTTAGGGCTCGGAAAGAAATAAATTGAACTTTTTTACCAGCATCTTCAGGCCGGCTTTGCTCAATCTTCAATCGCCGAATCCTCAACGCTGCTATGGCTGCAGCCCTGATTCAGCTCAATTCGGTTCGACTCAATCAGGTTGATCAAATTCAACCTAAATCTACAAGCAAAAAAGCCCAAGTTATTTCTTTCCGAGCCCTTATGATTTGGAACTTTTTGAATCGAAAAACAGTAAAAAATAAAGAATTTGAATTGTTATAACATAAATAGAGAATAAGTTGTGAAAAGTGTACTATATTACAATATCTTTGTCAATCATGAATGTATGCCGGTATTGTTACTGTTATTAGGCGTAATCGGCACAACCATGTAGTGTGGTCACATGCGACAACGGCTATATTGGAAGAAACGGAATATGTTGAAAGTTGTAACATCTATTGTTGTAAAGGTTTAGGTGGTTTTTGGCCTTGTAGTGGATTTGCTTACAAGGTTGTAGTGGTGGTTGGCATGTTATTACGTAGGGTTAGAAAAAAAGAGGATTGGCAGGCGATGGAAATTTATTTTAAAAAATTATATATTGTTATTAAACTGACAATAATGAGTTACCGCGCGGCGTGTTTCGGCGTGAAGATAAATGAGCGCTGAGTCGCTTGCCTGCTCTAATGAGAATTATCCCCACGGCAAGCCTGGAGTCTTGGAGTAACGGAGTGATGGAAATTCAATAACGCATATGGTCTCAGTACTCCATTACTCCTGTTGCCGGTCGGACTGTTAAAAAAAGGCCATGGATAAACGATTACTTTATTTATTGAATTAATACGCGGAATAGTTACAAACGGCAACATTTAACATTTCTTGAATTTGATTCTGAATTCTGTTCCGTTATCCGTGTTTAGTTCCACCGTGCCGTTAAGGTTGCCTTCCACAAACATTGTCACCAGTTGCATGCCCATGGATTCCGTGTTTCTGAGATCAAAATCATCGGGAATCCCTTTGCCGTTGTCTTTTATTATAATCTGCGCGTTTTCATCATTGTCGCGCGAGTTTATATTAATGGTAATCTTGCCGTCTTTGCTTTCAGAAAATGCGTATTTAAGGGAGTTTGAAACAAGCTCATTGATTATAAGGCCGCAATAAATAGCGGTTTTTGAGTCAAAAGAGATATCTTCCACATTAACTTCAAGCTTGATATTGCCTGCTATTGTTTTGTAAGAGCCAACCAGCGCTTTTGCCAGATTCTCAATGTAAGCGCTAAAATTAATCCTTGCCAGGTCTTCAGTTTTGTAAAGTTGCTCATGGATTGAGGCCATTGACCTGATCCTGTTTTGGCTTTCTCTGAAGATATCCAATATCTTTTCGTCTTTTACATATCTGGATTGCAACTTTAGCAAGCTGGTAATAACCATCATGTTGTTTTTAACCCTGTGGTGTATCTCTTTAAGAAGGTTCTCTTTGTCATGCAGCGATTTCCTGATCTCGTCTTCCATTTTCTTGCGGAATGTAATATCATTGAAAACTTCAAGAACCGACAGGCTCCCATCAGGGTTTTTAATTGGCGTGTCAAGCAATTCATAAGTCCTTTTGTTCTTCTTAAAGAACTCTTCTTTTGTGACGTTTTCGCCGGCAAAGGCTTTCTCGTTCTCGCACCAGGAGCAAACGGAATTTTTATCGTGAAAATATTCATAACATTTTTCGCCTTTCCACGAGCCGAATTCGCGCTCAATTACAGGGTTGACATATTCAATATCGTATTCTTTGTTAAGGATGCATACGCCGTTGCCCATGGTATTGAGAATGTTCATTAATTTATTTCTATCATCTTCCAGTTGCAAAGACTTCTCTTCTATTTCGCGTGTTTGCAGTTCTATAATATTTTTTTGCTCATTTAACTCAAGAAACACCTTTACCTTGCTTTCTAAAATCTCCTTTTCCACCGGTTTAAACACATAATCAACCGCGCCTGACTCATAACCTTTAAAAACATGCGCTTTCTCTTTATTAATTGCGGTTACAAAAATGATTGGAATAAATTGTGTTTTTACGTTCTCCTTCAATAGTTTGGCTGTTTCAAAACCATCCATTATGGGCATTTGAACGTCAAGGATGATTAGAGCAAAATCGCTTTTCAGCACATGCCATAGGGCCTCTTCACCGGAATTTGCTTTAATAATATTAACGTCAATATCTTCAAGTATTGTTTCCATGGCCAGAAGATTCTCCGGCCAATCGTCAACAATAAGGATATTTTGTTTAACTGTCACCGTCATTTTGCGCAATCCATTTAAAAATAAAAGAGTTTTATATTTTAGTGTCTAAGCCCAAACCCGGATAAACCGGAAAAGTGACTAAATTGAGCTAAAGTTAAAAGTGAGCTAAAGTTTTGGTAAAAATTTTTAATTTTTGAATAAATTCTATAAAAAAAGTTAAAAGTCTGTGTAGTAATTCAAAATATCTTGTCAGCAATTGTCAGAATTTAACTATTAAGATACTAATTATACAACCATACCCTTAGAAGAGAAAACAATCTGTTTGCGTCAACAGGTTTTGTCAGATAATCGTTGGCTCCGGCTTTTATGCATTTATCTCTATCGCCTTTCATGGCCTTGGCGGTTAGCGCAACTATAGGCAAATTTCTATGTTGATTTTGCTTTCTAATCTTTTTTATTGTTTCATATCCATCCATTTCCGGCATCATTATATCCATCAGCGCCAGATTGATGTCCGGGTTTTTCTCAAGGCATTCAAGCCCCTCCTTGCCGTTTCTGCCGGCGATAACCGTTATGCCGCGTTCCTCCAATATATGCGACAACGCAAATACGTTGCGCACATCGTCATCCACCAACAATATCTTCTTGCCTTTAAAAACATGGTCTTTATCATGTATCATTCTTATCATGTTTTGTTTCTCTTTAGGCAGGTTGTCCTCAATCTGGTGCAGGAACAGGGTTGCTTCGTCGAGAAGACGTTCGGGCGATTTTGCGCCCTTAACAATTATGCTGCCGGCGTATTTTTTAAGTTCCGTCTCTTCCGTAATTGAAAGGTCCTTGCCTGTATATATTATAATTGGAATGCGCGACATGCCTGGATCATTTTTTACTTTCTCAAGAAATTCAGATCCGGACATGTCCGGTAAACCAATATCCAGCACCATGCAGTCAAATGTTTCCATTTTTAAAATGTCATACGCCTCTTTGCCGGTGGAAACAGATGTTGTGGCAATATCTACGTCGGCCATTAAATCAAGGATAAACTGTCTCATAATTTTGTCATCCTCAACTATCAGCAGTTTTTTAACCTTTGTTGACACTATGTTTTCTATACTTTTAAAAGCGTTGTTAAGTTTTTCAAGGTTTACCGGCTTGGTAAGATAGCCTATGGCGCCCATCTTCATCGCGTCAATATGCTCATCCGTTGCGGAGATGAAATGCACGGGGATGTGCCGCGTATTAGGGTTGTCTTTCAAACATTGCATAACGGTCCATCCGTCAATGCCGGGCAAGCCTATGTCAAGCACAATAGCGCTTGGTTTGTATTCATCCGCCATATGCAAACCCGTCTCGCCGTCTTCAGCTACCAAAGCCTTAAAGCCTTTTTCATGGGCTAGGTCAACCATGATTTTTGAGAATTTTTGGTCGTCGTCAATTATCAGGAGCGACCTGCCCTGCTCTTCAAGTTTGTTCCTGTCATCTTTTTTGAGTGAAGGTGAAACGCGCGGTTTGCGATCAATAGATGGGCTTTTTTTAATATTTTTGATCTCAACTTTTTTTGCTTCATCATTTTGCGCGATCTTCTCAGGCAGATAAATAGTAAAAACGCTGCCTTTGCCCTCTTCGCTTTTCAAATGTATTTCGCCCCCAAGCAATTTTGCCAACTCTTTTGATATTGATAGCCCCAGCCCTGTTCCTCCGTATTTTCTGTTTGTTGTTCCATCCGCTTGTTGGAACGCTTCAAAAATATGTTTCAGTTTGTCGTTTTTAATGCCTATTCCAGTGTCGGCTACTGATATAGATATTGCGTTTTCAGGATTCAATGAGGCTTGTGAAAGCTTTGCGTCTTTTTGGGGCCTGGCGATCTTGAAATTAATCGAGCCTTTCTCTGTAAACTTAAATGAATTTGCAAGAAGGTTTTTTACGATTTGTTGCAGTTTTTGCCTGTCGGTTTTAATATAAGAAGGCAGTTCATCTGACACGTCTAAATCAAAATGTATCCCTTTTTGTTCCGAAACAGGCATGAAATTTTGTTTAATATTTTCGGCAAACTCTCTAATATTCATTTCCGCAACTTCTAATACCATCTTGCCCGCTTCAACCTTGGAGAGGTCAAGTATGTCGTTTATCAGCGCTAAAAGATCGTTGCCGGATGAAAAAACGGTGTTTGCGCATTCGAGCTGTTTCTCCGTTAGATTTCCGGCTTTGTTGTCCGCAAGATATTGTGAAAGTATGAGCAGGCTGTTTAACGGCGTGCGCAGCTCGTGCGACATATTTGCGAGAAATTCTGATTTGTATTTGCCCGCCAATTCAAGGTCGCGCGCTTTTTCTTCAGTTATTGCCTTGGCTTTTTCAAGCTCTTTATTCTTGTAGTTAATCTCTTTTTGTCTTTTTTCCAAAGCTTCAGTGCGTTCTTCAAGTTCTTCATTTGATACTCTAAGTTCCTCCTGCTGGCTTTCCAGCTCTTCATTTGTCTGTTGCAACTCTTCCTGTTGAGATTGCAACTCTTCAGATTGCCTTTGCGTCTCTTCAAGAAGTTTTTTAACATGTTCATTTGTTTGCGTTGATTTAAACGCGACCGCTATATTTTCGGAAACAATATCAATAAACTCAATGTCTACTTCCCTAAATTTTGAAAGCGAGGCGATCTCGATCACTCCAATTAATTTACCGGCGTAAAGAAATGGGGCCACTATGATATTGGACGGCGAGCTTTCTCCCGTCGCCGAATTGACTTTGATATAATCTTCCGGAACGTCTGATATCAGTAATCTTTGTTTCTCAATTGCGGCCTGGCCGACTAATCCTTCCCCAAATTTCACTTCGTTTGACATGTTTGAGGGTTTTTTATACGCGTACCCGGCCGTCAACCTTAAAATGTCGCCTTTTTCCGCTAGAAAAAGCGCTCCGATTTGAGCGTCAAGATAATTGACCAGAAATCTAATTACGTTTTTAGCAAGCCCTTCAACATTCTGATCGCCCCTCATAGTCTTATTTAATTCTGTTTGCCCCGTCTTTTCCCAATTTTCATCATCCTTTTTAGATAGTGAAATCTGCAATTCATTGGTCATCTTGTTAAAAGAGTCGGCAAGCAGCCCGATCTCGCTTTGCGAATCAATATTTATTCTATGCGTTAAATCGCCATTGGCGATTTTATCTGTTGAATGGGTTAACTGCATAATTGGATTTGATATTCGCTTTGAAACGAGGTAGGCAACTATGGCGACAATAAACGCGATAGTGAAGGCTATTCCAATTATTTTATACCCATACGACCTGATTGGCGCAAACGCGTCTTCAGCGTCGATTTTTGCCACCAACCCCCAATTAAGCGATGGGATGTGTTTCCATACGGCTATTATCTCCTTGCCTCGGTAATCAATTGATATGCCGGCTCCATCAATACCCTGAACGGCTTCCTGCACAGGAATGGCTTCATCGCTGCCTATAACCACTTTTCGTTTCATGGCCGCGCCTACATCATGGCGGAGCGTGTTTAAAAAGAGGGCGTTGTTTCCAACTTTTTTCCCAAGCAATGTCTCCCCGGTAACTCCCAAACCAGTGGTATCCTGAATAAATTCATAAATTGGCCCCATGTCAATTTCAAACGCAATTACTCCAATGAATTCACCGCTAAAATCATGGGCCGGGCCTGTTATCAACATCTCGAATTTATCGGGCTCAGTTCTGTCTCTAAAAATTTCGCTAAGATAGATCCCTTTTTTGCCCAGTTCAAACGCTTTGCCGGACGGGTCGGGCAGCGGCCTGCCAATATCGACTATCGCATGCTGTTCATTAGTTCCATATACAATTTTCCCCAGCGAATTTACAAGCATAAGATCTTTATAACCGTAGACAAGTTGAAAAGGCCTTAACTGCCCATCCAGCATTTTTTTTGCCTTTAAATATTCCGGGTTTGTTTTATCGCCGTTAAGCTTGTCGAAGATTGGAAGGTTTCTTTTGATGTTGTAAAAATCCTGCGCGCTTGTTATATCGCCTTTTCGCTCATTAAAAAATGATTCAAGCTTGTCGACTTTTAGAACCGCAATACTAGTTAATTCATCCAGCCGGGATTTAATCATCGCCTTTTTCGCGCTTTTAAAGCTCAGGATGCCAATAATAACAATAGGTATTATCGAAACAAGCAAAAAGCACACTATTAACTTGCTTTTTAGACTCTCTTTAACTAATTGCGGCATAAAAATTCCCCTGTTTTTTCGTAAATTAATTTAAACTTAAGTTGATCGATTTTAGAGTCAAAAAAAGATAGAAAACCAACTTAAAGGGCGAAAAGTAATTGTTATAATATGTTGTCCAAAAAAACAACATTTAGCTCCCAATAAGTGATGAAAGTATTATGCACTAAAACGAACATAAAAGCACGCGGAAAATAGTGGAAATAGAAGAGACTACAGACTCTTTAACAGGTAGAGAATGCATGGGTTATACGTATAGTATTTACGCAAAGTAGGTATTTATCCCATATTATTAAACATATAAGGAGTAATCAAAAAGAATAAAAATATCCTGTTTGAATGCGAACTATTGAAAAATGATTAGAGATGGTTCCGGGGTTTACTAACTACCAGCCTTATTACACAGGCATTTCTTTACGCACAACTACAATGCCGTCTTCAGTTACGGTAAAAAGCTTTGAGTCTTTAACCCGATCATAGCCAATGCTGATATTATCGTGAATGTTTACTCTTTTGTCGATAATAGCTTTTTTGATCTTTACATTCCTGCCTATCCTGACGCTTTCCATTATGATTGAATCGTAAATTTCGGAACAGGAACCTACTCTAATATCAGGAGATAAGACACACCTTTCGATTTTCGCGCCATTTATTATAGATCCTCCGGATATAATTGAATTTAAAATCATGCCTGATCTTTTATCTAAAGAATTTTCATTCAAGATCACTTTTGTAGGTGGATATTGTTTTTGATATGCGCGGATAGGCCATTCATCATCGTAAATATCAAACATAGGCAAAGCCTTAACAAGGTCCATATTGGCTTCCCAATAAGCATTCAAGGCGCCGATATCACGCCAATAATTTGCATTGTTTTCATCCGTAAATGGGTATGCGAATACTTTTTTTGTGTGTATCATTTCAGGTATTATGTTTTTCCCGAAATCATGATCCGTGCACTGTTTTGCGTCATTAATTACAGCTTTAACTAAAGCCGTAGTATTGAATAAATATATCCCCATTGAAATAAGGGTTGCTTTTGGATTGCCGGGTAGGGGTTTTGGATTTGCCGGTTTTTCAGAAAATCCAACAATCCTGTTGCTTTTATCTGTTTCTATTACACCAAACCTTTTTCCTTCTTCAATAGGGACTTCCATACATGGAATGGTAACACCAGCTTCATTTTCAAGATGAGGAAGAATTATTTTTCGGTAATCCATTTTGTAGATATGATCGCCTGCGAGGATCAAAACCATTTCAGGTTGTTCTTTTTCCAGGGTATATATATTTTGATAAACAGCATCGGCAGTTCCAAGATACCATTGGTCGCTTATCCTATGCTGAGGAGGTATTTGTTCTATGTATTCATCTATTTCATTATTAAAAATATTCCAGCCAAGTCTCAAATGTTTATTAAGAGACGCTGATTTGTATTGCGTCAGGAGCGTTATCTTACGTAATCCGGAATTTATACAATTACTTAACGCAAAGTCGATTATCCGATATATACCGCCAAAAGGCACGGCTGGTTTTGCCCTGTCTCTTGTAAGTGGATAAAGCCTTTCTCCCTGGCCTCCCGCCAGAATCATGACAAGTATTTTTTTTGGGGATCTTGTATATAGTAGCGACATATCAAATTGGACTTATCTTATAAGTTATTGTCTTTTATTTTCAACCAGTTCTTTGATTTTGTTCTTTAATTCTGTTAAATCAGATGATTTTACAATATAGCCGTCAGCAGCCCATGACATGAAATTATCTTTATAATTGCTATAGGCAGTATTAATTATGATAGGAATATTCTTATTTCTACTTAAAATCTTGCCCATAGTCTCAATACCGTCCATCTTAGGCATATTTATATCCATTAAAACCAGGTCCGGAGGTTGCCTTTTTACTTTTTCCAACCCCTCTTTGCCGTCCTTAGCCGTTACGATTTCATACCCTTCAAGTGTTAACTCTTCGTCATATAGTAAACGTTGGTTTTTGTCGTCTTCCACAAGTAAGATGGTAGTCATGGATTCGTCCTCCTTTCTGTTAATTTATTGGCAACGATAATGACACTGTTGTGCCTTTTTCAGGTTCACTTTCAATATTTATTTTTCCGCCATGATCATTAATGATCTTAAGGCTAATTACCATACCCAGGCCTGTGCCGTTCAATTTAGTTGTAAAAAATGGATCAAACATTTTTTTTACTGATTCGTGGGACAGGCCGTTGCCGGTGTCAATTATGTCAATTATTACTAATTTGTTATAAGTTTTGATATTTACAGTAATATCGCCGCCTTCAGGCATTGATTCCGCCGCATTCATTAATATGTTAAGCAAGACCTGTTTTATTTGTGTAGGATCGACATGTATGTTGGGTATAAAAGAATCAATCTCTTTATTTAGATTTATATGTTTTTCTTGAAGGTAATTTGCCATTAGCGCGCATGTATCTTCAACACTTTCACATATTTGAACATTAATTTTTTCCGGCATTGAAGATTTACTGAAGTCTGTGATGTTGTTAAGTATTTTTTCCAGGCGGCTTACCTCTTCAATGATTATATTTAAATTAGTCTTAACTTTCGGGTCGGCAAAGTCAAAGCGGGAAAGGGATTTTGTAAAACCACCGATAGTAACCAGCGGGTTTCTAATTTCATGAGCAAGATATGGGGCCATTGAGCCTATTGCCGCCAGTTTCTCTGAACGAATAAGTTTCTGTTGAGTTACAGTGAGTTGTCTTACTTTGTCTTCAAGCCTTTTGTGCGATTCCGCTTTTTCAATAGCCAGCGCCGCCTGATTTGCAAACATGGTCAGGATGTCTACTTGATCCTCATCTATATATTCGCCTGTATAGATATTATCCGCGACTATAACGCCTATTGCCTCATTTCTTGCTATCAAAGGAACACAAATAAATTCATTTACCCCTAAGGCCATCCTAAATTCCTCTGTTACGTTTAAATCATTAATAGCATCTTTAACAATTATCGGTTTTTTTTCCAATGCGCAAGAAACAACAATTTCTCTTGTATCCGACAACGCAAATACCATCTGATTTGTCATTGAATTTAAAGGTGTTTCTAAAATGTCGCTACAATCGACCTCTTCAAGTATGTGCAAAAGAGAACTATACTTGTTTGCCATTTCTTGCCATATTTGGTCCGCCTCTTCCGGCGAGGACGGTCCTACCGCTAATTTGCCGCTTAAAACGTTGTTTTCATTATCAATCAGAAAAAGCATTGCCCGGTTTAAGCCAAAGGCATAACCGGCTGTTACGCATGTTAAAATCAAATGAAGCAATTTGTCGAGATTAATAGGGCCTTGCATTATTTCGCCTAGTTGCTGCAATAGTAAAAGGCTGCGCATTGTCTTTTTGCTTTCATAGTTTTTTCTATCTAACTCAAATTGTATATTTTCACATATGCCGTCAATCTTCATAAATATCTCTTCATTAAGCGGCATTCCTTTCGCTTCATTTAAAACTTCTCTAAGTTTGTTTATTTTTTTAGAATCAAAAGTGGAAAAATTGTTATTCATTTTATTGGCAGCGGCGAATTTTAAGCAATCAAAAAATATCAGGAACAGTCTACAAGACTGTTCCTGATATTTTTTGGCGCAAAGTTCAACTTTGCGCCAACTATATGATTAAACGCGCCTCGCAACACGCGCATCAAACGTATTGCGGATGTGCTTGCCGGACTCCTTTTCTTCCGGCAAATCTAGACAAAGCAAGCGCGAATTTACACCGGAATATTAAAATTTATGGCCTGCGCAAATAGATGCGCAACATAACCATTCCGGCCTGTAGGCTATTCCTTAAACACAGTTTGCCTTAACAGGAATCAGTTGAATAGGCACAAAGTACCTTTTGCCGTCAATGAATTTTATAATTACACCCTTTCCTTTTGATCGGAGCCCAATCTCTGAAAATGTGCTTACTTTTGATATGGAATCAGACTCAAGAATTAGAATGTTGCTTAACAACTCTTCTACATATTCGGTGTCGCTGTTGATTATATTTGGCGAGGATTTCTGTGTTTCAATTAATTCATGCATTCACTTTTCTCCTTTTTCTAAAAATTATTACTTAAATTAAGCGATTTAGGTATAAAAAACAAAAATATTAAAAATGTTTATTTTGAGATTGTTTCAACTTTTGAAAATTCATCGGCGTTAAGTATTTTGCCAATATCCAACAAAATAACTATCCTGTCTTTTACTTTGCCAAGCCCTAACAAAAAATCCCTGTCAACTTCATTTCCAAGATTGCCGGCCTCTTCAATCTCGCTACTTTTTATGTCCATAACTTCTGAAACTGTGTCAACTACCAAGCCTAGGTCAATTTTATTTACTTCTACTACAATAATGCACGTTTCATGGGTATATTCAGTTTCAGGCATAGAGAATTTAATCCTTAGGTCTAATACTGGTATAATCTTTCCCCTCAAATTAATGATGCCTTTAAGATAGTCAGAGCTTTGCGGCACTGCCGTAATATTTACAATGCCGATAATTTCTCTGACTTTAAGTATTTCAATGCCATACACCTCTTTCCCCAGAACTAACGTTAAGTATTTCCCGCCAAGAGCAGAAGTCTTTTCACTAACAAGTTCCATTTTATTACCTTTCATTTAAGTCTTTTTTAGACTAATACAATAAAACAAAATGAATTTGTCAAAAATTTAACTTACATATCCAGCTTTTAAAAATCCTTAAGCTCGTCATCATCTAATGAAATAATTTCGTGTGGTTTTGCGATTGCATGTTGTTTAGCCTGTCCGGCAAATTGTCTTTCCATGGGCCTTTTTGTTTCAAATTTGCTTTTTAGTTGATGATTTCTTTTCTGAAGCACAGCAGCTCCATTACTGTGTTTGCCGCCTATCACAGCCGCCAGTGTGCCGACAATGCCTGAGAGTTCATTTGCTTGCGCTGAAAGCTGTTCACTTGCGGCAGCGGCTTCCTCCGCGTTTGCGGCGGTTGCTTGAGTAGCTTTGTCCATATCACTTGTGGCTGCGTTAATTTGCTCTATGCCTTTTGCCTGTTCAGAGCTTGCGGAAGAGACACCGCTGATAAGCTGAGTCACCTTTTCAACGCCTTCTACAACTCCATCAAGCACGTTTGCCACTTCTGATGAAGTTTTCACTCCATTTTCTGAATTTTCCTGAGACTCTTCTATAAGTTTCGCTGTGCTTTTGGCTGCCTCGGCTGACCGTTGCGCGAGGTTGCGCACTTCTTCAGCTACCACTGCAAAACCTTTTCCCGCCTCGCCTGCTCTTGCCGCTTCTACCGCGGCATTAAGGGCCAAAAGATTTGTTTGGAAAGCGATTTCATCAATAGTCTTTAATATCTTTGCAGTCTCATCTGACGATGTCTTAATTTTTCCAATAACCTGTGACATACGTTCCATCGCCTCTTTGCTGTCATTAGCATTTTTGAGCACATTATTTGCTAACTCATTTGCCTGGCATGCGTTATCCGCGTTGTCCTTGGTGCTTGACGACATTTCTTCAAGTGAAGAGGATGTCTCTTCCAGGCTTGCCGCTTGCTCACTGGAACCTTCAGCCATTTGCTGGCTTGAATCCGCTATTTGTCCTGAAGCCGACGTAAGTTGATCAGAGCTGGATGTAAGGCCTCGTATAACATTGTTAATTGGTTTGGTAATTGACAATGTTATAAATGTTCCCACTATTGCCGCAATAGTAACGCCTCCGGCAATAAGCAGCCACTCTATTAAAGCCAAAACTGATATCATGCTTTTAACCTTTTCTATATCGGCAACCATTAGATGTTTCTGGTTATCAACCATACCATCAAGTTCATTTTTAATGGCAAAAGCGGTAGGAGCCGCTTTTGTGCCTAACCACGCGTTGGCAACATTCCATTCAGCGCTTCCACGAATTTTAAACATTTTTAGAGGCAGAGGAGAGAATATTTCTCTTGCTTTACTGAATACCCTTAAAGCCTCGGCTTGTTCAGAATTTAAAAGGGGCGAATTTGCATTCAGATCGCCAAAACGTCTGGTATTTTTTGCCCATAACTTTTCGAACCCTTTTTTAAACTTTTCATCACCTGAAAGCAAATACGCCCGAATATTTCCCAGGCCAAGGCCTAAAGTGCCGCGCACATCAGCCATCATGCCCAACAGAGCTTTCCGTTCAGATGTTGCATCCAATTTCGCTTCAATGTCGATCATTTTTGTAATATTACTTGCCAGAATCGCTGCCTGTGGAGCGGCCTGTTCAAATAATATTTGGGTTGCAGGTGTATTTTCAATGGTTTGCGCAATGTCTTCTATTTCTTGTTGATATTTTTTAAAATCTTCTAATTTGCTCTCAATAATGCTAAGCCGTTCAAGGTTTCTGGGATTAGTCCAGTTAGCTGAAAACTTTTTTAATTCCGCAAAAGAAGAGCTTAGCTCTTCCGCCCACGCATTTGCGCGTTCCTCCCTGAATTTATCCTTTCCCAGTAACATCCAGCCTCGCAATGCAGCCAACGAATGATTCATGCCATTCAACATCATTAAGCTTGCCCGCGCAGTCGGAGTTCTTAACTCTATGACTCGATTGTTTACATTTGTTACCCGTCCTGTTTGCCATATCGAAGTTAATACAGCTCCGACAAGCATTAAAGTTATAATGCCAAATCCCATGCCTATCTTTGTGCTTAATTTCATATTCTTAAACATTGCAATCTCCTTATGAAAAAGCTAAAAAGCGCAATTTAAATCATTCATAGACCGTATTGCCCACTCAAAATATCTTAAAATCATAATAATCCCAACTCGCATTATTACTATTCGGTATATTTACATATTTAAAAACCGGAATGTCACTAGCTCCAAACTTACTTCTCGTCTCTACCAGATGGTTGCATCTTTTACACCTTCTATTCTGCGGGCCGTTGCTGTTAAACAATACTCCACACATCAAACATGATCGTTTCTTTTTTAATATGTTTGTGTTCATAGGGAAAAATCCTCCACTATTAGAGTTGCCTGTTTAATATAAAAGAAGCATAATCCTAAAATAGGTTGCATGCCGTACATAGCAATAAAATCTTTTAATCTATTTTAATCCGACCTGGCAATAGTCAGACAATATTTAGCTCCATCCGAACATATAATTTCAACTCCATGCAATTTAGATGACAAGGCAATCTCAGAAAAGGTTTTCACGCTTGTTATTGTTGGCTTTTCTAGACATAAGCAGCTTTGAATTATTTTTTCTATATACTCCGTATCGGTATCTATTATCAAATGATTTTCTAATTTTTGTTTTTTATATTTTATCATTCTCTCCCCCACTTTTTGTTTTTTTTATTAATAATCCTTTATTACATCTACTTCAATTTGATTTCATAACATTTAGTTTAACATTAAAGGTTGAACCTTTATCTTTATCACATTCAACCCTGATTTCCCCTTTTTGCGCTTCAACAGCCATCTTGCAAAATGCAAGACCCAGGCCAATTCCGTGCCTCTTTTTGTCCTCTCCGGTTTCAAGTTCAAATGTTTGCCATAGTTCGCTCCTAATCCAACTATACTCTTCGTTTAAATTCTATAATAATTTGACTTTATACTGATCATCAATAAAAATTTGTGTTTTATTTTCATGATTAATTTAGTTTGTTAGCAAACCGGAATCTTGTTTTTTTAAGCTTGTCTCGTTCAATACTCTGGAAATAGCATTTCCAATTACTTTAAACATACTCGGTTTAGTAATAAAATCGTTAGCTCCTAACTCTTTAGCCGTGACCGGCAATTCCGGCGATGAATGACCTGTCAACATGATGACGGGTGTCTCCTTATTAAACTCTTTGATCCTTTTTAATGTTTCAATTCCATTTATGCCAGGCATAATATAATCAAGCATTACAAGGTCAACCTCGTTAGCCTTAATTACCTCTAAAGCATCTTCTCCGGTTTCAGATGTTAGAACATGGTAGTCATTTTCAAAATATCTACAAAGTAGATCCTGGAACGAAGGTTCATCGTCTACAAGAAGGATAGTTTTCATAGCTTTTATGTTAGTTTATGGCAGCCAAAAATATAGAATAGAAATATTTATAGCAAAATAAAAGCCAAAGAGTTACAGATGTTGTGGATAATGAATGAAAATATGGTATAACCTGTTGAAATGATCAACTTTATAGTGATGCGAAAAAGATAAATTTGAGGATTTGTATATGAATATTCTAAGTCAAAAAGGCGTGAAACCTACACATGTGTTAGGTGGGCAAAAGTGTTAGGGCTAACACTTTATTGGAGCCAATCGGCGTCTGATATTTTGTGCTTTCTGATTTTCTCATATAAAGTCCACCGGCTTAAGCCTAGTAAGCGCGAAGCTTTGGCCTTGTTGCCGCCGCTTTTTTTTAACGCTTGAACTATTGCCTGACGATTAAAGACCGATTTTTCTTTTGGGGAATCCAACTGAGGTTCGTAAATATTGGCAAATTCGAATGGAAGATCATCTCTGCTAATTACAGGGTAACAACAAATAACAAAAGAATGCTCTAATATATTTTTCAGTTCACGGACATTGCCGGGCCATTCGTAATCCATGAATATTTTTTGAACATCAATAGAAAACCCCTCAATTTGTTTATTAAATTTATCATTTAATTTCTTTTTAAAATAGTTTAACAGAAGAGGTATGTCTTCCCGTCTCTCCCTGAGTGGCGGCATATTTAATTGCATAACTTTTAGCCGGTGGTAAAGATCTTTACGGAAAGAGCCCTCTTGAACCTTTTTACGAAGATCTTGGTTAGTGGCAGTCACAATCCTCACCTCCACTTTTGTAGGCGACGATTCGCCAACACGCTCAAACTCCATTTCCTGAACTACCCTTAACAAACGGGTTTGCATTCTGCTTGATATATCTCCTATTTCATCAAGAAAGATAGTGCCCCCATTTGCGGTTTCAAATCTGCCTTTTCTATCATTAATAGCTCCGGTAAAAGCCCCCTTTACATGCCCAAACAGCTCGCTTTCAAGTATACTTTCAGATAAAGCTGAACAATTCACCTTGACAAATGGTTTGTCCTTTCGTTCGCCATTGTAATGCAAGGCGTCTGCAACCAGCTCCTTCCCGGTGCCGCTTTCGCCGGTTATTAAAACTGTTGTAGGAACATTGGATAAAATATCTATAAGCGAATAAATCTTTTTCATAACGTCGCTTTCGCCTATAATATTATGAAACCGCCGGCGTTCATTAAGATCACGTTCAAGCCTTGTCAGACGTGTTTCATCTTTTAAAACCAGAACGCAACCATTGAATTCTTCATATACATCAAAGAAGGGATAAGTTGTTATGCTAACAACACGCTTCGGAAGATGATTGTTAAGTTTACATTCCAACCGACGAATCTCAATAGGCTGTTTTATTTTGTTGGTGCCTATAATTGCATTCTCAATACCTGTGTCATTGCACATATATTTAAACGCTTTTCCCTTAACATTTGCCGCAATGACATTAAACAATCTTTCAGCTCCCTTATTGATTTCAATTATATTCATCTCTTTATCAACGGTAATAATAGCGTCCTTTACACTTTTAAATATAGCTTCAAGGTTTAATCGGTATTTTAAGTTTTCGTCAATGATCAATTTGTGTTTCAAGGCTGCCGCTGCCACACGTATTAGAGTCTGAGATTTTATAGGTTTAGGGATATAATCATAAGCTCCCAAACGCACGGCCTCGGCGGCTGTTTTTACAGTAGGAAATCCCGTAATCAGGACAACCGGGCATGCCAGTTTCCTGTTTTTTACTTCGTTCAAGATGTCAATGCCGGTCCTTGCGCCTAAAATTATATCTGTAAATATTAGATCGACTTTGGTTTTATCAAGCAAGGCCAAAGCTTTGTTGTAATCAGTGGCAGTGACAACCTCGTATCCTTCATGTAAAAATATTTTATTTGTGACAGTCAATAAAGTATCATCATCATCAATTATAAGGATTTTTGCTTCCATGATATTAATCTTTCTTTGTAAGTTCAAACTGAATTCAGTTCAGTTTAATTTAATTAAAGTAACTAAAGTTAACTAACGCAGAAGAATCAGCTCCTAAAGTGATAAAGTTTAGGTAAAAATCTGAGATTTTTTATAATTATTCAGCATAAGAGTTAAAAGCCAAATTATTGCCGCCTTTGGGGACAACAATGTGTAATTTATTGAAGCCAATGACCATCGTAAGTGGTTGTTTTAAAATGAAACAAAATACCATAACTTTCGCTCACTTTAAACTTTAGTCGCTTAAAAAACAAGCAACTCTTTGAAATCAGTTTGAACACGCCTTGCTTTTAAACAATCAATCAGTCAAACAAAATTCAACTTATTTCTTATCAACCGGCAGAAGAATTATAACCTTTGTATGTTCACCTTCGACGCTTTCTATCTTAAGCTCGCCGTCATGGTCCCTAATGATTTTATTGGTAATGCTTAATCCCAATCCGGTTCCTTTGCCTCTGGGTTTCGTCGTGAAAAATGTAATCATCACATTGTTTATTTTGTCAGCCGGTATGCCGATTCCATGATCACAAAACTCGATTTGCGCGTATGACCGATTATCCCGCGTTACATTTCTGCCTTTGAGTTCGATGATTTTATTTTCATGAAAGCCTGAATACTTTTCACTTAAGGCGTCTTGCGCATTATTAATGATATTGAAAAAGACTTGCTGGATCTGTTGAGGGTGGGCAACTATCTCCGGCATGACAAAATCTAAATCCGTTTTCACTTCTATTCCGTCTCTTTTAAGCTCTATCCTTGTCAGTGTGATCACATCCAGCAAAAGATCTTTCACGTTATAATAGTCGGTGGACTTCTCATTATCTCCTGCAAATAACAGAAGGCTCTTTATTACATTAGTAATGCGATCTGATTCATTTATAATTATGTAAAGGAGGCCTTTATCCACATCAATGTTTTTTGTTTCTAATTCGGCGCATAACATTTGAGCGCAATTAGTAATGCTGTTTATCGGGGTATTAACTTCGTGGGCAACAGTGGCGGACAGCTCGCCGAGAATGGCAAGCTGCCTTGACCGTATTGCTTCATTCTGGAATTTGGTTTTTTCTGTAATATCCCTGACGATACCTATCGCCCCAACAATTTTTTTGCCATTTTTGCTTACGCTATATTTATTATGCTCAGCCGTCGCCAGTTCGTTAACAATGGTAATTAACCCCAGGCATACCATCTTTCCCCCTTCAGAGTTTTGAAATTTTGAAAACAAACGTATTTTTAAATCCCTTATTTTCATTGATTCATGACTACTTTGATCAGATAGCCACGGCTTTTCACTGTCTCCACCTCCATGAAACATTTGAGCTCTACTGATTAATTCAACGACATTTTGATCAAAAATCATACTTAAATGTTTTCCTATAAGTTCATCCGGTTCATAACCCAAATTCTTTATAGAGAGATTTACAAATGTAAAATATCCGTTTTTGTCAATTTTGAAAACTATATCAGGTATAGCCAGAACAAGGGTTCTATACCTCTTTTCGCTCTCTTTTAAAGAGTTCCTTGAAGCCTGCAATTTTTCACTCATCATATTAAACGATCCGGCTAATAACCCGATTTCATCTTTTGATTTTATTTCAACCCTATTTTGCGCCTCCCCTCGGCTAATCGTTAGCATAGTTTCCGACAACTTTTTAACAGGAATTGTAATAGAAATCGACAACCAAAATGACCCTGTCACAGCTAAAACAATAATAACGACCAACAGGTAAAATATTATTACCTTTAAATTTTTAACATTAACAAAAACCTCTTGAAGATCAATTTTTGCCACCAATCCCCAGTCAAGTAAAGGAATATGTCGCCAGGCGGCAATTATATCTTTACCTCGGTAATCAATGGAGATGCCGGCTCCGTTTTTATTCCTTACAGCATTTAAAATCGGCAAAGAGTCGCCTCTTCCAAAGACGGCTTTCCGTTTTAATGCAGCATCTTTATCATAGCGGAGTATATTCAGGAACAATGCGCCATCTTTTATTGATTTAGCAATCAAAGTCTCACCCGTCTCTCCAAGTCCTGTGGTATCCTGCATAAATTTATAAATCGGCTCCATATCCAGCTCTATTGCGATAACACCTATAAACTTTCCATCAAAATCAAGCGCCGGCGCAGTTATCAGCATCCGATAAGCATAGCCATCTAATTGGTTTCTATAGATATCAGAAAAGTAGATGCCGTTTTTTCCCTCTTTAAATGCTTTTTCTCCTTCAGTGGGCTCTAAAAAATTGTCTAAAACAATTTTCTCATGTAATTTATTGGCGGAATACACAACCTTCCCTTCAGGGCTAACCATCATAAAATTTACATAATATTTGAAATTAATAAAAATTTTTATTTGATCGTCAAGCATTTTCCTGGCAATTATGTACTCGGGATTAGTCCGGTCGTGAGGAAACTTAGATACTATAGGGAGATTATTCTTCACATTAAAATAATGTTGAGCAATTTTAATATCCCCCACTCTTTCTTTAAAAAACGACTCTATCTTTTCAACTTTAAGGGTTGCAATATTTTCCAGCATTGTAATTTGTGTGTTTATTGCTGTTTTTTTAACAGTATGAATACCAACATAACTAAAAGTAAACACTGCAATCATTGCAAGCACGGCATTGACAACTAATAGCTTTGTCCTGATTTTCAGGTTTTTAAACATAGACTATTTCTTCCAAAAACAAAAAATACTGGTTCTGATTTTACTTTTACCTTAAACATGGCTGTTGATTTGAGGTAAAAGTCTCAAACCAACAATGCCTGTTGCCACGCCAAACATACGGCATCAAGTTTTCAGATTCTTAATCACACGTTTCAGCATATCATTCAACTCTTTTGCGTTAAACGGTTTTGACCTGCAACCGTTTAAGCCATATTTCTTATGAAGTTATTTCATATCCCAAATCCAGCAGCGCATGTTTTGTGGACATGGCAATTATATGTTGGTCTTCAATGAATTAGTATTATTATTTTCTCCATGATTTTTTCTATAACAAGATATAGTATTCCAATAGAGCGTGGTTGTAAGTTTGCCGGTTAAGCGTAAAATACAATGCTCGTAAAATTAAGGTAATTTCTATTAGGCTCTACACTAAACCTTGAAATTGTTATCAAGATCACTTTAAACGTTTTTCCGGATTATAATACTATATACTTAACTTTCATCATTGTCAGGAGGTAACGCGTGATTTTTTTATAATTATAGCGCCTGTTTCAGTAAGTTACGAAGTATTTAGAGAAATTGTTGCCTGTTGCCCACTGTTTGATTAAATAGCACATGTTTATGCCCGTAATTATCGCGGAAAATTACATACTATGGTATATTTATTATAAATGATATGTTGTATAATCTAATTGTGCGGCGAAATGAACACTGGGCGGCTTGTCTGCTCTAGTGATAAATGAACACTTGACCGCTTGCCGGCCTTAGTGAGTATTATCCCCTGAGGGGAGAATTATCCTCGACGGTGATAAATTTATAAACGTTTTTTTGAGGTTGAAGAATGATTAAACTAACGTCGAAAATGCTGATTGGAATCACAATTTTTCTCTTTTGCGCCATAATGCCACGGCCTTTGCAATGCGATCTTGCGGCAAAGAGCGTTGACGCAAAACAGGCCGGCGATAAACAATATAACAGACTTATTAACGAAACCAGCCCATATTTGCGTCAGCATGCGGAGAATCCTGTAGATTGGTATCCGTGGTGCGCAAAGGCTTTCGCAAAAGCCATAGAGGAGAACAAGCCTATTTTTCTCTCTATCGGGTATTCCACTTGTCATTGGTGCCATGTTATGGCTCATGAATCGTTTGAAGACCCCGAAGTTGCAAGGTTGATGAACGAAATGTTTGTTTCAATCAAGGTTGATAGGGAGGAGCGGCCCGATATTGACAATATTTATATGGATGTTTGCAGGATGCTGACAGGCGGCGGGGGGTGGCCGCTTACTATAATTATGACGCCCAACAAGGAGCCGTTTTTCGCGGGAACATATATACCAAAAACAAACCGTTACGGCAGAGCGGGCATGTTGGAACTCATTCCGCGCATAAAGGCGCTTTGGAGTTATGAAAAAAGCAAAGTTTTAGATTCCGCAAGTCAAATAGTCGCCGCGTTGGAGCAATCTACACTGCACGTCAAGTCTAATGAGAAACTGGACGCTTCTGTTTTAATGAAAGACGCGTTTAGGCAATTTTCAAGGAGTTTTGATCATAAAAATGCCGGGTTCGGCAAGGCTCCGAAATTTCCAAGCCCGCAAAACCTTATGTTTTTATTGCGTCACTGGAAACAAACTAATGATAACGCCGCGTTGCTTATGGTTGAAAAGACTTTGCAGGCAATGAGAATGGGCGGTATTTATGATCACGCGGGTTTTGGTTTCCATAGATATTCAACAGACGCTGATTGGGTTGTGCCGCATTTTGAAAAGATGCTTTACGACCAGGCTATGCTGTCAATGGCTTACATAGAAGCCTGGCAGGCTACCGGTAAAAATGAGTACCGCGAAGTTGCCCAGGATATTTTCACATACGTGTTGCGCGATATGAAGTCGCCCGAAGGGGGGTTCTATTCCGCTGAAGACGCTGACACCGAGGGCGAAGAGGGAGCTTTCTATTTATGGTCAATTGACGAAATTAACCGGGTTCTAGGGCGAAAACATGGCGAGATCATAACAAAGGTATTTAATATAACCGCGCCTGATAATACGAGCGGCAATTCCGCGGGAGATTTAAATAAAAGAATTTTACATCTGAAAAAGCCGTTGCCGGAGCTTGCGCGCGAGATGAGGATGCCTGAGCAACACCTGCGCACGGTTGTTAATATTTCTTTAAAAAAACTATTTACGGCCAGAAAACAGAGAATACTTCCTCATAAAGACAAGAAAATTCTGACCGATTGGAACGGCTTAATGATTGCCGCCCTGGCAAAAGGCGCGCGGGCTTTTAATTCTGATTACTACAAGGATACGGCAAGGCGGGCCGGCGACTTTATGCTGCGAAAAATGCGAAGGGCTGATAAACGGTTGCTGCATATTTACAATGAGGGGCAAAGCGCCCAATTGTCTTTAGCGTATGTTGACGACTATAGTTTTCTTATATGGGGCTTGCTGGAATTGTACGAAACCACATTTGATGTTAAATATCTTAAGGCCGCCGTTAATCTGAATAATGAGTTGATTGAACATTTCTGGGATGAAAAAAACGGGGGGTTCTACTTTACGGCTGATGACGGCGAGAAGCTGCTTGTAAGGCAAAAAGAGTTTTATGACGGGGCTGTGCCTTCAGGCAACTCCGCGGCAATGCTAAACACGGTTAAACTTGCGCGAATTACAGGCAACGTTAAACTGGAAAATCATGCGGGGGAAATCAGCGCCACTTTTGCGCAATTAGTTAAAGCGGCTCCATCCTCTTTCGGCCAATTTTTGTGCGGACTCAATTTTGCCACGGGACCTTCATACGAGATTGTTGTAGCGGGCGAGCCGGATTCAGAGGACACTTTAAAGATGTTGAACGCTATAAGCTTCGGGTTTACGCCAAACAAGGTGGTAATACTAAAACCCGAGGGCAAAACAGGGGATGAGATTTCGCAACTTGCCAAATATACAATAGACCAAAAGAGCATAAACGGCAAAGCCACTGCCTATGTTTGCCTTAAAAACTCATGCAAGGCGCCCACAACCGACGTTAAAAAAATGCTGGAATTGATGAATGAAAACTGAGCGGTCTGTCTGCTCTAGCGATAAATGAACACTTGGCCGCTTGCCGGCCTTAGTGAGAATTATCCTCGAAAAGGATAAACGGCGCATCTTCCCATATTGATCTTTTTATTTCGCGCCCCCGATGCATTTTTCTTCGCGGTAAATTGTACAAATCCGTCTTGTTTATCTATAACATGCTCGCGGGACCAGGCAATATTGTGTATAATTGCCTTGCAATTTACACGAAAGCCATTAGAAAAACAGTTATCTAATTCTATATATAGAGAACAAAAATGATTAAATACGTTTCAATACTTTTACTAAAACTTGCGGCATTATTTATGTTTGCAATAATGCTTCAACCTTTGCAAAACGAACTGGGAGCAGAGACTATGGAACAAAAACACATAAATAACAAAGGCAATGCGCGGCTAAACAGGCTCATTCATGAGAAGAGCCCTTATTTACTTCAACACGCGTCAAACCCGGTGGATTGGTATCCATGGTGTGAGGAAGCGTTTGAAAAAGCGCGCAGGGAGAATAAACCAATATTTCTTTCAATCGGCTACTCTACATGCCATTGGTGCCATGTAATGGCGCATGAGTCGTTTGAAGACCCTGAAGTCGCAAAACTGCTAAATGAAACTTTTGTGTCGATTAAGGTCGATAGGGAGGAGCGGCCGGATATCGACAATATCTACATGAACATTTGCCGCATGCTGACCGGCGGCGGCGGATGGCCGCTTACAATAATAATGACCCCTGACAAAAAACCGTTTTACGCCGGAACCTACATACCAAAAGAGAACAGGTATAGAATGATGGGCATGCTTGATCTAATACCCCGCATCAATACCCTCTGGGCTAGCGATACGAAAAAGGTAATAGATTCGTCAAACCAGATTGTAGACGGGTTGAGGCAAAACACGCTTTACAGCACAATTGATGATGAGCTTGACGCCACTATACTGAAATCGACTTACACTCAACTTTCAATGAGTTTTGATAATGTAAACGGCGGTTTCGGTGACGCCCCAAAGTTCCCAAGCCCGCAAAACATTCTGTTTTTGTTGCGTTACTGGAAACGCGCCGACGATGACAATGCGTTGGATATGGTTGAAAAGACTTTGCAGTCAATGCGAAATGGCGGCATGTGCGATCATGTTGGATTTGGGTTCCACCGGTACGCGACGGACTCAACATGGCTTGTTCCGCATTTTGAGAAAATGCTTTATGATCAGGCAATGCTTGCCATGGCCTATACTGAAACATATCAAGCCACCGGCAAGGCTGAGTATAAAGATGCCGCCCGGGAAATATTCGCGTATGTTTTGCGCGATATGACGTCGTCTGAAGGCGGTTTCTATTCCGCGGAGGACGCCGACAGCGAGGGAGAGGAGGGCGCGTTTTATTTGTGGACGGTTGAGGAGGTGGAAGAAGTTCTCGGTAAAAAAGACGCGGATTTGATAACCAGATTGTTTAACATAACCGCTGATAATAAATCAAAAGAGGCCGCGCCTGAAAATCTGACGGGAAGAATCCCGCATTTGAAAAGCTCTATGCGCGAGTTTGCGGTTAAGTTGGAAATGGACGAGCCTGAGCTGCGGAAAACTGTTGATGCGGCTCTGCAAAAGATGTTTATTGCCCGTGAAAAACGCGTTCATCCGCATAAAGATGATAAAATATTGACGGACTGGAACGGGTTAATGGTAGCCGCCTTTGCAAAAGGCGCGCGCGTTTTTGGGGATGAGTCATATTCCAATGCCGCCAAACAGGCAATCGATTTTATTTTAAAGTCTATGCGCAGAGGCGATGATAATAGGTTGCTGCACCGTTACCGTGATGGAGACGCGGCTCAATTGGCGTATGTTGATGATTATAGCTTTCTAATTTGGGGCCTGCTTGAACTTTACGAGACGACATTTGACGCGGCGCTGCTTCAAACCGCTATTGATCTAAACAATGAATTAATCAAACATTTTTGGGATGAAAAGTACGGAGGTTTCTTTTTTACCGCTGATGACGGCGAAAAATTGCTGATCAGGCAAAAGGAGTTTTACGACGGGGCCATACCGTCAGGCAATTCAATCGCTATGCTGAACACAATCAAGCTTGCGCGCATAATTGGCGATGATAAATTGGAGAGCATGGCTTTAAAGATCGTGTCCGCTTTTGCTCATTCGGTTAAACAGGCTCCTTCCGCTTTTACACAATTTATGGTTGCATTGAATTTTGTTCTGGGGCCTTCATATGAGATTGTTGTGGCCGGCGATTCGGGCTCGGACGACACGTTAAAGATGTTGAATGCCGTCAGATCCGGCTTTATCCCAAATAAAGTCGTTATTTTTAAAGATAACGATGAAAAGAAGTGTGATATTTCAAGGATTGCGCGGTTTACAAAAGACCAAAAAAGCATTAACGGCAAAGCGACTGCTTACGTCTGTCTTAACTATTCATGCAAAACCCCAACAACAGACATTGCCGAAATGATGGAGTTGATAAAATAAAAATTTATAGGAAACATTACAATTATGATGGAAGCAAGATATTATAAAACTGTTGGAAGCGACAAGACGCAATGCATGCTTTGCCCGCGCGGTTGCGTTATTAATCAGGGCAAATACGGTTTATGCGGGGTTCGCAAGAATATAAAAGGCAAACTTTACGCCCTGACTTATGGAAAGGTCTCTTCCGTGGCGGTAGACCCGATAGAGAAGAAGCCTCTATACCATTTTTACCCCGGCAAGTCTACTTTGTCAATCGGCACGTTCGGTTGCAACATGTTGTGCAAACATTGCCAAAACTGGGAGATATCGCATCAGAAAGCAGATGAAGACGGCGCCGGCCTGCAAGATCTGCCGCCTGAGAAACTGATCAAGCTAACAAAAGAGAAAGGCTGTGATATTTTGGTGTGGACTTATAACGAGCCGAGCATTTGGTTTGAGTATATTTTAGACTCCGCTAAACTTGCGAAAAAAGAGGGCATACTGACCGTGATGGTGACGTCCGGCATGATTAACAAAGAGCCGTTAAAAGAGCTGCTGCCGTATATTGACGCATACAGGCTTGACATCAAAGGTTTTTCAGAAGAATTTTATGAGAACCTGACCGGGGCTCGGGCGCTGCATAACGCGCTGGAAAATGCTTTGCTCGCGTATGACGTCGGCGTTCATGTTGAGATCATAACAAATATTATACCAAACTGGAACGACGCGGACGAACACTTTGAGGGCCTTTCAAAATGGATAGTTGATAATTTGAGTCCGGATGTGCCGTGGCATCTTACCGCATATCACCCGTCCAACAAACTTGACGAAGTCCCAACGCCGGTCAAGACATTGGAAAGAGGCATGAAAATAGGGCATGAAAAAGGCTTATACTATATTTATATCGGCAATGTTATCGGCCACTTTGGGCAAGACACCGTATGCCCGGGCTGCCACAGAACATTGATTGAGAGAAAAGGTTTTCAAATAAGCTGCAACCATATTGTAGACGGACGTTGCGGATATTGCGGTTATAAAATAGCCTCTTATCAAGGCGAAGAGTAATTTTGTCAAAAAAATAGTTTGAAATTAAAGCTATGAAACCTAATGAAAGAACCCCAATAAAGAAGAGAGGCAAAAGGCATTTAGAAAGGTTTACGCACAAGTTTTACATCACCTTTTCGCTTTTTTTTAAACTTGAGCTTCAGAATCACGCCGGCGCGGTCGCCTATTTTTTCCTTTTGTCAATAACCCCGTTGTTGCTTATATTTGTGCATATATTTGATTCGTATCTGGACGCGTATCCTGATTTCTCAGAGCAATTTTTTATTTTATTATCAAGTTTTTATAGCCGGCTGGACTATACTTTTCTTGAAAAGATAGGCATAGTCAACATTTCTTTAAGCGCGCTCGGCGTTTTTGGTCTTCTAAACTTGTTGTGGATATCAAGGCTTATCGTGGGCGCGGTCCAAAGGTCGTTCGGCATTATATTTACAGGCGAAAAATCCAGAAAAATTGTTGTAGACGGCATCACTTCATTTGTTATTGTCCCCCTGATTTTTCTGGGGGTAGGTTTGGCCGTTTTGACAAACGTATTGTTTAAAGTCATCGAAAAGCTTGCCGCTGAATCTGATTTCTCCTCCGATTTTGTTCACACCTCTACACAGGTTTTAAGCCATATATTGCCTTTTGCCATCGCATTTATTATTATTTACCTCAGTTACAGGTATCTTCCGGCTAACCGCCCCTCATTAAAGGCCGCGTTTCAAGGCAGCATATTTTGCGCAATATCAATTTACGTTATTAAAATTATTTTTACAGAGATTTTTAGCGTTACCCACATATCTTTTTTTTACGGCTTTATAGGGTCTTTAATTTTAACGTTAATCTGGGTCTATGTTGTTTCGCTGTTTTATTTCTATTTTGCATTATTTACCCACGTCGCAGATCGTTTGGACTTGTTAGTGGTAGATAAAATGTTTTCGCATAATTCAGTCGTTAAACCAAAATCACGAAAACGCATTGGAACTTTTCTTATTAAACGGTCGTCAAGCATACTTGAGAAATACACAAGAATTTATAACAGTGGAGATATCATATTCTCAAAAGGCGACCCGTCACAGACTACATATTATATTTATAGCGGTAGCGTAGGGCTTTACAGAGGCTCCGGCAAAGACCTGACGATGCTTTCAACCGTTAAAAGTGAAGAGATATTTGGGGAAATGGCATACCTTCTGGGAGAAAAAAGGACGGCCACCGCCATAGCCGAAGAGGAGTCGGTTATCTTTATCTTTCCTCCTCAAATGTTTGAGGAGCTGCTTGATGCCAACACCGCGTTGTCACGTCAAACTATTCGCATGCTATGCGCGCGGTTAAACAGCATGAATGATAGGTCCGACGGCTTTTCCTGAAAACGAAACCGAAGGGTTAATATGATAATAGAGGGAGCTTTTTTTTAAAAGGCTTTTTTTTTATACAATATTTTTTATATAATTTATGCTTTATTTTTGTATCTATTCAGCGTGTTTTTTTACACACCCCGTTCGCAAAGCGTCCACCCCTCTTTTTAGAGGGGATTTAAGCGGTATTTTTTAATTAGTAAGATACTAAATAGTAAATTCCAACAGCGCCATGTTGCCGGAGTTAAGGCTTTAGCCTTTTATTCATTGACTAATTTCGAAAACCTAATGCTTTTGAGTGTATAAGGTAAGCTTTGCAAATAACACAGAACAACTAATTTATTTTAAAAATTAACTAATTTTTTGGAAGATATATATATGCAACCTGACAGCCCGGTAAAGAATTTATTTAGAGAAGACGTTTCCCTTTCCGCCCCGTTTACAGTTTCAGAACTGCCGCATAAGGCAAAACTCGACCAGAACGAGGCTCCCTTTGATTTGCCCAACGACATTAAAATGGCCCTGCTTGATAAACTGCTGGAATACCAATGGAACAGGTATCCGCAACCTTCAGTGTATATGGAGGTAAAAGAGGCGTTTGCCAAGTCCATAGGGTATGCGCCGGAAAACATAATTATTACAATTGGCGCTGATCAGCTTATTCAGGCCGCCTATCTTATAGCCGGCGGACATGACAGGAAAGCCCTGATTTTTGAGCCCACGTATCCTATGTTTGCGCATGCAGCCAAATTTAACCAGACCAATGTCGACAGGACGCAGCTTGCCGCGGGCGAAACAGTGACAAAGGATCATATCAACGCAGCCGATCATAACATTATCTTTATTGTCGCCCCCAACAATCCAACCGGGCTAATGCCGGAAGAGGGCGCCATTGAAGCAGCCCTTGCTAAAAATTCCCTGGTGTTTGTAGACGAATCATATTTTGATTACTCTAAAAAGACATGGGCTCATCTTTTGAAAGATAACCCAAATCTGTTTATTGCCCGCTCAGCTTCAAAATCGTGCCTTGCAGGTATTCGTTTAGGGTATGGAATCGGCCATCCCGATGTTATCAGCGCCATGGAATCAACGTTAACAGCCCCTTACCACCTAAGCTATCTGCAATTAACAGTAGCAAAATATTTTAATTTCATCCAATCACACCTTAAGAACCTTGCCGTCACGATTATTTTTGAAAGGGATCGGATAACAAACCAGCTTAAAGGAATGGGGGTGCCTTATATACCTTCTCAGGGAAATTTTGTGCTTTTTAAGGTCGCAAACCCATCAGATGTTTACCGGAAGTTAGCCGAATCAGGCGTGCGTGTCCGCAGCCTTCATAGCATCCCAGGTTTGTCAGACTATGTGCGTGTGACTGTAGGCAAGGATAAAGAGAACGACCTATTTATCAAGCAGTTAAAGGGTATCCTCGCCTCGTAAGGCGAAGTTAAATCTCATTTGGCGGGGGTAGGGGACGGCTTTAGCCTCCCTGTCAAATATGATTTAGTTAAAACTCAACGTTTAAAAAGGCGCATCCGAGTTGAAAGTCATGCGGTTCTTGTTAGTGGGATGCGTAATAACAAGCTCTTTTGCGTGAAGATATAGCCTGTCCGCCATGGCAAACGCCTTTTCATGGGCGTAAAATTCGTCGCCTAAAATCGGGTGTCCCATTACCTGCATGTGAACCCTTAGTTGATGCGACCTCCCTGTAATCGGCGTTAGCTCCACGCGGCAACTATCTTCAAACCGTTCAAGAATTGTCCATAAAGTTTGGGATGGTTTGCCCTGTATATGATCAACGATTTGACGGGGCCGCCGTTCCCAATCGCAACGCAACGGCAAATCAACTTCGCCTGATTCTTTATCAGGCCGGCCGTATATTATTGCAATATATATCTTTTTTGTTTCACGATCCTGAAACTGGCGGCTTAATTCACGATGCGATTCCCTGTTCCGCGCCAGCGCCATAATACCTGAAGTACTGAAGTCCAGACGATGCACAATAAGCGCGTCTGGAAAACGTTCCTGAACCAGATGTATGAGACAATCAGGTTTTTCAGGATTGTTGCCGGGCACAGACAACAAATTGCCCGGTTTATCAACAATGATTATCTGGTTGTCGTTATAAATATATTTAATCTCTCCGGTTGGAGGCGGCAGTTTCATGTGTTTATTAATAAATAATCACCTAGCCCGGATAAACCGGAAAAGCAAAAGCAATATAAACCACAGATTTCTCAGATTACACAGATTAAAAAAAATAGATTTCACAGATTAAAAGCGAAAAAACAATATTTAAAGCTGGAGCAGTCTTGCAGACTGCTTCAAAACGTTTTTGTTTTGCGATTAAAGTTTCCCTCAAAATATACCATATTAATCCTATGATTTTATGACGCATTTAAATTTTCT
>JAIQZQ010000075.1 GCA_021777105.1 Candidatus Anammoxibacter sp.
AATGTATTTTTACACCGAGCTCTCTTTTTTTTGTAATTTTTTTCTTCTGATATTGTTTATAAAAGCTGTAAATTGAAAAAAAGAATGGCTGTTTGCCATTCTTTTTTATTTTTAATATAAAATCGCCTAATTTAGGTATAAGTAAATGTGTTTTTCCTTCGTTGCCATTTTCGTTAAAGCGTGGGAAGAAAGTTTCGGCGGTCGAACTCTCGCGGGCTAATTCACAGACTCTATTTAAGTCTCGGAACTTATCATCGGATATTGTGCCTATTGCGCCTCCATAGCGGTCAATATCTTTTCGGAAATTTTCTTTTTTTAGTGTTAGCCATGAATCCTCTACAATTTTACGAAAATCATAATTTGAAGCTGCGTCGCTTATGACAAGTGAACGTTTGACTTGCAGGCTGAGCCTTGCTGTTTCGCCGTTAATTGAGCATGCATCGACAATAAGATCATCCAAAGGTTCGCCAAAACTTTTTTGTTGAAGGGCGACCCTTTTAACAACTCTATCATTTAAGGCCGGCGCGGAATTTTCGCTTATCATAGCTGCTATGAAAAAAGCGGCAACATAGTCTTCAAAAGCAAAACCTGCCCCTCCAGCTATCTCAGGTGATTGTGTCAATTCTTTAAATCCCCAACCAGTATTAACAAAAATATAAAATTGTTATTTAATTATACATTAAAATTTAGAACATGAAAGAGTTTAAATAATAGCAAAATTACATGACAACATTATATTAAAAATTAAAGGGATTTTACGGAAACCACAGATTAAAATAGATGGAAAGTCAAAAACGGTAAAGGCTGATAATGTTGATTTACGCGGTTTAAAATCAAAAATCTAAGGAAAATATTGGGGCAGGCTAAGTTTTCGCCAATATGAGACGCGGGCTCAGGCAAGGAGTTAATGAAACTTGAAGGGCGCTCAGATTCTGTAAATTTAGTATGTTTTTCCGCAGACGCAGCAAAGATTGCTTCCTGAGCTTACGATAAACGGCGCGTGTATTGGACGTTTATCCAGGCGCGGAAGAGCTTTGCATACACTATTTGCCTGAAAACCAATGGGCGTCAATAAAGCAGAACAGGGTTTTGGCATGTTCGCCTAACGCGGGCAAGTATCTTGGTTACTCATCCGGCATGGTCAGGATTCCCGCCGGCGCGTTTGAAGAGTTGCCGATAGTTGGTGGTGGGTAAAAAGCTTGTTTCGTTTTTTTATTAGTGTCTTATAAGTGAAGTTTTGACAAGGTTTGACAAGATATTTAAAAGTTTCATCAAATCGTAAGGCAAAACCATTTAGAAGCAGTCTGCAAGACTGCGCCGGCTTTTAACTTTTTGCATTGATCTTATTTTAGCTTTTGATCTTTTATTAGTGTTGATTAGTGAAAATTAGTGGTTAATTCGCTTTTGCTTTTCCGGCTTGTCCGGGTTAGGTAATTGGTGAGAGGTAATAAGTAATAGGTAATTTCGATTATGATCAAAAAGACATTTATATTTCTTGCAACTTGCGGAGCTTTGTTTTTAACAGCGCTAAACGCCTATTCACAGCAAAGCCCGGACAAGGCCTATTTTGCCGCGCCGGGAATTATACCGCACGGAGTAGAAGATGAGGATAGATCCGCATGCCTGCACTGCCACGAAAACGGCATGATTGTAAAAGGAGTAAAAGCGCCTATAACCCCTCACCCGGACCTGCTTAACTGCCGACAATGCCACCTTAACCTGCAAAATTTACCGCCTTTTAAACCAAACTCATACACAGGCCTGAAAATGTCTGATAAAACATTCAGGCAGAATCAATACGCGCCGCCGTTGATACCACATAGAACATTCATGTATACAAAATGTTTAGTTTGCCATGAAAACCGCGCCATGGCCGGCAAAGTCTCGCAAACAAGCCATCCTGAAAGGCTTAACTGCAAACAGTGCCATCTTGATCATATAGATAAAAGCATATTCATGGAAGCCGGCGACGTGGTATTGGGAAATTAAGAGCGAAGCGAAAAGAAACTAGGGCAACAGCGTTATGTGTGAATTTGTTTAATCACTAAAATAATAAATTATGGAAAATAACAACGAAAAAGTAGCTTCAAAATCTAAACGAAAGATTATAGCGTTTATTGCAATGGCCGGTGGATTGGCAATCAGCCATGGCTTTTTTGGAGGGTATGTGGTTCGCTACCTGCTTCCAAAAAAGAAAAAGATCAAACTGCGCCAAACATTAATATCAAATGTAAAGAAACTGCCCACCGGCCAGAGCTTTGTATTCAAGGATTTAAGAGGCAGCTCCATTATACTTGCAAACACGCCGGACGGTTTTAAAGCCATCTCAACAACCTGCACCCATTTAGGTTGCCAGGTTCGGTGGGAATCGGCAAAAAGCGTTTTTGTTTGCCCATGTCATAACGCGTACTTTGACACTGACGGCAATGTAATGACAGGCCCGGCGCCTAAACCGCTGGAGCAGTTTGAAGTTATTTTAGAAGATGAAAACATTTTTGTAATGTTGAAAGAGGCGTAATGGCTAACGCAAATAAACAACAAGGCTGGCTCAGGAGCACGTTTCCAATAAACGGTGAAGTTTTAAAGGAGCTTTCAAACGAACCTGTTCCATATCACATTAAACGATGGTGGTACGCGCTGGGCGGCACCCCGGCGTATCTCTTGATTATACAGGTGTTAACCGGAATGATGCTCACCTTCTTTTACGTGCCTTCAACCACTCAGGCGTATGACAGCGTCGCCCATATTACGCACAACGTCACTTTCGGATGGTACATCAGAGGCGTTCACAAATGGGCGGGCCACCTGTTTATTATCTCGTTGATCCTGCATATGTGCAGGGTGTTTTTTACAGGCGCATTTAGAAAACCGCGCGAATTTAACTGGATGATCGGCGTCGCGCTGATAATGACGGCCCTCGGTCTCGGTTTCACAGGCTATTCGCTTATATACGAGCAGCTCTCTTACTGGGCGTCGGTTGTGGGCACAAACATCGCCGAAGCCACGCCTATTATAGGCCAGTATCTCGCGCGTTTTATTCGCGGAGGCGAAGAGATATCGCAAAGCACGTTGACAAGGTTTTTTGTGCTACACATAGGAGTGTTGCCTACCGTGATAGCCGTGCTTGTGGGCATGCATATTTTGCAGATACGTCTGCACGGCGTATCGGAGCTGAAACCGGAAGATAAGGATAAGAAAGAGAAACACTTCCCATTTTTCCCCGATCATATTTTAACAGAACTTACAATAGGCATATTGCTGTTCTTTTTGCTGACTATTTTGACCCTTGTGTTCCCGCCCGAGATGGGAGAACCGGCCAATCCAAACGTTACACCGTCGCACATAAAACCGGAGTGGTTCTTCTTCTTTACATTCAGGTGGCTTAAACTGGTTCCTTTTGAAGTGGGCATAATCGGCAACATATGCGCGGGAGTCTTTATACTCTTCTGGCCGTTTGTTGACAGAGGCCTTGAAAAATGTTTCCCCAAAAAGGATATCTACGTTTACGTAGGCATAGTGGGTTTTGTTACCTTTATAACATTTACAGTGTGGGAAGTGCTGGTTTAAGCGCCTAAATAATACCGTTTTATAATTACAAAAAAGGAGATTTCAAATGTCATTACTCGCCAAACAGATAACCATTGCCGTGCTTAGTTTTTTCCTCTTATCCGCGTTGCTCGTTGTCGGCTACGTCGAGTCTAAAAAGAGGATGGCCGGACACAAAGAGGAGATCATTATTTCAAAAGACAACGAAGGCTGTGTTGAATGTCATAGCCAGGCAGGCAATGCCAGATCGGCGGTTGCGCAATGGAAAGAAAGCAGGCACGCGGTCAAAGGTGTTGGTTGCCTTGAATGCCACGGCGCCGAAGCAACGGATATTGACCAGTTTGAGCATTATAAAAAACGCATAGCTACAATTGTGTCGCCAAAAGATTGCTCAAAATGCCATAAAAAAGAGTTTACAGAATTCCAACGCAGCCATCACGCGCAGGCCGGCAAGATTATAGGGTCGCTGGATAACGTGCTGGCTGAAGTTGTCGAAGGCAACAACCGGGGCAACGCAGCGGCGGTTAGCGGCTGCTGGCAATGCCACGGCTCAAAAGTTGAGTTCCTGCGAAACGGCGACGGCTCTATATTGAAGGATAAGAACGGCATTCCAGTTATCGATCCAAAAACCTGGCCTAACACAGGAATAGGCAGGATAAACCCTGACGGCAGCCTGGGTTCATGCGCGGCCTGCCACAACAGGCACTACTTCTCAGTGGCTCAGGCGCGCGAACCGGATGATTGCGGCAAATGCCATATGGGCCCCGACCATCCTCAATATGAGATATACAGGGAATCAAAACACGGCATCAATTTTATGGCGCATAAGGACGAGATGAATCTTGACGCCAAACCTTGGGTTGTGGGCAAAGACTATTTTTCAGCCCCAACCTGCGCAAGCTGTCATATGAGCGCCACGCCGAATCAGGATGTAACACACGATGTGGGCGAAAGAATAAGCTGGACCCTGCGCCCCCCTGTTTCTGAAAAGATAGACGCCAAGGATTTAAAGGCAGGCAAAGACACTGTGCCATGGCAGGAGCGCAGGTCAAATATGCAGGATGTTTGCCATCAATGTCACAGCAAACAGTATGTGAGCGATTTCTACGCCCAATACGACAATCTTGTGACGTTGTATAACGAAAAGTTCGGCATCCCGGCCACCAGGCTTTACAAAAAGCTAAGGTCTACAGGACTGATAACAGCGGATGTCAACTTTGACGATGAGATAGAGTGGACATACTTCTACCTATGGCATCATGAAGGCCGCAGGGCAAGAATGGGCGCGTCAATGATGGGCCCTGACTACACCCAGTGGCACGGTATGTATGAAGTAGCGCACAACTTCTACACCAAATTCTTGCCGGAGGTTAGACACCTAATCAAAAAAGGCAAGGAAGAGGGCAAAGCTGAAGAAGCCGCACAGGTTCAGGAGATGCTTGATGAAATAATGCAGTCCGACAACCACAAATGGATTCAGGGCAATATGGACCCTGAAGAAAAAGCCGCGCGCAAGAAAGCGCTGCTCGAATTTAAAAAGCGGTATACACAGTAAATAATAAATGACGCCATTCGATCTCAGACACCGGTTTGAGATCGAATGGTATTCAGTAAACCAATTTCCAGATCATTGCAAGGGCGACTTCAGTCGCCCTTTTTTAATGATTCATTTTGAAACAATTGCGATTGAAGGGAACGTTAGATTTCCCTCTTTAGAAAAGAGGGAGTAAGGGAGATTTGAATAGAGTATACCGCTTCATTTACCTTCTGTTTTCGGCATTACAGTAGAACCTCTAATTAGAAATGCTCATGCTTTCTGTTTAAAAACCGCCCAATTTATTATCTTTTAAGTTAAAACCCACCTCGCTCCCAAACCCCAGTTTGGGCGCGAAACAATTCAAGAAGCAACAGCTTCGTGTTCGATTGCAAACATAGTTAATCGGTATTTTTTTATTTTTTCTATAGGTCGTATAGTTTAGGTCAGTTTGGTTCAAGCCGGAGACTTGAAGCAACAATAAAGTCCGCAAGACAGCTCCAGCTTTAAAATTAGTCAACGAATAAAAGGCTAAGCCTAAACTCCGTCAGGCAGAGGTTGATGGAATTTACCCTTTAGGATTTTATTGTATTATGTTTGAATATAACCAGACGTAAATATTATTTTTCGAAAACCTGATTTGTTTGAGTATACCAAAGGATTATAAATGGGAGATTTTTTTAACGAACTTAACAGCGGGCATATTGAATTTATCAAAAAACAACATATCTTTTTTACGGCAACTTCAGCTCAGAGCGGCCGTATAAATGTTTCTCCAAAAGGCGTGGAATCATTGGCGTGTGTTGACAACAATACGATTGCTTATTTGGACCGCACAGGCAGAGGAAACGAAACAGCGGCGCACATTTTAGCTGATGGGCGGTTAACAATCATGTTGTGCAGTTTTGATGAAAAGCCGTTAATCTTGCGATGTTATGGGCAGGGAAGAGTTCTTCATCGGGATGAAGATGAATGGAAAAAGTATGCCCCCTATTTTGAGCCCACAGGCTGGGCTCGGCAGATAATTGCGCTAAATATTGAGTCAGTCCAAACATCATGCGGTTATGGCGTGCCTCTTTTTGAATTTAAGCAAGAGAGAGACGTTTATAAAAAACAGGAAGATAGCCTGAGCAAAACAGATCTTGAGAAAAAAAGAAAAAAGCTTGAAATCAAATACAATTTAACCAGCATTGACGGGTTGCCGACAGGACTGGAAACGGAATCGGAAGAGTAAGATTGAAAAATTTTAACATCATTCTGTAATTCAAAAAAATCATGCCTAAATTTGACATAACTTAACTTATAATAAACAAATTATTTGGCGAAATTTTACCGTAATACTATAGCGTATTTTAACTAAAAACGGAGATTCATATGAAAGCGTCCGACCTATTTGTGCGTTCTTTAGAAAACGAGGGTGTTAAATATATATTTGGAATTCCCGGCGAAGAAAATCTCGATTTCCTGGCATCATTAAAGGGATCGACCATTAAACTCATTCTCACCAGGCATGAGCAAAGCGCGGGTTTTATGGCGGCAACGTTTGGCCGTTTAACAGGCAAGGTTGGAGTCTGCCTCTCCACCCTCGGACCGGGCGCCACAAATTTTGTTACGGCCGCGGCATATGCCCTGTTGGGCGCAATGCCTATGCTGATGATTACCGGACAAAAACCTATCAAAAAAAGCAAGCAGGGCAAGTTTCAGGTAATCAATATAGTTGAAATGATGCGTCCCATCACTAAATATACAGTGCAAGTGGTAAACGGGGACCACATTCCGGTTATTGTTCGCCAGGCGGTTAAGACAGCTCGTGAAGAACGCCCCGGCGCAGTGCATATTGAGCTGCCCGAGGATATTGCGGAGGAAGATTGCCACACAAAACCTTACGCAGTGCAAAAAGTGCATCGCCCCAACCCTGATAACCGCGTTGTAGACCAAGCCGTTGATATGATAAACAAGGCAAAAATGCCGCTTCTGTTAATCGGCGCCGCCGCAAACCGCAACCGAACCAGCATAGAGCTGCCAAAACTAATAGACAAAACAGGCCTATATTTTATTGATACACAAATGGGCAAAGGCGTTATTGACGAAAGACACCCCCGCTTCCTCGGCACAGCCGCCCTTTCAGCTAACGACTACCTGCATTGCGCTATAAGCCGCGCCGACCTTATAATAAATGTCGGGCACGATGTAATTGAGAAACCGCCCTTTTTTATGGAAGAAGACGGCACACAAGTAATACATATTAACAATTTTACATCCCAAGTTGATGAAGTCTATTTTCCACAACTGGACATTGAAGGCGACATTGCAAGCTCAATAGCAATGTTAACAAGCAAACTTGATAAAAATCCAAATTGGGATTTCAGTTATTACGAGCTTGTAAAAAAGCAGGTTGATGACAACCTGGATGAGTTTAGCAATGACACCAGATACCCTATCCTACCCCAATATCTAGTGTCAATAGTAAGGCAAGTTATGCCTTCCGACGGCATTATTGCGCTGGATAACGGAGTTTATAAGATCTGGTTTGCAAGAAATTATAAGGCGCATATGCCTAATACCATACTGCTTGACAATGCATTAGCCACAATGGGAGCCGGGCTTGCATCCGCTATGGCCGCAAAATTGGTATATCCTGAAAGAAAGGTGATGGCAATCTGCGGAGACGGCGGTTTTATGATGAACTCGCAAGAACTTGAAACCGCCGTGCGAATCGGTCTTAATCTGGTTGTCATTATTCTTCGTGATAATGCTTACGGTATGATTAAATGGAAACAGTCAGGAAAAGGTTTTGACGATTTTGGCTTGGATTACGGCAATCCGGATTTTGTAAAATATGCTGAAAGTTATGGAGCTGAAGGACATAGAGTGCAATCCAGCGATGAGTTAATCAGGTTTCTGGAAACGCATTTAAATATAGATGGAGTGCATGTGATTGAAGTGCCTATAGACTATTCCGAGAACGAACAAAGATTAATTAAAGACCTTAATACAAAAACTTGCAGTTTGTGATAATACTTAAATACCGGATAAACCGGAAAAGTGACTAAAGTTAAAAATGAACTAAAGTTTAGGTAAAAATTTTCAATTTTTGAATTTTGAATTCCTCCTCGCTCCCAAACCACAGTTTGGTAGTGAAATAATTCTAGAAGCCCCAGCTTCTAGTTAGGGAGTATATTTGATTGTTTGTTCAAGTCTCCGACTTGAACCAAACGGATCTAAACCATACATCGTATAGAATAAATAATACAAATAATGAAAAAACTTAAAACATTAATAAAATGGCCCGCGCCGGGAATTGCCCCTATCATGATTGGAGGAGCTATCGCGTTAAGTTCTTTTTTTTTCACCGGGTGCGAACCAAAAAACAGCGCGGATTCAACAGCTGAAATTATCCGTATTGACGAAAAATTCCTCTCAATAGCCGGCAAAGAAGATTTCGTCCATTTCCCCCAACCTTTTAACGCCCCGCCAAAAGTGGTGATAGGCATCCCTTCGGAAGATGAAGGAGTTCACGCCTTTTTAAACGGCCTTGCAGCAAAAGAATCCACATCAGTCATCGAAGTAACCAAAACCGGATTCAGATGGAAAAATACCGGCTCGTCAACATACAACCTCCGATGGATAGCCACAGAGGTTATAGATAACGACAAGTCTTGATTTTTAATCTGCGCAATCTGTGTAATCTGTGGTTTGCTTTGTCTTGCTTCTGATTTTTTTCGTGTTTTTTCGTGAGCACGCCTTTGATTTTTTTAATTGAATGTTAGGTTTCGCATTGCTCCACCCAACCTACCTGCTGTTTGCTTTTTAATCAGTGCAATCTGTGTCATCTGTGGTTGCTTTTGATTTTAATCCGTGAAAATCCGTGTCATCAGTGTAATCCGCGTTCTATCGCATTTGCATTTCTTTTGTGTTTTTTAGCGCCCTTTCGTGGTGCGCTTTTGCTTTTACCGATAACTGATTACCACTTACCTTGCTTTTTGTTTTTACCCTTGCTTTATTGAGCTACGATACCCAAACCAATGCGCGGCTTAATTCAATTAATTTATTATCTTTAAATTTATAGAGGATAATATACCCTGCGCCTCCAAACCATCCAGCTATTCTGGCGCCTTTATAAATTAGAACTATGCCTTTATCCTTATCATAAGCCGGTCTTGAAACAGTGGTTAATCCATATTCGTCACTGGTTTTTCTCTTGCCTTCATAATCAATTACATAACCTTTAGATGGTTCTGATTTTAGATTAATACGAACTGGCTCCTTGTTTTTGTTGAAAAGATCATCAAGTAGAGCTGAGATGTTATATTTAAACCCTTTTTGTTTTAATTCTCTTTTAATATATTCCTTGCATTTTTTAATATCTTCTACATTAGAGTAATCCATACGATAAATTTTTGTTTTAGGAGTGACGATAGTATACCCTACGTTTTTGTGTGACGTCTCTAAAGAAAGGGCAATTATTTTTGCCTCAAATTCATCTAAAACGGTTTCGTTCGCATTAAGCGAACCTGTAGATAGAAACAAAATAACAATGAGAATAATTGAATATCTTTTCATTTTAGTTTTTGGTTCTTATTGAAAATATTTATCTTTATTGGCCATTTCTAATTGTCTTTTAAAACATGTTAGCTACTTTTAGTGTCACTTTAATCAATTACTTGTTGAATAATCTTTTTATTTAAAACTGTATCTACTATAACCGAAGCTGAGATTGCTATCAATATACAATATTATATGAATATCCGCGCTTTAGAAAAAGCCAGGATCAAAGAGAAATAATTTTAATACCAGAATCAAAAATCGTTATTTTTTTTATTAAATCGCTTTTTCTTAAAAATCCAAAATCCCCAAATACCCCTAAGCTCTTTGCCTATTCCATCATCTGCGCAACCTGTAATTGTTTTTGCTCTTGCTTTTACCTACAACCGATTATCGATCACCATTTACCTGCTTTTACCCGTTTTTGCCTTATCCGTGAAAATCCGCGCCATCCGTGTAATCTGCGTTCTATCGCTTTTGCCATTGCTTTTTACCGATGGCTGATTACCACTTACCTTGCTTTCCGCTCTTGCTTTTACCTATAACCGATTACAGATTACCACTCACCTTTCTTTCCGCTCTTACTCATGTTTTTATGCCTTTATCCTCTTTTGCTTCTAAATTAGTGAAGATTTGTGAAGATCAGTGGTTAATACGCTTTTGCTTTTATGCTTATCGCTTTTTAATCTGTGTAATCTGTGGTTCGCTTTGCTTTGCCTCTTCTTTTTTTCGTGTTTTTTAGTGTCTTTTCGTGGGAACGCTTTTGATTTTCCTTTAATCTGTGTAATCTGTGCTTGCTTTTGATTTTAATCCGTGAAAATCCGCGTCATCCGTGTAATCAGCGTTCTATCGCTTTTGCCCTTGCTTTTACCGATAACTGATTACCATTCACCTGCTTTTACCTGCTTTTACCCGCATTTGCATTATCCGTGAAAATCTGCGTCATCAGTTTTATCCGCATTCCATCGCTTTTAATTTTGTTTTAACCGTTTACCGGTTACCGATAACTGATTACCACTTACCGCGCTTTCCGCTTGCGCTTTTCTCACGGCCCTGAGTTTATGCTGAATAATTACGAAGCGCGCCACGCGCTTTAATCCAGTATCAAGCATCAAGAACCCAGTAACACACCTTACAATTTTTGTCATCATTAATAGCCAACTCCTTTATTATTAATAATTTACGATTATTATTGAAGTGTTTTTGATTTGTTCGCGCAATATGTAGTATATTATTAACTGATTCCGTTGATTTAGGGCTGCAATCTATAGTAATCTTTTTTTGTAGACACCCGATAAATAAAGCGCTAAACTTATCGCTCATAATCATAGCAGACAAAAGTCCTAAATCCTTAAACCTCATTTAAGGGCTACTTTTTTAGATTAACAACGTTTATTGATTGATATATGAAAACAGAGCAAATTGTCTGCTCTATTGAGAAATTTCCCAGAAAGGGATAACTGGCGAATATAACCGGCAATGTAACGGGCACTATATACATTATTTAAAATTCAAAGGACTTTTAGCCTCTTTTGTGGTTAGGCTTTTGATAGTATCCGTATAGATCCTTTTAATATTGCTATGACATAAGAGCCCTGTATTGTGCGTAAACCGTAATTAGCTTGTCAACAATAAACAGGCTTTCCGAGAATAGCAATTTCATTCAATTTTCAAGTCATAAGTCATTTGATATCAACAAGAATATTTTCCCATTTTACATTCTCAGACAGCCTGTACAGATTTGACCCCGAATGCTTCCAAAAGTAGAAACGATTAATAAATGGCAAGAGATATTTTTTCGGCAATAGAGATAATAAGAATGTGTTTTACATATTAAAGAATCAATTGAAACTAAAACAAAATAGTTGCAATCTAAATGATATTTCCGATTGAAATGCAAAAGCGTAATTTTCCTGATCGTCAATGTTACTTGAGTATCTAGTATCCAACAAGCCGCTAAAGCCGCCCCTCAAGTTTTGCCGGTTTTTTATTTATTTTTTTTAGTATTCGTATTTATTTTATTTAGCCGCTTCGGGCGGCCTAGAGCAACGTTAGCAAAACAAATTAGGAGATATATCATATGACTCAACCAATATCGTCAGTTTATGGAGAAATCACGCGAATGCTGTTGACCTTTCCTGGTCAAGAAGTGCTCCCAAATGACATAGTCCTTCAGCGATATAAAGGAATTTTTGATTCTTTAGGGACCAATATTCAATATGTTATCCTCGCCCACGAGAATGTACACGAATCTATAAAAATCACTGCATCAAATTCGGGCTTAGCCACCGATACCAATATTGCGTTGGTTGGCGCTTTTTCGAACTACCCAGCGTTTGTTCAAAAAATACTCAGGCACATAGGTGGAAATGTCTATGAGTGTGAGTTAGAAAACTCGTGGCACTCTATCTGGGCGCAAGACGGTTATAGTTGCGTAAAGAATGATGCGGGCGCTACTGTGCTCTTGGAACCACTCGATTTCACAAGGTACGGAGATCACTTTGTTGCTGAGCAAGTCGCCGCAGTGTCAGATTTGGAGATTGAGGTAACGAAATATCATTTGGAAGGAGGCAATATACTTGCCGGAGATAACTACGTCATAATCGGCATAGATTATCTTCACTACAACAAATCCATTACGGGCGAATCTGAAACAGATATAACAAACAGTTTTAAAAAACTATTTGGCGTAGACCAAGTGATATGGCTTGGCTTTGATGTTCCAGTTAACTTTCCTATTCACGTTTGGCAGGGGAAGTATCAGCCTATCTTCCATATCGATATGTACGTAACGCTTGGAGGAAAAACAGCATCTGGGAAGGAGTTGGTATTTGTGGCTGACGCCAGGCTTGCAAAGAAAGAACTTGGAGAATCAGCTCCGCCTCTAGTAATCGCTGATGCATTCGACAAAACAAGTGAATTCTTCGATAACTATAGCAAAGAGGGTCTTGAATTTGAAGTAGAGCGAATTCCCATAGATCTATGGAATGTCGACACCAGGAGTGGAACCTTTCTAACATATAATAATTGTCTGATTGAAGTATTTGGGCAAGAAAAGAACGTATTTCTACCAGCATATTCTAGCGTGGCTCCCGGTAGCAGAAACCGCAAAAAACTCGATGAAAAAGTTGCAAAGATTTTTGATGATAAGGGCTTCACTGTTAAGTTGCTTGAAGGATCATATGAAGAACTATGCAAGAATGGAGGCTCTATCCACTGTATTACGAAAGCTCTGGATAGAAAAACGTTGTAACGCTTCTAACATACCGCTAACCGGATAGAAAGCCCCTTGGCTCACCCATTAGGGAAAAGTTACAGGGTCACCCTTTAGAAGCTCCCTGTCAAGCACAAAAGATCCCCCTGGCAAAAAAAATGTAATTTTTTTTGTGATTCTAACATATTTATAATATTACGTGCGCATGAGACGACTTTAACTTAATTACCGCATCTATTAATTCAGGTTTTTTTAAGCTACGTAGTATCTGTTGCGGAAAGGGTAATTTTGTTTGAGAATTTTGCCCAAAAAACCTCCAGTGCCCTAACTCTGGTTAGAAGAAAAAATATTTTCCGTTTTTGATTAATTTCTAATCACTTTTCATGTATTTAATTGTTTTTTTTACGTACCATCCCTAATATATTACAAATATTTGTAATATTTCTATACAATTTATCTGCTTTGTCTCTTTATTTTGCCAAC
>JAIQZQ010000076.1 GCA_021777105.1 Candidatus Anammoxibacter sp.
GAAGAAGGAGGGCTTCCTTCTGACAGCGAAGATGTGAGCCCTAATAAAGTGAACTCGTTTCGGCCTCGTTACACGTATTTGCCGTTGGCTATCCTGCCGGATATGGTGAAGCCTGCAACTGGCATGGAAGTAATAAACGTATGCACATGTCAGGACGGTCGGGGTGATTGGGGAGAGCGCGCATCGAAAGAACGGTCATGGTATCTGGGATATCCTTCCCGCGTCATTCTCTCGGAGGTCGAGAGAATGACAAAGTATCAGGGAATCAATAACTTGATTAACTGCGGCGAAGGAAGTCGGAGCGGCCCATATGAATGATGACGCAGGGTAGCGCCTGTCGAGTAAAGGGGCTGTGCCGTTATTATGTTTACAGAATAGAAAGGAGTTCCGCTTGAACGTACAACGTTCCGCTACGGTTAAAACGCTCTTTACTACGCTGGAAACTGGGCTGCAAGGCAAAGCAGGGAAGCCAACGACGATGCCGACCTCTCAGGGAAGGTAAAAGCCTCTATGCGGACTGCGCAGAATGGGCAATTTACATCTTTGATACCAGCAGAATCGGGCTTCTTCTGTGCATGCCTTGTGACGAGGATAACGGGTGAGCCGTATAGTGGAAATCTCTATCTACGGTTCGATGAGGGCTCCGGGATTAAGCCCCCGGTGGCTACTCTACTGGTCACGCTTTTGTCTTTTGTCTTTTGTCTTTTGTCTTTTGCTTTAATTTGTGGTTGGTTTTATTTTCCAAACATACCCTCAAACCTTGCCCCTGCCAAACCTTGCTCCACCAACGTCTCATTCTTTATAACTCCTATCAGCTCTTCATAAGACGGGGCCTCTTTTTTATATATAACACCGATGGGTATTTTATCCACGCTTTCGCCCGCTATCTTTAAAGCTTTGTCCAGATCGCCGGCATCATAAGCGCTGTCAAGAACCTTAATATTCTCCCTGTACCATGAGTATGTGTTCTTTTTGTTTAGTGTAACGCACGGTTGCATAATGTCAACCAGGGCAAAGCCGTTATAGTTGATAGCCTCTTTCATTATATTGGCCATATGTTCGTGATTGCCGGCAAACGTCCTGGCTACAAAATTAGCGCCAAAAGTGAGCGCTGCTTTTAAAGGGTAAAACGGTTTTGCGATTACACCGTCATAATTTATCTTTGTCACAAAACCCTTATCGCTGGTGGGGCTTGCCTGGCCTTTTGTAAGGCCGTATATCTGGTTGTTGTGCAGGAAGCATGTGAGGCCGATGTTCTTTCTTACGGCGTGTATAAAATGGTTGCCGCCTTCGGCCAGCATGTCGCCGTCGCCGGAGAATACCATGACTTTAAGTTTGTGGTTTGCCAGTTTAATGCCGGTGGCCAGTGGAACGGCCCTGCCGTGCAATCCGTTAAAGAAGTTGCACTCCCTGAAATAGTGCGGCAGTTTAGCGGCCTGGCCGATGCCTGAGACAATAACAAATGATTTTGTCTCAAGTTTCAGGTCTTCCCTTATTACTTTTTTAGCGGTTCCAAGTATAGGGAAGTTGCCGCAACCGGGGCACCATGTTGAAATGTTTTTAGGCTTCATTTTACCATTTTCCTTTCAAGTTCCTTTGCAAGCTCATCCAGATAAAAGGGCCTGCCGTTATATTTTAAGACCTTGTGGTCAACTTTAATATCAGCTTCCATTTTAAGCAGCGACGCAAACTGACCTGTGGCGTTATTCTCAACGCAAATGACATTTTCATGTTTTTCGCGAATGTTGCGTATGAAATCGGCATCCAACGGATAGACTTCGTGAAAATGCATATGCGTTGCGGAATGACTTGTTACGTTTAAAAGTTTCAGAGCGTCATTTATTACTCCAAAAGAGCTGCCCCAACCAATGACAAGATTTTTTGCCGGCTCGTATTGCGACAACCAGGGCGTTGAGATATCGTTTAATATAGCGTCTCTTTTTTTGAGTAGTTTGTTTGTTAAATCGGCCTTTATTTCACCGCTTTCAGATTTTAATCCAGACTCGTCATGCGCATGGCAATCCGCCGTTACATGCGTGTTTGACAGACCTGGAATCATTCTTGGGGAGACGCCGTTATCGGTTGATTTGTAACGGAGATACTCTCCATTGTTATTGTTTCCCATGTCTATAAACCGTTCCTTGTATTCAGGAGTGGGGCGCAAAGGCGGGCAGGTTTTAATGCCGTCCATTAAATATTGGTCGCTTAGAATGAATACGGGAACCTGATATTTGTCGGCAAGGTAAAACGCTTTTTGAGCCAGTTCAAATGATTTCTCCTGCGTTCCGGGCGCCAGAATTATCTTTGTAAACTCGCCGTGGCCCATAAAAAGCGTAAAAAGCAGATCGCCCTGTTCCGTTCTGGTGGGCAATCCCGTAGCCGGGCCCGGCCTTTGCGCGTTGGCAATAACAATAGGGACTTCGGCGACCGCGGCAAGGCTAACCGTCTCGCCCATAAGCGCCATGCCTCCGCCGCTGGTCCCGGTCATTGCCCTTACACCGGCGTATGAAGCGCCAAGCGCGAGATTCATGGCTGATATTTCATCCTCGGCCTGTTCGGTGATAATGCCGCTCTCTTTTGCCCAATCTGAGAGATGCTCGATAATTGAAGTTGACGGGCTCATGGGGTAAGCGCTGTAAAACCTGCAATTGGCGGCGGCAATACCTGCTGAGATTGCAAGCGCTCCTGACATTGCCTTGCGATCTTCGTTAGGTTTTTCAGGAGCCGTTAATTTAAACGAGTCAAGTTTTAGCCCGGCTCCGTATTTGTAACCGGTTTCAGCTACGTCAATGTTTGCATTAAGCGTTTCAATCGGTTTTTTGTTTAACTTCTCTTTAATTGTCTCTTTTAGAATGTCAAAGCCGGCGTTAAAAATACCTGTGAGCAAAGCGACATAAAAGGTGTTGATGTAGCGCAGTTGATTTGTTTGTAAAACGTCCTCAAAAGTGATTAGATTGTTATTGCTGTTTTTAAGCGATTCATTTGAAAAACCTTTTGGTATTATTAATGTTGTCGCCTCTGAAATTGTATCCAGGTCTTGGTCAACCACGGAGAGCGAAAAAGGTATTAAAATATCAGGCGCCTGTTTTGCGCAGTTAACATCATTCACACCTATCCTTATTTGAGTAAAACTGTACCCGCCGCGTATGCGTGACTCGAAATCGTTAATAGCAAAGACATGATAACCAAGCCTGCTAAAATAGTTTGCCGCAAACTGCCCTGTAAACTGCACCCCGCTGCCCTGCTCGCCGCTGAACCTGATGGATATTTCATTTAACATTTTCGCTTTTCCCTGAAAGTTGATTTGAATAAAAGAGCGCTTATACACTGATATACCACTAAAATAGTAATATATAAATTATAACTTACACTTGCGCATTTGCAAATGGTTAAAATGGATTGATTAGGGTGACTGGTAAATAATTGGCAAACCTAAAGTAAATAATACGTTGTAATGATTTTTTACATGTCCGGTTTATCCGGGTAATGTATATATTACATCTTGCCGCTTCAGGTTGTTTCTTTTATAATAGTTACGAATAAAACATATATTATTATTGTTTAATTGATTTGTAAATTTGCGAAGCCCATTAGTTTACAAAATTCAATAATGGAGAATCAGCATGAAGCCGTTAACGCAATCTAATTCATTTCTAAAAAGGCTTGATGAAATAATGCAAAGTCTGCCTTCTTCCAGGGAAGTTGAAGATAATATTATTGACGCCGTTGAAACAATTGCGTTAGAAGCTAAACAAAAATCTGATGAAACAGGGCATTCAAAATCAAAATGGGCATGTTTAGCGGATAAAATAGATAGTGACAAAGATTTGGACTGCCCTGATTTTCAAAATGCGCAGGAAAAATTAAAAAGAGATATGAATGATTTTAAAAAACATTTTGAGTTAAAGAATGATTTGTAAATGATAGGGTGTTATGAAATACTTATTGGATTCTGAAACAATATCAGACCTTTCCAACAGAAAATCCTCTGCATATACGAACCTAAACGCTAAACTTAGATCAATGAATGACGATGACATTATATATGTCTCCGTTATTACTCTGTACGAATTAGAATATGGATACGCTAATGCGGATGATTCTATAAGAGAAATAATTAGAGAAAAGAATAATAGTGTTGTTGATCAATTTACAATCTTGCCGCTTAACAAAGAGGGCTCTATTATATTTGGGAAACTGAAAGCAATTTTTGTTAACGATAAGAAGCTTAACAAAAAATCCGCAAAAAGACATAACGTAGACATTATTTTAGCATGCGCTGCTATTTTTGAAAAATGTGTCCTCGTAAGCAAAGATAAAATATTTCCCGAATTAAAGCGTTTGTATCCTGAATTTCAATGTGAAAGTTGGGCTTAAAAGTGTGTATTAGTGAAGATGTGTGGTTAATCCGCTTTTAGCTTTTCCCCTCTTTGCTTTTATCCGTGTAATCCGCGTTCCATGCTCTTTTCGCAGTCAATACCTTTAGCTCTTTGCCTTTTTTTCGTGCCTTTTCGTGAGCCCGCTTTTCGCTTTTGCTTTTAATGCTTCAATCCGCGTTATCAGTGTTCCATACTTTTGCTTTTAGATTTTTTCGTGGGCAGCCGCTTTTATTCTGTAATCACTTCCAACTGTTTTACAGCTTCAATCCTTCGCTCTTCAAGCGTTTCCATGCTGGTTCCAAGCATCTTGTCAAAGGCTTCTGAAAAAGATATTTTGTTGTTTAGTATCGGCTTGTTATATGTGGAGTCCTTATCTCTTAGATCAGTCTCTTCAGACACTTCCATATCCATATTGGCGGAGCCTGTAAGCATGGACACCTGCCGCATTTTCTCTTTAAGCGCAATATTATCCGCGCCGATAGACTCAAATATGCCGCTATGTTTTGCTAAAACAGACTTGCCTTTTCTTATGCTTCTTATTGCAAAAGCTCCGTCTATTTCTATATCGGATAATTCAGAATCTATGATTACGCTGCTCTCTATTTTGCCCTTGCCGGTTATCCTGCTGTTTACAATGACGGAATTGGAGACGTTAATATCCGGAGACAAATCTGAATTAATAATAATATTGTTGTATTGATCCTTATCTTTTTCAATATTAGCTATCTTTCGCGCAACTGTTCCCTTAATGCCGTTATCGTTAAGCGCAAGGTATTTCTCGCGCATAGAGCTGTGCTGCCCAATATCGGCCCAGTATGTGTCGCCGCCGAAATCCAGTGTTTTCAGGTTAAGTGGGCGGTTGAATCTTGTTTTAAATATGTTTTTAATTTGCTGAACTTTCACGAAAAAGTCGGGTATCATTTTAACAAGTTCATGTAACGCGTTATCCGCGCGCGCCTTCTCTTCCCATATATTTTGTTCGCACTCTTTCATTGCAAGCGCCATAAGCAGGTAAGGATCAAAATCAAAATATATACCGTCTCGCCTTATTTCATCCTCAAACACTTCGGAAGCTATATCCAGAACATCATATGACACCGCCACGGGGCCGAGACTGATGCCGGCGTAATATTTGCCGTCCGGGGCGGGTTTAAAACCGAGCTTTTGTAGCTGTTTTATAAGCTCGTCCATGTTGTTGCGCGAAAGTTGGCCTATCATATTTCGGTTGTTGTCAAAGATCACCCAATCCTTCTGCTTTGCCGTTTCACTGGTTATTTTCACTACGGATATGATCTTGATTACGTCATGCTCTTTCATCAAATTCGGGGTTGCGGAACCGCTGGAAAAATCAATTGACGGTATCTCGGTTTCATCACCCCACTTATTAAGTACTCCTCTAAAGCCGCTTTTTTCAAGATATTTTGCCACTGGAGTAAAATAGAAAAGGGCTTCTTCGACTGCTGTTAACGCAATTTTTCTGTTATTAATAGTTATATTCGCCGGCGAAGCTTCAACTGCGGGTTTGCGGCATCCTTTACACTGGGTTATGGGGGACATCCTTTCACCACGGCCGAAAAGCATGCCGATCATGGCCACAAAATCCATGTATGGCGTATCATGTTTAAGGCAAGCGTCTTTAATATTTTGATAGGCAAGGAGTGTGCCGAGGAAATTGCCCTGCCTGGTCTTATTCCCGATTTTCTCCTGGATGGAAAGGACAAGTGTACTTCCGTCGCCGTTAAATATATATGGATTTATCTCTTCAAGCCTTTTCCCCCAACTTTCACGGTCAACATCGCTTCCTGAAACAACGGCGACTATGCCTGCGCTGTCGTTATTATCGCGAAGCCGGCAGGCCTCATTTATATTTGCAAGCACATTATGAACGGCGTTATTATTATTATCTAAATGGTTTGTCATAGTTTTTGAGGTTTCTGCTTAGATTGAGCGATTCTTATCACCCTCCCCTAACCCCTCCCATCAAGGGCGGGGGAATTAAAGGAATATATTTTATTTTAAAATTCTGCCAATTGGGTGAGACTTTTTAACTTAACGTTTTATACTTAAATGCGTTAGATAATCAATCCCCCGCCCTTTGTGGGAGGGGGTAGGGGAGGGGGTATTTTAAAATTGCTTAATTTAGGTTTTAATAAAAAACATACCTAAACTTTAGCTCACTTTACACTTTAGTCACTTGAACATTGCTTATATGCATAAGATTCAGCTATAACTTTTGCGATAAGTTTGAACCCATTGTTCATCATATTGCGTTTTTCTCTTTTTCACTAATGCCCAGAAGGTATATTATAGAGTCCAGGTTTTTTTGTGATATGTTGTAGTCCGCCTTTTCTCTGACTGCCTTGTGCGCGTTGAATGCTATTCCTAAACCTGCTTTGTCAAGCATTAGCAAATCATTGGCTCCGTCGCCTATTGCCACTACCTGGTCCAGGGCAATCTCCTCTTCATCTGCTATATCCTCCAGGATTTTTGCCTTAAATTCACCGTTTATGATTCTTCCGGTTACTTTGCCGGTAATCTTGCCGTCCTTTATTTCAAGATTATTGGCAAAAGCGTAGTCAAGGCCGAGTTCATTTTTTAACCTATCTGTAAAGAATGTAAAACCTCCGCTTATTACAGCGGTTTTATAGCCTATCTTTTTTAATATCTTTATAAATTTTTTGGCGCCTGGTGTGAATGGGATGTTATTGTAAATTTCATCAAGAACCTTTTCATCTAAACCTGTGAGAAGTTCCACACGTTTATTTAATGACTCATTAAAGCTTATTTCGCCGTTCATTGCCTTGCTTGTTATACGACACACTTCGTCGCCTATGCCGGCGGCTTTTGCGAGCTCATCTATAACTTCAACCTGTATAAGCGTGCTGTCCATATCCATCACAACAAGGCGTTTTGACCTTCTAAATATATTCTCCTTTTGAACGGCGATGTCAACGCCGAATTCGGCGCTTATGGAGAGCAGCTTCCTTGTCATGTCGCGAACGTTTATAGATTGGTCTGTGTTAACAATCATCTCTACACAGTTAAGCTCTCCCTGGCTGAGCTGAGTAATCCTTTCAATATTAACGTTTTCAGAATATATTGCATTAGAGATGCGGGCAAGCACATCCGCTGTTATTTTATCGCCCAGGCATGTGACCGCGTACAGGAAATTGTTGTCATATTGCAGTTGATCGTCCCTTGACGCTACTTTGAAGTCAAGGTCAACATTAAGTCTTTTTGCCTCAAGCAGCAAATCCTTAAGCAATGATATTTGGCCGTCTTTGCTTTTTCTCAAGTCTAACAACATTGAGAGCAATATTAGCTTATGTATAACAATCTGCTCTATATCAACTATTCTTACCTCATTCTCGGATAGTATTGATGTAAAAGATGAAACAATACCCGGCGCGTCCGGCCCGTTAACTGTAATTACTATAAAATCGCCTGAATCTTCCATTTTTCTCCTTATTTAATAGCCCTCGTATTGCCGGCTTTTTTTGTGCCGACCCTAAGAGCCGTGGTTCCTTCGGTTTAACTCGGGTTTATCAGCAACTTAAAAACATGTGGATTTTAGAAAAATTAGGCGGAAAAATCTATAATAAACTCCCCGCCCGGATATTGTTAATAAATTGCGGGAAGCGTTCATTATGCCATGGCCGGCTGCTAAATCTCTTGAAATTGTGTGGATGAAATGATTAGGTGGCCATTATGAGGGATTATATATCCGTGGAAACCGGAGCTGAAGATAATTGATGGTTACGGCGTTAAGTTACTTGCCGTAACCATCTTATATTATATCATTTGATGATTTGTTATCTGGACGTTGAAACTAAGATTCATGTCTCATTAATTTATTTAACTTCAACAAACATGCCCCATGCGGAACCGTTGTTGTGCGCTTGTAAGCTAAAGTCAAATTTATCTTCATTTTCGGCAATAGCCCATGATATCCAGTCGCGTCCTTTTCTTACCGCGTCTATTGTAAATGTAAGCTCGCCGCTGGTTCCTGTATTGCCCTGTATTGGAGATATCTGGGTCGACTTTCTACCTAGCGGTGAATACTTGATGCCAATGCGCGCATTTTCTTTAAACTTCGTAAGCTTTAACACGCAGGATAGTGATTCGGAAACAGACATAACGAGTTTTTCTAAATCTCTTATGTTGGTGAATTCAATATTACGTTCACATTTGAATGTAAATGATTTGCCGGCCTCAGGCTCATCGCATCCGGTGCGCCCATCATTATGACATTGTGAACAGTTTCCGTCAAAAGGATGGCCTTCAGGAAAGCCCGGGCCTGAGCATCCTTGGTCGTCGCCGCCACTGCCTTCATTGTTCTTTGTGCTACAGTCGGTGCGCCCATCATCATGACATTGTGAACAGTTTCCGTCAAAAGGATGGCCTGCGGGAAAGCCCGGGCCGGAGCACCCTTTATCGTCTCCGTTGCTACCGTCATTGTTTGTGATATTACAGCCGCTATGCCCATCATCATGACATTGTGAACAATTGCCGTCAAAAGGATGGCCTGCGGGAAAGCCCGGACCTGAGCATCCTTCCCCGTCATGGCTATTATCGTCGCTGTCATCGTCGTCATTATCCAGAGCTGTAAACAAAACTTTAACAAAATACTCGCATGGAAATTCATCACATATAGATTTTAACAATCCGGAAGTAAAACTTATTTTTGTTCCTTCCGGCACATTTTTTGAGAAGTTAACGATTTCAGGCGCGGCCTTGATATCGCTAAACATCTCTATACGTTCGTTCACGCCGTCAGGGTATAAAAAAGAGCCGTTTAAAATCAGTGCATTTTGATTATTACAACATAAAGAGAAGACTTTAATTGTCAGTTTTCCTTTTGTTTTGGTTAAAATTGATGTAAAGTGCAACTCTTCCGGGTAAACGCCATATGACATCTTCCCCAGGGTTAAATCATCTCCACTTTGAATAATGATAGATTCATTATTTACATATGTATTTTCCGCATATGATTGATTAACCGCGGCAAACACAAATGAAAACATTAGTAGAAACAAATGAGTAGCTATGATTCTCCGTCCCGCTATGGACGTATAAACAGTTTTAAATTTTTCCATATCTTCTCCTTAAAACAGCTGTATAGTCAAACAAATCAGGTTTTCAAAAAATTATGTTCGTGTATGTTTTCTTCAAATGCAATGAAATAAAACCCTAAAGGGTAAATTCCAATAAACTCAGTTTGTTGGAGTTAAGGCTTTAGCCTTTTATTTATTAGCAAATTTCAAAAATCTTATGCTTTTGAGTATAGTTTCACCTCCCTTCCATTAATATTTTTACTGTTGCGTATTTACAAGATAGAAAAGTTTTAAATGATTGATAGCGTTATTGCAAAAGAGGCGCCAATATTATTCATAACAATGGTTCTTCAATGCGTAGTATGTAGAGAACTCTAAAAAAAGAAAATATTTTAATATAGATGAAAAATCCCCTCTCTTTTTTCTGTAATTTCTACAAATTTTGTTGTAAATATTACAGGTTTTACTATTGAGTGGCATTGATAAACTTTGTTTGTTCGTATCTGTTCAGCGTGGTTTACACACCCCGTCCGCCAAGCGGCCTAGAGGGGATATTAAATCGGATTTATTTCCACAAAGTCCCCTCTAATAAGAGGGGATTTAGGGGTGTGTATAGAGTCGCCAAGTGGAAACACGCTGTTTGTCCGTGGTTTTAAAGGGATGAAGAGATGTGAGCGTAATTTGCCAATGTCATTAAATATCTTAATTTAATGACATTGGGTAGTGGTAAACATTGTTTAATTTAACTTATTAGAGACTGATATTAGGATCAAACTCCTCTTTTGTTTTGCCTTGTTTCATGCTGTCAGCCTTTATGTTATTGTAAACTTCAGGTATATTTGCTTTCAGGATACTATCAATCCTGCCTGCATTTGGTTGATGAACCCATGGTCTCCTGGGCGTCGTCCTGTCATTTACCCAATAACCCCAGTGGCTTGTTAGTTTTATAAACTCATTTGCAAATGGGCTGTCAAAACCGGGACTCGTTTGTAAAGTGTTTGCTATTTCATCGGCTTCAAAACAGCCTGTAATGCAAATATCGACATATGATTGCGCAATTGGATTTCCCTCTTCCGGGCCTGCGTTATCGCGATAATCTTTATCCGACACATAGATCCATACTTTGTCCAGATCGGTCAATTTTAGAGAAGGGCCGCGCCATTGAATCTTTGTCTTGTCAACTTCCTCTCTTGTGTATCCATTTTCCCGTTGATCAGTCGCCTTGATATCGTCGGTCTTATAGATGATGCCGTTGGCGGATTGTTCATCCATAGCGACAACTCCCAAAAAAGTAGGGGAGATACTGTTGGAATTAGAAAACTTGTGAAACCAGCCTCGCAAATATCCTTTTACCGTAGCCGGCCATGCGCCTAACGCCCCTTTATCTGTTGCCGTCCGAGATTCTCTTGACATCAAAGAACCATATCCAAAAATATAATCAGCCATAATTTGCCTCCAAATCTTTATTTAAAAGTTTAACAAGTTTTAAATGTTTATTTTTCGTAAATCTGATTTGTTTAAGTATATATCCTCAACGCATGAACGACCTTGCTGCTGAGTATCGTGCTGAGATGCGCGGAATTGTTAGATTGCCGAATTTTGAATGTATTTAAACAATTTCCTGCACATGATATCAATTTCTTTCTGCCATGATTCATTGTCTTGGTATACCAGCGGGCCGTCTGATTCGGAGATATAGTGTAACAATATCTCAATGCCGGTCTGTTTCTCAGAAAATGTATCGGTTTCGTAACCAAATACTTCGCCAATAATGTGGCCACCTAAGGCACGGCATGCATTTTTATGACGATTAAACGCGCTCTTTGATGCGCCGCTATCCGCTAATCCTGATAAATATGATTCAAAAACAGGTATAATTTTTTCTGAAAGCCACAAATCTTCGCTACAAACTTGCCAATCCCGAGCCCAACCTTGTGTATACATATTTAATTCTCCAGCGCTTTAATGAACGAACCAACAGGTAGAAAGAGATATTATTACTTGTGATTCTACAATCGTCAATAATAAAAAACAGGATTTCCCGTATGCCCTAATGTTATGTCGCTAGCTGGAAATTTGCCGTCATGTATTTTTAAAAACACTTCCATCTTTTGGTTTTGATTTTGCGGAGATTAGGCGGTATGGAACTAAATAGGACAGGCAAATTATGCTAAAATTATATATAACCTAAATCAGGCGATTCTATTGGTAAAAGAAATAAAATATCTCACTTAAAGGGCGAAAATATGATGTTATAATGTATTGCCAACAAAATAACATTTATCACCCAATAAGTGAGGAAAGTATTATGCAAAAAAAAGAACCA